>JANQRL010000008.1 GCA_028284605.1 Paracoccaceae bacterium | reverse complement strand
GTGGCGGTGGTGTAGTGCGGATCGTGGGCGCTCAGCGCGATATCGAGGACCGGCGCGTCATAGCGCCAGGGTTGCAGGATGAGTTCGACGGGGTCGAGACCGACAAGCACGATCAGGTCGGCCTGGTCCACTGTCGGCGCCTCGGCGGCGCCGCCGGTGAAGAGCCCGACCCGCATCGGATGGTCGTCCGGGATAACGCCCTTGGCCTTGTAGGTCGTGAGCACCGGGCAGCCCAGGGCGTCGACGAAGGCCCGCGTGGCGGCAGCTTCCCCGCGCGCTTCGAGGCCGACAACGACTACCGGCCGCTGCGCCTCGGACAAAAGCGCATAGGCGGCGGTCAGGTCCGGCGCGGCTGGTACGGCATCCGCCGTCCGAGCTGTCGCGGCAGGTGTGACCCGCTTCGCCGCCGCACCGGTCAGTTCGATATGGACCGGCCCCTGAACGGGAGCCATTGCGAGGTCGATCAGGTCCTCGATCTCCGCGGCCGGATCGGCGCTTTCGAGCCGGCTGTAGCCCTTCACCACCGGCGCGCTCATCGCGGCCTGATCGAAGACCTGATGGGTGACATACGCCGCCAGCGCCTCGGTGAAGCCGTCGGTGATGACGACGACCGGCGCCCGGTCGAGCGCGGCATGGGCGATCCCGTTCATCGCCTGGGCCAGCCCCGGGCCCTTGGTGGTCAGTGCCGCCCCGGGGGCGCCGGTGAGATCGGCGTCCGCCGCGGCCATCATCACCGCGGCATTCTCGGTCCGCGTGAGCACGAAGGTCATGCCCAGCGCCTCGGCCGCGGCAATCAGATCGAGACTGGACCCGCCCCCCGGCACGCCATAGACGCGCCGCGTGCCGCGCTGATGGAGCGACCGGATCAGGCATTGCGCGAGCGTCCGCTCGGCGACCTCGATGGCTGGTTCGACCCGGTTCATCGCAAGCTCGGCGCGAGGCCCTCGCAGAGATGGGCAAGGCGCGGCCCAAGCTCCTGTTCGAGCTTCTCGCGCTCGACCCGGAACGCCGGCGCGCCGCACATCATCGACATCACCGCACTGCCATCGGCGGCGACGAGCGGCGTGGCCACGGCGCGCATGCCGCGATGCCATTCATCCTCCACATAGCAATATCCGCGCGCGTTGACCTGGGCGATGGCATCCTCCAACCGGGGCTTCAGATCGGCCCATTCCTCCGCCTCGAGCCGCTCCTCGAAGCGCTCGAAGAAAAAGGCGCGCTCGTCCTCGGTTACCCCGGCCAGGAAGGCCCGGCCGACGGCGGTGGTCGCCATCGGCACCCGGGAGCCAACATCGAGATGCAGCGTCGACAGGAGCCTGCTCTTGCAGACATCGACGAAGATCAGGCTGAGCCGGTCGCGCGAGGCGAGCCCGACCGAGACATCGTGCTGGAGCGCCAGTTCCATCATCGGATCGTGGGCGACCTGACGCACGACGAGGTTGGAGATGACGGAATAGCCGAGCGCGAGGATCGCCTCGGTCGGCTCGTATTTTCCCTCCGCCTTGAGGTGGCGCAGATAGCCGAGCCCTTCGAGCGTGTGGGTGAGCCGTGAAACGGTCGCCTTCGGGATGCCGGTCGCGGCGGAGAGTTCCTGATTGCCGAGAGCGCCGCCGCCGGGCCGGAACGCGCGCAGGATCTCAAAGCCACGGGCGAGCGCGGTGACGAAACGGCGATCCCCGGTCGGGTCCGCCGCGCCGTCGTGAAAATCCGCAACATCCCTGTTCATCCACGCCCCCGCTCAACCGCTTGGTCCCGCATGTCGCAGAGGATTGCTCGAAAGATATCCCTTGGCAAGTCGAAAATGATATCCGAAAACCGCTCTGCGGAATTACCAGTTCTGAAAAGGCCGACTTTGGTCCACTCATTTAGACTTTTCTCAACCGAAGGAGCGAGCCGACGCCGGCCAACGTCATGACAGAGCTTGATATTCTCATCTCGAGTCGCCGATCTGATGGCGCGGCCAGGGGCCCGTGCCCTAGGGTCCGCGCCCGGTTCCGGCGCCGGAGCCTCCGGTGAGTGCGGGCTCGCAAGTCGTCGAGCCGCGGCCGCTCCTCGGCGCCTCGGCGATTCTCGCGAACGCCTTCTTCGTGCCGATCATCGGCGTTTCGGTGAAGATGCTCGCGGAAAGCGGTGTCGCGCCGCTGGAGCTTCTGGCCGGTCGCGGATGGCTCACCTTCCTGCTGCTGCTGCCGCTCCTGATCTTCGCCCAGCATCGCCGCGCGATCCTCTCCGCCGATCTGCGCGCCCATGCCGTCCATGCGGCTTTCGCGGTGGCGACCATGGCCTGTTTCTACTACGCGCTCAGGACCCTGCCGCTGGTCACCGTCACCGCGATCAATTTCACCTCTCCCGCGCTGACCGTGCTCCTGGCCGGCGCCATTTTCGGAGATCGCGTGCGGCCGCTCGGCTGGTTCGCCCTGGCCCTCGGCTTCGCCGGGACCCTGCTGGTGCTCAAGCCGGGGATCGAGGGGCTGCGCCTCGACATGATCGCGGTCGTGGTGGGGTCCGTACTGGCGGCGGGGATGAACCTGGCGGTGCGCCGGATGCCGGCCCACAGCACGAACTACGCGGTGCTGTTCTATTTCAGCCTCGCCGGGGCGATTGTCTACGGCGCGCTCGGCGCCAGCAGTTTCACGATGCCGACACCGTCGGAGGCGCTCTGGTTTCTGATCCTGGCACTCACGGCGATCTGCGTCCACGCCTGTATCGCGATCGCCTATCGCCTGTCGTCCTCGGTCCTGATCGGCGGGCTCGATTATGGCCGGATCATCGGGGCGGCGCTCCTGGGCTATCTGCTTTTTGCGGAGGTGCCGGACGCCGTCGACTGGATCGGGATCGCGCTCATTGTGGTCTCCGGCCTGATCGTGCTCCGGATCAGCACCCAGGGCACGGGCCGGGCGACGCCCGGGCAGTAGACGCCGCCTGCTCGAAGGCATGGGCGATGCGGAGCACCATCCCGTCGCCGCCCCGCCGCCCGATGATTTGCACCGCCATCGGCAGGCCACGCGCCGAGAGGCCGCAGGGGACGCTGACCGCCGGCAGGCCGGCGATGTTGGCGGGTGTTGTCGGCATTGGCGTCCGCATGAAATCGAGCGCCTCGATCTCGCCGATGACCGGCGGATCGTCCGGCGTGACCGGCAGGATCAGGGCATCGAGGTCGGCCGAGGTTTCGGCGATCCGTCTCGCGAGGTTATGGCGCAGCGCCTGAGCACGTTCATAATCCTCGGCGCGGATCCCGGCGCCGGCGATGATCCGCGTCCGGGTGATCCGGCTGACATCGGCCCGCCGCCGCGCGATCTCTGTGCCGTAGAGCGCATGGGCCTCATAGAGCATGATCGTCAAAGTGCAGTCCGTCATCGTTTGCAGGTCGGGCAAGGAGACCGGCCGCACCGTCGCGCCGAGATCGCCGAGCGTGGACAGCGCCGCGTCGAGCGCCGCCCGCCGCTCCGGCGAGACCGCCTCCGAGAGGGCCGGGTCATGGCCGAGGCGAAGGCCCGTCAGATCGTCTGTCAGAGTGGCTTCATAGGCCGCCGTTCCGGTGAGCGCGTCGAGAAGCAGGGCGCAGTCGCGGGCGGTCCGGGCCATCGGGCCGATCTGGTCGAGCGAGGGGGCGAGCGGGGAGAGGCCGGCCCGGGGCACCAGCCCATCGGTCGGTTTGAGCCCCACCACGCCGCACTGGGCCGCTGGCAGGCGGATCGACCCGGCGGTGTCGGTCCCCAGCGCCCCCGGCACCAGGCCGAGCGCCAGGGCCACCGCCGGCCCGGAGGACGACCCGCCCGGGCTGCGCGCCGCGTCATGGGGGTTGCGGGGCCAGGGCCGGGCATCGTCCGGGCCGGGGGCGCCGAGACAAAGCTCGGCACAGTGGAGTTTGCCGAAGAGGACGGCGCCGGCGCGGCGTAGCCGGGTCCAAGAGGCGGCATCCTCGGTGGCCGGACGGTCGCCGGAAAGACGCGAGCATAGCGTCGTCGGCAACCCGGCCACGTCGATGGCATCCTTGAGCCCGACAGGGATGCCGTGCAGCGGCCCACGCCATTGGCCGGCGGCGATCTCCGCCTCGGCCCGGCGCGCCTCGGCGCGGGCCGTCTCGAAGGTCGGCGCCACGAAGACATCCGGAACGCCCTCGGCGCGCGCGATCAGCGCCTCGGTCAGGTCCAGAGCGCTCAGCTCTCCACTCCGCAGCAGGGTCGCGAGGGTGGAGAGATCGAGCCGGTGAAGCTCGGTCACGAGCCGCTCAGGATCAGATCCGCGGCGCGCTCGGCCACCATCAGGGTCGGCGCTGCGGTGTTGGTCGAAGGGATCGAGGGGAAGACCGAGGCATCCACGACACGCAGCCCCTCGACCCCGCGCACACGCAATTCGGGGTCGACCACCGCGTCCGTATCGGCGCCCATCCGACAGGTGCCGCAGGCATGGTGGACCGTGCCGGCGGTATCGCGGACCCAGGCGCCGATGGCCTTGCGCCCGCGCACCGCCTCCCCCGGTCCGACCTCGCGCTTTCGATAGGGGTCGAATGGCTTCTGGGCGAAGACATCGCGCAGGATCTCCACCCCGTCGATCAGCTGGTCGAGGTCGCGCGGATCGGAGAGGTAGTTGAACGCGATGTCGAGCGGCGCGCCCGGATCGGCCCCTGTCAGCCGCAGCCGCCCCCGGCTCGCCGGGCGCATGATCGAGGCGTTGGCCATGAAACCGGGCATGGCGTTGGGCGGCGGCCGGAACGGGTTGAACCGCACGGTGGCGCTGCTGAGCGCCGGCAGGAAGTGGCTTTGCAGGTTGGGTAGATCGGCGCCGGGGCCGCGCAGATAGGCGCCGGCCTCGAGCGGGAAGATCGACATCGGGCCGGTGCCGGCGAGCCACGCCCGAAAAAAGGCGAAAGCGGCGCGGTCGATCCGGGTCAGACCGTGCAGCGTTGCTTCCGCCGGCGCTTCGTGTCCGACCCGGATCAGGACGTGATCGTGCAGGTTCGCACCCACGTCGCGGCGGTCAGCCACCACGGCGCAGCCGATCTCCGCGAGGTGGTCCGCCGGTCCGATCCCGGACCGCATCAGCAAGGCCGGGGAGCCGAACGCGCCGCCGCAGACCAGCACCTCCCCGCTCGCGCGGTACCGGGTCCGCGCGCCCTTGCGGAGGACGTCAACGCCGATGGCGCGGGTGCCGTCGAAGGCGATCCGCTCTACTCGCGCCCGGGACAGGATGGTCAGGTTGGGCCGGGCGCGCACCGGGTCGAGGAACGCCGTCGCCGCGCTTTCCCGCCGCCCGTCCCGGATCGTGAAATGATAACGCCCGAAGCCCTCGGCCCCCGGCGCGTTGAAATCGGCGCAGGCCGGGTAGCCGGCGGCGAGACCGGCCTCGATGAAGGCGTCCGACAGAGGGCTCGGCCGGACCGGCGGGCGGGAGACGTGGAGCGGGCCGTCCGCTCCGTGCTCGGCAGGGTCGCCGGGCCCATCGAAGCGCTCGGATTTCAGGAAGTAGGGGCGGACCGACGCCCAGGACCAGCCGGGCATTCCGGCCTGCGCCCAGCCGTCGTAATCCTGCGGCAGGCCGCGGACATAGACCATGCCGTTGATCGCGGTCGAGCCGCCGAGGACGCGGCCGCGGGGCAGGTCGATGGCGCGTCCCGCCAGGCCGGACTCGGCGCCGGTGCGGAACTGTTCGGTATGATGCGCGCCCCGGAGCAGCAGCGCGGTCATCATCGGCACTTTGAGCGTCGGGTCGCGCCGCGCGTCGGCACCCGCCTCGATCAGCAGAACATTGAGCGCCGGATCGGCCGAGAGCCGGGCCGCCAGCACACATCCGGCGGCGCCGGCGCCGACGACGATATGGGTGAAGCCGCCGGTCTCTTTCATGCCGGCCCGGATGTGATCCCGGCGGCCTCGTCGAACCCGCCCTGCCCGGTCATCCGGGCCCAGGCGGCGAAGGGCGGGCTGGCCGCAACCGTGCCGGCGAGGATCAGGTCCTTCCAGATCTCGCAGGCATCGACGAAATTCGGTACCCCGCCGGGGAACATGGCCAGGGCCAGCCCCTCGGCGATGGCCGGCTCCGCGGCGCCGGCGTCATAGGCGCCGGTCAGGTGCTCGCCGACCCAGGCCCAGCGGCGGTGGCACTGGTGCGCGGCGGCGAGCCCGACCTCCGCCACCCAGGGCTCGACCGGATAGCGCTCCATCAGGGCGGCGAGGCCCGCCCGGTAGCTGCCGACCGCCTCGAACCCGTCGAGATGCGCCGCCCAATGGGCCTCCACGAAGCGATGCCGATCGGCGCCGTCGGCCCAGGCCGCAAGCGCCAGCGCCGCCTCGACCTCCGCCTCGCCGCCCCCGGCCCGGCGCAGACGGTCGATATGGTGGGTGGCGATGGCCTCGCCCGTGGCGACGAGGATGATGAGCCAGATCACTTCTTTCTCGTGGAGCGTCAGGACCCCGTCCCGCAGGGTCAGCTCGGAATACATCGCGTCGTAGGCGTTGAGCAGGCTCGGGGTGGCGACGGCGAGGAGCCCATGATGGGGCAGCAGATATCCCCGCTTGGCGCGGATCTCCGTCAGTTTCTCCTCGACCTCCGCAACACTGGTGGGGGCGGTTTGCATGGTTCGGGCTCCTATGCTGAGGCGGGCGCGGCGATCCGATTGCACCGGCCGATCCAGGGGCCTAGCCTTGGGCGGGAAGGGCACAAGGGGGCGGATCGGTGGGTCAGATCGACGGTAAGGTTGCGATGGTGACAGGCGCAGGGCGCGGCATCGGCCGGGCCATCGCCGAGCGGTTCGCCGATGAGGGCGCGACGGTCCTGCGGCTCGACCGCGATCCGGGGCCGGACATCCTGTCCTGCGATGTCACCGATGAAGGCGCAGTGGACGGCGTTGTAGCGGGGGCCGTCGCGACCCATGGCCGGATCGATATTCTGGTCAACAATGCCGCCGCCGCCAATACCACGCAGGCTTTCGCCGATCTCAGCCTCGACGATTGGCGCCTTGCCCTGGAGGTGAACCTGACCGGCACGTTCCTGGTCAGCCGCGCCGTGATCCGGGCGATGCGCGCGGCCGGGGGCGGTGTCATCATCAATGTCGCCTCGCAACTGGGCAGCGTCGCGGTCCCGGGCCGGGCCGCCTATTGCACGACCAAGGGCGGCCTGCTGCAACTGACCCGGGCCATGGCGCTCGATCACGCCGGCGACGGGATCCGGGTCAATTCGCTCTCCCCCGGGGCGGTGCTGACCGAGCGACTGCTCGACACCTATGGCAGCGCCGGAGCCGCGGAGGCGGCGCTGGCGCCCCGGCATCCGATCGGCCGCATCGGCGTGCCGGCCGAGATCGCCGGGGCCGCGCTGTTCCTCGCCTCCGACGATGCCGGTTTCATGACCGGGGCCGATCTGGTGGTCGACGGCGGCTATACCGCGCAGTGAGCGTACCGGGAGCGACGGCATCTCAGGCCTGCCCCCGCGGCGTGTGACGCATCGCAAACCGGGCCCGCCATTCCGCACCGGTGAGCCAGGACATCAGCCCGTCGCGGGACGGATCGCGGCCCGAGAGCCGATCCGCGACGTGCCACATCAGGCACAGATTGGGGCTGAGCACCGGCACCGGCACGGCCTTGCGCGCGAGGATGGTCGGCAGGGTCGGCAGGCCGGTGCCGAGGACCAGAACGGCGTCGAGCCCGTCGCTGCCGAGCTCCGTCAGCCCGCCGGCAACCGCATCGCTCCCCATACCGTAGATCGGGTGGAACTTGCCGGCATCGCCGGTCAGCCGCGCGCTACGCACGATCTCCAGCCCCTGCGCGGCCCAATAGGCCATGCCCTGGCCGTGCAGCGGATCGCCGTAGGGAGAGAGGATCGCGACACGGCGGGCGTCGAGCGTCTCCAGGGCGGTCAGGATCGCCGCGGCGGCAGTGAGGACCGGGGCGCCACGGGCGTCCTCGATGGCGCCCAGCGCGCGGCGCTCCTCCTCTTGCGGGACGATGTAAGACATGCCGGTACAGGCGAGCGCGATGGCCCCGAGCGGGGCGTTGGCGAACTGATCTATTGTGGCGGCGAGCCTCTCCACATAGTCACGCAGCCGCGCATCCATGCTCGGGGCGGTGCTGGTCATGCGCGCGGTCAGGGCCACCATACCGGGGGGAGACAGGGCGTGAAACTCCGGCTCCGCTGTGGTGTTCGCCTGTGGCGTGAGGAGCCCGAAGAGGCCGTTCGTGGCATATTCCGTCATCTCTCGGGCCCGCTTTCGGGATGCAGGACGGCTTCGGTCTCGGCGCCGAGCGCCGGGGCGGTGCGCGCGGACAGACCGGGGTGGTTGCCCATGCGGAACGGGGCGCCCGGGGTGAGCACCGGGCCAATGCCGGGATGGGCCACAGCCTCAAATATCGGGTTGCCGGGGCCGGCGCGCGGGTCTTCGGCGAGCATTTCGGCGGTGCTGCGATAGGGGCTCCAGCACACCGCCGTCCCCTCAAACGCCGCCGCGACCTCGGCGAGTGTCTGCTCAGCGGCCCACCCCTGAAGAGCATCGCCGATGGCATGGCGGGCCTCGTAGCGGGCGACATCGGTCTCCAAGGTCCGGCCCCGCGCGGTCTCGATCCGGGCCACATCCCCGGCCAGACCGGTGGCCGCCACGAGGGCCTGCCATTGCTTCTCTGTGACCACGGCCACCATGAAGCGCCGCCCGCAGCGGGCGCAGAAATCGCGTCCGAAGGCGCCGTAGACCCAATTGCCGTCGCGCGGCCGCGCTGCGCCGGAGAGTTCCGCCTCGGCCAGGATGCCGAGATTGGCCATGCTCTCCATCGCGATATCCGACAGGCTCAGCGCGACATGCTGGCCCCTGCCGGTCCGGGCGCGCTCCAGCACGGCGGCGAGCAGACCCGTGGAGAGCGTGCGCCCGCAGATGATGTCCCAGTAGGGCACAGCGTTGTTGACCGGAGCCTCGGTCTCGGCCGGGCCGGTCATCAGGGCGGCGCCGCAAGCGGCATGGACCGTGTAGTCGATGGCCGACGCCCCGTCCGGGCTGCCGTCGAGGGTCACGACGATGCAATCGGGCCGCCGGGCCAGAAGAGCCTCCGGCGCCAGCGCGCCCCGCAGGGGCAGGTTGCTGACGAAGATGCCGCCATCGCGGTCGCCGTCGGCGCAGATCAGGTCCGCCACCGCTTCGCGCCCCGCCGCGCTGCGCGGGTCGAGGATGACCGAGCGCTTGCCGCGATTGAGCATCGACCAGTAGAGGCTGGTCCCCGACGGCGCCAGCGGCCAGCGCCGGTAGTCGAGCCCGCCTTCGGGCGGGTCGATGCGGATCACCTCGGCGCCGAGCTGCGCGAGTGTCATGGTCGCGAGGGGCGCGGCGACGAAGGCCGAGATCTCTACGATGCGGAGACCGGCAAGAGGACCCGCGCGCCCTGCCCCGCTCTCGGTCTCCGGGGTCATGGTTGCCCGCCCTTCACGATCAGCGCGTCGAGCGCGAGCGCCCCCTCGCGCCCGATCAGGAGCGGGTTGATCTCGGCCTCGGCGACGCTTTCGCAGGCGGCGAGGTGAGAGAGCGCGGCGACGGCCCGCGCCACCGCCTCCAGATCGCCGGTCGGACGGTCGCGATATCCGGCATGGGCGGCGAGGCTGCGCACCTCGCCCAGCATCTCCCGCGCCGTCGGCAGATCGACCGGGGCGACGCGGAGCGTGGTGTCGGCGATCAGTTCGGCCAGAACACCGCCCGCCCCCAGCATGACCACCGGCCCCATGAGCGGGTCGCGGCGGTAGCCGATGATCGCCTCTCCCACGCCTTCGACCATCCGCTGCACCAGCACGCCGCGCAGATCGGCGGCGGGATGGGCGGCGCGCTGGGTCTCCATGAGCGTCTCGAACACGGTCCGCGCCTGGGCTGCGGTCGAGACCGACAGGACGATCCCGCCCGCATCCGATTTGTGCGGGATGTCCGGCGAGACGATCTTCATCACCACCGGCCCGCCGATCTCCGCGAAGGCCGCGCCGGCCTCCTCGGCCGTCGTCGCCAGGCGCCCCGGCGGTCCGGCGAGCCCGAGCCGGTCGAAGACCTCGCGCGCCGCGACCTCATCGAGCGTGCTGCCCGGTACCGCGGTCAGCATGGCCTCCATCTCCCGCGACAGCGCGGGGGGTACAGCCGGCGCGGCGACCGGCGCCCGCCGTTCGAGCCGCGCGCGCATCCCCTCGGCGCAGGCTTCGGCGGTGCGGAACACGGCGAGGCCCTCCTCCGCCAGCATCCGCTGCGAGGTCTCGGCGGCCGGAACCAGATAGACCGCGAGGGGCTTCGGACTGCCCGCGAAGCCCTTCAGGGGCGCCACAGCAAGGTCCGGGTGGAATTGCGACGACGATCCGATGACCATGGTGACGGCATCGACCTCCGGGCTTTCCATGAGCGCGGCGAGCACCTCGCGGACGAGGTCGGGCCTGGTGCCGGCCAGCGTCAGATCGATCAGCCCGTGACCGCCGCCGGCTACCCCATGGGCGGCGAGGACCGCCTTCACCTCCGGCAGGTCGGGGGCGATCTCCAGACCCTGCGACGCCATCGCGTCGACCACCATGGCCCCGCCTCCGCCCGTCGTCGTCACCACCGCGACCCGTTTGCCCCGCGCCGGACCGGAACCGATGAAGAGCGGCGGCGCCTCATAGAGCGTCTCGAGGATGCGGACACGGGCGATGCCGAGATGGTCCAGCAGCGCATCGACCACCGCGTCATCCCCCGAGAGCGCCCCGGTATGGGAGGCGGCGAGAGCCTGGCCGGCCTTCGACCGCCCGAGCTTGTAGGCCAGAACCGGCGTGCCCGCGGCCTCGGCCCGGTGCGCCAGCCGCGCCAGCGCATCGCGGTCCTTGATCGCTTCGAGAAAGAGCAGGATCGCGGTGCAGCGCGGATCCGTCAGCATCGCCTCGCCGATCTCGCCGACACTCAGGTCGATCTCGTTGCCGACCGAGACGAGGCTGCGAAAGCCGATCCCGCGCGCGGCGCCATGGGACAGGAGTGCCCCGATCATGCTCCCGCTTTGCGAGATCACGCCATAGCCGCCCTTCGGCAGCTCCGGCATGTCGAGGGCGGCATTGGCGCTACAGGCGAACCCGTCGGTATCGATGACGCCGATGGAATTGGGGCCGAGGAGGCGCACGCCCCCTTCCCGTGCCGCCTCCGCCACCGCCCGTTCCCGCGCCCGCCCTGCCGCGCCGGCCTCGCCGAACCCGTCGCTGAGGATCGTCGCGCAGCGCACCCCCGCGGCCGCGCAATCGCGCACGCTCTGCGCGACGGCCTCCGCCGCCACCATGATGAAGGCGTGGTCGACCGGATGCGGCGCCTCGGCGAGGGAGCGGAAGGCGGGAACGCCATCGATCTCGCGCGCGCCCGGATTGATCGGCACCAGCCTGCCGGCAAAGCCGTGCTTGCGAAGGTAACGAAGCGGGCGCGCGGTATTCTTGCGCGGGTCGGTCGAGGCGCCGATCAGCGCCACCGCGCCGGGCGAGAACAAGGCCCTCGCCAGGGCGCGATCCGCGGCCTCCCGGTCCAGCGGACTCATCGCGATCCGACCTCGGCCCGCCTCGCGCGGATCCGGCAGCAAGACCCGTTCATCGGAAACCTCCCTGATTTGTCTGCTTGACTATAACTTAATACTTTTGATGTGCCAGCCCGTCCGGTACCCTTTCCGGCAAAACCTTGCGAACCACGACCGGCCTTTCACCCCGACGGAACCCATGCACGACCCGACGCCGCTCTATCACCGCATCTACCTCGTGCTGCGCGAGCGGCTCCTCGAGGGGGCATTCCCGCCCGACCGGCCGATGCCGGGCGAGGTGGAGCTTGCGGCCTCCTTCGGGGTGTCCCGGGTGACGCTGCGCAAGACGATGGAGCGGCTCGAACGCGAAGGGCTGATCCGGCGCGAGCGTGGCCGGGGCACCTTCGCGCTGCTTCCGGCGGAGACGGAGGCGCAGGCCACACGGGCCGATATCGGGGGCCTGGTCGAGAACCTGCTCGCCATGGGCCTGCGGACCGAGGTCGAGGTGACCGAGTTCGGCTATGAGCCGATGCCCCCCGATGTCGCCGTTGCCATGAAGCTCGCCCCCGGTGCGACGGCGCAGAAGGCGGTCAGGCTGCGCTCCTACGAGGGCGCGCCGTTCTCCTACGCGACGACCTATGTGCGGGAGGAGATCGGCCGGACCTATACCGCCGAGGACATGGTGGAGACACCGCTCTTGCGGCTGATCGAGCGGGCCAGGGCGCGGATCGCCGGAGCACGACAGAGTATCTCCGCCAGCGCCGCCGACCCCCGGGTCGGGGCGCTTCTCGGGGTCGATGTCGGTGCGCCGCTCCTGTCGGTGACCCGGGTCGTGTTCGACGAGACCGGCATCGGGATCGAGCGCATCCGTGCGCTCTATCGCCCGGACCGGTATGCGTTCGAGCTCGACCTGACCCCCAATGCCGGGCCCGGGGGGACGGAGTGGCGCCCGTCGGGCGAGCCCATCGCCGGCGCGCTGCCTTGACCGTGCGGAGTGCTCGGCGGCGGTATGGCGGAGCGCTGTTGCGCCGCCTGTCGGGACCCTGAGGACGATCATTTCGCACCCCGACGTCGCCGCCGGAAGCGGTCCGACCGATCCGCTCCCCCATCGTTCGGATCGACGTCGCCTCGACAGAGACAGGCCGCCCCGTGACGGTGTTTTGGCACCTGAAGAAGCTGCTCGGGGTAAAGTCGGGGGTAGCCGTGGTAGCGGAGGAGGGACTTGAATGGATCCCCACGATCCCGCTCCTCGCTATCGCGCTCTAGATTGCACCGGATGTTCGCGCTACGTTCCGCGCCATGCCTTACCGCCCGGCCCCGATGGGCCTCAAGTTCCGCATCCGCATCGAGGACCTCACCGCGGCCTGCCCTGTCGGTGAGCTGCCCGAAATGCGGCCACCGTTACCTTGTTGCGACGCACCATTTGCGGGCACGATTTCCGGCCGAGTGGCGCGTGGTCGATGTGGAGCGGAAGATGCGATGCAAGAGGTGCGGCTGGACCGGCGAGATGTACTGGCATGTCGAGGAGGCATATCCGCCCTGCCGCGAGGTGCGGCGCGCCGAGGGCGACAGCTACGAGGTCTGACTTTTTGCACCTGGGGGCTTGCAATCATACACTAAAGGTGTATATTGAGACTTGTAAGACGGAGGCACAGGGCCACCGCAACAACGTCAAGGAGACACCAGATGCCCAAAGTCGCAACCATTCCCACCGAGATCGAATATGACACCGGCTGGGCCTATGCCGCCATCGTGAACGACGAGGTCGTGGCGATTGAGAGCCTCAATGTCGGCGAGGCGTCCGAGATCGCCAACATCGATCCGGACGCCTTCATTGAAACTCTGATGGCGCAGCCTGCCGCCAAAGCCGCCCAGGAGCACGACGAAGCCACGTTCGCCGCCTACGAGGAGAGCGGCTACGACGACGAGACCGTTGATTACGACGCTGCTGCCCTCTCGGTCCGGATCGGCATGGCCTCGGGCGGCGAGTTCACGCATACGTTCAGCGCGCGGGAGGCCCGCGCCGTCGGCCTTCCGAAGAACTTCGGATGACCACCTTCAAATCAGCACTCGCGATCTGCGGCCTCTCCCTGAGGGAGGCCGCAGACTACCTTGAGGTCAGCTACGACACCTGCAAGAGCTGGTCGCAGGGGCGCAACGCGCCGCCTCTGGGCGTCTGGCGGGATCTCGCGAGGCGCTATAAGCAAATCGAGGAAACCGGCGATCGAAACTCCGTCGATCTGGACCCCGAAACGATACCGCTGCGGCAGTTGAACAACCTACAGGCCGATGACCCAGACGACCCTCTGTCCGGCCACGGCCCGGATATCGCCGGCGCCATGGCTCTTCTTCTGGCCCTGATCGACGAGGACGGCTAAGGACACCCCACCGCCTCTTCCGGATAGAGGATGCACTCGATGGCGAGGAGCTTCGCGTTCGCCGCCTCGCGGCCGGTCTGTTCGGCGGCGGCGGCGCGGATCAGGGTGCGGCGGTCGCGCGGCGTCGGGCCTTGCCAGCCCGGCTCAGGGTCCAGCAGATCGGGCGGGACCGGCGGGACGGCGCCCGGCTCAGTCGGGCCACAGGATATCAGCGCCGCGCTGCAAAAAAGGATCAAGAGGCGCATCGCCGCCCTCCATGTCGTCCAGTTCCGAGAGTCGTGCTTCGAGGTCCGCGACCCGGGCCGCCTCGCGCGCGAGATGGGCCAGATGGACCGCGCGGGCATGGCGGTGCGCGTCGATCTCCGCCTCCGCCGTGGCGAGCCGGGCTTCAAGCAGGTCCCGTTCGGCCCGGAGCGCGCGGCCGTCGAGATAAAGCACGGCCAGGCCGAAGAGCGTGGCCACGCCGAGGATCAGGGAGAGACGGGTCACGCCGCGACCTCCGGCACCGGGCGACACTCCGCGACCCATTGAAACGGCGCGCCCCGGCCCGTGGCGATGATCTCGCCCAGATAGGGCCGGACCCGTTCACGCAGCGCGGCGCGGCACTGGGCCTCCTCGGCGAAGCGCTCCGCGTCCCACACCGCGCCGCAATTCTGGGGCCCGGCCAGTTCGACCGGAAAGCAGAAGAACAGGATGACGGCCCATTCGGTCACCAGCCCGTCTCCCAGCGGAGCCATAGCCGGAAGAGCGCCCACGCAGCGGCACCGCCGGCAAGCACGCCCCAAGTGCCGCCGATCAGAACCTCCCCGGCCACCGCGCCCGCGAGGATGAAGGCAGCCATCACCGCCGCCCGTTCGCCCAATCGCGCAGCCGGTGCCGCACGATCCAGAGCACGCCGAGGCCGATGAGCCCGGCCAGACCGAGCGCCACCAGCTGGGCGGTGCCGTCGAGCTGGCCGAGCGCGGAGATCCCGGACCCCACCGCGCCGATCCCGGCCACGCCGGCGCCCCGGATCGTGTTGCTCCGCGCCACGCCGCGCGGCGCCTCCTGCCGCAGCCACGGGCCGACCTGAAATCCAGGGCAGGCTTTGGCCGCGACCTCGTTATGGCCGATGACCTTCATCGGGCGGCCCGCCATCGCCTCGATCTCCGCGATCTTGGCGCGCAGGGCGCGATCCTGGGCGGGCGTGAAGTGCTCATCGAACCGGTCGTTCGCGTCGGAGCCGTGGCCGCCGGCCAGCGCGAGGTGGATCACGTTGCGGTTATGGCCGAACGCCCCCGCCCCGGTCTCCTCCCAGACATCGCCGTCCTGGTCGAGGTCGCGGCCCGGCGCCCAGTTGCCGCCGTAATCGGCGATCTCGGCATAGGCGATGTCGCGCCAGCCTCTGCCGCGCACATGCCAGTCGCGGACCTCTTCGACCATGTCGGCCGCGCTCTTTCCCAGGCCCCACGACCGCCGCGTCGCGAGGCAGTGGACCATGATCGTATCCTTGTGGGCCGGTATCATTTCTTTGTCCTCCAATCAAAGAGAGCCGCGTCGCGCGGCGTGAGGGGCGCGGCGCGCCCGGGTCGGGATGGTCGGGGTGGTTCAGGCGGGCGGGCGGGTGCTCAACTTCGCGACAGCAACGTTTTGATATCGCGGCGGATTTCCTTCAGCGACTCGTCGATCTTCGCCTCGAATTGCGACTGCCGCGTTTGCAGCGCGGCGAGCGTGTCCTTGCGGTCCTGGCGCTCGGCCTTGACTTGGCGCTCCAGATCGCGCAGGCGCTGCTTGGTCAGCGCCGAACCGACCTCCATCCGGACGCCGAACGCGGCGAGGACCACCGCGACCGGCCAGAGCGTCTTGAGCCAATCAATCGCCGTCATGGTGTCACACCCCCGCCGGCGCGGCGAGCTGGTAGAGCTTCGTGCTCTCCGGCGTCGCGTCGAAGCCGATCAGGTATTTTCCGATCCGGTCGAAGCCCGGCTCGGCGCCGAGCCAGTCATGGGCGCCGGTGAAGCCGACCGAGCCGGTCGCGGTTTTCAGCTCGATCTCGAGCCGGCCCGAGGCGGTGCCGGCGGCGGGGCGGTTGGTCAGGTCGAAGGTGTAGTCCTTCTCGCCCTGGCCCGGGGCGGGGCGGAGCGGCAGGCTGTAGCCGTGCCAGCCGAAATAGGACGCCGGCGTCCGGCTCTCGCTATGGGCCGGAGGGTCCTCGAGACCGGCCTGCGCCACTTCGCGGTACGCGAGGCCGGTATAGTCCTCCCACTGGCCTGCCGGACTGATCCGCCGCTCCGCCGCCATCGTGTATCCCGCGACCGATCCGCCGGTCAGATCGCCGGAAACGGCGTCGATCCGCGCCGCGAGGATCGCCAGATTGACCGCGCCGTCGGTCACGGTCGTGACCGGCGGCGGATCGATCGCGGTGGTGGCGAAAGCCTGCTCCCGGGCGACCTGATAGGGCGCATCGAGCGCGCCGCCCGGGTCGACGCCGCGAAACGCCACGCCCGCGCAGACCGAGCTGCTGTCGACCGGTACGGTCGTGTCGGGCGTCGCGCCCATGACCTTGTACGAGATCGTGTGCCGCGGGTTCCAGCTCCCAAAGTCGATCACCTCGGTCCAGCCTGCCGGCGTCACCGAGGCGCTGGAGCCTGACTGGACCAGGACGCAGACATCGCCCTCCTGCATCGCCGGCAGCGGCAGGAACGAGCCGGAGCCGGCGAGCCCGCCGACGAAGGTGATTTGGCCCGGAACATAGACATCCGCCGCGAAGATCCCGTAGCCCACGCCCTGCACGTCCACCGTGACCGCGCCGGCGGTATGGCCGAGCGTCGTGACCGGCGGCAGGGCGGCCGGCAGGGTATCGCCGGCCGGCAGTTCGGTCTGCGCCCCGGCGACCAGGACGAGGGGGCGCCGCTCCGCCATGGCTCAGGCCAGCGCGACGGGCGAGCGCGCGTCGAAATTGAACGACGTCGCCGAAGTGGCGAACCCGACGCGCTGCACGATGTTGCCCGAGGCCGACGGCGCCGCCGAGGTCACTTGACCGGCCGTTGTCGAGAGGTAGAGCGGCCCGGCGGTGAGACCGGTCAGCCCCTCGTTCTGGCCCTCGAAATAGACCGTGGCGCTGGCCGCAGGGGCGACCGAGGCCAGCACGAATCCCATCGCCTCCTTGCCCGCGACCGTGGCATCGGCCTTCCGGACCTTCGGCGTCCCGGCGTCGTCGTAGATATTGACGACATCGTTCGCCGCGAGGGCCTCGCCGGCCTCGATGGTCTGCGTGTCGGCGCCGATCCCGGTCGGCATCATCGTCGTGTCGAGCCGGCCCCCGCTATCGAGCGCGGGGATACGGTTCTCGCTGCCGGACCCGCCGGTCTGCACCGCCTCGCGCTCCTGCGCGCCGCCGGCGCCGTCATGTCTCAGAAAGGTCTCGCCTGCCATTTCGGCCTCCTAGGCTAGTTGGATCGTCGGAAAAGGGTCGATGTTGATCAGCGTCGCGCTGACCGCCCAGGCCACGCGGCGCGCCACGCCGGAACTCGGCGCCGTCTGCGTCAGCACCCCCGCGCCGGTCACGAAGAGCGGCAGGCCCGGGGTCCAGGCCCAGGACGGCTCGGAGAGCGGCCCGGCCGCGACGTAGGGCACGAGCGTGCCCACGGCCCCCGCGGCGGTAGAGATACCGGCGAGACGGTCGAGCGTGACGGTCGTGGCATGCCGGCCGTCCACCGTGATCGCGCGGTGTCCGCCGAGCGCCTCGGCCGCGGTGACGGTGCGGGCATCGCCCGGCGGCCCGGGCGGCCCGATCACGCCGACGATCGCCGCGGGCGGATCGGCCCGCTCGACGATCCGGCTCGTGTTCGGGCCGGTCAGCTTCAGCCGCGCCACCGGCGCCGGGGCGAGTTTGAGGACCGTGGTCATGGCGCGGCGCCCGAGACGCTCGGCACGACATCGAGCGTCGCCGTGGCCGAAAAGATCACCGTGCCGTCCGGCCTCTCGACGCGCACGTCGGTGACGTAGTGCCGGTCCGGGAGCGCCAGGGTCTCCGCCGCGTCGAGGCTCAGCTCCCAGCGCGCCGGCCCCTCGCCCGAGGCGGCCTTATACTCCGCCGCCATGGTGAAGGCCGGCGGGTCGTCCGCCTCCGGCACCGGGGCCTGGGCGTGCTCGACCGGCCGGCCCCAGCAGGTCACCGCCTCCGCCCCGGTCAAGAACCCGGTGCCGCCGTCCTCATGGACCGCCATGTTGAAGGTCTCGCCCCGCTTGGCCTCGAAGGTCGTTCGGATGAAGGTCATCGTCTCACCTCACAGTTCCGGCGGTGTCGGCCAGGCGATGTTATCGAGGTCGGTCACGGTCGCCGGCAGATCGAGGAGGGCCTGCCGGTAGGCCCGCCATTCTTTCTGTTCGCGGAGGCTGAGACTGGCCCAGGCGACCGGATTCAGCCTCTGCCCCATCTCGCGCAGCAGTACGGCGCGCCGCGATCGCAACTTGCGCATCGCGCGCGCCCGCAGCCGGGCCTCGCGGTCACGCTTCCGCCGCAAGCGGATTTTGCCGTCCACCACTCTCTGCGTCAGGGCATCGCCCCTGCCAGCCACGACCGCAAGGCCCGGCTCGGCCTGATCGTCGATGTGCCGCGCGGAGCCGGAATAAAGAATGTCGCCAGTGGCCGGATCGTAGACCGTGAACTCCGCCATCAGATCATCCGCGCCACGGCGACGAGGCGGACCTCGTCGACATTGATGTTGGCGTCGCTGCCCCAACTATCGAAGCGGAACGTGTGCGTGCCGGCGGACACGGCCGTCAGCGACACTCCGCTGGCCTGCTCGGCGCTATCCGCGAACCCGGTATGAGCATCGATGTTGGTGCCGCCGCTCGACGCGCTGCCGCCGCGACGGACCCGGTAGCCCCAACTGGGCGCGCCGCTGCCGCTGAAATCCTGCACGACATGCCAGATCAGCGTGACATCGGCCGGCGCGTCCAGGGTGAGTGTTACGTTGACCTCGTTCTGATACGAGCCATTGCCGGTCGCGCCGAAACTTGAGAATGCGCTAGCCGCATCGGTGACGGTGCCTTCGGTGAGCGCGTCGGGGCCGTCGAACCTGCCCAGCACCGTCAGGTCCTGGGCAACCAACTGGCCGCGATAGACGCCGCTGTTGAACTCGGCCGCGCCGTTCTGCCAATCGATCTGCGCGCCGGCCGAGCCCGCGACGAAATTGTCGCTCTCCATGACCGCGTTGATCTGGATGGCGCCGGCCGGGTCGGAGAACGTGATGGTCTGCGCGCCCGACCCACCGTCTATTCTGACGGTATAGCTCGACTTCCACTCGCGGACACTCGTGTCCGTCACCGTGACGGGCGGCTGGGTAGTCGCCCAGTTCGCCGTCAGGCCGGAGAACTGGCCCGTCGTGGTGTTGAAACTGGAGGCAGCCGGTTTGGGCGGGGCGCCGGCTTGCAGGGTCTGGAAGTAGACCAGGCCGGCCACCACCGTGTCACCCGTGTCCCCGATCGCCCCCGGTGCGCCCGGCGCACCATCTGCGCCGTCCTGCCCGTCGATGATGATCGTCATTGGCAGCGAGACGCGCACCTGCCGTCCGTTGTGGTCATATGTCACGACCGCGACGGCGTTCTGCCCGTCGCGCTCCAGATCGGTACTCAGGCGCGCTGGGTTGATCTCGCTCGGGTGGCTTTCGTTCGCCAGGGTCGCGGCCCAGCTATCGCCCGACCGATCGAGCCGAAACCGGTCCTGCGCGACCGTCGCGCCGCCCTCTTCAAACGTCGCATCGAACCTGACGAAAGCCGCCGAATACGACCCGGCCGCGCTCTTGGTGATGGTGTTTGCCGTTCTTGGCGTGATGCTGCCGAAAATCGCATCCTGCCCGTCTGCACCTGGCGCGCCGTCAGCCCCCGGTGCGCCAGGCGCGCCATCGGCCCCGTCCTGCCCGGCCGCCCCCGGAGCGCCCGGCGCCCCATCGGTGCCGTCCTGACCAGCCGCCCCGGCCCGCGCCTTGGTCAACGTAAAGCGCCGCGTGATCGGCGAAAAGCCGGCCCGGGTCGCGGTGATGTCGACATAGCCCGAGTCCGTGCCGCTCGACATCGCCGTCACGGTGACGGTGGTTCCGCTGAGCGTCGACGACACGCCCGGCCCATTGCTGCGCCCGATTATCCAGTTTGCCGTATCGTCCGCCTCGCCGTTGCGGATCGTGATCGTCGTGACCGCGCCGGCGAAGCTGGTCACCACGCCGGCGGCCGTGGCGGGCACCGTATGCGCTTCGTTCGACAGGCTCGCCACAATCGCCGCGCCGCCGCCCGTGATCTCGCTGCCCGTCGTCACGGCTCGGCCCGGCGTGAAGGCGGAGCGATTGCCGGCATGGTCCACGGCCCGCTCGAAATAGTGGTACGCCGTGTCGTACGCCCCGCTGGTGTCGATGAATTCAGAGGTGGCGCTTTCGCCGACGCGGGCCGCGTTGGTCGGATCGCCGTCATCGTCGAGCGCCAGCACCGCCTCGGTGCCGCGCCACACTTCGGTCAGAGCGAGGTCGTAGACCGGGAGCCCGGCGTCGGTCGCCGGATTGGTCCATCTGAGGCTGACCTGCTTGCCAAGGACGGTGACGGCCTTGCCGTCGTAGACCGGCACCGGCGGCGGGGTCGTGTCGCGCACGACCAGCACCGTCGTCGCGCTCGGCAGGGACGCGATGCCGAGCGGGTTACGCGCCACGACGCGCAAATCATAGCGCCGCTCAAACTGGAGCGCCCGCAGCTCCGCCTCGGTGCTCTCGGTCACGATCGAACGGAACGCGCCCTGGTTCTGGCCCTCGGTCGAGAAGGCCAGGCTCGACCGGACCTGTGCCTCGTCCTGCCCCGACCCGGCGCCACTGACATAGAAGTCGAAGCCGTCCTGATCCGGGACCCGAAACAGCACCGCGAGATAGGCGTCATAGACCATCTGCTCGCGCGCCGTCGGCGCCGACAACACCACGAACCCGCCGAGCGCGTCGTAGTCGACCACGTTGTCGCGCCATTGAAACACGTACTCCGCCGCCAGCTGCGGGCTGACGACGGTCCAGCTCGCCAGAAGGAGCGGGATTGCAGTCCCGCCCGGGTTCCGGACTTCCTGGATCGCCGTCGAAACCAGATCGACTTGGGCCGTGTCGAGATAGGAGGTCAGGCGGCTATTGTTCGCAGAGAAGAGCGTCTCCTCGGCGGTCCAATCGAACGCCGCGGCACTCGTCTCCTTCAGCGACAGCCCGACCCGCAGATCGCCTCCCTCGCCGTTGATGCGGAGGGACCAACCACGTACCTCAAACTCCCTCAGCGCCCAACCGTAGCGCTCGATACTGAGCGTCACGACCTCGCCCGGCTCCACTTCGAGAGCCTTCAGGTTGAAATCGCTCGCCAGCCGGACCTGCTCTCTTTCGCGATAAAGCGCAAGTCTCGCATTCCGCTGCGCCCGCGCGCTGTCGGTCTCGAAGGGCTGCTCGAAATCGAGCGCATTCTCTAGGCCGCCATCCTCCGCCAGGAAGATCGCCGATGCGATCCGCGGATACTCGCCCGGGATCCAGCGTTGCGCCTTGTCGTTGAACGTACCCTGCACGACGTTGAACGTCTCTGCGCGGGGCGGCTTGCTCTGTATCGTGATCTCGCTGCGCAGATCGGCGAGCGTGAAGTCTCGCACCGGCAAAGTGTAATGCCCCGCACGGATGCGCCACTGCCCCTGCCCCCAGAAAAGCGAGCCATTGCCGGAGGGCATCATTTTGCCAAGAATGGCACCCGGTGTCTCATCCGCCCGGATCAGACCGTTCATTTCGTACCTCTTCTGGGCGCCTCCGGCCGCAAGGGCGACATCCTCGTCACAGACCTCAGCCTCCGCCTGGAGCAGGACCGTATCCACATTTCCGGCATCCCCGAGACCCCAATCCGCTTCGAGATAATGTGCCAGGCAGAGCGCCCAGTTCGCGCTATAGGCCGTGGCCGCGGTGCGCGGGTCATGGACCTTGGCGCCCTTCACGACTGCCGTGATCCGCGGGATGCCACCGGCATACGTCTCGCTGTCGATCGCCATGCGGGCGTAGAGATAGGCCAGACCCCGCCCGACGAATGTTTCGTCTAGCCCGTTCTCGGTTTCGACGAGCAAGGACGAGTCCAGCGACATAGCCTGGTTCGGCCCAGGCGTGTTGACAAAGAGGTCAGATGTCGCGGTCTGGCTGCCGTCATGCATGTAGATGCGGATACGCGGCCCGCCATCATCACCGCGCCACCTCTCCGAGAGGACCCAACCGGCGCCGACCCAGCTTCGCCCCTTGAACGTCTCCGAATAGCTGTCGTCCGAGAGCTCCACGACCTCATCGTTTAGGTAGATCGCACCGATCTCGGCGACCTCGTGCGCCGCCAGAACGATGATACGATGCAGCACATCGTTGCCGTTCGTACTCTCCTCGTAAGTGACCACACCGCCGGTCCGGACCTCGCCGAGGATGTATTCCGCCGGGGCGGTCGGATTGACCTCGTTTACCAGCAGACCGGCGCTGGCGAGCCCTGCCGGTTTCGGCGCCAGGGCCTGCAAGGCGTAGGACGCGGCGAGGCTCGTCCCGACGCTGACCGCGCTGTAGAGCAGGCTCTGGCCCAGCGTCAGGGTGCCGCCGGACGCCAAGGTCGCGGTGAGGCCGGGGAGGACCACTTGCGGCATTCAGACCTCCACCCAGGCGCCGGTGATCCGACCTATGTCTATCTGGACCATCCCTTCTTCATGGAGGAACGCGGCCCGTGCTCCGAGCGCCAGCCCAAGTCCGTGCCGCAGGGCGCCACGCCCAGGTGCAGTCACCAGCGAGCCGAACGGCGGCACACCTTCGACCGGCTTCAGGCGGCTGCTCAGCGCCTCGTGCAGCGACCCGAAGCCGAAGCGCTCCGCCAAGACAGCGCGCCCAAAAAGACGGGCACCTCTATGATATCGGGCCAGCCAATCATCCGCGAAGCCTCGCCCGTGCATGAGCCGCCACGCAGTATTGGTGAAGATCAGACAGTCCCAGTCTCCGAGCCGAAACGGGCGATGACGCATCTCGGCCAGATAGGCCAGCAGAACCGGCCTCATTCGTTGTCGCGCCCAAAGGCACGCTCGGCATCAGCGAGACTCGCGGTCCAGTCGAAGAAACTATCACCAGCCCAAAGCGCCCTCTGACTCTCCTTGGTGTAACGTCGCAATCGCGGCCGTTGCAGATCGACGAGCTTGCTCTCGAGCGTGACCTGAAGTGTGCAGAGATCGCCATTGTCCACCGGCGTCATCGTATCGAGCACCCCGGCGAACGCGATCATGACCTCCGCGACGGAGCGTTCGCCGAGATAGATCGTCGCCCGGCGGCCCTGGTAGGGCTCGCTGAGCGCGACGCTCAAAACCGACGACGGTACACCTGATAGGGTCACCGTGACCACTTCGGCGGTGAGCTCGATTGTCTCGTCGACATCCCCCATCCCAATCAGCCGGCCCGCACCGGTATAGGTCTGCCCGTCGATCTGGCGATCGCCTCGCCCGGTCCAGAGGCGCAACGCCCCGGCGTCAAGCAGGGCCTCGAACGCGAAATAGGGCTGCTTAACCTCCTGGCTTAAGGCCGTGACCAAGGCCGACGGAATTGTCCTGCTCACAGCGCCTCCTCCGCGGAAATGCTGATGCGCCGGAACGCATCGCCCCCATACGTCCAGCCGCGCTCGTTCGTGCTCAGCCGGAAGAGGCCTTTCGGGTCCGTGACGATCGCCGCGGCGCCGGCATAATCGGCCCGCAGCGCCGGCCAAATCTCGAGGGTCCCGGAACCGATCCGATCCTTGAGCACCTTGTGCAGTCGTGCATCGGTGCCGGTTCCGAGCTGGAACAGATCGGCAGCCAGGAGCGTGCCCGCCATGACCACATCAACGCTCGACGATCCGGTCTGCCCGGTGATCGCGGCCGAAGTCGCGCTGCCCCGGGGCGCCTTGCGGTCCGGATCGCCGAGAAGAAAGGTCCCCAATCTCCCCCGAAGCGCAGCGAGCCACGCCTCCCAGGGCGCCGCCGCATCGCGGGAGAGCGGCGGCAACCCGATCTCGGCCAGCCACATCTGACCGCCCCAGTCGAGCGCCTCGGTCTCGAACGTGAACGGCGAGACAGAGAGAGCCACCGCATCGAGCATCCGGACCTCGACCCGCGTCAGTTCCGGCATCTCCGGGAGATCAAGCGGGTAGCTAATCGCCATTCTCTAAAGCCCCGTCGCCCCGCGCCGCCGCGCGTCGCGCACTGCGACCATGGCGTCGTCGCGCAATTGAGGCCGGAGCGCCTGGATTTCAGCGCGGACGGTCTGTGACACCCCGGCCGATACGTTGATCGACTGATTGAAGACCACTGGTGCCGACCCGCCACGCAGGGCGCTCTTGGCCTGCTGCGGCGTCAGCACCGCGCCATTCGCGCTCGGCACGAAGATTTCCGATCGCGGCGTATTCTCGTTGATCCGATAGGCGCGACCTGCCCGGCCAGGTCCACCCGACGCGCGGGGCGCGAGCGACGGGAAGAGGCCGGTGAGCAGCCCGACGCCAGTCCCGGCCGAGGTCGGCCCCGTGCCGAACAGTGCGGCCTCCAGCGCGGCCCTGGCCATGGCCTTGGCCACATTGGCCAGGACGCCAGCCAGATTCTCGCCCTCAACGATCGCGTCGAGAAAGCCGTCGCGCAGCGCCTCGTTCTGCTGGTCGTAGAACTGCGCCGACTTCGCGGCGCGGTCCTGTTCATCGGTGAGCCGGCCGATCGTCTCGGCCTGCCGCTCGATCTCCTCGCGCAAGGTCTCGCCGGTACTGATGTTGCGCCGGTCTAGGTCAAGCCCGCGCCGCTTGGCCTCTTCGAGCAGTCCATGCTCCGCGGTCAGCCGCGCGATTTCCCCCCGCGTCTTCCCGACCAGCGTCAACTGAAGCCGAAGCTGACCGATCTGGCGGTCCGTGGCACCGAAGAATGGCTGTTTGGTCCGCGACCGCCCGCCTGTCGAGCGGCGGCGGCGCGTCTCAGGCGGCCGGTCCAGATACGCCGTGCCTTCCCGGTTCCGCCAGTCGAAGAATGAGCCGCCCATGTCGCGCGGATCACCTCCGCGCCCGCCCTGTGGCGGGCCGTCACCGCCTTGCGGCCCGAACCGCTTCGATATCCTCTCTGCGGTCCAAAGGTTGTCGGCAAGCCGCGCCGCCTCGTCCGCCGCATCTCCGATCGGCCCGGAGAAGTCGATCCCGGCCAGATCGGCCCCGGTGCGCCGCGCCTCCTCCAGCGCCCCGTCGAGCGCCTCGACCGCGAGCTGCATCAAAGTCGCCTCCGCTTCGCCCTGTCGGATGCTGGCCACCAGCTCCTCATTGGCTGCCAAGGCATTGAGGATCGCTTGCGCGATCGCCTCGTTGCGGCGCCGCATCGCGTCGGGATCGCCAATGGCAAGATGCGTCGACGCTTCGGCTTCCTGTCGCACGCTGGCGAGGATATCGGAGAGCTCCTGACGCATCTCCGCGATGGTCTGGCGCGTCGCGCGGAGCTTGTTTTCCGTCTCGACCCGTTGCAGCGCGAGGAGCGCTGAACGGGCCTGAAGCTCGCGCCCCAGATCGACCACGGCCTGGGCGGAGGTCTCGCTTTGCTGCCGGCCATGCTCCAGAACCGCCTCGGTATAGCTCTCCTGCAAGCCCCGAAGGCTCTCAACCTCGGACCGCGCCTGGCCGAGATTGAGAGCCTCCAGCTCCGAGAGCTTGGCCGCCGCCTCTTCGCTCTCATTGCCCATCAGCGTCAGCATCCCGATCACCGGCAGACCGACCGCCGCCAGCGTCCCGAGAATCGGCATTAAGACACCAATGGCGCCACCCAGAGCGCCGAAGCCGCCGAAAATCTGCGGCAACTGTTGGCCCATGACCCGCAAGGCCGGCGTGCCAGCTTCTGCCTGGATCGCCATATCACCAATCTGGGCCGCGGTGTTCTGCAACACGAAACGACCGTGTCGAGAAACGTTCAGAAACCGGGTCAGGCCGCGTGCCGCGTTCTCCGAAGACCGCTGCACGCTCCTGTTCATCCCGTCGAACCGATCCTCGACGCCACGCGAGGTCTGGCGAGCCTTGGCATAGGCCGCATCCATCTGCTTCTCGAACCGGCGGAGCGTCGCCTCCATCCGGACCATGATCGGCGTGTCGATCGTCGTATTCATAGCAGCCCGCTCTCTTTCGCCTGGCGAAGCATGTCCTTGAACTCCGACTCGCTCGGAGGCTGCGCCTTCGCCCCGCCCATGGCGCGCATCGTCGCCGCGAAATCGGCATAGGACATCCCGCGCACCTGTTCGGGCGCGACGCCCAGCTTGAGCAGCGCCGCGAAGATCGCCCCGGCGTCGTAGGGCCGCTCCGGATCGCCGGCAGGCTGCGTCTCATCGGTGTCGATCCCCGACATCAGCGCCAGCAGGATGTTCATCGCCAATTCGTGATGCACAACGAGCAGCTCGGTCATCCGATCGTCGCAGAGCCGCGCCGCCTCGTCATGCGGCATCCCGCCGCCGATCAGACCGATCCGGATCACCGCATGGACTTCCCGGATCGAATAGCTGTGCGTCGCGAGATGGTGGAAGATGGCGCCGATGCCGGTCCGTCCGCAGGCCTCTTCCAGATCGAGCACGTCGCCGAACGATAAGCGGAACGCCCGCTCCTCGCCGGCGAAGTAGTCGGTATAGGGCTGCATCACGCCGCGGCGGTCCAGGACCGGCGACCCGCGCCGGTGATCGAGGCGGTGAATGTGACGGTCGCCTTGTCCTCCCGACCCATCTGGAACTCGCCGAGGATCGCCGGAAGCTCCCAATGCCCGCCGCCCCAGGCCGCGCTCTCTGTCACTGCGATCCGGACATTCTTGATCTCGCCACCATCGGCCCAGGCCCGCCACGTCGCAAAGCTCTCGCTGGCCACGCGGCCGGAAATGTTCATCGACGTGTCCTGACTTTCGGTCCATCGCTTGATCGCCGCCACCAGACCGAGCGGGTCTGTGCAATCGAGCACGACAGCCTCGCCGGTATTGTTGGTGAAGGTGACCTCGCTTCCATTCGCGCCGCAGGGATGCGAGAACGTCTCGGTCGGATCGCCGCCGTCGCCGAGCAGGATCAGCAGCTTGTTCGTCAGTGTGGGGTCGCTCATGTCACTTTCTCCTTCGCCTCGACCGTCGGGCGGTCTTTGATCTCCTCGGCTACGCCGACCTGAATCAGCGCCTTTGCAACGTCGGTCGGGACGCTGACCTCCGTATCGGCCCTGAAGGTCCGCACCGATGCCGGCCCGACCCAGTGGTCGTGGTCCTTCTTGATCCGCAGTCTCATGCCGCTTCTCCTTTTCCGTCGGTCGCTAGAGCTTCTTCACGCCGCGCCGCACCGCTGCGCTGATCCGGGCCCGGATGCGCCGCCGCCAGGCGCGCCAGACCGGGTAAACAAACGGCTGCGCCTTGATTCGCCCGGTCCCTTTGCCCGCACGAGTGAACCGCTCATTGGTTCCGTGCTCGAACCACTGCGCAGCGAAGCCCGAACCCTGGCCGCCGCGGGCATAGATGGTGATCCGCATCCCGCCATAATCCCGGCTCCCTGCGCGCTGGATCACCAGGGAGCCCGCCGGCGCATCGCCCCAGGTCCAGCCGATTTCGATCTCCGGGATCGGCTTCAAAGCCTCCATATCGGCCACGATCTCGGCCGCCGCCCGTTCCATCGACTTGCGCACCACCTCCCGGACCGAGAGCGGTATCCGCTTCATCCGCCGTTCGAGTTGCGCCAGACCCTGAACCATCAGACCACGGTCTCGATCTCGGCCTCGAACAGGATCACGCCATGGGCCGTGATCCCGTCCGGGTCGTCGATCACCCGAGCGAGCACCACCTCGCTGCTCGCCAGGGCGTACGGATCGGCAATTGTCAGTTCGCCGGCGTCGAGCACGGCATAGACCGCATCGGTCACCATCTTGGCCGGTGCCAGCCGTCCCTGTTTGCGGCTCCAAACATCGACCTGTATGCGCTCCTCGCGCATAGTGGTGCAGGACAAGTGCAGCGGCCGGAACGTGGTGACCCCGAGCTCGATCGACGGAAACACCCGCCGCGCCGGAGCGCCGTCATAGATCGCCGCGCCGACCAGCGCCGTGACCTTGGTATCGCGTTCCAGCGCCGCCTTGACCGCAGCCTGGAACGCCGCCGAGACGCTCACTAGATCGCCACTCCGCTCTCGATGACCAGGAAGACGAAGGTCGGGCTGGAGAGCGCGTCGACCTCCCTTACATTGTAGTATGCGCCTCGCATCTCGTCCTGGGCGCGGCATTCCGTCGTGATCCGTCGCGTGCCGAGGCTTGACCAGAGCCGGACCTTGTAGCGGGCCGCGCCCGACAGGCGGCCGGCCTCGACCGACTCCCCGGCCCGTTCCGGCGAGAACATGAGCGCCCGCGCGCGGCAGACCGGTACCCAGCCGTCATGCCCCTTGCCATAGGCCTCGTCATCGAGGTCGACCGGTGCCTCGAAGACGAGTCGCGGGGTATGCATCTCAGACCCACACTCGATGCGGATCGAGCATGCCCGTTGCGATGCCAGGCATGTCGAGCTTCGCCCTCCCGGGCAGGATATGCGCGTTCTCCTTCAGATGTGCCACGGCGTAGCCGATCGCCATGCGGATATCGTCGGGCACGTCATCCGGACCGGCGCCATAGCCGACCGTGACGTCGATCTCGATCGCATCCGGCGCCATGGTTACGACCGGCCAGGTCGTACCCGGCGATGGCCTGATCTGCGGTGGAAGCTCCGCCAGGGCGAGGTTCCAATTCTCGGTGGCTAGGATTTGCGACACTCCCGCGCAGACGGTGTAGCGAATCTCCGAAACCGAACGCACCGGCGCGAACGGCAGCACGATCGGACCGCTCGGAAACCGGTCCAACTCCACGCACAATTCGCGCTCGATCAGATAGCGACGCATATAGGCCTCGGCCCAGGCCGTCGCCGCGCCGATGAGCATGTCGATTGTGCGGTCGTCGTAACCGTCGAGCACGCCGATCAGCTCCTTCACGCGCTCGCGCTCGATCGGCGGGTGCGCCGCCGGTGTCGTCACTGTGATCCGCATCGTCGATTTCGCCGGGCGGCCGGAGCCCGCAGGCTCCGGCTCGCGCCTTAGGCGCCGACCGTGACGATTTCGGCGACCGACGCCGCATCATGCCCCGAGGCGGGGGCGTAGCGCGGACCGACACCGAGCAGCACAGCGCCGCAATCACTGGTCGCAGCACCGACCTCGACGGTGAGGCGGATATGCGTGAAGTCGTTCGCCAGGTCGAGGTCTTCGGCGCCCAGTTCGATGATCGCCTGCTTGTTGTCATCTTCGGCCTTGGTGAGCTGCGCGATCGCCGCACCCTCGATATCCTTGGCTCCGGCGCCAGTGGCGTCCGTGGCCTGTTCGATCTTCGCGTCGACCGTCGCGTCGGTACCGAGCACGCCGGTCGTGACGATCGCCATGAAGGACCCGAAATCCGCTATCGGCACCCAGCCGGTAGTGCGAGCCCCAACCGTTAACGCAGCGGGACCTATAGCCCCGAGAATTGCGATCTCGGCCGAGGGAGGAAGTGTTTTCTGAGCCATATCTGCTCTCCTTTCCGTGGATCTGCGCCGACCGCGCCTCGCGGATCGGTCGGCGTCGGTGATGCGTCAGGCGCGTTCCGCCAGGGTGATGAAGTGCGACTGCGTCGCGGCGCTCTTGGCCGGCGTCACCGGCTTCTGGAGATGTGGCTGACCGCCATAGCGGAAGAGCCAACGGAACGCCTCCACGTTATAGTCGAAGTAAAGGTGGATCGAGCTGGCGAAGGACACGCCGGCGGCCCGGCGCACGCCGTAATAGCCGCGCGGCGAGACGAGCTGGATATCGCCCTTCGCGCCGAGTGTCTCGGCGAACTCGCTGAACCGCACCGGCAGACCGAGCAGGAATCCGCCGGGCGCTTCGGCCAGCCCGGTCGGCGGCACCCAGATCGGCCGATCGCCGATCGTCATTGTCATCAGCTCCGGCAGGCAATCCTGCCCGATCAGCCAGAACGGCCGGTCGCCCGGGATCATCTTCAGCCGGGCATACATTGCGATCACGTTTTGGGCCGTGATCGTCTTGGCTACCTGACCGCTCTCCTTGGCGGCTTCCACAAGGCTTTTCGCCCTCATCCATCCGAGCGGCTGGCCTGCGCCGGAGCCGTCGACGATTGCCAGGTTCTTCATCCAGGCAATGGCCTCTGCGGCCTTCCGCGTCAGTCGGTTCCGGAGCCGCGGTGCGTCTGCGAGCAGCTCCTCGGTCGCGGTGGCCAGCGTGTAGAGGTCATGAAGCGGCACGCTGCGGCCCTCGTCGGCCAGTCGCGATGCTGTCATTTGGGAGCCTTCCGTCCTCCAATAGGCAGAGATGCCGGATGTGCCCCAGGGCGTGGTCTCGTCCGCCCCTAGCTTCACTTGGCGCGCAGAGGTCGGCTCCTCGTCGATCAACGGCCCGAATTGGTCGAACTGGCTGACCAGCTCCCAGACCTCGTCCCGAAACGCCGGCGGCAAACTGTACCCTTCCCCGGCGCTTCCGCCGCCCTGATGGCTGTTGCTGACAGCCAGCAACCGCTCATCGACGGCGCCGCCCATACGCCCCGCATTGACCGCGGAGGCCACCGCCACGGCGAACTCGCCGATATCCTTGAACCCGCCGGTCTGCGCCGGATCGGGCTGATCGACAGTGATCTGGCCAGCGGCGCGGGTGCCGCCGGCAGGCAGCGCCTCGAGCGTGCGGCGGCGTTCAAGCCGCGCCTCCTCCGCCTCGATTTGCCTTTGCAAATCGGCGCTTTCGGTCTCGATCTCGTCGAGCCGCGCCTCTTCCTCCGCGGTGAACTCGCGCTCGCCGTCATCGGCAGCGTTCACGATAGCAAGGCCCTCCGCCTTCAAATCGGCGAGTGTCTTCTTCAGTTCTGCGAGCTTCTTCATAGCTGCGTCTCCATACCGGGCAGATGCCAAGCCTCGGCCGCGCGCCCGGCGCGCACCGCTTCGGCGACCAAAGGTCTGGTGTGTGTGTCAGGTCGTCAGGTTGAGCCGCGCCCTTGCCACGCGCGGCTGACGGCTCCGTCGGCCCCGCGCCGACCGCGCAAGGGTCTCGTCCAGCGTCGCGATCCGGTCGGCCATACCGAGCCGGAGAGCGGTCTTGGCGCGATAGGATCGGCCACCGCCGAAGTGTCGCTCGGTCTCTTCGGGATCGGCCCGCACAGTCGCAGCGTCGACGTTTCGGTTCCGAGCCACCGCCGTGACGAAAGCACCATACGTCTCGTCCACCAAGCGCTGGCGATGCGCCCGCGCGGCCTCGTCGAGACCGCCCACAAGGCCCTCCGCCTTTCGCGGTCCCGCCTTGATCACGTCCCGCTTGAGGCCCGCCTTGTTCATGGCCGCGGTAAGATCGTCGTGCATCGAATAGACCCCGATCGATCCTACCTGCCCGGATGGCGTCACCACGATCTCGTCCGCCGCCGAGGCGATCCAATACGCTGCGGACGCGACTATAGTGTTCGCCACCGCGATGATCGGGCGCCCCTCCCTCCGGGAACGATAGATCATCCCGGCCGTTTCTTCGACCAGCGACACGTCTCCGCCGGGGCTGTCTATGTCGATCACGATGGCCTGACAGTTCGGGTCGTTCGCCGCCACCGCGAACGCCCTTCCAAACTGCTCGAGCGACGCCGCGCCGCTCATCCGAGTCATCATCCCGGCCCGTGGCGTCAGCACGCCGTGCAGAACCAGGTGATGGACGTTCCCGTGGCGGCCCTGGACCGGGTCGAGCGCATAGACCGGGGCCGGTGCCTCCTCCGACCATCCCGCCGTCTCGCCCGCCGCCCTCAGCGACAGGAACGTGACGATTTCACGAGCCTTGTCCTCGTCGATCAGCCAGACGCTGGCCCGTGCCGCCTCGAGGATGCGGTCAATATCATGCGGCATCTTTGATAAGCTCCAGTCTCGGCCGGCCGCCGTTCAGGGCAACGCTGTCGCGCAGGAAGGCAACCGACTTTTCGATCGATGCGTTGTTGTCGCGGTCCGCGCCGGACGCGCCGACCGGCACCATGTTCAGCGGCTCGACATACCGATCGCCGGACGGGCCGATCCCGTTCCGGTTCTCCATTGCCAGGATGTCGTTGACGGACAGCCAGCCCCATTGGCGGCCCTTTGCGTAGGCCTCGTATCGCGCCTTGATATCGCCCCGCAGAAGGCTCTCGACGTTGAACTCGAAATAGACGCCAGGCTCGTCGATCAGGAAACGTGTGACGCTCCGTTCGACCAGCTCGAGGATCGGCCGCAGCGTGTCGGTGACAAATTCGAGACCTTGATGCTCGATGTTCGAATGGGTCGCACGATCGAGGATGCCCACTTTGTGGGGCGGGACCCGCCAGAGCCGGGTGAGGTCGAGCCAGAGCTCTTTGCGGGTTTCGAGAAACTGCGCCTCCTCGTTCGTCAGGCCCATCCGCTCCGGCTTCATACCGTGTTCCGCGACGGCCGGCCGGTGCCGGTTCTTGCCGCCCATCCAGCGCGCCATGGCGGAAAGCCAGTTCTTCTTGGATGCCTGGTCGGCGAACGACCCGTCCATGAGCCATACGAAACTCGGCGTCGCATCGTTCGTGAACAGGATATTGGCGTAGCGCTGGAGCGCGATCGCGACCGCCACCGCCTCGCGTCCATCGTCAAGGATCGGCGACGTTCCTTTCAGATCGTCGATCAGCGGCGGTAACGGGATATGCCAGACCTCGCCCTCCAGCAGTGTGCGCTGCGCACCCCACCGGTCGGTGAACCGGTACCGCTTGGTCCGGTCCGAAAGCTCCTCGACGGTGACCCGCGCCGGGTCAATGCGCCATATCTCGGCGACTTCACCTCCATCGCCCATGACCAGCTCGCCGTAGAAGTCGCCCCAAGTCGCCAAATCGTCGACGATCGTCGTCATGAACTCGAAGCTCGTATTGCGCCGGTTCGGCCGCTCCAACAAGCGGCCAATCGGATGGCCGTCGATCCTCTCGACCGCGCGGCTGGACCCGCGCCGGAAGATAGCTGTTTGAAGACCCGCGACCGAATCCGAAAGGACCTTGAGACAGTCGCGGATTACCGGGACCTGCCGCGCCCGCTTGACCGTCACGTTGATCGAAATCTCTGATCGATGCCCCGCGCCAAACCATCGGTCGTCAAAGGCATCGCGGTCCTCGGCCGGATCGTCAGCCATCGCACCGCCGGACCGCAACATGCTCAGCAGCCCCATCAGCAGACCTCGTAGTTGTCGGGAATCCGCACCGCGGCAGCCTGCGCCGCGGTCGGGTTCCAGCTCATCAGTTGAACCGTGTTGAAAAGGGCCATGAGCGGGTCGATCTTTGCCGAACCGCTTTGGGCCTTGGTCACGATGACGGCATTGCCACGCGGCTCGGTCGCCGCATTCCCCACGCTGAAATCCATCAGCGCCTGGCAGCAATGCTGAAGCTTTCCGTTCTTCAGCTTCACCGGCGCCGTCTTGATCGCGGCGTTCAGCTTGTAGCCTTGCGAGATCGCCCGAATGTCTTCGATCCGGAACTGCGCCTCGATAAGCGCGTCTATGATCGAGCCGACACCTTCCGGGTCCATACCGATCCCGTCTTCTTCCGGCAGCAGACCGACCTCTCTTAGGCGCACACAGATTTCGACGATTTCCGGGTTAGCCTCGTCCTCGATATTGTCGACCAAGACCAAATCGCCGACCTGCTCCAGGTCCAAAAGGTCCGGCGCGATCTTCTGCCGGAGCCGGAGCACGTCGCGGTCCGCCCAGGCGCGCCCCCAATGCTGCCAGCACTTCGTCTCCCGATGCCGTCCCAGCACGGCCAGGCCGAGTAGGTCGTCCAGACCGCCGCCGTCCACGCCGACGACGCACACCTCTGAACTTGCGATGATCGAGTCGAGACTGAGCCCGGCTTGCCCCGCGCCGGCCCAGTAATCAGCCCCGATCCACCGTTCGCCATTGAAGCCCAAGCCAATCTCAATGTTCAGATGCTGCGAGACCCAAATCTGCTCAGCTTCTTTGGTCTCCGCCCCATTGTTCTCATAATCCGCGACGAGGCGATCGACGCTGATTGAGCGGCCGAGGTTGGGCAGGACGAACGGCCAGTTCTCGCGGTTACGCCAGAAAGCCTCCTCCTTTTGCAGTTCGGGCGGATATTCATAGAGCACCGGCAGCATGATAGGCCTTGGCCCGCCTTCGCCGTCGCGGATTTTCCGCGCCTTGTTGAGTTCAGTCCTCCACACACCTTTCGGGGCGGTATCCGACTGCGTCGTGATGAAGAACATCTGGCCACCCGTGGTAGTCACATTGCCGCCGCGAAGCTGCTGGATCACATGTGGCGCCTTGGCCTTTCCACCGAGCAGGTGCAACTCGTCGACGATCGTCAGGAGCGGTATCTCTCCCGTGACGATCGACGTATCGAACGTTTTGACTTCCAGCTTTGTGCCCGTCTTGATCCGCGTGATGGTCTTGAGGTGGTCTTGGATGTGGAAGATCTTCGCCAACTGCGGATCCAGCTTGACCATGCCCCGGGCCTGCTCGAAGCACCTTGCCGAGATGTTCTGGCTCGGACCGATCAGCAGCATCTGACCGTTTGGCGTCTCCTCGAGGTAGAGCGCCGTCAGCGCGAGCGCGGCGGCGTAAGTGGATTTCGAGTTCTTCTTCGGAACCTCACACAGCGCCTCCCAAACGGTCCTCTCGGATGTCTCTGGGTCCGCGCTGGCCAGAAAGGCCACGAGCACGTCCTTGAACCATTCGCCGCAGGCCTCCGACAGCGCCGGATTGCCGATCACATCCGGGAGGCAAAGCCGATTGAAGAACGCGAGCGCCTTCGCCGCCCGAGCATCGTCGAGCGGAACATCCGCCATGGGCGTTTCGCCGCGCTGGAGCTTCTCCCACCAATCCGGACACGCGAACCGGGGCATCGCTTAGTGCTTCCGCCCCGCGCGCTCCACTTCGGCGAGCAATTCTGCCTCCAGTTGGGCGTTGGCATCCTCCGCCTCGCGCGCGATGATTCCTTTCTTTCCGAGCTGCGCCGGAGCGGGCTTTTCCGGCTTCCGGCGGGCGACGGACAGCTCCGCGACCTGACGGTCGTTCCTGTCGATCAATTGTTGTAGGAGCCGCATCGCCCCGACATTTCCACCCAGCGCCGCCTGTGTCGTCACCATCAACTGGTGCGCCACGAACCGGTCCCGCGCCCGATCGCGCACGGCAAGCTCGCATCTAAAATAGCGTTGCAAGGTCGCCGTACTGATCGACTTCCCCGTGCGAGGATCGAGAATGCAGCCCGCGATCCGCTCGTTGCTCCACCCCATCGCCAGCAACATGCTGACTTTATGGGAGTTTTCCTCTGTCCATTCAAACCTCGGCCGCCCGCGCTTGCGCGGCGCCGCATAGACCCACTCGCCGAACAGCGTCTGGACCATCGGATCAGCCTGATTTTCACTCTCAGCCAAGAAAAAAATCCGTCGATGATTGGGGGGCGGGTTTGAGGCCCACCCGGAATGTGAAGATCAGACCCCCCCTCCCCCAAGGTCCGACCGTTCTCGCTTCTGTTTCACTCTGTCGTGCCATCGCTTCGCGACGGTCTGAAGGTTGCTCTCGTCCCAAAACAACCTCTCATCGCCCCTGTGCGGAACAATGTGGTCAACCACCGGACTGTTGGGCGCATTCGCCCCGCCGACGAGCGCCACCCCGGTCTGCTGGCAGATGCCACGGTCCCGCTCGATGACCCGGCGACGGACGGCCTGCCAGCGCGGCGAGGAGTACCATGCGCGCCAGGGCTGCTCCTTGTAGCGCCGCTTCTCCCGATCCTCTTTCAACGGCGCAGCGCGCAGTCGGCTCTTCTCTCGCCCCAATCGTCGGCCGAGTCCGCGCCCTTCCAGCTTGCCCATGACAGTCCGCAGCTTGTCTGGTTGCGGGGGCAGGACTCGAACCTGCGACCTCGTGGTTATGAGCCACGCGAGCTACCCGACTGCTCCACCCCACAAAGACGAAGAGCGCCGCAGGGGGCTATCCCTAGGCGCTCTTCTCGATCATGGCACAAGCTGTAGGCGCAGACCGGGATAAGCGTCAACCCCCTTTCTCGGCCAACATGGCCGAGCAGCCGGCCGGCTGGTCGGTCCGCAGGACGGCGACGCCGCTCCGAACCGGCCCGATCATCAGGTCCAACGACCCGGCCAGCGCCACCGTCAGGTCCTTTGCCTGCCGCCCATCGACCTTGGCGGGGCTCGCCGCCCAGCCATGCGCCACCAGCACATCGGCGATGGTCCGGTCGCCGCAGGCCACCAGGTCGACCAGATCGCGCCGGGTGATCAGCCGCCGACCGGAGCCGGGCCGCACCCGACGCACCTCCATGGCCACGCCGCCGATCCGCCGCCGCCAGAGCTCCAGCCGCCGGCCCGCCGCAATCAGCACGTCCATGAAGCTGCCATCGCCCCGACCCCCGACCGCCTCGACCGAGGAGCACTTGACGCCGGCCGAGGCATACCACTCGACCAGATCGCGATAGGCCCGGGCCATCTGCACCTGGGCGGGGGACAGACCGAAGGGCCGCTTGCGCCGCCGCGCCTGCGCTTCGAGCCGGTCGAACACGTCCTCGCAGCGCGCCGAGCGCCGGCCCTTATAGCCCGCCACCTTGTACTCGACCCCGCCATCACCGCGCGGATAGGCCTGTTCGAGGTCGAAGGCGACGAGCGGCCCACGGGCCGGGGCGGCGGCGATGTCGTCGCCGCACTCCTCGGGCACCGCGCCGGCGGCAACGATCGCGGCGAGCCGCTGGGCCTCGGTCCGAACCCAGACCTCGCCGCGCCGCGCGGCCCGCAGTTCGGCCCGGTCATCCCGCGCGGCCTGGGCAAGCTGCTGCTGGACCCATGTTTCTGCGCTCATCCCGCGCCCTCGTTGGCCTGCGCCTTCCGCTTCGCCTTGCCCCGCTCGATGATAGCACGGGCGTAGTCGCGGGAGGCCATGTAGCCTTCGAGACTCGCCCGGTCGGCCTCGGTCGCGGTGCCGTCCATGCAAGCCCGGCCGATCCGCTCCATTTCGCGGCGGTTCTCCGCCGCCTCCGCCCGCAGCCGGGCCAGATCGGCGGCCTGGGGCGGCACGCCGCGCCGGCGCAGGAAGTAGAGCAGCTCGACCTCATAGCCGCCGGCGAGGATCTGCGGCCCCTGGCGCGAGGCGAACCACGACCCGACGATGTCCGGCTCTTCGACCGGTGGCTCTTGCAAGCCCTTCGCAAGGTGCAGAACGACCGCCTCGGAGGGCCACAGCGCCACGCCGCGTTTCACCTGCGCGTTCCGGATCAGCACATCGGCAAGAGTGGCCAGCGTGTCGGGCGCCATATAGGCAATCCGGTCGGCCAGCTTTGCCAGCGCCTGGCGATGCTCCTCGGCGCTGCGCTTGGCCGGACGTGTCAGCCCCGCCTCCTCGCATCGTGCGATCAGCACCGTCCTGACTTGGTCCCGCCCGAGGGCCCGCTCTTCCGGCGTCATGTCACTGCTCCTTTCTCAGCCCTTGCGCCACACTCACCGCCCGCGCCTCATGCGGGTCGGCGCGCTTCGGTTTCCGTCCGTGTTTCTCTTTCTCTTTCTCTTTCTCTTTCTCCTTCTCGGAGCGAACTGTTCGCCAACTGTCACACGAACTGTTCCGAACTGTTCGCGTGACAGAACGGATCGATCCGGGACGGATCAGGGCATCGCGCCCCCTCTCGACAGGGCAAACCAGCGCTCCCGCGCCGCGACCTCGAACACGCGGTCATAGGCCGCCTGGTCGCGTCGACCGCGGTGGTGTTCGGCCAGCCAGGCGTCCATGCGCTCGACCAGCACGTCGTCATCCGCCGCCTGTTTGGGCATCCCGACAGCGAGCATCCGCTCCCGCAGGCGCTTGAGCCTCTGACGGGCAGCGGCGCTGGCATTGGACATCTCTCTCGCCGCGCGGCGGCACAGCTGGTCCTCGACCATCTCGAGAACCACGGGGTGCATGAGCCGGACCTCGCCGCCATCGCAGCGGCAATGCTGCCAGCGATGGAGCGGGTTCGGGTCGCGCCGCAGGAACCTCCGCCATTCGGCCAGCGAGCAGCGCGCGAGTTGCGCCAATAGCTCCTCCTGCGCCGGTAGGGTGCCGATCGGCACCTGATGCTGGGCGATGAATATCAGGTTGAGATAGATGAAGCCGATCTCGCGGTCGCAGCTCAGGCACATTTCCGAGTTCAGCCAGCGCTGCGTCTCGAATTTGAGGAAGTAGCTTCCCAGCAACCGGGCGGTGCGGTCGAGCGGGTATTCCGGCAACATATCCAGATCGACCGGCCCGAGCGTGATATCCCGCGCCCCGACGCTCATGCCGCACCTTTCGATATCCGATCCAGCGCGCGGCAGACATCGGCGATCGTCGGATAGGTGACGCCGCGGACCCTAACGTTACGATGCTTGATCCGGCCCATCAGCCCTCCTCCGGCGCCAGGGCCGGGACCACCGGCACCGCCTCGAACTCGGCCTCGTCGCGGCCCCACTCCGCCCGGATCAGGCCCCGTACTTTGCTCGGCGCGACGAAATTCGCCTGCCGCAGATCGGCGGTCCAGCTCGGCGCCGCGCTGCGCGGCGGCGCCGTGTAGTAGAGCCCGTCCGAACGGCGGCGGATCACCACGACCTTCTGATACCTCCACATCACCCCGCCCTCCGGTGTCCGGCCCGCAGCCGCTCGGTCACCTCGGCCCGGAGCGTCGCGGCGAGATCGGCCGGGGCATTGCCGATCTCGGCCAGGATCAGGGCCTGCCGCCCGCTGACATACCGCGCCCCGGCCCAGGGCGCGCCCTCCGGCAGGAGCGGGTCGAGCAGTTCCGCCGTGACGTTGCGCCCGGCCTCGACATCGAGGACGAACCAGCGATCCGGCCCCAGCGGCCGGCCATGGGAGGTCACGACCTGCAAGGACCGGGCCAGATATCGCGGCCCGCCCCTCACGACAGCTCCGCCGCTCGCGCGCAGATCGAGCGAAGCACCGGCACCGCGGCGCGCGACCGGCCCCGGCGCCAGTCGAAACGGGCCTCATATCGGAGCTCCCGGCGGCGGAGCGTCTCCGGCACATGCTCCTCAAGCAGATCGAGAAAGATCAGATGCGCGTCGAGAGCCGCCGGATCGGCCTCGACGATGTCGATCACGCCGCCCGGCGAGGCGAGCGTCATCCGCAGGCAGCGCGCCTCGACCAGCTCGAACTCCGCCTCGATCTCCGCCTCGATCTCCGCGCCCATCGCCGCCGCCTCAAAGCAGACCGAGCTGGTCGCGGTAGAGATCGGTGACCTCGCGCTCCGCGATCACGTCGTCGCGGTCGCGCTTCCGCTCCTTGACGACGGTCTTCAGCGACTTGACGCTATAGCCGCGCCCCTGCGCCTCGGCGTAGACCTCCTTCAGGGCCTCGCGCAGTTCGGCCATCTCGGTCTCGATCGCCTCGACGCGCTCGCAGAAGCCTTTGAGCTCCGATTTCACCACGCGAAAGGCGCCGGCCTTCACGTCGAGATCGGCCTTGTCCTCCTTCATCTTGCCGCGCGGCGCCTTGGCCTTGCCGCGCCCATTGGCCGTCTTGGCCAGATCGGGATCGTGGGTCGTCATGTCTCTCTCCTTTCTGTCAGGCAGCGCTCACGCCGCCGCCCCGTCGAACTTGCCCGCCTCATTGCCCCACGAGGCCCAACCCGCGCGGCTCTCGCGTGAGAAGAGCTCGATCCGTTTGGCATGGGGCATCAGGCCCTCGGCGGCGGCGAACGCTTCCTCCGGCTTGCGCGAGTGCTCCCGCGCCTTGGCCTCGATCGTGATCGACCCCGCCGGCCAGCCGCTGCCGTCGCCTGCCTGGTGGAATCCGTCGTCATAGGTGGCCACGGTCGAGCGGGTGGATTTCGTGGTCTTCGGCGCGCCCCGTGAGGCGATCAGGAACGGCTCGTTCGAGCTGCGCAGCACGTAGCCGGTCGCGAAGGCATCCTTGCCGCGCGCGGTGCGCTTGACCCAGGTACCGGCGGTCTTGAAGACGAAGCCCCAGGCCTCGATGACGCGGAGCGCGTGCGGGATCATCGGGTTGGTCGCCCAGAGCCAGAGCAGACAGTCCCGCGCCGCGATGGTCTCGACGGGCAAAGCACAGATCGCCGCGGTGTCGACGCAATCATAGTGCGCCTGCGGCGCCTTTTCCTCGCCGGCCGCGGAGCGCAGGTCAAAGCGCCACGGCGGATCGGCCATGATCAGATCGAAGCCGCCCATCGGCCGCAGCGCGAGGAACTCGGCGAGCGAGTCCTTCGGCTCCGAGCGCTGCTGCATCACACCCAAGGAGGTGTTGGGGCCGGTCACAGGTCGATCCCGATCTGCTCAGGAGGCGAACCGGGATCAACGAAGAGGTCGGGTTGTCGAGCGGCCAGCTCCACGCGCCGACACGCCACGTCGAAGTATCCTCGATCGATCTCGATCCCAGTACCGCACCGCCCCAACTTCTCGCATGCCACCAGGGTCGTTCCGCTGCCGCAAAATGGATCGACGATCGTTCGGGCGGACGGCAGAAACCCAAGCGACCACGCCATGACCGCAACCGGCTTCTGCGTCGGATGCTCACGCGCCACGCCCCGCTCGCTCGCTTTTGCGAATCCGCTCCAGAAGTGCCGCACTATCCGGTCCGCAGAGCGCGGGCCACTCACCCAGGCGATTTCTACACAAGACTGGTCGTTCGGTGGTATCTGCTCGCGCTTATCCCACACGAGCCATCGCCCCCCACCGGGCAGTCTACGCGCGAAGTGGTTGGCGCCCCAAAACAATGCCACCGAATAAGCCAGGAACGGTTCTGGGTCGAACGGGCGATCATCGCCGATGATGGGTTTTTCGTTGAGCGCCGAAGCGAACGCACTCTTCGCGGCCCCATGTACGTAGCCGATGCCGTAGGGCGGATCAGTCACGACCGCATCGAAGGCACCCAACTCGCCGATGACATCGTAGCAGTCGCCGAGGATCAGGCGCCGCCCCCCGATCCGCTCCTCTCTAAGGATCGCTGTCACGCCGCGTCCTCCCTGTCCTCACCGAGAGAACCGGTGCCGCCGCAGAGGTCGCAGACCGGCGGGTCGGGGACGAGACAACAGCAGGTGTCCTCCCAGCAGGTGCAGTCACCGTCGTGGTAGCCTTCGCCACCACAGGACCAGCAGGTGCGGTCGTCATCCATCACGCCGCGACCGCCCCGACCGTCCGAGGCCGTGCTCGGCCTCCATCTTGCCGCCCTTGGCGGATGGCCGGCAGAAATCCGGCATCTCGAGGATCAGTTCCCCGTCGCCCCCCCCCGCGCGGACCCGGCAGGGCTCGGCACGGCGGGGCGATTTCGGCAACAGGTCCCAGGCCGCGATCCAGAGCGTCGCGACGCTCTTCAGCCCCTTGCGCGCCTCGAAGGCGCCCGTCGGGTCGCGCGCGATCCGCAGCCTGCCCTCGTCGGCGCCGCGCCCGATCTCCACCGCGAAGGCCTTGCCGACGATCGGGCCGCCGAAGACCTGCTCGGCCACATCGCCCCGGATCGAGAGCCGCGCCCGGGCCTGCCCGGACTTGCTAACGGTGATCGACAGCGACACGCCGGTGCCCGGCGGCGCGGGCGGCGGCGGGGGTTTGGCGGCGGTGAACGGCATCTCTGTTACTCCTCGATGTGTGTCTGCGAAACGGGCGCTCAGGACGCCGGCAAGAAAAAAGCCCCACCGGCCGAGGCAGAGGCCGGCGGGGCAGGTGCCGCCCGGCGAGGGTACGCAACGGGCGGGAGGTAGAGGCGCGGCGCGGACGCCGCGCCCTAGGGACGCGGAACGGCCGGACCGGCGATGAGGAGGAAGCCGGCCCGGCCTGACCGCCACGCCCGGGGCCCACCAGGGAGGATGGGGCCGGCGGCGGGGCGGATCGGTCAGCGGCAGGGCCGCACGAAAGGGCGCACTTTTGTGCGCGCGGGGCCGGGCCCGGAGCGATATGGCACGGGGCCCTCACTCCGCCGCGATCCCGAAGAACGTCTCGAACGCATCCTGCGGATGCAGCGCCACCGCGATCTGAAGCTGGTGGCCGCGGATCCCACCGGCCCCGTCCCACCATTTGCGCGCACAGCTCTCCGACACGCCGAAGGCCTGGGCCAGATGCCGCGCATCGCGATAGTTCCGCCGGCAGAAGGCCGACCAGAGCTCCGGCAGATCGGCGGCGAAAGCGTGCGGGTCGGCCACCGGACGGACGCATTTTTGTCCCCACGACTGTGTCGGCAGGTTCAGCGTAGACTGCACCCGTGACGAGTGTTTTGGGTCAAAGACGGCGCGGGGGGCGGTGGTCATGCCGCCCCCCGATCTGTGGCGGGGCAGGCGAAATCTGCGGTTGTCTTGATTGCGGGCAGCTTTGATGGCTGTCGGCGCCTCATGCGGCCTGGTCCTTCTTGGCTGGTCCCGGTCCCGCCAGATCGCTCAGCTTCATTGTGGCAATCTGATCCAGCGACAGGGTGACCCCGCGTCGGGCCGCGGCGTCGGCGATCTCGCGCCAGCGGACGGCGGGGATGCCCCGCGGCCCCCAGCTGCTCACGGTCGGATAGGGCACACCCAAATCCGCCGCCATCGCCTTCGGCGAGTCCCAGGGCCTCGGTTCAGTCTGCATAGCGCCATCGTCGGTCATGACACATCGAAATACCTAGAGTATTTTAACGTGTCAATGCCCGTTGTATTTCCAATCTGAGTATGCAGACGGCATGATCACTTTTGCGGAACGATTGAAGTTGGCCCGCCTGGCAGCTGGTTTTGACACGGGCCGCGCCGCTGCTGACCGCTTCGGATGGACCTATCCGACCTACTCTTCTCATGAAAACGGTGGGCGCGACCCCAGAATCGGCGCCGTCCAGGACTACGCGCGCGCCTTTGATGTCGACGAACAGTGGTTGCTCTGGGGCAAGGGGCGCGGACCTCGGTCGCTGGGCACTGCGGCGGCGGAGCCGCGCGCGGCGTTCGCGCAACCGCCACAGACGCGGCAGCGCGAGTTCGCCGAACCGCATGTCCGGCCCTACATGCCCCGCAAGGCCACCGGTCCGATCCCGGCGGCGTCGGCCGCCGAGGCGGCGCAGCAGGCCGGCGCGGCGCTCTACGTCCTCGCGGAGGACTATCGGGAGTGGCTGCTCATGGCCGACGACATTCTGATTCTCGATCAGAAGGCGGCACCCAGTGCCGGCGACATCATCGTCGCCGACCTGCTCACCGCCGCCAATCAGGAGGCCAACATCGTCCTGCGGCGCTGGATGCCCGGCGGCCTGGTCCCGCCCCTGGGCGAGCATGCCCCGGCCGAGGCCGAGTTCGGCATCCTCGGCGTGATCAAGGGCGCGATCCGCGGCGCGCCCTAGTCTTTGTCTTTCTGCGCGCGGGCATAGCGCAGCGCATCGACCTTCGCGCTGAACGTCTGGCCGCCGACATGATAGGCGCCGTCGTAATACTCGACCCCGTCATCGACGGGGGCCTGCGACCTCTCTCTTGCATGGGCCACCGCCCCCGCGACATCCGCCGCCGGCGCGGCGGGCGCCGCCGGGCGCGGCGCGGTCTCCGTCGCGGATCCGGCCGCCAATTGCGCCAGGCTTTCCGCCGACCCCGCCGCCGCCTCGCCGATCGCACCGAGGGCGATGGCCGCGAACCCCCCCGCCAGCCCCGGCAGCGCCAGGGCCAGCGCCGCGGCGAAACCGCCGACGCCATCGGCCACCATGATCGCGCCGACCAGGCTCGCCGCGACCACCAGCCAGCCGAAGAACCCCGCTATGGTGCAGACCGTGCGCACCCCACTATAATCCCGCCTCATATCATCCCCTCCATTGCTCACGCTCTCAGAAGAATAGCATCTCCCGGCCCCGGGCAAGCTCCGACACGCCCCCGTCGAATCAACACCCTGCATTATCGGCTGTCAAAATGCCTCTTGTATTTTGTCGCCAGAATGCCGTATGTATTTCCGCAACCCCCATACGGAGGCCGCGATGCCTGAAGAGCCAGCCACCCCCTACGACCCACCCGAGGACAAGATCGCCGAGGTTCTGGCCCGCACCGGGTCCGACCCGCGCAAGCTCGCCATCGCCTATCTCCGCGCCCGGAAGCGCGCCCTCGCCGCCGAGATGGCCCGCGATGTGGTGAGCCACTTCTCCGACGCGCTGGTCGCGGCGGTCCACGACGACATCGAAGAGGTCGACGCGGCCGTGTCCCGCGCCCGCCGCCGCGCCACGCTCCACGAGGACATCAGCAAGTCATGACCGACATCCCCACGATGATGGCAGAGGCCAATGCGGAGCGCCGCAGGGCGCGGCTGGCCCGTGCCCTCGACCGCCTCGCCGCCGGGCTCCTGCTCCTGGCGATCTGCGGCCTCTTCGCCACCCTGATCGCCGGGAGGGTGCTGTGATGAGCGATGCAACTGACACCGACACCGAAAAGGCCGTCCACCAGATGGCCGAAGCCCATCTGCGCGCGGTCGTCGCACAGGCCAGCGAGACCATCGGCTGCTCGCCCGTGGCCTTCATCATCTTGACCTTGGGGATCCTCGCCCGGGACCTGGCCCGACTGGATCCGACCGCGACCGCGGTGCTGCTGCGCGCGCTGGCCGCGATCCACTATCCGGCCGGCACAACGGTCGAGAAAAGCGAGGCCGTGGCGGCCCAGAACGACGCCTTTGACCACCTGACTGCCGCTTATGCGCTGCACGTCGCGCCGCCGGAGGGCCGCGCCTGATGGACCGGACCCCACCCCCCGCCGTCGCCCTGGCCGATCTCCGCGCCGCCTGGGCCGCTTCTCTGGCCGCAATCGACGGCCCGCTCCGCAATCAGAGGATGCGCGGGCTGGTGCTGGCCTTCGGCGGCACCCTGATCGAGCGGCGGCTCGACGGCTGGAGCGCCGCGGAATGGGAGGTCACCGTCCTCGGCGTCACCGGAATCGGCGCCGATCTCACCGAAGCCAGCGCCGACTGGATCAAATGCGCCCGCCGGGCCGACGAGGAGATTGCAGCATGACCGAACCGACCCAAACCACTCGCACGATCTACTACGCCGATGAGTGGATGTGCGAGTTCCCAGGCGTCTCCGGAGATTTGACGGAGGTCGCCGATCTACTCGCTAATGGGGGGCCAGTCGGGCGCGAGGAGGGCGACCCGTGGTGGCCGGCGCCTCAGCCGATCCCGTCGACCCATCCGACCTCGAAGATGACCTATTTCTACGTCCCGTGCCTGCGCGCCGAGGACGGCACCTACTCGATCCCCGACGATCTGCCGGGACGCATCCACGCCGTTGCGTTCGGTGATGGGCTGGGCTGGTGGCCCGAAATGCTGTGCAACGACCGCGAAGAGGCGCAGGAGATGTTGGAAAAGGACGGCGAAGACCCGGTCGAATACCTCGTCTGCGCCGCCCCCGAGGTCCGAGGCGCGATTCATCTGGCGGCGGGACCCGTCGCGACCTTCGAGGCCGAGTGATGGCCCACCCCTTCGCGCCCGCCAGCCCGAGCACCGAACAGCGCGCCGCGGCGCTCCGCCTCGAAGCGATGATCGCGCTGATCGAGCGGCGCGAGGACGGGCCCGGCGATCCGCTCGGCGCCGCCCAGGGCCGCCAGCTCCTCGACGAGCTGGAGGCGGCGCGCCTCGCCCGGGTCCTCCCGCGCGACGGGCCGGTCGGCAAGGCCTGGGTCCTCGACCTCGAAGGTCTTCTGGTCGGCCCCGTCGCCGGCCTGCCCCCGGCCTACGCCCTGCTCCACACCTGGAAGCAGCGCGCCCGGGCCCGCATCGCCGCCCTGACCGAACCCAAAGCCGCCTAACGGCAGAGAGCCATGGCGAAACCACCGACCGCCAAAGGAGAAGAAATGAGCCTGATTAGTATCTTCCGCCGCACCCCCGCAGCCAATGATCCGTTCGATGGGATCGCCTTGGGCGATCGCGCCGAAGACACCATTTCCGGCTTCACCGGCATTGTCGTCGGTCGCAACGAGACGTTGACCGGCTGCGCCCAGGTCTGCCTGGCGCCGCGCGGGGACAAGCCGCACCAGTTCGTCGAACCAAACTGGTTCGACGTCGAGCGAGTCACACTGCTTGGTCGTGCCGCGGCAGAGATCATCGACCGCCCTTCCGGCGGCGACATCCCGTTGCCGCCGACCACCGGTCGACGCGCATGACCAGCCACATCGCCACCCAATCCGGGGCCGCGCTGCCTGTGCGCGCGCCCCGCAAGAGCCCGGCCCCGACACCCGTGCCACCCGCCTACCTGCGCAACCTCGGCGCCCTGATCGACGCGGAGGCCGCGCGGATCAGGCGGGTGGAGGCCCCGGCGGAGGACAGGCCATGAGGTCCGACCTGCACGACATCCGGGTCATCTACCAGACCGAGACCGCCGCCGCGGTCTGCATCCGCGAGACCGAGGACGGCGCGGACGTGTGGATACCATGGTCTCAATGCGAGGTCGGCAGCCCCCGATACCGGGGCCAGGTCGTCACCCTCACCGCGCCCGAGGCGGTGCTGACCGAAAAGGGGCTGCTTTGATGGCTGAGGACTCCCACATCGAATGGACCGACGCGGAACGTGAAGGGGCCGCCAAGGAGCTCTGCTTTCAGGACTGCGCGGCTGGCGCTCATCTCGATCCTGAGAACGGCTGCGTGAGCGTCTGCAAACACCGCGACGAATGCGTTGGATGGCGGCCATATCTCAGCGACGCGCGTCGCCTCCTCGACGAGGTCGAGCACAACGGGATGCCGGGGGTGCGGGATGGGTAGATGTCCTCACTTGCACGGCGACTGGTATTGCGGCGATTGGGTCTGCGGGGCGTGCTTCACGATCCTACACGAGCGCCCCCGAAAATACGCTATGACTGAAACGTTGAGCGATGGACAAATCGGGCAGCAAACCGTCTCGGTTGCCGAACAGAGATCGACTGCGGAAGGCGTCCTCCTCGGCACGTTCTTGGGGTGGATGGTCTCCTACCTACGGCGCCGGTCGCAATTCAGTCTGACAAGACACAAGGCTGAGGCGCCCAATGCCGATCCGTCCTGAGAACCGTGATCGCTACCCGCCCGACTGGCCCGCGATCAGTGCCCGGGTCCGCGAGGAAGCGGACCAGATGTGCGAATGGTGTGGTGTCGAGAATGGCCGGATGATCCGTCGGGGCAAGACATCGAGCGGCCTGGCCGTCTATCGCTATGAGAGCCAGACCGCCTACGAAGACGGCTACGATTCAGCGACCGGCGCGGAAGTCCCGGACACGGGCGAAGATACATGCGATTGGGGCGCCCCTAAGAGAGTCGTCCTGACCGTCGCGCATCTCGACCACCAGCCCGAAAACTGCGACCGCGCCAACCTCAAGGCGCTCTGCCAGCGCTGCCATAACGCCTACGACGCCCCGATGCGCCGCGCCGGAATCGCCGCCCGCCGCCGTGAGCGCGCCGCGATAGGCGACCTCCTCGACGGGGTCGAGCACAACGGGACGCCGGGGGCCGCAGATCACCCAAGAGCTATCCGGAAAGGGATGAGCTGACGATGCCGATTGTCACCCAGGAATGGACCCACGATCTGCCGTGTATGCAACAGACGGTGCTGCTGACCGCCATCCGCGGACCGGATGGCGTCGCCAAGTATCACCCCTGCAAGTACTTGATCCGCTGGTTTCGCCGGTGCGTCCTCCTGGGCGCTCTGGATCACAACGTGTTCGAGAACCCATACGATCCGCGCGGCGGCTCCTTCACGGGACCTAGCTACGAGTGTCCGCCCGGTCTCGATCACGACTGGACCCAGAAGATGAACGTGGTCGTGGAGCGGTACCTTCAGAGCCTCGACGAGCTGCCCCACCACTTCCAACTCCACTTCATGCACGCCTCCGAGATCATTGGCTACAAACATCCTGACCCCCAAATCCGAGGATGGTGGCACTGGCTCTACCGGGAGCTGGTGAAGGACATGCACCTGTCCGTCGAAACCTGCGGCGACATGGATTACCGGCTTGGCGACAGCGAAGACCAGTGGCGGGCGACAAGCTCGGTCGCGACGCAGGCATGAGCGAGCCCCTCATCATCGACAGCTTCGCCGGAGGTGGCGGGGCTTCCACGGGGATCGAGATCGCTCTGGGCCGCTCGCCGGATGTGGCGATCAATCACGACGCTGCGGCGCTGGCACTCCACGCGGCCAACCACCCCGAGACCGAACATCTGGATAGCAACATCTGGGACGTGGAGCCGGAGAGCGTCACGGCGGGCCGCAAGATCGGGCTGCTCTGGGCCTCGCCCGACTGCAAGCATTTCTCGAAGGCCAAGGGCGGCACCCCGAAGGACCGCAACATCCGGGACCTGGCCTGGGTCATCGTCAAATGGGCGCGCCTGCCGAAGGATCAGCGCCCCGACGTGATCCTGATGGAGAATGTCGAGGAATTCAGCACCTGGGGGCCGATCTGCGACGAAGGCCGGGTCATCAAGGGGCTGGAGGGCGTGACCTTCACGGCCTGGGTCGAGTCGCTGAAATCGCTCGGCTACAAGATCCGCTTCAAGGAGCTGCGCGCCTGCGACTATGGCGCGCCGACGATCCGCAAACGGCTCTTCATGGTGGCGCGCTGCGATGGCCGGCCCATCGTCTGGCCGAAGCCGACCCATGGCGATCCGAAGAGCGCCGCAGTCAAGCGCGGACGCCTCAAGCCCTGGCGCACCGCCGCCGAGTGTGTCGACTGGTCGCTGCCCTGTCCGTCGGTCTTCGACACCAGGGAGCAGATCAAGGCGAAGCTCGGCCTGAGGTCGAAGCGCCCCCTCAAGCCCAACACACTCGCCCGGATCGCGCGCGGCATGAAGCGCTACGTGCTCGACGCCGAGCGGCCCTTCATCGTGAACCTGACCCACGGCGGGCGGCTGGAAGACACCGCTGAGCCCTTCCGCACCATCACCGGTGCGAACCGAGGCGAGAAGGCGGTGGTCGCCCCGTCCATCACTCGCTTCAACGGCGGCGCGACCGGCGGGCGCATGGACGAGCCCCTCGGCACGGTGACGGCCAACAGCTTCATCAAGCGCCCGGGCGGCGCGGCTCCGCTCGGCGTCTTGGCTCCGACACTGGTGAGCGTCGCCCACGGCGATAGCGGCGGACGTCGGGAATACCCGCTGACCGATCCCTATGGCGTGATCACCGCCGGCGGGATCAGCCATGCGGTCAGCGCGCCGCTCCTCGCCAGCCTCAAGGGCACGACGCGCCGCGACTTCCCCGCCGATGGACCCCACCCCACGGTTCTGGCCGGCGGCGGGCACTCCGCCCTGATCTCGCCGCTCCTGACCTATGCCCAGCAGGGCGGCCGCAATCGCGACCCGCTCGACCCGCTCCACACGATCACGGCGAGCCGGAAGGATCAGAACGCGGTCGTCATCCCGGCGCTGGTGCAGACCGGCTATGGCGAGCGGCCAGGCCAGGCCCCACGGTCGCTCGACCCCCATGCACCTCTCGGCACCGTGGTCGCCGGCGGCGTGAAACACGCACTCGCCGGGGCCTTCGTCGCGCAACAGAACAGCGCGCGTCGGGGCCACCATCCCGGCCGCGCCGCCGATCAGCCCGTCTCGACCGTGACCGCCACCGGCTCGCAGCAGAGCCTCAGCGCCGCGTTCTTCGCGAAATACTACGGCACCGCGACCGCCACCCCGATCGATGCGCCCTGCCACACGGTGACGCCGGAGGACCGCTTCGCCCATGTGCAGGCCGAGCTGGCCGCGCCGGTCTTCGGGCCGGAGCATGAGACCCGCGCCCGCGAGGTCGCCGCTTTCCTGCGCGCGTACGACGCCTGGGACGGCGGCGAGTTCGTCACCTTGGAGATCGACGGCGAGACCTTCGTGGTGGTCGATATCGGGATGCGGATGCTCACCCCGCGCGAGCTGTTCAACGCCCAAGGCTTCCCGCCCGATTACGTCATCGAGGGCTTGTGGCACCAGGACGGCGACGACTGGACCTTCGCGGCCTTCACCAAGGACAAGCAGGTGAGCTGCTGCGGCAACAGCGTCTGCCCACCCGTCGCCGCCGCACTGGTCGAGGCCAATTGCAGCCACCTCGCCGCCGGCAAGAGGGACGCCGCATGACCGCCCCGTTCCGCGCCCTTCCGTTGGCCGAGGCGGTGCGCGTCTTGGCACGGGCCCGCGCGCGGGAGCATCATGAGGCCCTGATGAACGGAGCGAATCAGCCGTGCCCGACACTCTCCGCCCCGCGACCCGCGCCGCCCTCTACGCCCGCTACTCCACCGACCTGCAATCGGAGCGCTCGATCGACGATCAGCTTGCGCTCTGCCGCGCCCATGCCGACCGCGACGGACTGACCGTCGCCGCCACCTACACCGACAGCGCCAAGAGCTCCGCCACCCTGATCGGGCGCGACGGCATCATGCAGCTCCTCGCCGATGCCCAGGCGGGCCGCTTCGACGTGGTGGTGGTGGAGGAGCTGGACCGCCTGAGCCGCGACATGGAGGACCTGGCCGGGCTCAGGAAGCGGCTCGACTTCGCCGGCGTCGCGATCCTCTCGGTCCATGGCGGGCGCGCCGATGCGATCCAGGTCGGGCTGCGCGGTCTGATGGGAGAGATGTTCCTGGCCGATCTCAAGCACAAGGTGCGCCGCGGCATGGCCGGCGTGGTGCGCGAGGGCCGCAATGCCGGGGGGCGCGCCTATGGCTACCGGCCGGTGCCGGGGCACCCCGGCGAACTGGCGATCGAGGAGGCCGAGGCGGAGGTGATCCGGGGCATCTGGGCGGCCTATGCCGGCGGAACGCCCGCCTCGGTGATTGCCGCTGATCTAAATGCCCGCCAGGTCCTGCCGCCGCGCGGGCGGCACTGGCGCACCAACACTCTGGTCGGTCACGCCGCGCGCGGCTACGGCATCCTGCGCAACGAGCTCTACCGCGGCAGGATCGTCTGGGGCCGGGTCCGCATGGTGCGGGACCCCGACACCGGCCGCCGGATCAGCCGCACCGTGCCGCGCGAGGACTGGCACTGGGCCGAGGCCCCGGATCTCCGGATCGTTGAAGAGTCGCTCTGGAACGCGGTCGCCGCGCGCCTCGCCAGTGTCGCCCGCGAACCGACTGGCAGTCGCAACAAGACGCCGAAACGGCTCTTCAGCGGCAAGCTCAAATGCGGTCTCTGCGGTGCCGGGATGTATATCCACCACCGGCGGAAGGGCTCGATCTGGCTGGCCTGCTCTGCCTCGCGGGAGGGCGCGTGCAGTCACCGCTTGCGGCCCCGCTTGGACCTGATCGAGGCAAGCATCCTCGCGCAGCTCGCGCGCGAGCTGCGCGACCCGCACTACATCGCCGCCTATCTGGAGGAGTATCGCGCTGAGCGTCGACGACTGGCCGAGGATGCGATCCGAAATGCCAGCACCCTCGCCCGCCGGGCGGCCGAGGCCGACGCCGCCCTCGCCCGCGCCAAGACGCTCTATCTGCGCGGCCTGGTCGACGAGGACGAGGCGATGACCACGATCGCCCGCCTCAACGAGGAGCGCGGCGCTGCCCACGCCTCGGCCAGTGCCGCCGAGGCCGGGATCGGCGAGATGGAACTCCACCCCGCCGCCGCAGCGCAGCACATCGAGAGCCTCACCGCGATCGCAACCGATCCGGACAACGCGCCGCCCGCCGCCGTCGAAGCGATCCGAGCATTGATCGATCGAATCGAGATAGCTCCATCAGAAACAGGCCACGAAGTGACCGTGCATGGGCACCTGAAGGAGCTTCTGGGGGTAGAGTGTGGGGTAGCCGTGGTAGCGGAGGAGGGACTTGAACCCCCGACACGCGGATTATGATTCCGCTGCTCTAACCAACTGAGCTACTCCGCCAGACCGCCGCCCCTCTAGGCCAGCCCCGATCACCCGTCAAGGGCGCAAACGCCCCTTCCCTTGGGCCGCCCGCTCGCCCAGAGTGAGGGCCGGGAGGACCGGCGATGGACATTCTCGACGAACTCGGCACGGCGATCGGAGCCGAGCGGGTGCTGACCGGCCCCGACACCGCGCCCTGGGACCGCGACTGGACCGGCGCCTATGAGGGCGCGCCGCTCGCGGTGTTGCGGCCGGGCTCGACGGCGGAGGTCTCGACGATCCTCTCCATCGCCCATGCGGCGCGCATGCCTGTCGTGCCGGTCTCGGGCAATACCGGGATCGCCGGCGGTGCTGTGGCCGAAGGCGCGCTGGCGCTCTCGCTCGACCGGATGGACAAGGTGCGCGAGATCCGGCGCGCGGCGCGGGTCGCGGTGGTCGAGGCCGGGGTGATCCTCGACAACCTGCACGCGGCCACCGAGGCCGAGGGCCTGCTCTTTCCGATGACCTTCGGCGCCCGCGGCTCCTGCCGGATCGGGGGGATGCTCTCGACCAATGCCGGCGGCTCGAACGTGCTGCGCTACGGGAACATGCGCGACCTCTGCCTCGGCATCGAGGCGGTGATGGCGGATGGGCGGGTGATGGACCTGATGTCGGCGCTCCACAAGGACAATTCCGGCTATGATCTGCGCGATTTGCTGATCGGAGCGGAAGGCACTTTGGGGGTGATCACGGCGGCGGTGCTGAAGCTGGTGCCGCAGCCGCGCGCCCGGGCGACGGCGATGGTGGCGGCGGGTTCTCTCGACGCGGCGCTGACCCTGCTCAACCGCTTGCAGGAAGCCTCGGGCGGGGCGGTCGACGCTTATGAATACATGCCGTCGAGCTATATCGACGGGCATTTGCGGACCGACCCGGCGGCGCGGGAGCCGTTCGCGGCCCGCCACGACGTCAACATTTTGGTGGAACTGGCCACGACCCGGGCGGATGAGGCGGAGACCGGGGCCGAAGGGGCGACACCGCTCGTCTCCGCACTGGAGGAGGCGCTCGCGGCAGCGCTGGAGGACGGGCTCGTGCGCGATGCCACCGTGGCGCGATCCGAGGCCCAGCGCCGCGAGATGTGGGAGCGGCGCGAGGCGGCGGCGGAGATCGGCTATCAGATCAACCCGGCGGTCCATACCGACATCGCCCTGCCGCTCGACCGGGTCTCGGCGTTCTTCGAGGCGGTGATGCCCCGGGCCAAGGCGGTCGATGCCGGGGTGACCGATCTCAGCGTCGCGCATCTGGGCGACGGCAACGTGCATTACTCGCTCTACCCGAGCCGCAACGACCCCAAGGTGATGGACGCGCTGCGCGAGGCGGTGGAGGACGTGGTGGCGGAGCTTGGCGGATCGTTCTCCGCGGAACATGGGATCGGCCTCTCGAAGCGCACCACCATGGCCCGGCGCAAGGACCCGGTGGCGCTCGATACGATGCGGGCGATCAAGGCGGCGCTCGATCCACGGGGGATCTTGAACCCGGGGAAGGTGCTGCCGGCGGAGGGGTAGGTTGCAGACCGAACGTCGGGACTGAGCCCTGAGCAGACATCCGAGCAACGCGGCGCGGAACAGAGGCGAAGCCGGCCGCGCATCGACGGGCCGCCCCGCCGGACCGGCGATTGGGTGACGTCAGCGCGTCGCTTGGGGGTCGTTCGGATGTGGCTGGGATAAAGTGCATAGAACTGCCCGTGGATCGCCGTTCCGCGGCCCGTCGATGCGCGGCCTCCGATTGCAACATCCGAAGGTCCGCTCCGTCCCGCAGTACAGACCTTCGATGGACGCGGTTCCGTCGGTCCCTAGTGCCCCGCCAGAAATCCCGGCCCAGCACGGCTCAGCAGAGTCGCGGCCATCTCGCGCCCCAGTTCTGGGCCGTCCTCCACCGGCGCGTCGCCGGCTTCCGAGAGCGATTCCGAGCCGTCGACTCGCAGGATTTCGCCCCGTAAACCCACGGTGCCGCCATTGAGCAAGGCGAGCCCGCCAATCGGCGTCTCGCAGGATCCGTCCAGCGCGGCGAGGAACGCCCGCTCCGCGGCCAGCCGCTCGCCGGTCTCGCGGTCGTGGATCGCCTCCAGCATCCCCGCGGCACGGGCATCCGCCGCCCGCCGCTCGATCCCGATCGCACCCTGGGCGATGGCCGGCAGCATCTCTTCGGGCGCGATGGGCGTACGCGGCACATCGTCCCGGCCGAGCCGGTTCAGTCCCGCCATGGCGAGGAAGGTCGCCGCCGCCACACCCTCGTCGAGCTTGCGCAAACGGGTCTGCACATTGCCGCGGAACTCCACCACTTGAAGATCGGGGCGCCGGTTCAGAAGCTGGGATTTGCGGCGCAGAGAGGAGGTTCCGACGACCGCGCCTTCGGGCAGCTCCGCGATCCCGGAATAGGCCGTCGACACGAAGGCATCGCGCACATCCTCGCGCGGCAGATAGGTGTCGAGGAGGAGCCCCTCGGGCTGCTCCACCGGCATGTCCTTCATGGAATGCACGGCGATATCGATGCCGCCGTCGAGCAGCGCCACCTCGATCTCGCGCGTGAAAAGCCCCTTGCCGCCGATCTCCTTCAGCGGCCGGTCCTGGATCGCGTCACCGGTCACCTTGATGACCACGATCTCGAACGCCTCCCCAGGCAGATCGAAGGCCGCCGCCAGCCGGTCGCGGGTCTCATGGGCCTGGGCCAGCGCCAGCGGCGAGCCGCGGGTGCCGATCTTCAACGGTCGGGCGGGGGAAGGCAGGTCGCGCGTCATGGCGCCCGGTTTAGACCTGTCAACAAAGCCTGACAACTGCCTTGACAGCGCGGGGCAAGGCTGGAACCTGAGGCGATCAGAGGAGCCGCCATGACAGCCCAGAAGACCCTGCTTCGCGCCCTTGCCGGGGAGAGATTGCCGACCCCGCCGATCTGGATGATGCGCCAGGCCGGGCGCTACCTGCCGGAATACCGCGCGACCCGGGCCGAGGCCGGGGATTTCCTGTCGCTCTGCTACAATCCGGAGCTGGCGACCGAGGTCACGCTGCAGCCGATCCGCCGCTACGGGTTCGACGCGGCGATCCTGTTTGCGGACATCCTGCTCCTGCCCCAGGCGCTCGGCGCCGATCTGTGGTTCGTCACCGGCGAGGGTCCGCGGCTGTCGACCATCACCACCGAGGCGGAGATGGCGCCGCTGAAGGGCAAGGACGATATCCACGGCCACCTCGCCCCGGTCTACGAGACGGTCGCGCGGCTCTCCGAGGCGCTGCCGAAGGAGACCGCGCTGATCGGCTTCGCCGGGGCGCCGTGGACCGTGGCCACCTACATGATCGCCGGGCGCGGCACACCGGATCAGGGTCCGGCCCATGCGCTGAAATCCGAGAACCGGCCGCTCTTCGAGGCGCTCCTCGATCTGCTGACCGAGGCGACGGTCGAATACCTGGCGCGCCAGGTCGAGGCCGGGGCGGAGACCGTCAAGATCTTCGATAGCTGGGCCGGGTCGCTTCAGGGCGAGGATTTCGTCAAGTACGCCGTCGAACCCGCCCGCAGGATCACCGCCGCCCTGAAAGAGCGCCACCCAGACCTGCCGGTCATCGCCTTCCCGCGCGGTGCCGGGGAGCGTTATGCCGGGCTCCATGCCGAGATCGGCGCGGAGTGCATCGCCCTCGACGATGGCGTCACGGCCGACTGGGCCGCGGCCCATGTCCAGACCGGCGGCTGCGTGCAGGGCAACCTCGCCTCCTCCCACATGGTGACCGGCGGCGAGGCTTTGGTCGAAGAGACCCGCGCCATCGTCCGCGCCTTCTCGAAAGGGCCGCATATCTTCAATCTCGGCCACGGGATCACGCCGGATGCGGATCCCGAGAATGTGGCGCTGATGATCGAAACGGTGCGGAGCCCGGTCCCGGCCTGACCACGGGACGGCGGGCGGGGCGATGCGGCCTATGGGCCGCGAGCGCCGTCCCCGTCTGGCCCGGCTCCGACCCCGATTCGGCCGCAATTCGCTGTCAGGGTAGCGTCCGAACCCAGATGCGGGGGACCCATGGGCCACATCCTGAAATCGCTCATGAAAGGCGTCGGCGCCTTCGGACTGATCGTCAGCCTGGCGCTCAATTTCGTGCCGGCCACACCCGGCGAAGAGCGGGCGCTCGGCCCCGAACCGCCGCGGATGCTCCTCGTGCAGGCCCGAATCGCGACCGCCGCGATGCGCGTCGCCCCGGATCAGGCGGTCGCGCTGATGTCGCAGATGACCGGGGTGTCGGAGAGCCGGGTGCGGGTCCTTCTGGAGGACCTGACCATCGGAACGAGCATCGCCGAGGCGGAGGCCGAGGCCGCCGCGCCGCCAAGCGCCCGGCGGATCGAGGCCGGCGGGGCGCTCTTCGTGCGGGCCGAGTAGCGCCGCCTTGTGCCTGGCCGCGCCGGGGCCTAACCCAGGGCCATGGAGCTTCTCGACCCACGCGACATCGATGTGATCGCGCCGAATTTCAAACGTCGGATGTCCGGCGTGACCTCGACGGTCGTGCGGCTTGTCCCGCTTCAGGCGCGCGACATTGCCATTGCCAGCGTCGGGCCGCGCCTGCCCGCCGAGATGCCGCGAATCTCCCGCCTATCGCTCCTGACCATGTCGCGCTCCGGCCCCTCGGGCCCCCGGGTCTGGCACGCCCGGCGCAATGTCGAGATGCTCGTCGGTCTCCTGCTGAAACATGTGCTGCGCAAGCGGCTGAAGCTGGTCTTCACCTCCGCCGCCCAGCGCCGGCATAGCGGCTATACCCGCTGGCTGATCTCGAAGATGGATGCGGTGATCGCGACTTCGGCCAAGGCGGCGGCCTATCTGGAGCGCCCGGCCACGGTGGTCCTGCACGGGATCGACACCGAAACCTTCGTGCCGCCGGCGGACCGCGAGACCCTGCGGACCACGCTCGGCCTGGACCACCATGGCATCTTCGTCGGTTGTTTCGGCCGGCTCAGGCCCCAGAAGGGCACCGATCTTTTCGTCGAGGCGATGTGCGACCTGCTGCCGGAGCGGCCGGGGGTGCAGGCCCTCGTCATGGGCGGGGTGACCTCGGATCAGCGCGCCTTCGTCGGCGGGCTGAAGGATCGGATCAGGCAGGCGGGGCTGGCGGGGCGGCTCAGGATCCTGCCCGAAGACACCGGGTTTTCCATCGCGCCGTGGTTCCAGGCGCTCGACCTCTTCGTGGCGCCGCAGCGCTGGGAAGGGTTCGGCCTGACCCCGCTCGAGGCCATGGCAAGCGGCGTGCCGGTGGTGGCGACCCGAGTCGGGGCCTTCGAGGAATTGGTGGTCGAGGGAGAGACCGGCGCGCTGGTCTCGCCCGGCGATGTCGGCGGGCTGACGGCGCGGATCGCCGACCTGCTCGACGACCCCGCAGGCCGGGCGGCAATGGGCCGCGCGGCGCGGGCCCATGTCGAGGCCGGCTTCCGGATCGAGCGCGAGGCGGAGGCGATCAACGCGGTCTATCGCAGCCTGCTCGACGAAGCCGGCACGAAAGAATAGCGACCCGCCCTGGCTCCGCGCCATGGGCAGAGGCGGGCGACGGCCCCGGCCGCTGCGCGGGAAAACCCTTCGAAGGGTTTTGCCAGAGCTTTTGAAAGCTCTGCTCGCCGCCGGCCGTCGGTGCTCGCCACATCACCGGTCCCGCCTGGACAAAACTCTTCGAAGAGTTTTTGCCAGACCCTTCGAAGGGTCTGGGCCTGCTAGACCCATTTCGCGAGCGGCGGCAGGCTCATCAGAACGGCGTTGGCGTCGTGGCCTGTGGCAAGGCCGAACTTGGTGCCCCGGTCGTAGACCAGGTTGTATTCGGCGTAGAGCCCGCGATGGACGAGCTGGATATCCTTGTCGGCCTCGGTCCAGGGCGTCTGGCGCCTCCGTTCGGTAATCGGCACGAAAGCGGGCAGGAAGGCACGGCCGATATCCTGGGTCAGGGCAAAATCCGCCTGCCAGTCGCCGGTGGAGTAGTCGTCCATGAAGATGCCGCCCACGCCCCGCGCCCGGCCCCGGTGCGGCACGAAGAAATACTCGTCCGCCCAGGCCTTCAGCTTCGGATAATGCGCCGCGCCATGGGGGTCGAGATGGGCCTTCTGCACGGCGTGGAAATCGGCCGTATCCTCGGCATATTCGATACAAGGGTTGAGGTCCGAGCCGCCGCCGAACCACCAGGCATGGGGGGTCCAGAACATCCTTGTGTTCATGTGGACGGCAGGCGTATGCGGGTTCTGCATATGGGCCACAAGGCTGATGCCCGAGGCCCAGAACCGCGGATCGCTCTCCATCCCGGGCACGCCGCGCGCGGCCATCGCCTTCTGCGCCGCCTCGCCGAGCGAGCCGTAGACGGTGGAGACATTGACGCCGACCTTCTCGAAGACCCGGCCGCCGCGCATCACACTCATCAACCCGCCGCCGGCATCCGTGCCGTCGTCGCTCGCCCGCCTGGTCTCGGTCACCTCGAAGCGGCCCGGGGACGTGTCGGCGAAGGGCCCGGTGGTCTGGCTGTCCTCGAGCCCCTCGAAGGCGGCCACGATCTCGTCGCGCAACTGCCGGAACCAGGCGCTGGCCTGGCCTTTCTCGGCCTCCATCTCTTCCGCAATCGCCGCTTCGGCCATCCGCCCCTCCTGTTATTGCCTATCACCCTGATCTATCATCGGGTGTCAACGTGCGCCAACAGATCGGTGCGCCACTTCGTGCTGACGAATAGTCTCAGGAGACCGCCCATGACCCGCGCGATTCTGCTTCTCTCCTGCCTCGTGCTCGCGGCCTGCGCCACGCCGCGCGAGCGCTGCATCAACCAGGTGAGCGCCCAGCTCCGGACCCTGACCGCATTGGCGAACGAGGCGCGCGGCAATCTCGCCCGCGGCTATGCGATCGAGGAGCGCGAGGAGATCCGGGTCCGGGACAGGACCTGCCGGGGGACCAATGAGGACGGCTCCACCTTCACCTTCCGCTGCGAGGAGACCGATGTCCGGACCCGCCGGGTTCCGGTCTCGATCAACCTCGAAGCGGAGGCGGCGAAGCTGCGGTCGCTGGAGGCGCAGATCGGCCGCGAGACGCCGCGCCGCGCCGCGGCCGTCGAACACTGCATCGCGGTCCACCCGGAATAGGCCGCGCAACGGCCCCGGGCGCGCCGGCGCCGCCCGGAAGCCTTGACCGCTACCCGGCCCTCGGCATCAGCATCGCCGAAACGAAAGCGCGCAAGGTCGCCATCAGCCGGCGCATCGGCACCTCGTCGAGGACGCTGCGATAGGCGCTGCCCTCGATCAGTTCGATGACCAGATGGGCGGCCTCCGCGATGTCGGGAACCGGGCGCAGGCTGCCTTCGCGGACGCCCCGTTCGATCAGCGCGGTCAGCGCGCCGACGAGGGCGCGGCGGTTGCCGAGGAACATCTCGGCAATGTCCGGCTTGCGGAGCGCCTCGCAGGTGATCTCGATCGACAGAATGACATTCTCCGGCACCGCCAGATAGCGCGCATAGGCGGTGACGAAATCGTCCAGCACCTCGCTGGCCGGCGCGGAACCGGCGAGCAGTGTATGGAACCGCTTCAGCTCGGCCCGTTCGAGCGCCGCGATTTCGGCCAGCACATCGTGCTTGCCCGGGAAGTGGTTGTAGAGGTTACCGAGACTGACCCCTGCCCGTCTGGCGATGTCGCGCACCCCGGTCTGATGATAGCCGGCCTCCAGAAAACAGGTCACCGCCGCCTCCAGAATATGCTGCCGCCGGGCAGCGACGGCGCGGTCGCGCTTGGTCTCGGATTTCGCGGTCGGATCGGCCATGTCGCTTTCTTCTTGAACGAACGTTCGTTCACTTATATGCCGAATGTCTAGAAGAGGCAAGACCCGCAGACGATTCGGGTCTGTCGACGAAAGGACGAGTTCATGCAGGATTCTCAGGAAACGGACCGCCCCGCGCCCCGGCGGCGGTGGCTGTGGCTCCTCCTGTCGGTGGGCGTGCTGACCGCGGTCGTTGTCCTGCTCTCCGGGATCGAGGACACCGCGGATGTCACCGAGCGCGACGCCCCCTCGGCCGCACCGCTGATCTCCGTCGTCACCGTCGACGCGGCGGAAGCGCAGGCGGAGGTGTCGGTCTTTGCCGAGCTGCGCCCGCGCTGGAACGCCGAAATCCGCGCCGCCGTCTCGGGCCGCATCGACGAGGTCCACGAGGCGGCGCTGGCCGGGACCCGCGTGGCCGAGGGCACGCCGCTCTTCTCCATCGAGCGCACGCAATACGAAACCGCCATCGCCGCCGCCGAAATGAGCCTCGAAGAGGCCCGGCTCGCCCTGTTGCAGGCGGAGAACCAGGTCACGGTCTCGCGCCGCCAGTTCGACCGGGACGGGATCGACCCGCCGAACGAGTTGGCGCTCTACCTGCCACAACTCAGGATCGCCGAACGCAGCGTGGCCTCGGCGGAGGCGCAGCTCGATGCCGCCCGCCGGCAGCTTGCCGATACCGAGGTCACCGCCCCGTTTTCCGGCTTCGTGACCGAGCGGATGGCGAGCCTCGGCCAGACCGTCGCCGCCGGCGAGGCGCTGCTGCATCTCTCCGACGACGGCCGGTTCGAACTGGTGGCGGAGCTGAGCCAGGCCGAATGGGCGCTTCTCGACCACCCGATCTCCGGCGGCGTGGCGCGGCTCTTTCACCGCGACGGCCGCGCCCTCGGCACCGCGCGCATCCGCCAGGGCGGCGGCTTCCTCGACCCCACCACCCGGCAGATGCGCGTGTTCCTGGAGGTGGCCGATCCCGGCGAGGGCATCCTCTCCGGCGATTTCCTCCGCGTCGCCTTCGCCGGACGGCCCATCGCCGGCACCCTGACCCTGCCGGAAACCGCCCTGACCCGGGCCGGCCATGTCTGGTTCGTCGATGGCGAAAACCTGCTCCAACGCACCGACCCCGAGATCCTCTTTCGCGCCGGCGACACCATCACCATTGCCGCGCCCGAGGGCGACGGTCCCTGGCAGGTGGCCCGCACCCCGCTCGCCTCCTTCCTGCCGGGGCAGCGCGTGACGCCCAGCGAACCCGCGCCAGAGGCGGAGGGCTAGGCCATGCACGCCCTGACCGGATGGTTCATCCGCAACCCCGTCGCCGCCAATCTGATGATGGTGCTGATCCTCTTTCTGGGGGTGCAGACGCTCCTCAATATCCGGATCGAGGGCTTCCCCCGGGTGCCGCCGGAAAGCGTGGAGATCACCGTCGAATATCCCGGCGCGACCGCCGCCCAGGTCGACGAACTGGTCACCCAGAAGATCGAGCAGGCCCTTGAGGGCGTGCGCGGCGTCCGCAGCATCACCTCACAATCGAGCAATGCCTTCGCGGCGATCTCGGTCCGCCGGGCCGGTGGCGAGGATTTGCAGGACGTGCTCGACCGGGTCCGTATTCGCATCGACGGGTTGACCGACCTGCCGAGTCAGGCCCGCCGCCCGGTGATCGAAGCCTCCGGCTACGATTTCCCGGCACTCTATGTGAACCTCTACGGGCCCGCCGACCCGGCGACGCTCCGCACCCTCGGTCAGCGATTGCGGGAGGACCTGCTGGCGCAACCGGAACTCTCGCGCCTGCGCATCTGGGGCCTGATCCCGCGGGAACTCAGGATCGAGGCCGACCCGGAGCGCCTGCGCCAATACGGGCTGACCGTGGCCGATGTCACTGAGGCGATCCGTGCCAATTCCCTGACCTTCCAGGCCGGCGAGTTGCGCACCGACGGCGGCACGATCCATCTCCGCGCCGATGACCGCGCCCTCTACGCGCCGGAATACGAGGCCCTCCCGATCATCGAGCGCCCGGACGGCTCCAACGTGCCGCTCGGCGATATCGCCACGGTGGAGGACGGGTTCCGCGAGGGCGATTTCCTCTTCCGTCTCAACGGCCAGCCGACCATCGGGATGGAGGTGCTGGTCGGCCAGCAGGAGAACCTCCTCGACATCAGCCGGGTTGTCCGCCGCACCGTCGAGGCGTTCGAGCCGCAACTCCCGGCCAATGTCAGCGCCCAGGTCTGGGGCGACAGCGCCGGCTACATCGCCGACCGGCTGGCGCTCCTGCGTTCGAACGGGGTGCAGGGCCTGCTGCTGGTGGCATTGATGCTGTCGATCTTCCTCCATGTGCGGCTCGCCTTCTGGGTCGCCATGGGCATCCCGATCTCGGTCATGGGCGCCATCGCCGTCTCCGGCACCCGCTGGGTGGATTACTCGCTGAACGACGTCACCACCTTCGGCCTGATCATCGCCCTCGGCATTCTCGTCGACGACGCCGTGGTGGTGGGCGAGAGCGTCTTCGAGGAGCGGCGCAAGGGCGGCGACCCGATCACCGGAACCGAACGCGGGGTCCACAAGGTCGCCGTCGCAACGGTCTTCGGCGTGTTGACCACCATCGCCGCCTTCTTCCCGATGCTCCTAATCGACAACCCCCTCGGCAAGGTCCTCGCGGGCTTCTCCGGCATCGTGATCCTCGCGCTGATCTTCTCGCTGATCGAGAGCAAGTTCATCCTGCCCGCCCATCTCGCCCATGTCTCGGTGGAGCGCGGACGCAGCCTCGCGGCCCGGGCCTGGGGCTATGTCCAGGACGGCGCCGATGGCGGGCTGATGTGGTTCCGTGACCGCATCTACCAGCCCGCGCTCCTCGCCTCGGTCCGGCACCGATACGCCGTTCTGATCCTCTTCATCGCGGCGGCTTCCCTCGGCATCGGGCTGATTGCCAAGGGCAAGATCCAGACCGTCTTCTTTCCGGATGTCCCCGGGCAGATCATTTCGGTCTCAATGGAGATGGACGCCCGCGCGCCCTTTGCGCTCGCCCGGGACAACATGGACCGGATCGAAGAGGCGGGCCGCGCGCTCAACGCGGAATTGCAGGCCAGTCATGGCATGGACGCGCCGCCCATTGAGAGCTTCTTCACCATCATCGACGGCACCGGTGGGCAGATCTTCGCCGAACTCCTCCCCGTGGCGGAACGGCCCGAGATCCCGGTGCTCGACGTGGTCCGCGCCTGGCGCGACCGGGTCGGCGAGGTCGAGGGGGCGACGGAACTGGAGTTTTCCGGCACCGAAGCCCTCGGCGGCGGCTTCCAGATCCGGCTGATCTCCCGCGATGCCGACCGGCTCGCCGCGGCCAGCGCCGAGATGCGCGACTTCCTCGGCGGTCTGGAGGGCGTGGCGAATATCCGCGACAACCTCGCCGGCGGCCAGCCGGAACTGCGGCTGCGGCTCAGACCGGAGGCCCGCAATCTCGGCTTCACCGCCGAGACCCTCGCGAGCCAGATCGGCTACGGTTTCGGCGGCGCCGAGGTCACCCGCATCCGCCGCGACGGGTCGGAACTCCGGGTCCTGGTGCTCAATTCCGACACCGCCCGCGACACGATCGACGACCTGATGCAGACCCGCCTGCGCAGCACCTCCGGCACCTGGGTGCCGCTGGTGACCGTGGCCGAGATCGACGGCAGCTACACCGCCGGCGCCATCGACCGCCGCGACGGCCAGCGGATGAACATCGTCGCCGCCTCCGTCGACCGCGGCCTGGTGGCGCCCGAAGAGGTCGGCCAGGCGGTCTTCGAGCAACTGGTGCCGGGCCTGACCGAGCGCTACCCCTCGGTCCAGGTCGTCGCCGCCGGGGAGTTGGAGGAGATGGGCGAGATCCAGGGCGGGCTCCGTCAGGCGCTCCTCCTCGCCGCTGTCCTGATCTACGTCCTGATGGCGGTGCCGCTGAAAAGCTACTGGCAACCCTTCGTGATCCTCGCCATCGTCCCCTTCGGCTTCGTCGCCGCCGCGGTCGGGCATCTGATCATGGACCTGCCGCTCTCGATCCTGTCCTTCTTCGGAATGCTGGCGCTCACCGGGGTGGTCGTGAATGACAGCCTCGTCATGATCACCCGCTACAATCAGGCGCGAGAGGCCGGAATGGCTGTGCCGGAGGCGATCCACGAGGCCGGGATCGGCCGGTTCAAGGCGATCTTCCTGACCACAGCCACCACCGTCATCGGGTTGATGCCGCTCCTGACCGAGACCTCGGAACAGGCGCAATACCTGATCCCGGCCGCCGTCTCCCTGGCCTTCGGGGAACTCTTCGGCACGGCCCTGATGCTGCTCCTCGTCCCGGTCCTCATTGTCATCGCCGAGGACATAATCGGCTTCTTCCGGGGCGCCCCTGCGGCGCCCGCCAACCCCCAATCGGAGGTCCCATGATCCGCCCCCTCGCCGCAGCCGCGCTTCTTGCCCTCGCCCTCCCGACCGCCGCACAGGCCCAGGGCCTCGACCTGACCGTCGAGGGCGTGCGCAACGACCGGGGCGCGATCCTCGTCCTGGTCTTCGACCGGGCCGACGCCTATGACCAGCTCGATTACCTCAGCGCCGTGGACTACGCCGAGATCCCCGCCCGCGCCGGCACCGTCTCGCACCGTTTTGCCGGGCTCACTGCCGGGCCCTACGCTGTCTTCCTCTTTCACGACGAAAACGGCGACCAGGACCTGAACTATACCGCGACGGCATTTCTGGAGGGCTTCGGCGCCTCCGGCGCCCCCAACCCCGCGGACGAGCCGAGCTTTGCCGAGGCCGCCGTGCCCCCGGGCCCGGTCACCGTGAAACTGCATTACTGAGCATGGTACTGGCAGGACAGGCCCTCACCGTCGGCGCGCTCCTGCGGCTCTTCCCCGGGCGCATTGCGCTGACCTGGGCGATGACGCTCGGGGAAACCGCGCTCATGTCGCTGATCCCGCTCTTCATCGGCTTCGCCATCGACGGCCTCCTCGCGGGCAGCCTCGAGGCGTTCTGGCGCCTCGCCGGTCTCCTCGCTGCACTGGTGGGCCTCAGCGTGTTGCGCCGGGTCTATGACACACGGGTCTACGGCACGATCCGGGTCGAGCTTGGCCGCGCCCAGGCGGATCGCGGCACCGAACTGCCGGTCTCGACCCTGAACGCCCAGCTCGGCATGGGCCGCGAGCTCGTCGACTTCCTCGAAGAGACGCTGCCCATGGTGATGGCCGGGATCGTGCAGCTCCTGATCACCATCGCGATCCTCTACGCCTTCTCGCCGCTCCTGGCCCTCGCCGCCGGCGCCGCCGCCCTGGGATCGGTCGCGATCTACGCCCTCTTCCACCGCCGCTTCTACCGGCTGAACGGCGAGTTGAACCAACAGACCGAGGCCCAGGTCGGCATCCTCGAACGCCGCGCCGCCCGCCCGGTCCTGGCGCACCTCCAGCGCCTGCGCCGGTTCGAGGTGCAAATTTCCGACAGCGAGGCGATCCTCTACGGCCTGATCTTCGTGCTGCTTCTGGCGCTGATGCTCTTCAACCTCTGGCACGCCACCATCGTGCTCGCCGCCACCGCCGGCACGATCTTCTCCATCGTCAGCTATTCCTGGGACTTCGTGGAAAACACCCTGACCCTGCCGATGACGCTGCAGCAATGGACCCGCCTGTCGGAGATCATGGAACGGCTGAACCGGTCCACCCCGACCGCCGCGCAGGAAAGCTGACGCCCCTCGCCGGGGCTCGGGCCACCTTCCCCGGCGCCGCCTGATCGACGGAGAGTTGCCTCAAAGGCGGCTCGCCCTCTCGCATCGGACCACGACCCGCAGGGAGGAGCCGACGTTGTCCGACCCGTTCAACATGTCGATCCGCAGGTTTCTCAAGCAAGTCGGCGTGACCTCGCAGGCCGAAACCGGACGCGCCCAGCGCGCCGGGCGCCGGTCTGGCGTTCCCCGAAGGCGTCGAGCTGGCCGCGATATCCGCAGACGTCGCGCGGCGCGCGACCGTGCCGCTGGTGCCGACCGAGGCGGCGCGCCCGATCGATCGCGACGAGGAGACCCGCGGCAGCGACGAGTATGTCTCAGGCTGCGTGCCGCGCATCGACATCGCCGGCAACCGGATCGGGATGCTCTATACCGGGTTCCTCGAGGCGCCGTTCATCGCCCAGCGCAACGCGACGATCCTGACGCTGATCCTGGCCTTGATGGCGGTGGCCGGGCTCTCGGTGCCGATTTCCCCGGGGCTGGCAAGGGGCATCTTTGCGCCGCTCGAACAGATGACCGCGACGATGACCAGGGCAGAAGCCGGCGCGCCCGATGCCCGGATCGGCCCGGTGGCGGCGCGTGACGAGATCGGCGCGGTGGCCCGCCATCTCGACCGCCTGCTCGATCAGGTCGAGGTGCGCGACGCGGCGCTGCGGCGCTCCGCCGACAATCTCAACGACCTCGCAGAACAGCGCAGCGAGGAGCTGAAGCAAGCGAACCGCCCGCCGGAGGCCACCTTCGCCCGGTTGGTCATGTCCGAAATGTGTTGACGTTGCTCCAGATCAAGGCCCAAACCGGAAAGAGGTTGCAGCATACAAGCGTGCAGCAATGCAGGTCCGCAGCAACCGCGCCGGGGCGAGGAGGCCCCAGTCGCTTGAAGGAAACCTCATGTCAGACCCAGCCGCCGGCCCCCTTGGGTTCTTGCGCAAGGAGAACATCGTAGCCCCCGATGGCTACAATCGCTGGCGCGTGCCGCCAGCCTCCATCGCGATCCATCTCTGCATCGGGTCGGTCTACGCCTGGTCAGTGTTCAACCCGTCCCTCACCCGTGAATTGGGCGTCGTCGCCTCGGCGGCGGGCGATTGGTCGCTGTCCTCCGTCGTCTGGGTCTTCTCGGTCGCGATCGTTGTCCTCGGCCTGACCGCCGCGGTCGGCGGCAAATGGCTGGAAGAGGTCGGCCCCCGCTATGTCGGCGTGGTTGCGGCGACGCTCTGGGGCGGCGGCTTTCTCGTCGGCTCGGGCGGGATCGCGACGCACCAGCTCTGGCTGGTCTATCTCGGCTACGGCGTGCTCGGCGGCGCCGGTCTCGGCCTCGGCTACGTCTCGCCGGTCTCGACGCTGATCCGCTGGTTCCCGGACCGCCGCGGCATGGCGACCGGCATGGCCATCATGGGCTTCGGCGGCGGTGCCATGATCGGCGCGCCGCTCACGCAGTGGCTCCTGTCGATCTACCAGCAGGCGCCCGAGTTCCTCGGGGCCGAAGCTGCCGTTGCGCTCGTCACAGAAGGTGGCCGCCGCTTTGCCGAAACCGCCAGCGGCCTTGTGGAGGTCGTGGTGGCCAATGCCGAACAGGCCGCGGCCTTCGGCGGCGAGGAAGGCGTCTACGTGGTCGGCACCGGCAATACCGGCGCGTCGGGCGCGTTCCTGACGCTCGGGATCGTCTACTTCGTCGTGATGGTCTTCGCTGCGTTCCAGTACCGCGTGCCGCGTGAAGGCTGGAAGCCCGAAGGCTGGGCGCCCAAGCCGGTTGCCTCCGGCATGGTGACCCAGAACAACGTCCATATCGATCAGGCGATCAAGACGCGCCAGTTCTGGCTGCTGTGGATCGTGCTCTGCTTCAACGTGACCGCCGGCATCGGCGTGATCGGGGTGGCGAAGACGATGATCAACGAGATCTTCGGCGATCTGGCGCTGGTGACGGCGGCCTTTACCGGGACCTACGTGCTGATGATCTCGGTCTTCAACATGATCGGACGCTTCTTCTGGGCCTCGGCCTCGGACTTCATCGGACGGAAGAACACCTACCACTGCTTCTTCATCCTCGGCACGATCCTCTACTTCACGATCCCGTTCTTCGCGGCATCGGGCGGGATGGCGGCGCTGATCGGCTTCTACATCGCGACGATGATCATCTTCACGATGTATGGCGGCGGGTTTGCGACGATCCCGGCCTATCTGGCGGATATCTTCGGAACCATGCATGTGGGCGGCATCCACGGCCGGCTGCTGACCGCCTGGTCGACCGCCGGCGTGCTCGGGCCGTTCGCGATCACCTACCTGCGCAACCTGTCGAAGGAGAGCGCGATCGCGGACCTGGCCTCCAGGGTCGATCCGGCCGCCTTCGTCGAGAAGTTCGGCGCGCCGCTCAGCCAGCTCAACGAGCTGGTCGCCGCCAACACGGTGACGATCGCCAAGCTGATGGAGATCGCCCCGGCCGGCACCGTCGACCCGACGTCCACGCTCTACAACACGACCATGTACGGCATGGCCGCGCTCCTGGTGATCGCCTTCTTCGCCAACCTGATGGTTCGGCCGGTCGCCAAGAAGCACCACGTGGAGCAGACCCACGGCTCGGCCGTTCCCGCAGAGTGACGACATCGCGCGCGCCCCGCCGCTGCGGCGGGGTCGCGTTCGCCGCGGCCCAGGCGCCGGATCGTCACATTGTCAGTTCGGTCATCTGAAAGGACCCACGTCCTTGGACGAGATGGCCCCAGCCAAGTTCTGCGCCGCGCGGGTCTTCGCGCCGGGCAGCGAACTCGCGGCGGAGTGAGTCCCGCCTGTCGCGCGGCGGATGGCCACCGCCAGGCTTCGGGAGGCTCCAGACCTGCGACACGACGGTCGACATCGATGCTATCGGCCGGCGCGCGCAGAGATTGCGGTGCCGGTCGGGCAATCCGGTACAGTCGGCGCCGCCGAACCGGCCCTTGCGCCGCAGGTCAAGCGCCGCTATACGCTCGCGCGTCAGACGGCGGATAAGTCGCAAGGCAGAGAGGACGCGCAGGGTCGGATCACACCGACCCTCTTTGTTTTGTGGCCCGCCGCACCGACCAACCCCGTACCGCCGCAGGCGGACATGCCCATGAGACCCGCGGAGACAACCGCGCGGCCGGAAACATCGAACCGAAGGAAACCCATAGCCACATGGCTCAGAACGCATCCATGGAGGAATTCGAAGCCCTCCTGAACGAAAGCTTCGAAATCGACACCCCCACCGAGGGTTCTGTCGTCAAGGGCAAGGTGATCGCCATCGAGGCGGGCCAGGCCATCATCGATGTCGGCTATAAGATGGAAGGCCGCGTCGAACTCAAGGAATTCGCAAATCCCGGTGAGGCGCCCGACCTCGGCGTCGGCGACGAGGTGGAGGTCTATCTCCGCGCCGCCGAGAACGCCCGGGGCGAGGCCGTCATCTCCCGCGAGATGGCCCGCCGCGAGGAAGCCTGGGATCGTCTCGAAAAGGCCTATGCCGACGAGGAGCGCGTCGAAGGCGCGATCTTCGGCCGCGTGAAGGGCGGCTTCACCGTCGATCTCGGCGGTGCCGTGGCCTTCCTGCCGGGCTCCCAGGTCGATGTCCGGCCCGTGCGCGACGCGGGGCCCCTGATGGGTCTCAAACAGCCGTTCCAGATCCTCAAGATGGACCGCCGCCGGGGTAACATCGTGGTCTCCCGCCGCGCCATCCTCGAAGAGAGCCGCGCCGAACAGCGCGCCGAGGTCATCGGCAACCTGACCGAGGGTCAGGCCGTGGACGGGGTGGTCAAGAACATCACCGAATACGGCGCCTTCGTGGACCTTGGCGGGGTCGACGGTCTGCTGCACGTGACCGATATGGCCTGGCGCCGGGTCAACCACCCCTCCGAGATCGTCTCCATCGGCGAGACCATCAAGGTCCAGGTGGTCAAGATCAACAAGGAGACCCACCGCATCAGCCTCGGCATGAAGCAGCTTCAGGCCGATCCCTGGGACAGCGTGGCGGCGAGCTACGAACTCGATTCCGTCCACAAGGGCCGGGTCACCAACATCACCGATTACGGCGCCTTCGTGGAGCTGGAACCGGGGGTCGAGGGCCTCGTCCACGTCTCGGAAATGTCCTGGACGAAGAAGAACGTCCATCCGGGCAAGATCGTCTCCACCTCTCAGGAAGTGGACGTCATGGTGCTCGAGATCGACGAAGCCAAGCGCCGGGTGTCGCTCGGGCTGAAGCAGACCATGCGCAATCCGTGGGAGGTCTTTGCCGAGACCCATCCCGAGGGCACCGAGGTCGAGGGCGAGGTCAAGAACATCACCGAATTCGGCCTTTTCGTGGGGCTCGACGGCGATATCGACGGCATGGTGCATCTGAGCGACCTGACCTGGGAAGGCCGGGGCGAGGATGTGATCGGCGATTACCGCAAGGGCGATGTCGTGCAGGCCAAGGTCACCGAGGTCGATGTCGAGAAGGAGCGCATCTCGCTCTCGATCAAGGCGATGGACGGCGATCCCTTCGCCGAGGCCGTCGGCGGCGTGAAGCGCGGCGCGATCATCACGGTCGAGGTGACCAAGATCGAGGATGGCGGTGTCGAGGTCGAGTATGAGGGGATGAAGTCCTTCATCCGCCGCTCCGATCTCAGCCGCGACCGCGCCGAGCAGCGCCCCGAGCGCTTCGGTGTGGGCGACAAGGTCGATGTGCGGGTGACCAATATCGACAGCAAGACGCGCCGGCTCGGCCTCTCGATCAAGGCCCGCGAGATCGCCGAGGAGAAGGAAGCGGTGGAGCAGTACGGCTCGTCCGACAGCGGCGCCTCGCTCGGCGATATCCTCGGCGCGGCGCTCAAGGGCGACGACACGTAACGACGCCGAAACTCCGACATGGGCGGCCCCGCCAGGCGGCGGGGCCGTTTCGTTTCGACCGCCCGATGCGACCCGACGGCGTGCGGGCGGCGCCCTCATCGCCCCAGGATTGTGTGCCGCATCCGCCCGATGACCGGCCGCGAATCGATTCGGGCGCTCTGCGGCGCGGCATGATTTCGACCCGCCCAGGATGGCGGCGCGGCGCGGTGCTCCGGTGCGCCGCGCCCTGAATCGCTCCGATTTTCATGGGTTTGGCCCATCTCGGCTATTTCTACAACGACAGCCATGGCCTATAGTCGGCAGACCAGAGGCGGGGTCTACCTGCCCGGAGACGTAACTGCCTGCGGGGGGCTTTCGATGATCCGGTCGGAACTGATCCAGAAAATCGCCGACGAGAATCCGCATCTCTACCAGCGGGATGTCGAGAGGATCGTGAACACCATCTTCGATCAGATCACCGGGGCGATGTCCCGGGGCGACCGGGTCGAACTGCGCGGCTTCGGCGCGTTTTCGGTCAAGCGGCGGGAGGCCCGGATCGGCCGCAATCCACGCACCGGCGAGAGCGTACAGGTGGAGGAGAAGCATGTCCCGTTCTTCAAGACGGGCAAGCTCTTGCGCGACCGCCTGAACGGCCAGTAGAAAGGCCCCATGCGCTATATCCGCTACGCCTTCTGGGCCGTCGTCGCCATCTGCCTCATCATCGTCGGGATCGCCAATCGCGATCCAGTGTCGCTCAGGGTCATGCCCGACGCGCTGGCCGAGTTGACCGGCATCTCTGCCTCGATCGAGATGCCGCTCTTCATGGCGATCTTCTTCGGTGTCGCGCTCGGCCTCCTGATCGGCTTTTTCTGGGAATGGGTGCGGGAGTACAAGCACCGCGCCGAGGCAACCCGCAAGCGCCGCGAAGCCAAGCTGCTGGAGCGCGAGGTGGCGCGGCTGAAGGCCGAGAAAAACGAGGGCAAGGACGAGGTCCTCGCACTTCTGGACTAGGCCGATGGCCTCTGACATCCGGGTCAAGATCTGCGGGCTGAGCACGCCCGAGACGGTTGCCGCCGCGGTCGGCGCCGGGGCGGCCTATATCGGCTTCGTCTTCTTTGAGAAGTCCCCCCGGGCGGTGAGTCACGCGGCGGCAGCGGCGCTTGCCGCCGAGGTGCCGGCGGGGGTGGCGAAGGTGGGGCTGGTGGTCGACGCGAGCGACGCGGCGCTCAATGCGCTGATCGCCTCGGTGCCGCTCGACATGCTCCAACTCCATGGGAGCGAGACGCCGGAGCGGGTGACGGAGGTGAAGGCGCGCAGCGGTCTGCCGGTGATGAAGGCGGTGGGCGTGGCCGAGAGCGCAGACCTCGCCGCGCTCGACGCCTATGCGGGGGTCGCGGACCAGCTCCTCGTCGATGCGAAGCCGCCGAAAAGGGCCGATCTTCCCGGCGGCAACGGGCTCGCCTTCGATTGGCGGCTGCTCGACGGGCGGCGTTGGGCGGTGCCGTGGATGCTCGCCGGCGGGCTGACGCCCGGCAACGTCGCCCCGGCGCTCCGGCTGACCGGCGCGCGCCAGGTCGATGTGAGCTCGGGCGTCGAGCGGGCGCCGGGGGAGAAGGATGTCGGGCTGATCCGGAGTTTTCTGGCTTCGGCGCGCGAGGAGGCGCCGAGCTTAACGCCCCGTTAACCCTGTGCACGGCAGGGTGCGTCATGGTTCAGCTTCCCGATCATCTGACGCCCGAGCAATGGCTCCATGGCGTGTTCTCGGCCCAGGAGGTCCGGAAGGGCGGCATCCTGAAGCGACAGATCCGCGATATCGAGCGGCTCTGCGGGCGCGACGCCTTTCTCGATGAGGCGCGGCGGCGCGGTTTTCAGGTGCTGCGCAACGGCCGGCATTTCGTGGTGTTCTGCAATGCGGACCCGATCCGCCGGGTGATCTAAGGCGTTTCCAGGGTTCATTGAAACACCGCATCGGCTTTCACCTTCGAGCCGAAGGCGAAAGGCAGCGAAAACCGATCAATAGAAGCTGGAAATGCCATAGCGGTCCGTCGACGGACCGCGCCTCCGCCGCGTCGACGCGGCGGGGACACGCGCTTGCGCAAGCGCGTCCGCAAGGCGCGTCGACGCGCCTTCTTGCTCTCCCGCCGGCCCGGACCTAGAACCCGCAGGATCCAGAGCGGAGGCAACCATGGCCGAAGACCTCATCAACTCCTTCATGACCGGCCCCGACGAGACCGGGCGTTTCGGGGAGTTCGGCGGGCGCTTCGTCTCCGAGACCCTGATGCCGCTGATCCTCGAACTCGAAGCGCAATACGAGCGCGCCAAGACCGACGACAGCTTCTGGGCCGAGATGCACGACCTCTGGACCCATTATGTCGGTCGGCCGTCGCCGCTCTATTTTGCGGAACGGCTGACGGAGCATCTGGGCGGCGCCAAAATCTACCTCAAGCGCGACGAGCTGAACCATACCGGCGCGCACAAGATCAACAATGTGCTGGGCCAGATCATCCTCGCCCGGCGCATGGGCAAGACAAGGATCATCGCCGAGACCGGCGCCGGCCAGCACGGCGTCGCCACGGCCACGGTCTGCGCCAAGTTCGGGCTCAACTGCGTGGTCTATATGGGCGCGCACGATGTGGAGCGGCAGGCGCCTAACGTCTTCCGCATGAAGCTCCTCGGGGCCGAGGTGATCCCGGTGACGAGCGGGCGCGGCACGCTGAAGGACGCGATGAACGACGCCCTGCGCGACTGGGTGACCAATGTCCGCGACACGTTCTACTGCATCGGCACGGTGGCTGGTCCGCATCCCTATCCGGCCATGGTGCGCGACTTCCAGGCGATCATCGGCAAGGAAGCCAAGGCGCAAATGCAGGAGGCCGAAGGCCGCCTCCCGGACACGATCATCGCCGCCATCGGCGGCGGGTCGAATGCGATGGGGCTCTTCTACCCGTTCCTCGACGATGCCGACGTCCGGATCATCGGGGTCGAGGCCGGCGGCAAGGGCGTGGATGAGAAGATGGAGCATTGCGCGTCACTGACCGGCGGCCGGCCCGGGGTGCTGCATGGCAATCGGACCTATCTGCTCCAGGACGAGGACGGCCAGATCCTCGAAGGCTACTCGATCTCCGCCGGGCTCGACTATCCGGGCATCGGGCCGGAGCATTCCTGGCTCCATGAGATCGGCCGGGCGGAGTATGTGAGCATCACCGATGCCGAGGCGCTGGCGGCGTTCCAGCTCTGTTGCGAGCAGGAAGGCATCATCCCGGCGCTGGAGCCGTCCCACGCCCTGGCCCATGTGATGAAGATCGCGCCGGACCTGCCACAGGAGCATCTGATCTGCATGAATATGTGCGGGCGCGGCGACAAGGACATTTTCACCGTGGCCAAGGCCCTCGGCGTCGATATGTCAGGCGCATAAACCGAGGTTCATACCCTGAAATACCGTGCTTGATCGGCGTAAACCGAGGTTTATGCGTGTCTGAACGGGGTTTACGTGCGTCCCGATAAACCCATGTTCGATATCCATGGACGTGGTTCCCACTCTTCATCGAGACATCGCGGCGAGCATCGGGCCCGCCGCATACACCCTGATGGAGCACTCACATGTCCAAGACCTACCCGGCCAAGACGGCCCTCGCCCTTGCGCTTTCCGGCGGTTTCATCCTTGCGGCAGGCACAGCGCTTGCTCAGACGATCTCGTTCGACGAGATCGACACCAATGGCGACGGCGAACTGACCTATCGCGAACTGGAGATCGCCCTCGGCGCCGCCCAGGCGAATGCGATCCTTGCCGCCTACGACTACGACGAGGATGAAGAGATCGACCGCGACGACCTCTTCGGCGACGATGACGACGAGGACGACGACGAGTGGGAGGACGACGACGACGACGATCACGACGACGATCACGATGACGATGACGATGACGAGGATGACGACGAGGATGAAGACGAGGACGACGACGACGAGGACTGATCGGCCGGCCCCACCTTCCGCCGGACCTTCTGTCTCGCAAGATCGCCCTCGTCCGGTTCCCGGCCGGGGGCGATCAGATCGACAGCAAGACGGATAGCGACCATGCTGGACTGCACCAAATACGAGAAGCTCTTCTCAACCCCCGTCCTGCGCTACGCGGTGCCGGAAGCCGAAACCCTGAACGCGGCGCTTATGGCCGAGGGCGAGCGGATGCGCTCCGCCTCGGACGGTGTGGAGAAGTCCAATCGCGGCGGCTGGCATTCGCGGGGCAACCTGTTTCGCGAGAGCGCCGCCTGTTTCCGCCAACTGCACGAGATCGCCACCGAGGCGATCTTCGATGCCACCGCCCGGATCGGGGCCAAGACCCAGCGGGAGGCCCTCGATCTGCGTATCTCGGGCTGGATGAACGCCAATCCCACGGGCGGGTTCAACGCCCCCCACACCCATCCCGGGGCGCATTGGTCGGGCGTCTACTATGTTGCACAGCCGGAGATCGAGGTGGGTAATTCCGGGATGATCGAATTCATCGACCCGCGCAGCGACCTGCCGAACTGGCGGCTGCTGAAAGCCGCACCGTTCCGGATCAAGAAGAAGCTGCGCCCGCAGCCCGGCGAGATGATCCTCTTCCCCTCCTACCTCGTGCATTGGGTCTATCCCAACGAGGCCACCGAGGAACGGGTCACGATCGCCTTCAACGCCACCTTCAAGATGGCGGAGGACAAAGATGCCGTTACGTAGGCCCGCCTCCCGGATGGTCCGTTTGATGCCGTCGCCCGGCTGCCGTCAGGCTGCCCCGGGGCGGTCGCACTGCGGGATCGGCCGCCCGAGCCGCGAAGGGATAGGGCCGGAATGCTGAGACACCTTGCCCTCATCGCGGCCCTCGCACTCACGCCCGCGGCGCTGGGCGCGCAGAGCGTTCAGGAGAGCATCGTCGCGCAATTGCAGGACCAGGGCTTCAACCGCATCCAGATCAGCCGCACGCTGCTCGGCCGCACCCGGATTCTGGCCGAGAGTGCGACCCTGCGGCGGGAAATCGTGTTCAACCCGGTGACCGGTGAGATCCTGCGTGACTTCTGGGTCGAACTCGGCGCGCCCGGCGCGCCCCGTCTCCTCGACCCGGATGACGACAACGATGAGGACGGCCGGACCGGCGGCGGCGGTCAAGGCAATGATGGCGGCGGGTCCGGCGGCGATGACGATGATGACGACGACGAAGATGATGACGATGACGATGACGATGACGACGACGACGACGACGACGACGACGACGAAGATGACGGTGATGAAGACGACGACAATGATGACGAAGACGATGGCGACGACTGATCTCCGCCTCTCCTTCTGACTGGATCCCGACCCGAATGCTCCGACCGATATGATCCCCCGCGGCGCCATACTCGCCGTCCTGATGGTTCAGGTTCTTTGCACGGTGTTCTTCGTCTCGGAGATCCTGTCGGCCCTGACCGGGTTCGCGCCGGTGAGCTGGCGCTATCACGAGCTGATCGAGATCGGCGCGGCCTTGGGTCTCGTCATCGGCATCGTGATGGGCGCGATCCTGCTGCGCCGGTCTCTGGCGCGCACCGCCCGGGTCGAGGAGCAGCTCCGCGCCGCCTCTGGCGCCTTCATGGAACTCCTCGAAGAGCGGTTCGGCGAATGGGGCCTGACCCCGGCGGAACGCGATGTCGCGCTCTTTTCGATCAAGGGGCTCTCGACCGCCGAGATCTCCAACCTGCGCAACACCTCCGAGGGAACGGTCAAGGCGCAGACCAACGCGATCTACCGCAAGGCCGGGGTCACCGGCCGCGCGCAACTCATGAGCCTGTTCATCGACGATCTGATGGACGGCCCGCTGCCGACCGCTCAGGCGCCGGCCGACCGGCCGCCGACGGGTTAGCCGGAGGCCGCCGCGTCGTCGAGCGCGTATTCGCGCAGGACCTCGATCGGCACGATCTCCAGCGCCTTGGCATGGGTCGCGGCAAGGCGGATCTGCGGCGCGCAGCCTTCCTCATGGGCCTGGAGGAACCGCCCGGCGCAGAGGCACCATTGGTCCCCGGGCTTGAGGCCGGCGAAACCGAATTCGGGGCGCGGCGTGCTCAGATCGTTGCCGACATATTTTGAGAAGGCCAGGAACTCGTCGGTCATCACCGCACAGACGGTGTGGCTGCCGCGATCCTCGGCGCAGGTATCGCAGGCGCCGGTGCGGAAGTATCCGGTGAGCGGATCGTGGGAACAGGGCGCGAGCGCCTCGCCCAGCACGTTCAGGGACGGGTCCATCTCCATGACGGCCTCCTTTCTGGGGCGGAGGGTAGCACGGGCCGCCGTTCGGACAAATGTCCGGTTGGCGGCCCCCGCGGCAGCCCTCCTTAGAGGCTGCGCGCGAGGCGGGCCAGAAACGCCTGGTTCGAGTCCAGCACACCGGGCTCGCGGAAGTTCCGGTCGGCGGAGGTCACGACAATCACCACGCCGAGGCCGCGATGGATGTAGAGGAACTGCCCGTAGATGCCCTGGCCGAGGAATTCGCCGGCCTCATAGCCGTTCGGCATCCACCATTGATAGCCGTAGCGGGTCTGGCCCGGATCGGTGAGCGCCGAGGGGGTGGTGGAGGTCTCGATCCAACCGGCAGGCACGATCTGCGTGCCCTGCCACTGGCCGCCCTGGAGGATCATCTGGCCGAAACGGGCATAGTCGCGGGTCGTGAGGTTCAGCCCGCCCAGCGCGAAGGCCACGCCGCGCCCATCGGTGATATAGGCGGGCTCCGCTTCGAGCCCGAGGGGTCCGATGATCCGCTCCGACATCAGGTCGATCAGCGACCGCCCCGTCGCCCCCCGCGCAACCATGCCCAGCACATGGGTGTCGATGGAGGTGTATTGCCAATCGGTGCCGGGGGCCGCGAAGCTCTCATCCTGGGCCGCGGCGAAGGCATCCATCGACCGGCCCAGGGCCAGGACCCGACCCATCCTGTTGATGTCGCTCCAGAAATCCAGGTAGTCCTCGTCGAAGACGATCCCGCTTTCCATCTGCAACACATCCTCGATACTGGCGCCGTCATAGGCGCTGCCGGCCAGCAAGGGCGCGTAATCGGTGACCGGTGCATCAAGCCGGGCGATCTCGCCGCGCTCGACCAACGTGCCGAAGAGCGCCGACAGGAAGGACTTCGCAATCGACCAGCTGATCCGCCGATCCTGGGGCCCGGTGCCGAGATAGTACTCCTCGACCACGATCTCGCCGTCCTTGAGGATCAGGAGCGAGGTGACGGCGCGCTCCTCGACCCATCGCACGGCCTCGTCCGGCAGCGCGACGGGCGTGCCACGCGGCAGCGGGCTCACCGGGCCATCGCCCCTGGGCAGGGGGGCGGTGAGGAACATCTGGTCCATGGCGGAGAAGTTGGCGACGATCCGATCATCGTCGAAGAGGCTCAGGACCGAGGACAGGCGCCCGATCTCCTCGCGGAACCAGAATCCGGCGGCGAGCGCCAGCACGATCAGGATCAGCGCCAGCCGCCCAAGTATCCGCATGTCCGATCCTCCCTGCGGCACAGAGGATCACGGGCGCGGGCGGACTTCAATCGTCGGGCGCGGTCCACTCGACCCAGCGTCCGTGGAAGTCGGCGCGGCCGAGGCGGATGGTCCGGTCGCAGGGCCAGAGCCGCAGGGTGAGCGCGGCGCCGCGGAGCGCCCCGTCGTTTTCCATGCCGAACCAGGCCAGGGGGCTCTTCTCGGTGGCCCCGGCGCCGGCGGCTTCGATCAGCGCGGTGCCCCGGGCCTGGGCCTCCGCCGGGAAGTATTGCCAGGCGATGGTGTGGTAGATCAGCCGCAGATGGCCGGGTCGGGGGCCCAGGCGCCCGGCCAGCCAGTCGATGGCGTCAGCGCGGTCGACCTCACCGTCCCGTGCGGCGATGGCGGCCTCGGTCAGCACCATCCGCTCGGGCTGGTCGGGCCAGAGATAGGCCCGGAGGCGGAGCCCGTCGGCTACGGGATCGAGCGGGTTCAGATCGACCCCCCGGCGCTCGACGACCACCGGCGACGGTCCGGGCGGCAGCGGGCCGGTCCAGTCGGGTCGGAGCGTGAAGGCCGGATCGGCGGCGCCGAGGCGGCCCTGCGGGGTCTCCAATGCGGCGCGGTCCCAGATCAGGTTCAGCCCCGCGCTCGCCCCCAGTTCGGAGGTCGCGAAGGGCAGCGGATAGCGCGCCGTGAGCCAATGCCCGGCGGCGAGGATCGCCACGGAGCGGCGCACCTCGTTGGTCTGCGGCGGGCTGTCGATGAATGCGTCGATAAAGGCGGCTTCGGTCTCCAGCGCCGTAGCGATCCCGGCGGCGAAGGCCGCGTCCGAGGGGGCGTGCGGCGGGTAGAGGTCCGCGAGCCCGGCGCGCTCCATCAGCCGCAGCGCATGGAAGGCTCCGCAGAGCCTCAACGGCACCGACTCGTTTCGGGGGCCGAGATCGCCTGGCCAGGTCAGGAGCCGGTCGGTGAGCGGTGTGCCGGGGGCGATGACCCGGGCCAATGTCCGGCACAGCCGCGCGGTGAAGGGCGAGCCGAGATCCTCGCAGGCCCGCGCCTGGTATTCGAGGGCGTCGGCGAGTCTTTTGTCACTCATCGGAACCGGTCCACGAGCCGTTGCAGGGGCGAGCGGGTGTCCGCCGCCGGTGGCTCTGACGGCTCCGGCGGCGGGGCCTCCGCCTGCG
>JANQRL010000033.1 GCA_028284605.1 Paracoccaceae bacterium | reverse complement strand
CCCGCCCCGGGGTCCGCCAGCGCGGCGCCGGCAAAGGCCGCCCCCAAGACAGCCAAGAAGACCGCTGCGGAAACCGCTGATGCTCCGGCCCGGACCAAGCCCGCCACGACCACCTACGAGGCCGCCGCCCCCGGCGGGCGCACTGCCAAGGTCACCTTGGCGGCGATGCCGGATTCGGCGCCAAAACCCGATCCGGAGACCTGATCGGGAATGGCTGGCGGCGATGAGGAGATTGCCAGGCAAGGGCGCCAGGCCGCCCTTGCCATCGTCGCCGGCGGCCTGCTGGCGGTCTTCGCGCCGACGCTGGTGCGCCTCTTCGGCCTCGCCCCACGCTATGAGATGCTATTCTACCTGATCTCGCTCGCCGCGTTCATTTGGTCGCTTTTCGTCACCTACGGGATATGGCAGAAGCGGCGGAAATAGTTCCGAACCCGCAGGCTGGCCATGCTCCAGGACAAGGACCGCATCTTCACCAATCTTTACGGGATGCACGACCGCTCGCTCGCGGGCGCACGGGCGCGCGGCCATTGGGACGGAACCGCCGACCTGATCGAGAAGGGCCGGGACTGGATCGTCCAGGAGATGAAGGATAGCGGGCTGCGCGGGCGTGGCGGCGCCGGCTTCCCCACCGGGCTGAAATGGTCCTTCATGCCGAAGGAGAGCGACGGGCGCCCATCCTATCTCGTGGTCAATGCCGACGAAAGCGAGCCCGGCACCTGCAAGGACCGCGAGATCATGCGCCACGATCCGCATACGCTGGTCGAGGGCTGCCTGATCGCGTCCTTCGCGATGAATGCCCATGCCTGCTACATCTACATCCGCGGCGAGTACATCCGTGAGAAGGAGGCGCTTCAGGCCGCCATCGACGAAGCCTATGAGGCCGGGCTTCTGGGCAGGAACGCCGCCGGATCGGGCTGGGATTTCGACCTCTATCTGAGCCATGGCGCCGGTGCCTATATCTGCGGCGAGGAAACCGCCCTGATCGAGAGCCTCGAAGGCAAGAAGGGCATGCCCCGGATGAAGCCGCCGTTTCCGGCCGGCGCCGGGCTCTATGGCTGTCCGACCACGGTCAACAATGTGGAATCGATCGCGGTGGTGCCGACGATCCTGCGCCGCGGCGGCGACTGGTTCGCTGGGTTCGGGCGCGCCAACAATGCCGGCACGAAGATCTTCGCGATCTCGGGCCATGTGAACACGCCTTGCGTCGTCGAGGAGGAGATGTCGATCCCCTTCGAGGAGCTGATCGAGAAACATTGCGGCGGCATCCGCGGCGGCTGGTCGAACCTCAAGGCGGTGATCCCGGGCGGCTCTTCCGTGCCGTGCGTGCGCGGCGAGAACATGCGCGAGGCGCTGATGGATTTCGACTATCTGCGCGGCGAGCTGGGCTCCGGCCTCGGCACCGCGGCGGTGATCGTGATGGATCAGTCCACCGACATCATCAAGGCGATCTGGCGGCTGTCGAAATTCTACAAGCACGAGAGCTGCGGCCAATGCACGCCCTGCCGGGAGGGCACCGGCTGGATGATGCGGGTGATGGACCGCCTGGTGCGCGGCGAGGCGGAGGTCGCGGAGATCGATATGCTCTTCGACGTCACCAAACAGGTCGAGGGCCACACGATCTGCGCCCTCGGCGATGCCGCTGCCTGGCCGATCCAGGGCCTGATCCGCAATTTCCGCGACGAGATCGAGGACCGGATCAAGGGCCGCATGATCGCGGCGGAGTAGGGCGCGTGCCGGACTGGGATGATTTTGGGATCTCCGCCGAGGGCGGTCCGCGCTGGCTCAACCGGATATTTGGCGCGCTGGGCATCCTGGTCGGCGCTGGCATCGGCGCGTGGCTGGGCTGGACCTCGAGCGGATTCGTCCAAGCGACGGGCGGCTTCCTCGTCGGCGGGTTTGTCGGCTGGGGGGCGGGGGTCCTCCTGTCGGGCTTCCTGTTCTTCGTCTTCATCTTCCTGATCGTGCTCGCCGGGGTCTTCGGCTGGCAGTGGCTGACCGGGGGCTTCGGATGAGCGCCTTGCGCTGGGGTGCCAGCGTCGCGGCGCTCTCGCTCGCCGCGCCCGCCGCCGCGGACGACCGCAGGGACCCGCCGGACTACTATATCGACACTGTGAACGATTTCTCCGCGGCCGTGGTTCTGACCAGCCGCTGCGCGACGCTCTCGCTCAGCCTCGACATCATACTGGCGACCGAGGCCGAACTCTGGGTCCGGCTCGAAGCCGACGGCTTCGACAAGACACTACCCGATGCGGGCATGACCAGACCCCATGCCGAGTTGATCACCCGCTCGGAGGCCTTCTTCGCTCGGTACGGGCTGGACGACGGGTCGAGCGAGGCCGATTTCTGCGCGGCGGGCCTGTCCGAGATCGCTTCGGGCAGCCAGCTCGGCAGTCTCATGACCGAGGCGGGCGAATGACGGGGATGCATCTCGCGGAACTCAATATCGGCCGTCTGCTGGCCGCGCCCGGCGACCCGCGTGTGGCGGAGTTCATGGCGGCGCTTGATCGGGTCAACGGGCTCGGCAAGCGGATGCCGGGCTTCGTGTGGATGATGGAAGGGTCCGGCGAGCCGGGGACCGGCAATACCGAGACCGCCATTGGCGGCGATCCGCGCTTTGTGGCGAACCTCACGGTTTGGGAGAGCGTCGAGACCCTCGAAGCCTTCGTCTGGAACACCGTCCATCGGCAATTCTATGAGCGCCGGCAGGAGTGGTTCGAGGTGCTGGGTGAGATGCATTTCGTCATGTGGTGGGTCGAAGCGGGACACCGCCCGACGCTGGACGAGGCCCTCGACAGGCTCGACCACCTCAAGGCTCACGGAGGCAGCGACCATGCCTTCGGCTGGGCCTGGCTGAAGGACGCGCAGCTCTATCGGGAGCGGGCCTGCGTGGCCTCCTGAGCGGCCGCGCGCCGCCTGTCCCGGCAGGGCCTGATATTGACTATCAGCGAGACGACCCCGATCTGAGCCGCAGAGACCTGGAGTATGTTCATGCGTTCCCTGATGCTTGCCTGCGCCCTTGCCCTTGCCAGCCCCGCCGCCGCGAAAACGCCCCTGCGCGACGTCGCCTCCGTCAGCGAGGCGATCATCGCCGCCGGCATCGCCTATGAGATCGGACGGGTCTGCGATGGGATCGGGGTGCGCTGGCTGCGGGGCATCAACTTCCTGCAAGCGATCGAGCGGCACGCGGCGCAGCTCGGCTATTCCGCCGCCGAGATCGACGCCTTCATCAACAACGATACCGAGCGCGACAGGCTCGAGGGGATTGCCCGGGCGCGGCTCGCCGAGAAGGGCGCGGTGGTGGGGCAGCCTGCCACCTATTGCGCCCTGGGTCGGGCCGAGATCGCGGCCGACACCCAGGTCGGCCGTCTCTTGCGCTGACCCGGGCCGCGCGGGCGCCAATCGCAAGGCGTTGACCGTGCGACCGCTCCTGTCGCCATAGATTCCGCGTCGATTTTCCGCATCACCCGGGCGCTAAGTATCTGGCATCCTGCTGCGTCGCAGTATAGACACCTTCAAAGCGCGGCCCGCGGTCTAGCCAGCCCGAGACGGAACGGTCGCGTCCGTGAGCGGGAACAGGCGGAAACAGGGAAGACCGATGTCCGATCTGCGCACCATCGTCATCGACGGCCGCGAAATCGAAGTCCCGGCGGCGATGACCCTGATCCAGGCCTGCGAGGAGGCGGGGATCGAGATCCCCCGCTTCTGCTACCACGAACGCCTCTCCATCGCCGGCAATTGCCGGATGTGCCTCGTTGAGATCGTCGGCGGCCCGCCGAAGCCCGCTGCCTCCTGCGCGATGCAGGTGCGTGATCTGCGCCCGGGCCGCGACGGCGAGCCGCCGCAGGTGCGCACCAACTCGCCGATGGTCAAGAAGGCCCGCGAGGGGGTGATGGAGTTCCTGCTCATCAATCACCCGCTCGACTGCCCCATTTGCGACCAGGGCGGGGAATGCGATCTGCAGGACCAGGCCATGGCTTACGGGGTGGACTTCAGCCGCTACCGGGAGCCGAAGCGCGCCGCCGAAGAGCTCAATCTCGGGCCCCTGGTCGAGACCCACATGACGCGCTGCATCTCCTGCACCCGCTGCGTGCGCTTCACCACCGAGGTGGCGGGGATCACCCAGATGGGCCAGACCGGGCGCGGCGAGGATGCGGAGATCACCAATTATCTCGGCGAGACGCTGAAATCGAACCTTCAGGGCAATATCATCGACCTCTGCCCGGTGGGCGCGCTGGTGTCGAAGCCTTACGCTTTCACCGCCCGGCCCTGGGAACTGACGAAGACCGAGTCCATCGACGTGATGGATGCGCTCGGGTCGAACATCCGGGTGGATACCAAGGGCCGCGAGGTGATGCGTTTCCTGCCGCGCAACCATGACGGCGTGAACGAGGAGTGGATTTCCGACAAGACCCGCTTCGTCTGGGACGGGCTGCGGCGCCAGCGCCTCGACCGGCCCTATATCCGCGAAAACGGCAAGCTGCGCCCGGCGAGCTGGCCGGAGGCGCTCGCCGCCGCAGCCGGGGCCATCGCGGGGGCGAGCAAGGTTGCCGGCCTTGTCGGCGATCTTGCGCCCGTGGAGGCGGCCTATGCGCTGAAATCCTTGGTCGAGGGGCAGGCGGGATACGTCGAGTGCCGCACCGATGGCGCGCAACTCCCCGCCGGCAATCGCTCTGCTTACGTCGGCACCGCGCGGATCGAGGAGATCGACACCGCGAAATACATCATGCTGGTCGGGACCAATCCGGCGGTCGAAGCGCCGGTTCTCAACGCCCGGATCCGAAAGGCCTGGCTTTCGGGGGCGGTCGTGGGCCATATCGGCGTGGCCGCCGACCTGACCTACGAGCATCTTCACGTCGGCACGGGCCGCGAGGCGCTGGCCAAGAGCGCGAGCCGCGACCATTCCGGCGATCCGGTGATGGATGCGCCGTCCCTCGTCATCGTCGGGCAGGGGGCTCTGACGGGCGAGGATGGCGCGGCGGTGCTGGGCCACGCCATGGCGCTTGCGGAGAAGACCGGCTCGAAGCTCCTTGTCCTGCACAGCGCCGCGTCTCGGGTGGGCGCGATGGATATCGGCGCGGTGACCGAGGGCGGGCTCGGCGCGGCGCTCGACGGGGCGGATGTGATCTACAATCTGGGGGCCGATGAGATCGACATCGCTGACGGGGCCTTCGTGATCTATCAAGGCAGCCATGGCGACAGGGGCGCCCACCGCGCCGACGTGATCCTGCCCGGGGCTGCCTATACGGAAGAGAACGGCCTCTTTGTGAATACCGAGGGCCGCCCGCAACTGGCCATGCGCGCGAGCTTCGCCCCCGGCGAGGCGAAGGAGAACTGGGCGATCCTGCGCGCGCTTTCGGGCGAGATGGGCGCCGCACTCCCCTTCGACAGTCTCGCGCAGCTCCGACAGGCGCTGGTGGCCGAGGTGCCGCATCTGGCCCGGATCGACGAGGTGGCGGAAAATGCGTGGCAGCCGGTGGAGCCGGGCACGCTCGGCGGGGCCGGGGATTTTGGCGCGGCTGTAACGGATTTCTACCTCACCAACCCCATCGCCCGGGCCTCGACGCTGATGGCCGAGCTCTCGGCGCTCGCCGCGGCCCGGGGTCGCGACGCCATCGCGGCGGAGTAGCCGAACGTGATCCGCGTCCTGCCGATCCTCGCCGCCCCGGCGCTGGCCGCCTGCGCGGAGCCCGCCGGGACCGTCATGCAGGACCCCTTCCGCCCGGCCTATGGGGTGATCGAGACCCGGCTGCTCGACGGCGATCTGGTGAATTTCCGGGTCGAGATGGCGGGGGCGCGGGACAACGCCGATGTCGCGCGTTATGCCGAATGCGCCGCGGCGCAATACACGCTGATCCGCGGCTACGGCTTTGCGCGGCATGTCCGGACACAAGTCGCCGAGGCGGGTGGCATCTGGAGCGGCGATGCGATCTACACAATCTCACCCGCCCTGCCGGACGGGCTTCGGACAATCGATGCGGAGGTCACGGTAGCGGAATGCGAACGCAACGGGATCCCGACGGTCTGAGGCGCCCATGATCGAGTTCTTCACCCAGACCAATCTCGGCATCGTCCTTCTGGTGCTCGGCCAGTGCCTTCTGGTGCTGGTGCCGATCCTGGTGAGCCTGGCGTTCCTGATGTATGCCGACCGCAAGGTCTGGGCCGCGGTGCAGATGCGGCGCGGTCCCAATATCGTCGGGCCGTTCGGGCTCTTGCAGAGCTTCGCCGACTTCCTGAAATACGTGGTCAAGGAGATCGTGGTGCCGGCGGGCGCCGACCGCTTCGTCTTCTTCCTGGCGCCTGTCATCTCGCTGACCCTGGCGATCATCGCCTGGGCGGTGATCCCGTTCAACGACGGCTGGGTCGTCTCCGACATCAACGTCGCGATCCTCTACGTCTTCGCGGTCTCCTCGCTGGAGGTCTATGGCGTTATCATGGGCGGCTGGGCGTCGAACTCGAAATATCCGTTCCTGGGCTCGCTCAGGTCCGCCGCGCAGATGATCTCTTACGAGGTTTCCATCGGGCTCATCATCATCGGGGTGATCATCTCGACGGGCTCGATGAATCTCAGCCATATCGTGATGGCCCAGGATGGCGACTGGGGCATCTTCAACTGGTATTGGCTGCCGCATTTCCCGATGCTGTTTCTGTTCTTCATCTCGGCGCTGGCGGAGACGAACCGCCCGCCCTTCGACCTGCCGGAAGCGGAGTCGGAACTCGTGGCGGGCTATCAGGTGGAGTATTCCTCCACCCCCTTCCTGCTCTTCATGATCGGGGAGCTGATGGCCGTGGTGCTGATGTGCGCCCTGGTCTCGCTGCTGTTCCTCGGCGGCTGGCTGTCGCCGGTGCCCTGGCTGCCGGACGGGGTGTTCTGGATGGCCGCGAAGATGGTCTTCGTCTTCTTCCTCTTCGCGATGGTGAAGGCGATCACCCCGCGCTACCGCTACGATCAGCTCATGCGGCTCGGCTGGAAGGTGTTCCTGCCCATGAGCCTCGCCTGGGTCGTTCTGGTGGCGTTCCTGGCGAAGTTCGAAGTAGCGGGCGGCTTCTGGGCCCGCTGGGCGGTGGGAGGCTGAGATGCCGGAGAATGTCGATAGTATCATCCTGGAGCAGCTTCGCGCCATTCGCGAAGACCTCGGCGAAGTGAAGGACAAGCTCGGAAATCTCGAAACCGGTCAGAAGTCGCTTGAGGGTCTGATGTTCGGGATGGCCGGCTATATTCGCGATATCGACCTCAGGGTCGGGCATCTTTAAGAGAAGATCGGAGGCCAGGAGTGACCCAGATCGACTATACCCGCGCCGCGAAGTACTTCCTGCTTCAGGACTTCTTCCAGGGCTTCAAGCTCGGTTTCAAGTACTTCTTCGCCCCCAAGGCCACGGTGAACTATCCGCACGAAAAGGGCCCGCTAAGCCCCCGGTTTCGCGGCGAACATGCGCTCAGGCGCTATCCGAACGGCGAGGAGCGCTGCATCGCCTGCAAGCTCTGCGAGGCGATCTGCCCGGCGCAGGCCATCACCATCGATGCCGAGCCGCGCGAAGACGGCTCGCGCCGCACGACGCGCTATGACATCGACATGACCAAGTGCATCTATTGCGGCTTCTGTCAGGAGGCCTGTCCGGTCGATGCCATCGTGGAAGGCCCGAATTTCGAGTTCTCCACCGAGACCCGCGAGGAGCTCTTCTACGACAAGGCGAAACTCCTCGAAAACGGCGAGCGCTGGGAGGCCGAAATCGCCCGCAACCTCGAGATGGATGCGCCATACCGATGAGCCAGGCGCCGAAAAATACGCATTTTTCGTCGACGATTTCCGCGCGGAAATCGGGAGCCCGCGATGACTGACACGCCCAACCCCTTCGAGGCGATGATGAAGGCCGGGCAGGATTGGGCCCGGGCGCTCAATCCGGCGCTGGAGAGCTTCACGCCCAAAGGGTTCGAGGCGATGTGGCCCACCATGCCCTCCGAAGTCATGGAAGCGATGATGGGCAAGACCTTCAATCCCGACGGTCTCGACGCCAAGACCCGGCTCCTCTTGACGCTGATGGGGCTCACGATCATGGGGGCGCAGGCGGATGCGCAGATCCGGCTGACCGTGCGCCATGCGCAGGAGGCCGGCGCCACGAAACAGGAGATCGCCGAGACCATCGCCCAGGCCGCGGCGTTCGGCGGGGTGCCGGCGATGACCCGGGCGATGGAGCTGGCGCGCGAGGCGATGGACGAGGGAGAGGCGACATGAGCCCGGCGGTGCTGATCTTCTACCTCTTCGCGGTCTCGGTTCTGACCGGTGGCCTCATGACGGTGCTGAGCCGCAACCCGGTCCATTCCGTGCTCTGGCTGATCCTGGCCTTCCTCTCCGCCGCCGGGCTTTTCGTCCTGATGGGGGCGGAGTTCGTCGCGATGCTCTTGATCATCGTCTATGTCGGGGCGGTCGCGGTGCTGTTTCTCTTCGTGGTGATGATGCTCGATATCGACTTCGCGGCGCTCAAGGCGGAGATGGCGCGCTACATGCCGCTGGCCTTGCTCATCGGGGTGGTGATCCTGATGCAGCTCGCCCTGGTCTTCGGGGTCTGGGAGACCGATGCCGGCGCCGGGGCGCGGCTCGCGGTGCCGATGGACGGCTCGGTCCAGAACACCGCCGCTTTGGGCCTGGTGCTTTACGACCGCTACTTCCTGCTCTTCCAGCTCGCCGGGCTGATCCTGCTGGTGGCGATGATCGGGGCCATCGTGCTCACCCTGCGCCACCGGTCCGACATCAAGCGTCAGGACGTGCTGGCGCAGATGTACCGCGACCCGGCGAAGGCGATGGAGCTGAAGGACGTGAAGCCGGGGCAGGGGCTGTGACGATTTCCGCGCGGAAATCGTGGACGGAATTCGCGCGAATTCCGGCACCGGGCGCAGAAGGACGCACCGAATGATCGGGCTTGAACACTACCTCACGGTCGCCGGGGCGCTCTTCGTCATCGGCATTTTTGGGCTGTTTCTGAACCGCAAGAACGTCATCATCCTTTTGATGTCCATCGAGCTGATGCTGCTCGCCGTGAACATCAACCTCGTGGCCTTCTCCTGGCATCTGGGCGATCTCACGGGACAGGTCTTCACGCTCTTCGTGCTCACCGTCGCCGCGGCGGAGGCGGCCATCGGGCTGGCCATCCTGGTCTGTTTCTTCCGCAATCGCGGCTCGATCTCGGTCGAGGACGTCAACGTGATGAAGGGCTAGGCGATGGAGACGATCATCCTCTTCGCCCCGCTCGTCGGCGCGCTGATCGCAGGTTTCGGCTGGCGGCTCATTGGCGAGACTGCGGCGCAATGGGTCGCGACGCTGCTTCTCTTCCTGTCCTGCGTGCTGAGCTGGGTCGTCTTCCTGACTTTCGACGGCACCACCCAGAGCATCGACATCCTGCGCTGGATCGAGAGCGGCACGCTCTCGTCGGAATGGGCAATCCGGCTCGATAGGCTGACCGCGATCATGCTGATCGTCATCACCTCGGTCTCGGCCCTCGTCCATCTCTACAGCTTCGGCTACATGGCCCATGACGAGAACTTCCGCGAGGGCGAGCATTACAAGGCCCGGTTCTTCGCGTATCTCTCGTTCTTCACCTTCGCCATGCTGATGCTGGTGACCGCCGACAATCTGGTGCAGATGTTCTTCGGCTGGGAAGGGGTGGGCCTCGCCTCCTACCTCCTCGTGGGCTTCTACTACCGCAAGCCCTCGGCCAATGCCGCGGCGATCAAGGCGTTCGTGGTGAACCGGGTGGGCGATTTCGGCTTCCTCTTGGGGATCATGGCGATCTTCTTCCTCGTCGACTCCGTGCGCTTCGACGACATCTTCGCCGCCGCGCCGCAGCTCGCCGAAACCGAGCTGACATTCCTTTGGACCTCCTGGAATGCGGCGGAACTGGTGGCCTTCCTGCTCTTCGTGGGGGCTATGGGGAAGTCGGCGCAGCTCCTCCTGCACACCTGGCTGCCCGACGCGATGGAGGGGCCGACGCCGGTCTCGGCCCTGATCCATGCCGCGACCATGGTCACCGCCGGCGTCTTCCTCGTCTGCCGGATGTCGCCGATCATGGAGTTTGCCCCCGGCGCCACCGGCTTCATCGTCTTCATCGGGGCGGCCACGGCGTTCTTCGCGGCCACGGTCGGCCTGGTGCAGAACGACATCAAGCGGGTGATCGCCTATTCGACCTGTTCGCAGCTCGGCTATATGTTCGTCGCGGCGGGCGTGGGCGCCTATTCGGTGGCGATGTTCCATCTCTTCACCCATGCCTTCTTCAAGGCGATGCTGTTCCTCGGCGCGGGCTCGGTGATCCACGGGATGCACCACGAGCAGGACATGCGGAACTATGGCGGGCTGCGCCACAAGATGCCGATGACCTTCTGGGCGATGCTGATCGGGACGCTCGCGATCACCGGGGTCGGGGTGCCGGTGGTGCTCTTCACGCTGGGCGGCGTGCCCATCGGCTTCGCCGGGTTCCTGTCGAAGGACGCGGTGATCGAGAGCGCCTTCGCGTTCAGCCCCGGCGGCTTCGCCTTCTGGGCGCTGGTGATCGCGGCGCTCTTCACCAGTTTCTATTCCTGGCGGCTGATGTTCCTGACCTTCTGGGGCGAGCCAAGGGGTGACAAGCACACCCATGAACATGCCCATGAGAGCCCCACAGTGATGCTCGCGCCGCTGGGGGCGCTGGCCCTCGGCGCGGTGTTCTCGGGCATGGTCTGGTACGGCTCCTTCTTCGGCTACACCAACCAGGTGGCGAGCTTCTTCGGGGTGCCCTACGCCGTCGAGGGCGCCCATGAGGAGGACGGCCACCGGGAGGCGTCCGAGCACGGCGCGGAGGGGCATCGAGAGACCTCGACCGAAGGCGCCGAGGGTCACCGCGAGGAGAGCGGTGAGCCGGCCCATGCCGAGGAGGGTCATGGCGACGCGGCCCATGGCGACGATCATGGCGGCAAGCCGCATTACGTCTTCACCGGGGCGCCGGGGGAGGGGGCGATCTACACTGCGCCCGACAATACCGTGCTGAACGACGCCCATGAGGTGCCCTATTGGGTGAAGACCTCGCCCTTCATCGCCATGTTGCTGGGCCTTGCCGTGGCCTATCAGTTCTATATCCGCCGCCCGGACTGGCCGGCGAAGCTCGCCCAGAACCAGCGCCCGCTCTACGAGTTCCTGCTCAACAAGTGGTATTTCGACGAAATCTACGACGCCGTCTTCGTGAAACCCGCCATCGCCCTCGGCCGGCTGCTCTGGCGGCGCGGCGACGGCAATGTGATCGATGGCGGCATCAACGGGCTCGCCATGGGGATCATCCCGTTCTTCACCCGCCTCGCAGGTCGCGCGCAGTCGGGCTACATCTTCACCTATGCTTTCTACATGGTGATCGGGCTGACGCTCCTGCTCACCTGGATGTCGATCGGCGGAGGGTCTGAGTGATGGAAAACCTCCTCTCGCTCACCACCTTCTTTCCGCTCGTCGGCGCCGCGATCCTCGCGATCTTCCTGCGTGGTGACGATGCGGAGGCGCAGCGCAACGCGAAATGGGTGGCGATGGGCACGACCCTGGCCACCTTCATCATCTCGCTCTTCATCCTCTTTGACTTCGACCCGCAGGACACCGGGTTCCAGTTCGTGGAAGAGCGGGAATGGCTGCTGGGCCTGACCTACAGGATGGGGGTCGACGGGATCAGCGTCCTTTTCGTGATGCTGACCACCTTCCTGATGCCCCTCGTCATCGCCGCCTGCTGGGACGTCACGCACCGGGTGAAGGAATACATGATCGCCTTCCTGGTGCTGGAGACGCTGATGCTCGGCGTCTTCATGGCGCTCGATCTGGTGCTCTTCTACCTGTTCTTCGAGGCCGGGCTGATTCCGATGTTCCTGATCATCGGCATCTGGGGCGGCAAGGAGCGGATCTACGCGAGCTTCAAGTTCTTCCTCTATACCTTCCTCGGCTCGGTGCTGATGCTGGTGGCGATGGTGGCGATGTTCGTGGACGCGGGCACCACCGATATCCCGACGCTGATGGGGCATAACTTCGGGTCGGAGACGTTCAGCCTCCTCGGTATCCAGATCATCGGGGGCATGCAGACCCTGCTCTGGCTGGCCTTTTTCGCGAGCTTCGCCGTCAAGATGCCGATGTGGCCGGTCCATACCTGGCTGCCCGACGCCCATGTCCAGGCGCCCACGGCGGGCTCTGTCGTGCTGGCCGCGATCCTTCTGAAGATGGGCGGCTACGGCTTCCTACGCTTCTCCCTGCCGATGTTCCCGGTCGCCTCGGACCTGCTGGCGCCGCTGGTCCTGTGGCTCTCGGCCATCGCCATCGTCTACACCTCGCTCGTCGCCCTGGTGCAGACCGACATGAAGAAGCTCATCGCCTATTCGTCGGTCGCCCATATGGGCTTCGTCACCATGGGGATTTTCGCGATCAACCAGCAGGGGCTTGACGGGGCGATCTTCCAGATGCTCTCCCACGGCTTCATCTCCGGGGCGCTCTTCCTCTGTGTCGGCGTGATCTATGACCGGATGCATACGCGCGAGATCGACGCCTATGGCGGTCTGGTGAACCGGATGCCGGCCTATGCGCTGATCTTCATGCTCTTCACCATGGCGAATGTCGGGCTGCCGGGGACCTCCGGCTTCGTCGGCGAGTTCCTGACGCTGGTGGGCGTGTTCCAGGTCAATACCTGGGTCGCCGCCGTGGCTGCCACGGGGGTGATCCTCTCCGCCGGCTATGCGCTCTGGCTCTACCGCCGGGTGGTGATGGGCGATCTGATCAAGGAAAGTCTGAAGTCGATCAGTGACATGACAAAGCGCGAGAAGGCGATCTTCGCCCCGCTCGTGGTGGCGACCCTGCTCCTCGGCGTCTATCCGGCGCTGATCACCGATATCATCGGGCCAAGCGTCGAGGCCCTCGTCTCCCAGGTCGAGGTGGCGGTGGCCGAGCACGAGACGGCGACGATGGTCGCGGAAGTTCAGGAGTAACGGCCGATGGTGGCTGCCGATCTGCAAATCCTGCTGCCGGAGATCGTGCTCTCGGTCTATGCGATGATCGCGCTCCTGGCCGGGGTCTATACGGTCAAGGACCGGGCCGCGCCGATGCTCGTCTGGGCCACGGCGGCGCTCATGGCACTGCTGGCATTCTGGATCGCGACGGGTCCGAGCGGGACGGAGGCGGCGTTTGACGGGGCCTTCGTCAGCGACGGCTTCGCGCGATTCTCCAAGGTCGTGATCCTGCTTGCCGCCGCCGCGGTGCTGCTGATCAGCCAGGATTACATGGCCCGCCGGGACATCCTGCGCTTCGAATATCCGATTCTCGTGGGGCTGGCGGTGGTCGGCATGATGGTGATGGTCAGCGCCGGCGACCTGATCGTGCTCTATATGGGGCTGGAGCTGCAATCGCTGGCGCTCTATGTCGTGGCCACCTTGCGGCGCGACAGCGTGCGGTCGACCGAGGCCGGGCTGAAATACTTCATCCTCGGCGCGCTCTCCTCGGGTCTCCTGCTCTACGGCGCCTCGCTGACTTACGGCTATGCCGGCACCACGCTCTTCACCGGGATCGTCGCGGCGGCGGAGGACGGGGTGTCGCTGGGCCTGCTCTTCGGCCTCGTCTTCCTGATCACCGGCTTCGCCTTCAAGGTCTCGGCCGCCCCGTTCCATATGTGGACGCCCGACGTCTATGAGGGCGCGCCGACGCCGGTCACCGCCTTCCTCGCCACGGCACCGAAGATGGCGGCCATGGCGCTCTTCGCCAGGGTGGTGCACGACGCCTTCGGCGGGGTGGTGGGCGACTGGCAGCAGATCGTGGCGTTCCTGTCGGTTGTCTCGATGTTCCTCGGCGCCATCGCCGCCATCGGCCAGCGCAACATCAAACGGCTGATGGCCTATTCCTCCATCGCCCATATGGGCTTCGCGCTGATGGGCCTCGCCGCCGGGACCGCCTTCGGGGTTCAGGCGATGCTGGTCTATATGGCGATCTACGTGACGATGAATGTGGGCACCTTCGCCTTCATCCTGTCGATGGAGCGCGACGGCAAACCGGTGACGGAGATCGACGCGCTTCAGATGTATTCCACGCGGGAGCCGCTGAAGGCTCTCGCCATGCTGATCCTGATGTTCTCCCTGGCCGGCGTGCCGCCGCTTGTCGGCTTCTTCGGCAAGCTCTACGTGCTTCGCGCGGCCTATGAGGGCGGGCTGGCCTGGCTGGCCGTGGCCGGCGTGATCGCGAGCGTGATCGGCGCCTTCTACTATCTCAGGATCGTCTACTTCATGTATTTCGGCGAAGAGCGCGAGGCGGTGGAAACCCGGATGCCGCCCGTCGTCTGGGGCGCGTTGATGGCCTCGGCGGGGATCATGCTCTTCGGGGTCGTGAACCTCTTCGGGATCGAGCCGCTGGCGGCGGCCGCGGCGGCGACGCTTGTCGATTGAGCACGGCGAAGACGGGCTCTGGCCCGAAGCCTACGATCGGATTGTGCTCGACAGGATCGACAGCACGATGGCGGCGGCGGCGCGTCTGATCCCGACGCTGGACCGGCCGACCTGGATCATGGCGCGGCACCAGACCGCCGCGCGCGGGCGGCAGGGGCGGGCCTGGATCGCCCCGGCGGGGAACCTCTCGGCCACGTTGATCTTCCGGCCTCAGGCGAGCCCGGCGGAGGCGGCGCGGCGGTCCTTCTGCGCGGCCAATGCGCTCCTCGAAAGCCTGGCGATCTATGTCGACCGCGACGCGCTGGCGCTGAAATGGCCCAACGACGTGCTGCTGAAGGGCGGCAAGGTGGCGGGGATCTTGCTGGAGAGCGCGGGGGGCGGGGCTTTCGTCGATTGGCTTGCCATCGGCATCGGGGTGAATCTGGCCCATGCCCCGAAGCTCGCCGAGGACCACCCGTTCCCGCCGGTAAGCCTGCGCGGGCAGGGCGGCGATGCGGTGAGACCGGAAGAGTTCCTCAACGTTCTGGCCACGAATTATGCGACCCAGGAGGGCAAGCTGGAGCGGCTCGGCTTCGATCGCATCCGCGAGGACTGGCTGGAACATGCCGCGCGGCTTGGCGAGAAGATCACCGCGCGGACCGGCAAGGAGGTCGTGCGCGGCCTTTTCGACACGATCGACAAGGACGGCAATCTGGTGCTGATCACCGGCACCGGGCCGCGGACGATCCCGGCGGCGGAGGTGTTCTTTTGAACGCGCCGGGCGGGGAAGACCCTTCGAAGGGTCTTGCAAATCGCTCCGAAGCGATTTGGCCCGGGTCGTCGGGCCCGCGCGGGAGGGTATTGCCGCTCCAGGGTCGCAGTGGCGGGGAAGACCCTTCGAAGGGTCTTGTAAATCGCTTCGAAGCGATTTGGCCCGGACCGTCCGACCCGCGCGGGAGGGGATTGCCGCTCCCGGGTCCCGGCGGCGGGAAGACCCTTCGAGGGGTCTTGCAAATCGCTTCGAAGCGATTTGGCCCCCCTCAGTGTGCAGAACGAAGGACGACCGATGCTTCTGGCGATTGATTGCGGCAACACCAATACGGTGTTCTCGGTCTGGGACGGCGCGCGCTTTCTGTGCACCTACCGCACCTCCACGTCCTGGCAGCGGACGGCCGACCAGTATTTCGTTTGGCTCTCGACGCTTCTGGCCCATGACGGGATCGACGTGCCGATCACCGATGTCATCATCTCATCCACCGTGCCCCGGGTCGTCTTCAACCTGCGGGTCATGACGGATCGCTATTTCGACACCCGTCCCCTCGTCGTCGGCAAGCCCGATTGCCGTCTGCCGGCGGAGCCCAGGGTGGACGAGGGCACCCAGATCGGGCCGGACCGCCTGGTCAACACCGCCGGCGCCCATGACCGCCATGGCGGCGACCTGATCGTGGTGGATTTCGGCACCGCCACGACCTTCGACGTGGTGGCGGAAGACGGCGCCTATGTCGGCGGGGTGATCGCGCCGGGCGTGAATCTGAGCCTCGAGGCTCTGCATCAGGCCGCCGCCGCGCTGCCCCATGTCGATGTCACCAAGCCGCAGCAGGTCATCGGCACCAACACCGTCGCCTGCATGCAGTCCGGTGTCTTCTGGGGCTATATCGGGCTGATCCGCGGCATCTGCGACCGCATCCGCGGTGAGTATGAGCGGCCCATGCAGGTGATCGGCACCGGCGGGCTGGCGCCGTTGTTTTCCCAGGGCGATGTGCTATTCGACACCATCGAGGACGACCTGACGATGCACGGGCTGACCGTGATCTACAGGTTCAACAAGGGCTGATCCCATGAGTGCCGAACGGCTGATCTACCTCCCCCTCGGAGGCGCGGGGGAGATCGGCATGAATGCCTATGTCTACGGCTACGGGCCGGAAGGCGCCGAGCGGCTGATCGTCGTCGATCTGGGCGTGACATTCCCGGATATGGACGGGACGCCGGGGGTGGACCTGATCCTGCCCGATGTGAGCTGGCTCGATGAACGGCGCGACCGGATCGAGGCCATTTTCATCACCCATGCCCACGAGGATCACGTGGGCGCCGTGGGGCATCTTTATGGCCGCCTCGGCGCGCCGGTCTATGCACGGCCCTTCACCGCCTGGCATGCGCGGCGCAAGCTCGGCGATTACGGGATCGGGCCGGAGGCCGTCACGGTGGTCTGGGCCTGGCCGGAGATGGTCGAGGCGGGGCCGTTCAAGGTGGGGTTCCTGCCGGTCAGCCATTCGGTGCCGGAGAGCGCCGGCCTCGTCATCGACAGCCCGCGCGGCCGCGTCATCCATACCGGGGATTTCAAGATCGACCATGATCCGGTGGTGGGCGAGCCCTTCGACAAGGCGCTCTGGGCCGAGGCCGCGGCACCCGGCGTGGCGGCTTTGGTCTGCGATTCCACCAATGTCTTCTCTCCGCATCCGGGCCGCTCCGAGGCGAGCCTGGCCGAACCCATCGCCCGGCTGATGGACGAGGCCGAGGGCATGGTGGTGGCGACGACCTTCGCCTCCAACGTGGCCCGTCTGAAGACCCTGGCTGAGGCGGCGGAGCGGGTCGGACGGTCGGTCTGCCTGCTCGGGCGGGCCATGCGACGGATGATCGAGGCCGGGGTGGAGACCGGTATCCTCACCGATTTCCCGAAGGTGGTGAGCCCGGAAGAGGCCGCCGACATCCCGCGCCAGAACCTGATGCTGCTGGTGACCGGTTCCCAGGGCGAGCGCCGCGCGGCCTCGGCGCAGCTGGCCCAGGGGAAGTATATGGGGCTGGAGCTGAAGGCCGGCGATACGTTCCTCTTCAGCTCGAAGACCATTCCGGGCAATGAGCGCGGGGTGATCCGGATCATGAACCAGCTCAGCGAGAAGGGCGTCGATGTGATCGACGACAGTTCCGGCGCCTATCACGTCTCGGGCCACGCCAACCACCCTGATCTGGAGACGATGCACGGGCTGATCGCGCCGGACGCGGTGATCCCGATGCATGGCGAGCACCGGCATCTGCGGGAGCATGTGAAGCTCGCCGAGGCCCATGGCCGTGCGGGCGTGCTGGCGGTCAACGGCACGATGATCGAGCTCGGGCCGGACGGTCCGCGCGTGGCGGAGTATGTGGAGACCGGACGGCTCTATCTCGACGGGTCGGTGCAGATCGGCGCGCTCGACGGGATCGTGCGGGATCGCATCCGGATGGCGCTCAATGGTCATGTGACGGTGACGCTGATCCTCGATGAGGAGGGCGAGCCCCTGGGCGAGCCGTGGTGCGAGACCATGGGGCTGGCGGAGATGGGGGTATCGAAGACGGCGCTCGTCGAAGTGCTGGAGGCCGATCTCGGGCAGTTTGTCGGGCGGGCGGATGCGAAGACCCTCGCCGATGACGACAGGCTGGAGAAGGAGCTGCGGTCGATCGTGCGCAGGACGGCCCAGGCCGAGATCGGCAAGAAGCCCGAGGTGACGGTGGTGGTGAGCCGGCTGGCCTGAGCCGGGGGCGGATTTCGATCCGAAATCCGTCGACGATTTCCGGATCGGAAATCGCCCCCGGCCTCAGCCGAAGATACGGCTGACCTCGCGGAGGATCTTGCGGCGGATCGCGTCAGGATATTCCCGATGGCCGCGCGCGGTGATCACGAACCCGTCCCGGGTGATCAGGAAGCGGCTGTAGAACTGGGTGATGGCGACCCCCATTCCCTCGATGGCGAGCCCGTTGATCGTGACGCCGGCCCGTTCCGCCCGTCGCGGTAATCCGTCAACCTCCATTCCGGCATTCGGGGTGCCATCGCCGGAAATGTCGATGATCCGCCGGCCGCAATCCGGCGCCGTCTCCAGATGCCGCAGCGCAAAGAGGATCGCCTCCCCCGGCGCGGTATCGGAGAGCACGAAGGCGCGCCGCATGGCCCGTGCCTCGGCGGCGAAGGCAACAACGTCGGCCGCGCTCCGCATCTGCCGCCACCCGATCGAGACCTCCTGCCGGTCGACCCCGGACCATTGCACGACCGAAAGTGCCACCTGGCCCTGCAGCAGCGCCTCCATCACCTCCGGGTCGAGGAGCGCATCAGCCGTGCCGTCGGTCTGCAGCCGGTACTCGGCGACATCGATGGAGTTGGAGACGTCGATCAGCAGGAGGAGTGCGGTGTCGCAGGCCCGGGCGGGCAGGGCGGCGAGGGCCAGCAGGAGCAACAGGACGAGGCGCATCCGAGCCAGTTGGGCCGAAAACGCTTCGGGCATCAAGGGGGAGGTGAAAGTGCAGGCTTCTGTTGCCAGGTGCCTGCGAACCCCGCCTTACGCGGCTAGGCGCAAGGGCTTAGATTTCGATCTTTCGCACCGCTTAAGCGGCGAGAGCGACCGGAGCACGATTGTCGTTGGCAATTATGCTGTTCGGACCGGTAACGGTGGTACCTCACCGGGACAAAGCCACGCCTTTACACGTTCGTCGATCCTGTTTCGGCCCCATATCCCCCCAACGAAGGGTCTCTGGTGGAGCCGCCGGGTACCGCCCCCGGGTCCGATCCGCTTATTCCGCGCGCGTTTATGTCCATAGTCCCGAAGGACAAAGCCAATATAGGAGAGCCGCGCGCGCCGCTCAAGCCTCCGGGATCAGAGGTTCAGCCCCAGGGCGAGCGCCGCCACCGCCGCCTCGCAGGCGAAGAAGCCCCATTTCTTGCGGCTCTGGCCGTCGAGAACGAGGGAGGTGAGCCGCCCGATTGCGGCCCCGCCCCAGGCGAAGCCGACCATCGCATAGGCCAGCGGCGTGCCGAGGATCAGCGCCCCGAGCCCGAGCCCGACGAAGAGCGCGCCGGAGGCGGCCCGGACCTCGGACGGGCCCATCGGCGTCGGCCCGGGCTGCAAATCCACCACCGCCATCGTGTAGCGCGGCGCGAACCAGCCGAAGAGGCCGAGCGCGATGGAAAAGAGCGCCAGGGCGGGGTTGAGATAGCTTGCGAGCAGGTCCATGGCGGTCTTCCGTCCTGATGTGACGAGGATACGTGTCACGCCGCTCTGACAGATCAGTTTTCGCCAGTCGGATCAGGCATTTTGCGTTTGCGGGGGCGGCGGGGCTCTGCCAGTCTGCCCGGCGGAAGGCAGGCCGGCGGAGGGGATATGGCCGACATCGTCCGATCCGCTTTGTGGCTTGGGGTCTTTGCCCTGATCCTCGCGGCCTGGGCCTGGCTCTACTTCATGGCCGTGGGCATGGATCTCGACCTGATCGGGCGGCCCGGCGAGATGGGCCAGCGGATGGCGGCCATGGACCCGCGCATGGACATGTACATGCCGATGGCGGAGTTCGGGCCGCTCTTTGCCATGTGGGCGGTGATGATGGCGGCGATGATGTTGCCCACCATGGTGCCGACGCTGACCACCTACGAGGCGCTGATGGTGAGCGCGGACGGCACCCGGGCGGGCTGGATCGGCGTGCTGCTGGGCTATTCCGTGGTCTGGACCGGGTTTGCGGCGCTCATTGCCGGTATCCAGCTTGCGCTGCTCTTCGGCGGCGTCGTCGACATGCTCGGCATTGCCGCAAATCCGCTTTTCGGTGCCGCCCTGCTGATTGCCGCCGGGCTTTACCAGTTCAGCCACCCCAAGGCGGTCTGCCATGGCGTGTGCCTGTCGCCGATGAGCTACTTTCTCGGCCGCTGGCGGACCGGCTTCACCGGTGGGGTGCGGATGGGGCTCGGCCTTGGGGCCTTCTGCGTCGGCTGCTGCTGGGGCTACATGGCGCTGGGTTTCGTGGGCGGCGTTATGAGCCTGCTGTGGATGGGGCTTGCGACGCTTGCCATGGTGCTCGAAAAACTGCCGCAGATCGGCCAATACGTGACCCGCCCGATGGGCGTGATCCTGATCGGCCTCGGGATCGGCTGGGCGCTTTGGCCCGTAGTGATGGGAGGATAGAGATGGCGCTGAAGAAACGCGCGGATGCGGACCGGCTCCCGGTATCGCGCAGGATCGACAGCCGGATCGCCAATCCCGGGAGGCGCCAGATGCGCCCGACGGAATGGGCGATCAGGGGCGAGCTCTTCCTCAACTGCTCCTGCACAGTCTTCTGCCCCTGCGTCGTGAGCCTCGGCCAGCACCCGCCCACCGAGGGCGATTGCAAGGCCTGGATGGCCATCGCCATCGATGAGGGGCATTTCGAGGGCGAGGACCTGTCGGGGCTCAATGTCGGGCTGATGGTCGATATCCCGGGCCGCATGGCCGAGGGCGGCTGGAAGGTGGCGGCCTATGTCGACGACCGCGCCAGCGGCAAGGCCTATAACGGGCTCCTCCAGATCTTCAGCGGCGAGGCCGGGGGCACGACGGGGCTCTTCACCATGCTCGTCAGCGACATCATCGGCGCCGAGCGCGAGACGGTCGAGATCGTGCGGGAGGGCAAGCGCCGCGGGCTTTATATCGGGCGCAAAATCCAGGGCGAAATCGAGATGATCGACGGCGCGAGCCCGGATCATCCCGTGGTGATCTCGAACTCGAAATACTGGATGGGGCCGGACATCATCGCGGCGCGGGGGCTCAAATCCAAGGTCCGCGACTACGGCAAGGTCTGGGATTTCGGCGGCAAGTCGGCCGAGATCTGCGCTATTGACTGGAAAGGTCCGAAACCGTGATCACGCCGGACTACTGCCGGATGATGGCGCGCTACAACACCTGGCAGAACCACCAGTTGACCGAGATGCTGACCGGGATCGACGACGAGGTGCTGCGGCAGGATCGCGGCGCCTTCTTCGGCTCGATCTTCGCGACGCTGAACCATGTGCTCTGGGGCGACACGCTCTGGATGAGCCGGTTCGATCCGGAGCAGGAGCCGCCCGCCGTGGATGCAGCGCAGCATCGCGACCTTACCCCGACCTTCGCGGTCTGGGCCGCCGAGCGCTTTCGCATGGACGGGACGATCCGGCTCTGGGCCGAGGGGCTGCGCGATCTCGATCTGAAATCCGACCTGTCGTGGTATTCCGGGCTGATGAAGCGCGACTTCACGCGGCCACTGGAGGTCTGTGTGGCGCATTTCTTCAACCACCAGACCCACCATCGCGGCCAGATCCACGCGATGATGACCGCCGCCGGGCTCAAGGCGCCGGTGAGCGACGTGATCTTCATGCCGGACGACGCCTGATGGTGGCGCTGGCGCCCTCGATCCGCCTGCGCCGGACGCCGTTTTCGGAAGGCGTCGAGGCAGCGGGGGTGACGGCTTACAGCGTCTACAACCACATGCTGCTGCCGGCGGTCTTCGAGAGCCCGGAGGCGGATTACCACCACCTGAAGCGCGCGGTGCAGGTCTGGGACGTCTCCTGCGAGCGGCAGGTGGAGCTGCGCGGGCCCGACGCGGCGCGGCTGATGCAGATGCTGACGCCGAGGGACCTGCGCGGGATGCTGCCGGGGCAGTGCTTTTACGTGCCCATCGTCGACGAGACCGGCGGAATGCTGAACGATCCCGTCGCGGTGAAGATCGCCGAGGACCGCTGGTGGATTTCCATCGCCGACAGCGATCTCTTGATGTGGGTGAAGGGGGTTGCCTATGGCTACCGCCTCGACGTGCTGGTCGATGAGCCGGATGTGTCGCCGCTCGCCGTGCAGGGGCCGAAGGCGGACGATCTGGTGGCCCGGATCTTCGGCGAGGCGATCCGGGATCTGCGCTTCTTCCGCTTCGGCTGGTTCCAGTTCCAGGGCCGCGATCTGGTCATCGCCCGCTCGGGCTATTCCAAACAGGGCGGGTTCGAGATCTATGTCGAGGGCGGCGATATCGGCATGCCGCTCTGGAATGCCCTGATGGCGGCGGGGGCCGATCTCGACGTGCGCGCCGGCTGCCCGAACCTGATCGAGCGGATCGAGGGCGGGCTCTTGAGCTACGGCAACGACATGACCCGGGCCAACACGCCCCATGAATGCGGGCTGGGCCGGTTCTGCAACACCCAGACCGCGATTGGCTGTATCGGCCGCGACGCGCTCCTGCGGGTGGCGATGGAGGGTCCGGTGCGCCAGATCAGGCCCCTTGCGGTGGACGGCCCGGCGCTGCCCCCGGTGGACCGGCCGTTCCCGCTCATGGCGGGTGACCGCAAGGTGGGGCAGGTGACTTCCGGGGCGTGGTCGCCGGATTTCGGGACCAATGTGGCCATCGGCATGGTCCGCATGACCCATTGGGAGCCGGGGACGGACCTGATTCTGGAGGCCCCGGATGGCCCCCGCCGCGCCGTGGTGCGCGAGACATTCTGGAACTGAGGGAGACGACGATGTTCAACGCGCTATTGGTGGAGCTGGAAGACCAGGGGCCGACCTCTGCCTCCGTGGTCCAGTTGAGTGAGGACCGCCTGCCCGAGGGCGACGTGACCGTTGCCGTCGAGTATTCCACGCTGAACTACAAGGACGGGCTCTGCATCGGGCCGGGGGGCGGGCTGGTGCGCAATTACCCCCATGTGCCGGGGATCGATTTCGCGGGGACCGTCGAGGCGTCCGACGATGCCCGCTACGCGCCGGGCGACAAGGTGGTGCTGACCGGCTGGCGCGTCGGCGAGGTCCATTGGGGCGGCTACGCGCAGAAGGCGCGGGTGAAGGCGGACTGGCTGGTGCCCTTGCCGGACGGGCTGACGACGCGCGCCGCGATGGCCGTGGGCACCGCCGGGTTCACCGCGATGCTGGCGGTGATGGCACTTGAAGAGCATGGCTTAAGCCCCGAGAAAGGCGAGGTTCTCGTGACGGGTGCCGCCGGCGGGGTGGGCTCGGTGGCCACCGCGATTCTGGGCCATCTCGGCTATGAGGTCGCCGGCGTGACCGGACGGCCGGAGACCGGAGAGTATCTGCGCGGCCTCGGCGCCTCTCGCATCGTGCCGCGCGAGGAGCTGGCCGACACCGTCAAGCGCCCCCTCGAGGCCGAGACCTGGGCCGGCTGCGTCGATGCCGTGGGCGGCGCGATGCTGGCGCGGGTGCTGGGGCAGATGAAGTACGGGGCGTCCGTCGCGGCGGTGGGCCTCGCCGGCGGGCCGCAACTGCCCGCCACCGTCATCCCGTTCCTGCTGCGCGGGGTGAACCTCCTCGGCATCGACAGCGTGATGCAGCCCTATGAGAACCGGCTGAGGGCCTGGGCCCGCATCGCCACCGACCTGCCGATGGACAAGCTCGAGGCGATGATCCGCCCCGCGACGCTCGCCGATCTGCCGGAACTGGGGGCCGATATCCTGAAGGGTCAGGTGCAGGGTCGGGTGGTGGTGGATGTGAACGCGTGACCAGTGCGTCCCGGTGCGGAGATTGAACAGCGCTGGCGACAACCACTGACCCAAGATTGCATCGTCGCACTCTGCTTCTCTTCAGGCGAGCTGACGTTCCTCCTACGCCCGCCCGAATAGCGCCGAAGGCGCCGGGGTCGTCATTGGTTGCGCCATTGGTCCGAGTGACCAATGACGACGACAGACCGGTCCGGCGGGCTGGCGATTGGGTGAGGCTGGGTGCGGAGCTCGGAGCGAAGATGTGTTTGGCTGCCATAAAGCGCGGTAGCTCGAAGGTCGGTTCGCCATCCCCCGGTCTGCCGATGCCCGGCTCGCGTCGCGCCGCCGGAGGCCCCGGTGTAGTCGCCTTATTGGCAGGTCGACTGGACCCGCCCCGGCACTAGGTTCCGGGCCCATGGACGAATCTCCGATCCTCCTCTGGTTCCGCCGGGACCTGCGGCTTTCCGATCATCCGGCGCTCCACGCGGCGGCAGAGACGGGACGGCCCATCGTGCCTGTTTTCCTCAGCGATCAGGTGGTTGCCGGGCAGGGCGCGGCACCGCGCTTTCGCCTCGGGCTGTCCGTGGAGGCCCATGGCAAGGCTCTCCGGGAGATCGGCAGCCAGCTGATCCTGCGGCGCGGGAATGCCCTCGATTGCCTCAAGGGGCTCGTCGCCGAGACCGGAGCGGGCGCGGTCTGGTGGACGCGGCTCTACGATCCGGAGGCCCGCGCCCGGGACGAACCGGTGAAGGCGGCGCTGAAGGCGGACGGGATCGAGGCCCGGTCGTTTCCGGGCCATGTGCTCTTCGAGCCCTGGAAGGTGGAGACCGGGACGGGAGGCTTCTATCGGGTCTACACGCCGTTCTGGAAGGCCGTCCGCGTCCGCGATCCCGGTGCGCCGCTGCCCGCGCCCGGGCGGATGGCGGCGCCGGAGGCGTGGCCCGCGAGCGACGATCTGACCGACTGGCGGCTCGACGCGGATATGCACCGGGGCCGGGACGTCGTGGCGGCTCATGTGACCGTGGGAGAGGGTGCGGCGCGTGACCGGCTCGGCACCTTCCTGGCCGAGAAGGTGCAGGACTACCGTGACACCCGCGACCTGCCCGGGGTCGACGGCACCTCGCGGCTCTCCGAAAACCTGACCTATGGCGAGATGTCCACCCGCACCTGCTGGCACGCGGCGGCCCGGGCGATGGAGGAGGGCAAGGCAGGGGCCGAGAAGTTCCTTCAGGAGATCGTCTGGCGCGACTTCGCTTACCATCTGGTCCACCATACGCCGGAGCTGACCAGCGGCAATTGGCGGCCGGAATGGGATGCCTTCCCGTGGGACAGAGACGCGACCCGGCCCGAGGTTGTGGCCTGGCAGCGGGGCCGCACCGGCATGGAATTCGTCGATGCGGCTATGCGCGAGATGTATGTGACCGGCACGATGCATAACCGGGGCCGGATGATTGTCGCCTCCTACCTCACCAAGCATCTGATGACGCATTGGAAAATCGGCCTCGACTGGTTCGCCGAGCACCTGATCGACTGGGATCCGGCGGCGAATGCGATGGGCTGGCAATGGTCCGCCGGCTCCGGCCCCGACGCCACCCCCTATTTCCGGGTCTTCAACCCCGAAACCCAGCTCGAAAAATTCGACCGGGACGGTGCCTATCGCCACGCCTGGATCGCCGAGGGCCGGAGCCGCCCCTCCGCCACCGCGCTCAGCTATTTCGACGCGATCCCGAAGCGCTGGCGCCTCTCCGCCACAGACCCCTATCCGGCCCCCATCGTGGGCGCCGCGGAGGGCCGGCAGCGGGCGCTTGACGCCTATCGGGCGCGGGACTTCTGACGCCTCGGCTCTTTACATTCCTCAACGAAACCCGTGACATCCGGGGCCGGGGATTTAAGTGGGACAGAAACAGGGGGGTGGGCATGGTTCTGACCAGCACCGACGGGCAGACGGACCTGCCGCGCTATTTCAAACCGGCCTTCGAGGTCTTGCGGCGGATGAAGAACGGGCGGCTCGACATGGTGCTGCCCGATGGGCGCCGGTTCCGCGCCGAGGGGCCGAACCCGGGCTATGTCGCGGAACTCGACATCCATAACGACGATCTCTTCGCCCGGCTGATCCGCGAGGGCGATCTGGGCTTCTGCGACGCCTATCTCGAAGGGCAATGGTCGACGCCCGACCTGATGGCCTTCATGGAGCTGGTGCATCAGGACAACGATGAGATCTATGACGGCTATCCTGGCCAGGGTCTCGTCCGCGCCTTCGAGCGGTTCCGGTTCTGGCTGTCGTCGAACACGCGCCGCGGGGCGAAGAAGAACATCTCCTACCACTACGATCTGGGGAACGACTTTTATGGGCTCTGGCTCGACGACACCATGACCTATTCCTCGGCGCTCTTCGAGACCGGGCAGGAGAGCCTCGAGAAGGCGCAGACCCGCAAATACCAGTCCATGGTCGACGAGATGGGCGCCGAGCCCGGCGATCATGTGCTGGAGATCGGCTGCGGCTGGGGCGGGTTCGCCGAGTACGCCGCGAAGGAACGGGGGCTGAAAGTCACCGGGCTCACGATCAGCGAAGAGCAGTTCAAATACGCCACGGACCGCATTGAAAAGGCAGGTCTTTCGGACCGCGTCACCTTCAAGCTCCAGGATTATCGCGACGAGCGCGGGGAATATGACGGCATCGCCTCCATCGAGATGTTCGAGGCGGTGGGCGAGAAATACTGGCCGGCCTATTTCGAGACCCTGCGCAACTGCCTGAAGCCGGGCCGCAACGCGACCTTGCAGATCATCACCGTGCTCGACCGGCGCTGGGAGAGCTACCGCAAGGGCGTCGACTTCATCCAGAAGTACATCTTCCCGGGCGGCATGCTGCCGGCGCCGAAGGTCCTGCGCGCCGAGGTCGCCCGGGCGGGGCTCGGCTGGACCAGTAGCCTGGAATTCGGCCAGAGCTACGCCCAGACTCTGCGCCGCTGGCACGAGACCTTCAACGAACGCTGGTCGGACGTGGCCGCACAGGGCTTCGACGAGCGGTTCCGGCGGATGTGGAACCTCTACCTCTGCTCTTGCGCGGCGGCCTTCAATAGCGGAACATGCGACGTGACGCAGATCACGGTGACACGGCCTGCATGAAGACGGGCGGCGTTGGTCTGCCGGACCGAGGAGCAGTGCCATGCCGACCTTCGCGCGTCTCGCCGCCGGGATTCTGTTCGCCGGGCTTGCCTATTACGTCTCTCTCCTGATCGTACCGCTGTTCGAACCGGAAGAGCAGATCGGCTGGTTCCGGGAGATCAATGCCGCGGTCGGGCTGGTCATCGGTTGGCGGGTGATGGGCGCGCGGGCCGGCAAGGGGATGTCGAACGGCATCGGTGTCGGGCTCACGGCGGCGGTGATGATGGTCCTCGTGGCGCTGCTGATTCACTCCACGGTGGTGATGATCTTCAATTCCCTGAACCGGGTCTACGACACCGCGCCGGATGCGGTGATCGGCGTGTTCGAGTTGATGCTGGAACATGGCGCGCTGATGTCCACGACCGAGGTCTGGGCCACGCTCCTGGGCGGTGGGATCGTGATCGGTATTCTGACCGAGATCGTGGCGCGGCGGTTTGACTGACAGCCTGTTCTTCTTCGGGACCCTTCGGCATGAGGCGCTGCTCTGCACGGTACTCGGCCATGACCGGGCGCGGTTGAGCCCGGCGCGGCTGCCGGACCACGGGGTGCGGGCAGTGGCCGGGGAGGCGTTTCCGCTGATCGAGGCGGCGCCCGGGGCCGTGGCCGAGGGGGCGCTTTGCGAGGGGCTCACCGGGGACGATCTGGCGCGGCTCGATTTCTACGAGGGCGGCTTCGGCTATCGCTTGCGCCCGGTGCAGGTCGAGACGCCGGACGGGGCGGTCTCTGCGCAGGTCTACTTTCCCGAGCCGGGCCTTTGGCAGGGCGCGGAGCCCTGGGATTTCGAGACCTGGCAGGCCCATTGGGGCGCGGTCACCGTGGCGGCGGCGGAGGAGGCAATGCGGGGCTACGGGCGGCGGAGCCCGGCGGAGACGGCGCAGCTCCTGCCGTTCTTCCGGGCCCGGGCCTGGGCCCATCACCATGCCGAGACCGCGCCGCAGACCCGGCGCAGCGCGGCGGGTGCGACGCGGCCTGAGATCACCGCCGACCTTCCGGGCTATGACGGCTTCTTCCGGCTCCGCGCCTTCGAGATGGCCCATGACCGGTTCGACGGCAGCCGCGCCGGGCCGGTGCGCCGGGAGGTCTTCGTGGCCTATGACGCGGCGCTTGTCTTGCCCTATGACTTGGCGCGCGACGCGGTGCTTCTGGTCGAGCAGCTCCGCTACGCGCCGCTCCTGCGCGGCGACCTGGCACTGCGGGTGCTGGAGCCGGTGGCGGGTCTGATCGATGCCGGCGAGAGCGCCGAGCAGGCGGCCCGGCGCGAGGCGGTCGAGGAGGCTGGCATCGAGATCACCGATCTGCGCCCCATGTTCCGCGGCTACCCCTCGCCGGGCTATTCGACCGAGTTCCACCATTGCTTTCTGGGCTTCGCCGATCTGAGCGCGGCGGATGGTTTTGCCGGCGGCCATCCGGAGGAGGACGAGGACATCCGCACCCATGTCCTGCCCTTCGACGAGGCGATGGGGCTGATCGACACCGGCGAGATCAATGCGATGCCGCTGGCCATGATGCTCCTTTGGCTCGCGGCGCGGCGCCCCAACCTGCGCGCCGGGTCTTGAGTGCGTTGTCCAGGCGAAGAGGCGGGGGGTGCCTTGCCTCCGATATCCGGGCGGGGGCGGCGGTCTTGGGGGCCGTGCGGTTCGCCGGTCCTGTCGCGGCGCTCGGTGGCGCGCGTGGCGTCTTGAGTATTTTTGGCCAAATGAAGGGGCTGGGTTGTGCCCTTTATCTGCTGTTTGGGCAGGGGCCGGGCGCGTTCGGGGCCGGTGCGGCGTGCCGCGCGCCGGCCGTGCTTTCGGGCGGCGCCTTGAGTTCGCGCGGTGCTGCCCCTAGACCGGTGCCCGACCGAGTGAGAAAGGCCCGCCGATGACCCTCCGTTCCGATCTGGCCGACGCGGTCGGCAACACGCCCCTGATCCGGCTCCGCGCCGCCAGCGAGGCGACGGGCTGCGAGATCCTCGGCAAGGCCGAATTCCTCAATCCCGGCCAGTCGGTGAAGGACCGCGCGGCGCTCTGGATCATCCGCGATGCGGTGGCGAAGGGCGATCTGCGCCCCGGCGGGACCATCGTCGAGGGGACGGCAGGGAACACGGGGATCGGGCTGGCGCTGGTCGGCGCCTCGATGGGATTTAAGTGCGTCATCGTGATTCCAGAGACCCAGAGCCAGGAAAAGAAGGACATGCTGCGGCTCTCCGGCGCCGAGCTGGTCGAGGTTCCGGCCGTGCCCTATCGCAACCCGAACAATTACGTGCGCTATTCGGAGCGGCTGGCGCAAAGGCTGGCGCAGTCCGAGCCCAATGGCGCGATCTGGGCCAACCAGTTCGACAATATCGCCAACCGGCAGGCCCATATCGACGGCACCGGGCCAGAAATCTGGGCCGATACCGCGGGCAAGGTCGATGGCTTCGTCTGCGCCGTCGGCACCGGCGGGACGCTGGCGGGCGTCGGCATGGCGCTCCAGCCCAAGGGGGTGAAGATCGCGCTCGCGGATCCCAAGGGTTCCGCGATCCACAGCTTCTACACGACGGGTGAGTTCAAGGCCGAAGGCGGCTCGATCACCGAGGGGATCGGGCAGGGGCGCGAGACGGCGAACCTCGAAGGGTTCCGCCCTGATATGAGCTATTCGATCCCGGACGAGGAGGCGCTGCCCATCGTCTTCGACCTTCTGGCGGAGGAGGGGCTCTGCCTCGGCGGGTCCTCGGGGATCAACGTGGCGGGCGCGATCCGCATGGCGCGCGATCTCGGCCCCGGCCATACCATCGTGACGGTGCTCTGCGATTACGGCACGCGCTATGCCTCGAAGCTCTACAACCCGGCCTTCCTGACCGAAAAGGGCCTGCCGGTGCCGGCCTGGCTCGCCGCCGGGCCGCGCGACCTGCCGCGGGTCTTTGCCGAGGAATGAGACGGGGGCTTCTCGCGCTCTGGCTTGCCGTTCTCTGGCTCGCGGCCGGCGCGGCGCTGGCCCAGGATCAGCCCGAAAGCCCGATCGAGACCTGGGAGGCGGTGGCCGAGCGCGCCGAGACGACCATCGAGGCCGCCCGCGCCTCCACCGAAGCCTTCGAGAACCTGCGCGAGGAACTGACCGGCTGGCGTGAGGAGTTTCTTCAGGCCCAATCCATCAATGCCTCGCGGATCGAGACGGTGCAGGCGCAGATCGCGGCGCTCGGGCCGCCGCCAGAGGCCGAGACCGATACCGAGGATGAGCGCATCGCGGCGCGGCGCGCGGTGCTGGAGGCGCAGCTTGCCCGGCTCCGCGCTCCGGTGATCCTGGCCGAGGAGGCCCATACCCAGGCCGATGGGCTGATCGCCGAGATCGACGGGATCGTGCGGGCCCGGCAGGCGGAGCGGCTTGCGAGCCGGGGGCAGTCGCCGCTTGTGCCCGCAGGCTGGCCGCGGGCCTGGGAGGCGCTTCGGGACTCGCTCCTGCTCACCCGGGCTGAGCTTGTGGCGAGCTACAACACCCCCGCGCTTCGGGCCGCTGCCGGGCAGGCCCTGCCGCAGGTTCTGGTCTTCCTCTCCCTCGCGCTGGTTCTGGTGCTGCGCGGGCGGCGCTGGACGGCGGTTCTGGGCCAGCGGCTCACCGCCCGGACCCGGCGCGGACGCGGCGTTCTGGCCTTCGTCCTGTCCCTCGGTCAGGTGGTGCTGCCCCTTGCCGGTCTGGTGGCGCTCTATGCCGCCGCCGAGGCCACCGGGCTCCTAGGGCGCCGTACCGAGGCGCTGATGGCCGCGCTGCCCTTTGTCGGGCTCTACCCGGTCATCGCCCACTGGCTCGCCGGACAGCTTCTGCCGCTGCGCGAGACCGGGCGCCTGCCGGTCGTCTCCCTCGCCCTGCCGCCGGACGCCCATCGCCGGGCGCACCGGCTCTTCGTGGCGCTCGGCTATGCGCTCGCCCTGCGGGTTCTGCTCGAAATCGTGGTGATCTCGAACGGGATCAACGAGGCGTCGCGGGGGGTGCTGGCCTTTCCCATCGGGCTCATCATCGCCTGGCTGATCTTCGCCCTCGGGCGGGCGCTGCTGCACTCCGGCGTCGATCTGGAGGGGGAGGCCGAGGGCACCGCATCCGAGCCGCCGCCGGGCCAGGGGTTCCGCGTCGGTTCGACCCAGCTCGTGGGCCGTGCCCTGATTCTGATCGCGGCCCTCGGCACCGTCCTCGCCGCGCTCGGCTATACCGCGGCCTTTGAACTTGCGATCTTCCCGTCCGCCGCGACGCTCTATGTCCTGGGCACGCTGCTGGTGCTCCAGCGCCTCGCCTTCGACCTCTACGGGCTGCTGACCGGCGCCGCGGAGGGAGAGACCGACGCCCTGATCCCGGTGCTGATCGGTTTCCTGCTGGTGCTCGCCGCGCTGCCGGTCCTGGCGCTGGTCTGGGGCGCGCGGGTGGCGGACCTGACCGAGCTCTGGGCCCGGTTCCAGGAGGGGTTCGCGATCGGCGAGACGCGGATTTCGCCGTCCGATTTCCTGACCTTCGCCCTGGTTTTCGTGATCGGCTACGCCGTCGTGCGGCTGCTTCAGGGCGCCCTGCGCTCCACCGTGCTGCCGAAGACCCGGCTCGATATCGGCGGGCGCAACGCGGTGGTCGTCGGCGTCGGCTATGTCGGCATCTTCCTCGCCGCTGTCATCGCGATCACCACGGCCGGGATCGACCTCTCCGGCCTCGCCATCGTTGCCGGGGCGCTGTCCGTCGGCATCGGCTTCGGGCTTCAGAACATCGTGTCGAACTTCGTTTCCGGGATTATCCTCCTGATCGAGCGGCCGATTTCCGAAGGCGATTGGATCGAGGTCAATGGCCAGATGGGCTATGTCCGCGCGATCTCCGTGCGCTCGACCCGGATCGAGACCTTCGACCGGACCGACGTGATTGTGCCCAATGCCGATCTCGTCTCCGGTCAGGTGACGAATTACACCCGGGGCAATTCCGTGGGCCGGCTGATCCTGCCGGTGGGCGTGGCCTACGGCACCGATACGCGCAAGGTCGAAGCGGTCTTGCAGGGGATCGCGGAGGCGCATCCGATGGTGCTGCTGAACCCCGCGCCTTATGTGTTCTTCTCCGGGTTCGGGGATAGCAGTCTGGATTTCGAGATCCGGGCGATCCTGCGGGACGTGAACTTCATCCTGTCGGTGAAGACCGAGATGAACCACCAGATCGCCGAAGCCTTCGCCAAGGAGGGGATCGAGATCCCGTTCCCGCAGCGCGATCTCTGGGTCCGCAATCCCGAAGACCTGCGCGGGCCGAGCGAGGAGGGGACATGACCGACCGGCTCTACCGCAAGGACCCCTATCTGCGCGAGGCCGAGGCGCGGGTGAGCGCGGTCACGCAAGAGGGCGGCCTGGTGCTCGACCGGACCGTCTTCTACCCCACCGGCGGCGGGCAGCCGGGGGACAGCGGGTCGCTGAGCTGGGATGGCGGGGTGATCGAGATCGCGACGGCGATGGGCGGGGAAGGCGAGAGCGTGGTTCTGGTTCCCGCCGAGCCCGCGCCGCTGCCGCCCGTGGGCGCCCCGGTCCTCCAGACCCTCGATTGGGAGCGGCGGCACCGGCATATGCGGGTCCATACCGCGCTGCATCTGCTTTCGGTGGTGATCCCGAGCCCGGTGACCGGCGGCGCCATCGGCCCCGAGAAGGGCCGGCTCGATTTCGCCATGGACGGGCTGCCGGAGGAGCGCGAGGTGCTGGACGAGGCCCTTGCCACCCTGATCGCCCGCGATCTGCCCGTTACCGAGGAGTGGATCACCGACGAAGAACTCGACGCCAATCCCGGGCTTGTGAAGACGCTCTCGGTCGCTCCGCCGCGCGGGTCCGGCAACGTGCGGCTGGTGCGGATCGGGCAGGGGGCGGATACGGTGGATTTGCAGCCCTGCGGCGGCACCCATGTCTTCTCCACCCGCGAGATCGGCGCGGTTCGCCTCGGCAAGGTCGAGAACAAGGGCCGGCAGAACCGGCGGGTGAACCTGATGCTCGCCTGATCGATATGTCCCAGGGTCGGTTACGGCCACGTGGAGCGCGACCGCGGGTCTATGGCCGCCCGGAATCAAGCCGAAGGCGCCGGGGTCGTCATTGGTTGCGCCATTGGTCCGAGCGGCCAATGACGACGACAGACCGTCCGGGCGGGCTGGCGATTTGGTGAGGCTTGGTGCGCAGCTCTGGGCTGGGGACGTGCCTGGCTGCCACAAAGTGCTTCAGATCAGAGCGAGGATCGCCATCCCCCGGTCTGTCGATGCCCGGCTCATGTCGCGCGAAGATTGAGGCGGCATCGCGGGTTCAACTGGAGGCCGTCCTGCCCTAAGCTCCCCGTATTTTCAGCACCAAGGGATTTCGCCATGGCTCAGTTCGAACATTCCATCATGCGCAGCGCTGTCTGGAACCTCGCCGGGTTCACCTTCGACGGGCAGGGCATCCGGCCCGACAGCGTGAAGGCAGAGCGTCAGGCCGAGGGGCTCGCGATCATGGACGCGGAATTCGTCACCCTCGTCGAGGTCTCGCCGCTCTCCCATATCGAGACCCTGGCCCAGAAGCTCCGCGACGAGTACGGCGTCGACTACAACCACACGATCCTCGAACAGCCCGAGAGCAGCCTCCATATCGGCTTTCTGCACAAGCCCGGGATCGAGGTGGAGAATGCGCGTTTCGTGCCCGGCTCGGAGGGGAACTACGCGAGAGGCCGCCGCGCCATCGCGGTGGATGTCCGGCTCGAAGGGTTCAAGGCCATCGTCGTCGGCGTGCATCTTAAATCCGGCCGCGGCAAGGACGAGCAGGAGCTGCGCGACACCCAGTGCCGGGCGATCGGCGACTGGCTCAGCACTGTGCGGGAGACGCCCGGTTACGGCCACCACATGCTGCTGCTGATGGGGGATTTCAACATGATCCCGGGGCAGGATTCGTCGAACTTCCACCATCTGGGTGGCGACGACGTGATGGATTTCGCCTCCTCCTGGGACCTTCAGGACCGCTGGAGCCACATCCTTGAGGCGGGGCGCGCCAACCTGCTCGACGGGTTCGCGATCTCGCGCACCTGGTCGAAGGATTACATCCGCGGCTCGCTGCGGCTGTTCCCGATGCACTGGTCGATGTATGCCGACCGCGAACATCCCGGCATGGGGCGCGAGCGGTTCCGGGAGGAGGTGTCCGACCACCTCCCGTTCATCGCGAGTTTCCGGCTCTTCTGACCGCTCAGCCGTATTGCCAGGGCGCCGGGACGAAGTGGTAGCCGGCATCGGTGCGGCGTTCGACATAGCCGACGCCCGGGAAGCTGAGATGCATCCCCGCCACCATCAGCCGGTCGGCGACGGCGCGGTCCATGATCTCGGCCCGCGTGGCCCGGGCGAGGTCCTGATCGCTGTCGAAGCCGATGGTGACCTCGGGCATGGCGAACTGCACCGGCGGCACATGCACGACATCGCCCCAGATCAGGAGCTGCTGGCCGCCGCTCTCCACCATCACGCCGATATGGCCCGGGGTATGGCCGGGGAGCGGGATCGCGGTCAGGCCGGGGCCGAGTGCGGCCTCGCCCGAAACCGTTTCCACCCGCTCGCCGAAGGCCGCGACGGCGCCGGCGGCGAGATCGAAGGTGCCCTGGAACTCCTCCGGCGCGCCGGCCCGGATATCGGCATCGGTCCAGAAGGCGCGGTCGGCCTCGCTGACCACGAGCGTCGCATTGGCGAAGGGATTGCCGCCGTCGAGCAGGACACTGCCGATATGGTCGGGATGCAGATGGGTGGCGATCAGCGTGTCGACATCGCCCGGCGCGAGGCCGAGGGCCGCCATGTTGCCGGCAAGCTGTCCGAGCGTGGGACCGAAAAGCGTGCCGGTCCCGGCATCGATCAGGATGCGGCGGTCGCCGGTCTCGATCAGATAGGCGTTGACCGCGGCGATATGGGCGCCTTCGGGGAGATAGGCTTCGGCAAGCAGCTCGGCGAAGCGCTCTGCGGTGATCCCGATCAGCGCCTCCGGCTCAAGCGGGAAGAATCCGTCGGAGAGCGCGGTGACGGTGATCTCGCCGATGGAAAAGCGCTGGGCGGCGGCAAGCCCGTGGCCATGGCCCTCGGCATGGGCCGGGGCGATGCGGAAGCCCGGGATCGCGGTGGCGAGGCCGGCGGCGGCAGTGGCGGTGAGAAGGTCGCGTCGTCTCATCAAGGAACTCCCGGCTGTGCCGCGGGCGGGGCTGCCCCGGCCTGGAGCGGCAGGATAGCATGGCACCGGGGTGCCGGGCCATCGCGGCGCCTTGCCCTTCCGTTCACATCCCTGCTAGACCCGCCGGCGGACAGGTGGCCGAGTGGTCGAAGGCGCGCGCCTGGAAAGTGCGTAGGCGGGAAACCGTCTCGAGGGTTCGAATCCCTTCCTGTCCGCCACCGACCCTGGTCTCGTTTCCCCATGCAGGAAATGCCTCGACTTCCCCCGTCCGTCTGGGCGCCTGCGGCGTCGCATCCGGACCGGAGACGCACCGAATGCCGCGACCCTCGCCCGGAATGGGGGCCGGTCTCAGGTACCCTGTTTGGGCGGTGCGGTTTTGGAGGATTTCCCTGATAGTGGCCGATTTACAGGGAGTTTCGCCGGTCGAAGGGTGGTTTTGGCGATTGCCGCCTCGAGTCAGAGAGATTTCTCAGGGGGTTAGAGGCAAATCCCCTACGCCGTGGAACAGGGAATTCCCGAGCGTGGAACAGGGAGCAGGACCTCGGGAACAGGGAAGGGCTCAGCCGGCGACGCCGAAGCGCCGATCCTGGTCGGACCAATCCAGCGGCAGCCGCGTGCGCACGAGGGTCTCGAGCGTGAGGTCGAGGGGGTGCGTGCCGGCGACGATCGCCTGCTGAATCCGGGGCGAGAGTGTCGCGAGCGGTATGATGCGCGCGACATAGCTTTCGGAGACGCCGTCCTGGCGCGCGATGGCCTTGAGAGCCAGACCGGTCGTCGTCAGATCGGCCCAGCGATGCGCCGCGCGCAGTGCGCGGAGCAGGGTCGGGGCTGTCTCTCTCCGGCCACGATCTTCGTCTCAAGGCGCCTGGCGGTGATGCTCTACATCCGGTTTCCATGTCACTCCGAACCGTCGAGGATTTGCTGCACAAGCGGGGTGTCGAGGTTAGCCACGAGACCATTCGGAACTGGTGGCATCGGTTCGGCTCGATGTTCGCCACTGGGATCCGGAAACAGTGGATCGACGGGATGACATCGAGCCGGTGGCGGCGGCACCTCGGTAAGATCTTCCGGGATGCGCTACCTCTGGCGGGCCGTCGATCATGAAGGCGAGTTCCTCGGACAAGCCCCGTTGGACAGCACCAAGCGGCCCCACGCTTCGGTCGACGATTTCGTCTGCAACGACGACGACTGGTAGACCGGAAACTGTGCGCTTCAGTAGTTGTATAATTCTCCGATCATGACCATGGCTCGGGGATGGTGAGAACAATGGCGCAGGCGACGTGGGGGCGTTCGATCTGACAGGAAAGCCGTGATTTCTCGGGATCGAAGGAGTCCTCCAATTCCAGGAGGTCTTCCTCCAGTTCGCTACGCTCGCCGACTAGGGTGGCGGATAACTCCGCCAGATGGACGTGGCACGTCGCGCAGGACGCACATCCGCCGCAACTTGCCATGATTGGGAGACCGTTGTCGCGGAGCACTTCCATCAGAGAGGCTTCGGAGAGCCATTGCAGCTCTTCCTCCCCGTCTGCATGCCGCGCGACCACAGTCACTTCGTGCGCCATCGGGCAACCCTCTCTGATCCAAAGCCACTTGGATAGATGACATGGAGCCTTCCGATAGACAAGTATAAACATATTGAAAAATGACAGATTGCGAGATGAAGAGACGTTCTCTTCCTTCAGGTGGGTCGCGAAACTCAAAAACGAAACTAGGAAAAGGGATCGTGAACAGTCCGATCGCGCAATACCTGGTCGCGCGCGACGAGTTTTGCTTGACCAAAATAGATATGTTCGTATTGTCTTTGCTAGGAGAGTCGAATGCCCTTACCACCTGCCACTTCTGACATCACCTGGCCCAGCGACCTAACCCCGCTCACCCATGGCGATACCGACATCCAAGCTGCGCCGCACCGGCACTGGGCCTTTCTCCGAGAGGAACACCCGGTGCTGCGCGTGCCCGCAGAAGGCGCAGAACTCTTCTACGTGGCCCGCTATCACGACGTGGCTGAAGGTCTGCGCAATCACCGACTGTTTTCATCGTCGACCGTGGACCCGGCCCTGTTCCCAGACATCATCTTGATGGATCCGCCGGACCATTCCCGCGTCCGCCTGGTAGTGGCCAAGCATCTGACCCCGAAGAAGATCGGCGAGATGGAGGACCAACTCCGCCAACGCTCCAGACGCATCCTCGACTCCGCGGTCGGCACGGAGGCGACCGATGTCGTTGAAGACATCGCGGTGCCGCTGACCTTGCGCACGATCGCTCAACTGCTCGGCGTTCCCGACGACGACGTGCCGCAATTGCAGCAATGGTCGGTTGATTATCAGGATTACCTCGGCGTTGTTGCCCGCAACGTCAGCGAACGGGACGGTGCCGTTGCCGGCGCCAAGGCCTTTCTGGCTTTCGTGCGCAGTAATGTTGAGTCGCCATTGGCGGCATCTGAGGACGCCGTTGTCCACACGCTGGCCGAAGCCGCCCGCGCCGGAAAGCTGTCGGACCCCGAGGTGATGCACCTTGGCGCACTGCTCTTTCAGGCTGGCCATGACACGACCACGATCCTCATTGCCGCGCTCATGCGCGAAATCGTTGCCGCGCCAGATATCCTTCAGCGCCTCGCGGAGGACCCTGCGCTGATCCCCGGATTCGTGGAGGAAGGTGTGCGCTTTGCCTGCGCCCCGCAGCGCGTTGCCAGGGTTGCGGTTGAGGACACGGAAATCGCTGGCTTCACGATCCCAAAGGGCGCTCAGATGCGTTTTCTCATTGGATCGGCCAACCGCGACCCGCGCCGGTTTCCCGACGGCGATCGCTTCATCATGGATCGCGATGCGAAGGGGCATCTGGGCTTTGGCCATGGCCGGCATGCGTGTCTCGGTCTGTGGCTCGCGCGGCTGGAGGCGAGGGTCCTTTTCGAGGAGTTGACGGCCTTCGTGTCCCGCGTGGCCTTCAACCAAGGGTCAGAGGTCGCCCACTATCGCGGCGGGTCACGCAGCATCACAGGTCTGACGCGTTATGAGGTGTCGCTCACCCCGCGTGCCGAACGGCTCCACCAAGTCTGAACGCGGCCCGGAGCGGGGCGCCCAATTCACCCAGACGGCGAAAGGCTGAACCAATGCCAGAAAGCGATCTCAAAACACGCGTCGCGGACGCCAGAGGGCACCTCTCGAAGTCGGCCCTGAGCAACCTCATCGGCGCTGACCGGATGCAAGCCGAAAGCGGCAAGCGTTTCAGCGTGGAAGACCCAGCGACCGGCGAACCCCTCGCCGAGGCCGCCGACAGCGCAGCGGCCGATGTCGAGGCGGCCGTGGCGGCGGCGCGCGCCGCGTTCGAGATGGGGCCTTGGGCCAAGATGAAGCCAACCGAGCGCGGCAGGCTGATCTGGGCGCTCGCGGACGCCCTGGAGTCCCATGCCGAAGAGCTCGCCATTCTGGAAAGCCTCGATACCGGCAAACCGTATCAGGAGGCGCTCACTATCGATGTGGCCATCGCCGCGAGCGAACTGCGCTACATGGCCGGTTGGGCCAACAAGGTCGAAGGCCGCACGGTCCCATCGTCAGCCGAGGGTGAATGGCTGATCTATACCGAGCGCCGCCCCATCGGCGTCGTTGCCGCGATCACACCTTGGAACTTCCCGCTTATGATGGTCGCCCGAAAAGCCGGACCGGCACTCGCCGTGGGCTGCACCGTCATCGTGAAACCGGCTGAGCAGACGCCGCTGACCGCCTTGCGCTTCGGCGAATTGGCTTTGGAGGTCGGCTTTCCGCCGGGGGTCGTGAATGTGCTTCTGGGTCACGGCGAGGCCGGCGCGGCCCTGGTCGCCCATGACGGTGTCGACAAGGTGACCTTCACGGGCTCGGTCGACGTCGGCAAATCCATCGTTGGCGGGTCCGCAGGGAACCTCAAGAAGGTCACGCTGGAGCTGGGCGGCAAATCCCCGATGATCGTATTTCCCGACGCCGATCTCGACGCCGTGGCCGCAGGCACCGCCTCGGCGATTTTCTTCAATGCCGGGCAGTGCTGCACTGCGGGATCAAGGCTCTTTGTCCATGAGAGGCTGCGCGAACCTCTCGTGGCGCGCATCGTGGAAATCGGTCAGGGCCTCAAGCTCGGCGGCGGTTTCGACGACGGCGTGACGCTCGGCCCGATGATCAGCGCCGCCCATCGCGAGAGAGTTGACGGGATCGTTCAGGCCGGGCTGGCCCAGGGTGCGGATTGTGCAACGGGCGCGACGGCGCCGGATCGGGACGGATACTTTTACGCGCCGACGGTGCTTACGGGGACAAGGCCCGGGATGGACGTGGTCGACAAGGAGATCTTCGGCCCGGTCCTCTGTGTCCAGGGTTTCGAGGACGACGATCTCGATGCCGTGGCCGCGCAGGCAAACAAGACCGCATTCGGGCTTTCCGGCAGCGTCTGGACCCGCGATCTGGCGACTGCGCATCGGATGGCGCGCCGCATGACGCCGGGAATGGTCTATGTCAATCTGCACAACTTCTCGGAGCCAGGTATGCCGTTCGGCGGCACGCGCCAATCGGGCTGGGGACGGGAATGCAGCGAAGACACCCTGGATGCGTTCTGCGAAACCCGCTCGGTTGTCGTCAATCTTGGCTGAGGGCTCGGTCGTCGGGTCTAGGTGTGTGCAAAGCTCTCCGCAAAAACCCGACGACCGGCACTGCGAGTCGCCGCGGCCTTGGCCGCCTCCACCAGGCCCGGCGGCCCGCAGAGGTAAATCTCCGCTGGCGCGCCGCTCTCCTCCAGTCGCGCAAGAGCCTCATCCATGAACGAGATGGGAGAGCCCTGCTGCCCGCCCGGGAGCAGCCCGTCATCGGTGCAAAGCAGCGCAGAGAAGTTGGGCACCACGGACGCAGCGCTCTCGATCTCATCGAGCCCAAAGACAGACGCGGTGCTCGAGGAGCCATAGATGAGCGTCGTTTCCGCCGCGGATGCGGGATCGGCACGCATCACATGCAGCATCGAGAGAAACGGCGACAGCCCGGTTCCGCCGGCGACAAAGAGCTTCGGGGCCGGGGTGTCCCGCAATATGAACGTACCGTGAGGACCAATGATCTTGCAGAGCGGCGTCTGCGCATCCGCCGACCGCAGGAACTGTGAAACATACCCATCCTCGAAATCGCGTATGAAGAACCGCACCCGGTCCGTTTCGCGAGGATCGCCCGCACAGGAGAAGTAGCGCGGTAAGCGGCGCCCGCCGTCGCGCGACGGCACAAGGAGGGTCGCGTACTGTCCCGGCGCAAAGGCAATGGGGAACTCAAGTTGCATGTCGATCTGCAGCACATCGTCGGCCACGGGGTTCCAGGAGGCGAGCCGCGCGCGGCGCGTGACGGACGCCGTGGCGATGGTATCGGGGGTGTAATCGACGCTCGCGGGAAGACCGGTCTCGGGCACGGCTGTTTGGCACAGCAGAATATCGGTGCCTTCGGGCCCCAACGCACGGCAGGCCTGGCATATGCCCGATCGACAATTGAAAGCGACCGGCACCTCGGCGCTGATCAGCGCGTCGAGCGCCAACTCTCCGGGCTGAGCTGGCGCCTGAGCGGTGCTCCCATCATCGTAGGTCAGTCTGACAAAGGTGGCTGACGTCACTCGAACGTGCTTTCTGGCTCGCGGAGTCCCGTCGGCAACCCATCAATGCTCGTGAGGTTCTCATCGACCTGGAATTGCGCCAATCCTTCAGGGCCGAGCGAGCGTGCGAAGGTCAGTAGCTCGTCTCGCTCCTTGACCTTCTTGTAGTGCGGCACCATGAAGCCGCAGGATTCCCGGACCTCATCGACATCCAAGATGATGATCTGGCGCTCCCCCGGCATGGGCTCAAATGATGGGTAGAGTGCGTCCCAATCTTCATGGTCGGGGCGGATCGTGCGCCCGTAGCCATAGAGCCGCAGGATCAACGGCTCGCCCGACATCGCAAAGAGCATGATCGTCATGCGGCCGTTGTCGCGCAGATGGGCTGCGGTTTCATTGCCGCTGCCTGTGAGATCGAGATAACCGACCGTGTTGGGATCGAAGACCTGAAGCTTGTTGTAGCCCTTCGGCGACAGGTTGACCCGTTCGTCGATTGCCGTGGGCGCCGTCGCCACAAAAAAGAGATCCTGCGCCGCGATGAAGTCCTTCTGCCTGTCCGACAGGCTGGCGAATGAGACACCCATACTCCTACCTCGCATTGTGAACACAGACGGACTACCAGAGCGGTCCCGTCAATAAAAGTATGTTTCTATTGATTTGGGGGTGGCGTTGCTGGCAGGTTGGGAGGGCCGACCGCCTCCGCGCCCAGATTGCTGCGTCCCCGGCCTCGCCTTGGAGCCCATCGAGCGGCGACGGAGACGCGGCAACGCGATCCACCGAACTGCCAGGAGAAACCATTCATGTCTCAGCCAGTGATCATCACCGCGGCGCTGACTGGGTCGGGTTCCGGACCGGATAAGTCACCCTACGTCCCAGTCACACCGCAGGAGATTGCGGCCGACGCTATCGCGAGCGCAAAGGCCGGGGCAGCGGCGGTTCATGTCCATGTCCGCGATCCACAGACCAAGGCGGGCAGCACCGATCTGGCGCTCTACCGGGAAACAACTCATCTGATTCGGGCATCCGGGGTCGATGTCGTGCTCAACCTCACGACCGGGATGGGCGCGCGCTTCGTGCCCGACCGCGAAGACCCGACACGGGGCGGGCCATCCACCACGCTGCAGACCCCGGCGCGGCGAATTGCCCATGTGCTTGAGCTGCGCCCGGAGATCTGCAGCCTCGATTTCGGCTCACTGAACTTTGGTGACTTTGCCTTTCTGAACACACCGCCCGACCTGCGCGAGATGGCGGACGGGATCATGGCGGCGGGTGTCACGCCCGAGATCGAGGTGTTTGAGCTTGGCCATGTGCGGCTCGCCCGCGACTTCATTGCAAAGGGATTGCTGCCCCAGCGACCGCTGTTCCAGCTCTGCCTGGGGATACCCTGGGGTGCACCTGCCACGCCCGAGGCACTTACAGCGCTTCGGGCGGCTTTGCCGCCGGAGTCGCCTTGGTCGGCCTTCGGTGTTGGCCGGGCGGAGTTTCCCATTGCGGCGCAAACCGCTTTCATGGGCGGCCATATCCGCATCGGTCTCGAGGACAATCTCTACGCCGCGCCGGGGCAGTTGGCCCGCTCGAACGCCGAATTGGTGACCAAGGCCGTGGACCTACTCACACTCATCGGACAGCGACCTGCGACGCCGCAGGAGGCGCGCGACCTCTGGGACCTGCCATCGCCCGGCTAAGGATACGTGGATACTGGATCAGATCGCACATTTCTTAGGCAAGCACTGTGAAAAAGGCGGCTTCCGCTCCCTGTGTCACTTCGTTGACGAATTAAGAGTATGATGATACGGTTATTGGGATAGGATAAGGTGGAAGAATTCCAAGGGGGAAGAGACCCATGAAGACTGCCCAGACTTTTCGCGCGCTCGACGCACTGCGTGCTCCGTTCCTCGGGGCCGCCTCCGCGGTGGCACTTATGGGGGCGGCAGCGCCCCTCTCGGCGGAGACCGTAGTGGTGGCCAATGCCATGGATATCGAGAGCACCGATCCGTCTCGCGAATGGAGCATCACGAGCCTCATGGTGCTCAGCACGATGTACGACACGCTGACCACCTACGACACCGATGGCACGACGCTCATGCCGCTTCTCGCAGAGAGCTGGGAGGTCGCCGATAGCAACACGCGCTTCACCTTCCAGCTTCGGGAAGATGCCGTGTTTTCAGACGGTTCGCCGGTGGAAGCAAAGGACGTGGTGTTCTCTCTCAACCGGGCCCGCAACATCGGTGCCGCGGGCTTTCTCTACGAGGGGATCGCCGAGATGAACGCGCCCGACGCCAAGACCATCGAGATCGTTCTGAGCGAGGGCAATATCGAGTTTCCGGCGCTTCTCGCCTCGTCGATCAGCGGCATTCTCAATAGTGACGTGGTCATCGAAAACGGCGGCACCACCGACGCCTCGACAGATCAGGCCGAAGGCTGGCTGGTCAACAATTCCGCGGGCAGCGGGCCCTTTGAACTGGAATCGTTCGACCCTAACAATGCGCTCATCCTCGCCCGGAACGAGAATTACTGGGGGGATGCGCCCGAGTTCGACCGCATGGTGATGCAGAACGTGCAGAGCCCCACCGCCCAGGCGCTCATGCTGGAAACCGGCGATGCCGACATCGCGCTCAGCCTCGATGCCGCTTCGGCCGACTCCATTTCCAACCCCGACGTCGTCGTGACGAAGTCGCAGGGCGCGGACACGATCTACATGGTGCTCGCCCCCGGCGCCCCCGATGCAGGCGGGCAGCTGAAACCCGAGGTGCGCGAAGCGCTGGTCTCTGCCATCGATTTCCAGGCGATCATCGATGACCTCGCCGATGGCGCCGGCCGCATCCAGCCGTCACTGATCCCGCTCGACTACCCCGGCGGCTCCGGACTGGAGACCCCAGTGCGGGATGTCGAGAAAGCGCGCAGCCTTCTGGCAGATGCGGGCTTCGACGGCGGCGTCGATCTCACGGCGACCTTCATCGAAGAGGTGGCGTTCGGCATCAATCAGAATCTGCTGCTCCAGAAGGTGCAGCAGAACCTTGCTGAGGCCGACATCCGCCTGACGCTCAACCCCGTCAGCGAACCGATCATGGAAGAGATGCGGGCGGAAGGCACGGCCCCGATCTCGATCTTCGGATGGGGGCCGGACTATGCCGGGGTCGTTCCCTACGTGACTGCCATGGGGCTCTACGAGGGCACCTGGGTGGCCGAAACCGCAGCGCTCACCCAGGCAGAAGAAGCATTCGTGCCCGAGACGCCAGAGCTTCTGACGGCCGCGCTTGCCGCCGATGAGGCGGAGTTCCTGAACCTGATGACCCAGATTTCGGAACTGACGATCGACAAGAACATCATCGTCCCGCTCATCAATCCCGACGTCATCCGGGCGACCAGCTCGCGGGTCGAGGGGTTCAGTTGCCAATACATCTACAACTGCCGGTTCTCGTCCATCAGCCTGAACTAGAGGTTCCGGGAGATGCTCAGAACGATCGCCTACCGGCTCACCGGCATTCCGCTCATCATTCTGGGCCTTCTGACCATCACGTTCATCCTGACTCGCGGCATCGCGTCGGATCCGATCTATGGCATCCTCTCGATCCGCGAGTTGATGAACGAGGATTACGTGGCCCTGGTGAGGGAGAAATACGGGCTCGATGAGCCGCTGATCGTGCAGTATTTCAACTACCTCTGGAATACGGTGCAGGGCGATCTTGGCACGTCCTTCCGAACCCGCCAGCCGATCCTCTCGGACCTGCTGGCAAAGACCCCGGCGACTCTCGAACTGATCATCTTTTCGTTGACCATCGCTGGGGTTCTCGGGGTGACGCTGGGCTGCCTTGCGGCGCGGTTCGAGGGCTCCGTTCTGGACGTCACGATCCGCGCGGTATCCCTGGTCGGCTCATCGGTGCCGGTCTTCTGGCTGGCGATCATCCTGCTCTATCTCGGCTCGGTCGTACTCGATTGGTTCCCAGGGCCCGGACGGATCAGCCAGCGGATCGCTCCGCTTGAGGATGGAACGGGTTTCTTTCTGATCGACGCGCTCGTGCAGGGGCGCTGGGATGCTTTTCAATCGGCATTGCGGCAAATAATGCTGCCCTCAATCGTTCTCGCCTGGTCGATCCTCGGAACGATCACCCGTCTGGTGCGGGCGAGCATGCTCGACGCGATGGAGAGCGATTTCATAACGCTCGCCCGCGCCAAAGGCGTGGGAAGTTGGGCAATCACGCTGCGCCATGCCCTTCGCGCCTCGTTGCTCTCCACGATCACGATTCTGGCCCATGTCTTTGGCTATCTCCTCACCGGCGCGGTGCTTGTCGAGGCGATCTTTGCCTGGCCGGGCCTTGGCGACTACGCCATCGAATCGGCCCGCGCGCTCGACTACCCGGCCATTCTCGGGGTCACGCTCGTGAGCGGCGTCACGTTCATCCTCGTCAATCTGATCGCCGATATCCTCTACACGGTCGCCGATCCGAGGATCCGCCAATGACCATGCTTGACCTCAAGACCGATGAGCTAGATCAGCCACCGTCCGCAGTCGCGCCTAACCGCATCTGGGCTTCCCTTCGCAGCAGTCCCCTGGCGTTGACGGCCATCGCGATCATAGCTGTTTGGACCTTCATTGGGCTGACGATCGATCTATGGGCACCCTACGACCCTCTCGCGCCCGCCGGGGACCGGCTGCAGCCCCCAAACGCGCAGCACTGGTTTGGAACGGACACATTGGGGCGCGATATCTTCACGCGGACGATGTACGGCGTGCGCTATTCTCTACCGCTTGCGCTCATCGTGATGTTCTTCACGGTCCTGATCGGGTCGGTGATCGGCATGCTTGCGGGCTACTACGGCGGCTGGATCGATTACATCCTGATGCGGCTGACCGACATCACCGCCGCCTTCCCGCCGCTCATCCTCGCGATGTGCGTCGTGGCGGTCCTGGGGCCCGGGATCGTGAATTCAGCCATCGCGCTTGTCGCCGTCTGGTGGCCGATCACGGCACGCCTCCTGAGGGCCGAGGTCCTTTCGGTCAAAGAGCGCGATCACGTGATGGCCGCCCGGGTGAACTCAGCCTCCGACCGACGCATCATGCTCCGGCACATCCAGCCGCTGTGTTGGGCGCCGGTCTTGGTCAATGCGACCGTCGATATCGGTATCGTCATCATCGCCATCGCCGGGCTCAGCTTCATCGGCTTGGGGTCGACCCCGCCCACTCCGGAATGGGGCCAGATGATCTATGAGGGAGCGGGCCGCTACTTCAACTGGTGGATCGCAACGGGGCCCGGCCTGGCCATCGTGACGCTGGCGCTTGCGTTCAATTTCCTTGGCGACGCATTTCAGAAGGCGCTCGACCCGCGGCGTGGGGAGGGGTGAGCATGACAGACCCTCTGCTGTCCATCCGAAACCTCACCGTCGGTTTCAACCGCAACGACCGTGACATTCGGGCGATCGACGATGTGTCGCTCGATATCGGTTCCGGTCAATGCGTTGGGATCATCGGGGAGTCGGGGTCTGGTAAGAGCGTGACGGCCCTTGCCTCGCTCGGCCTTCTGCCGAAACAGGCCTGGTTTCGCGGCGACATCCTGTTCGACGGGTCGAGCATACTGGGCGCATCGGAATCGCAAATGCGGTCCATCCGTGGTCGGCAGATCGGTTTCGTTTTCCAGGACCCGATGACAACGCTCCACCCGCTGCACCGCGTCGGCGATCAGATTGCCGAGGCCATCCGGGTACACAACCGAGGGATTTCGAAGGCGGCGATGCGGGAGCGTGTCATCTCACTTCTTGAAGACGTGGCGGTGCCCGAGCCGCATCGGCGCATTCGCGCCTTTCCCCATGAGCTCTCAGGCGGGTTACGTCAGCGGATCTGCATCGCGATCGCGATTGCCAATCGGCCCAAGCTTCTGATCGCCGACGAACCCACCACGGCGCTCGATGTCACCGTGCAGCGCCACCTGATGGAGACGCTGGAGGACCTCATCGGCCGCTACGACATGAGCCTGATGCTCATTTCCCATGACATCGCCATCGTCCACGATATCGCAACCGACGTTCACATCTTCCTGAAAGGCAATGTCGTGGAGAGCGGGCCGGTCGACAGGGTCATCTCCGCACCGGAGATGCCCTATACCCAGCGGCTGATCGCGGCGGTGCCGTCGCTCGACCCCGATCAGAAGCGCCTCGAGGGGAAGGCGCAAAGCGCCACGAGCGACACGATTGAGAGCCGGGCTGCTTCGGTGGAGCCGCTGAAACGCCGCTCGCAAGAGGGCTGGCCAGCCTCGGCACCGCTTCTCAGCCTGCACCGGGTTTCAAAGCACTACGGCAATCTGCCGCGCGGGCAAGAGGACAATCTCGACCATCCGAGCTTTGCGGTGCGCGACGTGTCCTTCGACGTCCATCCGGGGGAATGCCATGCCATCGTCGGCGAAAGCGGCTGCGGGAAATCCACGCTCCTGAAATGCATCGCGGGCGTCCTGCCGGTTAGTGACGGTGCAATCCGCTACAAGGGCGACATTGTCGGCGCGGACCGCCGCAGCCTGCCGCCTCACTTCCGCGAGCAGGTCCAGATGGTCTTTCAGGACCCCTATTCCTCGCTCCACCCCCGCATGCGCGTCTTCGACCTTATCGCGGAACCGCTCCGCAATCTCGGCTACGGGCAGGAGGAGATCAATTCCCGGGTTCTCGAAGCGATGAACTACGCCCATGTCGATCCCGAAGCGCGGGACAAATGGCCGTTTCAGTTTTCCGGCGGGCAAAGACAGCGGATCGGCATTGCACGGGCCCTTGTGACGCGGCCTGAATTCCTGATCCTCGATGAACCCGTTTCCGCCCTGGATGTGTCGGTGCAGGCGTCCATCCTCAATCAGCTCAACGATATTCGCCGCCTTCTCGATCTGACTTATGTCTTCATTTCCCACGACCTGGGTGTGGTCAACTACGTCGCCGAGCGGGTGTCGGTGATGAAGGATGGCCGTATCGTGGAGACCGGCGATCGTCGTGACATCCTGACGAACCCCCAGCACCCCTTCACGCAGCAATTGCTGGAGGCCGCGCCGGGCAAGTCGTTCTATGAACACCTCAGGGCAGGCAGAGGTCAGGGGTCGCAGGAGCAGAGCATGGCTGACTAAGTTCGGTCGGGCGCCTATGCCGCTCACGAAGAGGAACACATGAACCAGAATGTCGTCATCACAGGGGCTGCATCCGGCATTGGCAGAGCAGCGGCCTTGCGGTTCGCGCGTGAAGGGTTTGCCGTTGCCATCCTCGATCTGAACGAGGAAGGCCTTCTCTCTGCAGCCCAGGACATGCGCGATGCCGGTGCGGCCGAGGTTCTGCCCCTCGTGTGCGATCAATGCTCCTTTGACGCGGTCGCGCGGGCCTTTGCACGTATTGCCGATCTGTTCGGCCGGCTCGACATCGCCGTGAACTGCGCAGGAGCCCTGGGGTTTCAGGGCGGTGCCGGCGACATCGATGAGGCGAACTGGACAAAGATCATCGACGTCAATCTCAACGGAACCTGGCGCTGCCTCCACCAGGAACTCAAGCTGATGCTGCCCGCACGTCATGGGGCGATCTGCAATGTGGGCTCGATCTGGGGCATTGCAGGCGGTCGTGAAAACCCAGCCTATGTTGCCGCCAAGCACGGCATTATCGGTCTGACCCGAGCTGCCGCCCTGGACCACGCACGCTCCGGCGTCCGGATCAACACCGTTTGTCCTGGAACGATCGGCACCGAGATGGTCGAGACCTGGCTTGCCGGAAATGAGGGGTTCCGTGCGCGGACACTCGACCTCAAGCCCATGGGACGGCTTGGATTGCCCGAAGAGATCGCCAATGCGATCTTCTGGATCTGTTCAGACGAAGCGAGCTTCGTTCAGGGCTCGGCATTTGTGGTAGACGGAGCGGAGACCGTAGGCCCGCCAGCAGCATCGCGATGAGGCCACGGGTCGAGCTGTCCTGCATGACGGCGGCGTTCCCGGCATTGCCCCTGCCTTTGGCGCTGCGCTTCATCCGGCTTCTGGGGTTCGAGTTTGTCGATCTGCAGTGTTTTGCGGGGGAGCCGCATATCGAGCCCGGCGACATCTTGGCGGCCCCCGACCAGATGGCAGACCGGATACGGTCCCTGATCACGACGGAAGCCCTGTCCTGCGCGGACGTATTTGCCACGATGCCGGACCGGCGGGCGGTCAACACGCCGTCAAAGGCCGAGCACGAGCAGAATGTCGCCGCGACGGATGCCTTTGCACGGTTCGCAAAGATGTTGGGGTCTCCGGGGCTGACTATCTTGCCGGGGATCGTACCCGAGGGGGACACCCAAGAGGCAAGTTTCGCCCGGTCGGTCGGCGCTCTCAAAGATCACGTTGCCGCGGCCTCGCGTCACCGGATCGCCTGTGCGTTTGAACCTCATATCGGGTCGGTAGCCGCGCGACCGGAGGCGGCGCTCGGGCTCTGCGACGCTGTTCCGGGACTGTCGATCAATTTCGACCCAAGTCACTTCATCGTTCAGGGGGACGCTCTCAGCGACCTGGTTCCGCTCATGCGCCGAACGACACGGGTGCAGGTCCGTCAGGCGACGCCGACGCACGTGCAGGCGGGAAGCCATGACGGCGTGATCGACGTGGCCGAGCTTGTCCGGCTCCTCGCGGCGGCGGGCTTTTATGGCGGCATCTGTATTGAGTACATACACAAGCCTTGGGAGGATTGCCGCAATGTGGACGTTGTTACCGAGACTGTGCTGATGCGCGAGGCCCTCGACAACGCACTTAAGGCTGGCGGCCCCCGAGAGCGTTTATGAGAGCAACTTTGCTCCCCGCGCGTGGTCTGATACTTAAATGTCAAGCGTAGGCCGATGTCTGCTGCGGCGAGCCGGACCGCGAGATGTCAGGGAGGTCCAACAGTGAACGAGAAACCCAAGCAGAAGCGGGCCAGTTTCACCCGCGAGCGCATCATTCGCGCGGCCATGGAGCAGCTCGAGAATGAGGGCTATGCGAACCTCACGGTGGCAAAGGTCGTTGAGCGGGCCCAATTGTCGATCGGCGCCTACATGCATCACTTCTCCTCGAAGGAGAAACTGCTGATTGCGCTGATTGACACCTACCATCAGCAGCGGACAGAGACGCTCGAAGAACGCTTTGGCGACCTGCGAATTCGGAACCGCGGGGATATTCTCTATTTCCTGCAGACCGTCATGGAAATCCAGCTTGGCTATCTGAACAATATCTCTAATGAGTTCTTCATGGCCCAGCGGACTGATCCGGTGTTGCGCTGGCACGGTCAGCAAGTGCGCCACCAGAACAGGGAGCGATCCGAAACCCTTTATCGCGGCGTGTTTGGGGCCGAGATCTTCGACGGCAGCAAGATTTTCGATATCGTCGACGACTACACCAACATCTTCCTTCGCAGTATCGGCATATTGACGATCAGCCGGTCCGAAGAAGAAGTGGCGCTCAAGAAAAAGCAGTGGCTCCAGGTGTTCTGCGACATGATTGAGACCGAGATGGGCGCGAAGAACAGCGTCGAGAAAAGCACGGCAAAGGCTTGATACGACGCCTTTGGTTCCTTGAGAAATTGAGGGCTTTGCGGATCTCCGTGCCTCATGCCGGCGCGTTGACACCAAAATAAAAGTATGGGCATACTGTCCGTGGCCGCAATGAATGTCACTCGGCAACCTCAGAGGAGCTACGGATATGGGGATTCACGGCGATATCGACGTGCTGCGCGAACTGGATGGCGCACATCACATCCATCCCTTCACGGATCAGGCGGCGCTGCGAGCAGAGGGGACCCGCTTCGTCGATAGCGCCAAAGGCTGCTATCTCTTCGATGAAGCCGGCCGGAAGATCCTCGATGGCATGGCCGGGCTCTGGAACGTGAATGTGGGCTATGGCCGACAGGAGATCGAAGAGGCCATCATCGAGCAGCTGAGGAAGCTCTCCTACTATTCCACGTTCTTCAAAAGCTCCCACGCGCAGGTTATCGAGCTCTCTGCCCTTCTCGCCGAGATTTGCCCCGGCGATATCAATCGGTTCGTCTATTGCGGGTCGGGCTCCGAGGGCAACGATACGGTCTTCCGTCTTGCCCGCACCTACTGGGATCAGGTCGGTAAACCGTCAAAGAAAGTCTTCATCTCGCGCCGCTACGCCTATCACGGCTCGACAGTCGCGGGTGCATCGCTCGGCCATACCGGCCTCATGCATCAGCATGGCGGTCTGCCGATCCCCGACATCCACCATATCATGCCGCCCTACCATTACCTGCACGGCAACGGCATGTCGGAGGAGGCGTTCGGTGATTTCGCCGCCCGCCAAGTGGCACTGGCAATCGACTCCATCGGACCCGACCGTGTCGCCGCCTTCATTGGGGAGCCGATCCAGGGCGGGGGCGGCGTCATCATCCCGCCCGACAACTATTGGCCGCAGGTTGCCGAAATCTGCAAGGAACGCGACGTGCTTCTTTGTGCCGATGAGGTGATTACGGGCTTTGGACGTACCGGCAAGTGGTTCGGCTGTGAGTCCTTTGGCTTCCAGCCCGATTTCATCACCATGGCCAAGGGCATCTCATCGGGATACCTGCCGGTCGGCGCGGTCGGAATGCGTGACCATATCGCCGATGCGCTCTACGAGAGCGGTCAGGCGATCTGGCACGGATATACCTACGCGTCCCATCCGGTCTGCTGCGCCGCTGCAATCGCCACAATCAAACTGATGCGGGAGGAACGGATTGTGGAAACGGCGGCGGAAACCGCTGTGCCGCATTTCCGCGCAACCTGGCAGACGCTCGCGGATCACCCGCTGGTGGGTGAGGCGCGGTCCTACGGTCTCCTTGCGGGCTTGGAGATCAACGTCGGAGCAGTGGCCCCTAATCACGAGCTTGCCAAACCAGATCACGGCGCGGCGGCCGTTAGCGATGCGGCCTATAGAGAGGGACTCGTAGTGCGCCCTGTGCGAGACGTCCTCGTCGCGTCCCCACCACTGGTGATTGCGAAGGACGAGATTGACGAGCTCGTCTCGAAGGTGCGGATAGCGCTCGACGGCGTTCTGAGAACGGTACGCGGCTGATGCGTCGCTCGCTATTTGTAAGGAAGCCGATTGGGCGATCAGAGATACACGAAGCGGCTTGGCGCTAATGATCTGGGCGCCGTGCGACCATCCCTGGCATGTAAACGGGTTGAGGAAGCATCGACGATTGTAATCACGGCCAAAACAGCAACGCCAAGCGCTCGGGAGACCTCGATGTCCAACAGCGAAAGATTCTATATCGGGGGTCAATGGACTGCCCCGTCTGTGGCGGTGCCGCACGATGTCATTGACCCGTCCACAGGACAGGCGGTAGCCAAGATCAATCTCGGCGGTCTCGACGACACGAATGCGGCCGTGGCGGCAGCAAAGACCGCCTTTCCAGCTTGGTCCACAACCGATCCCGAAGAGCGTTTGAGCTACGTCCTGCGGCTACGCGACATCTACGAAAGACGCATCGAGGACATGGCGCAAGCCATCAGCCGGGAGATGGGCGCGCCAATTGCCATGGCTCGCGCACAGCAAGCCCCGCAAGGCACGGTTCAGATCGACTCAGCGATCCTCGGCTTCAAGGAACTCAAGTGGCTCCGCCCCTTGAGACCGGACACGCCCGAAGACCAGATCGTCCTGCAACCCATCGGAGTCGTTGGGCTCATAACGCCCTGGAACTGGCCCATGAATCAGGTTGTCCTGAAGGTTGTTCCGGCGCTGCTCGCAGGCTGTACGATCGTGTTGAAACCCTCCGAAGAGGCACCGCTTTCCTCGATCCTCCTCACCGAACTGATCGATGATCTAGGGTTGCCCAAGGGCGTCTTCAACATGCTCCATGGGGACGGGCAGGGCGTTGGCACTCAACTGTCGGAGCATCCGGATGTCAGCATGATCTCGTTCACAGGCTCCACCCGGGCGGGCAAGGCGATCTCGAAAGCAGCCGCCGGCACGCTGAAGCGTGTGGCCTTGGAACTCGGTGGCAAGGGAGCAAATCTCGTTTTCGATGATGCAGACAGCGAAGCCGTCGAACGCGGCGTGCGCCACATCATGAACAACTCCGGCCAGTCGTGCAATGCGCCGTCCCGAATGTTCGTCGAGCGCAGCTACTACGAAAAAGCCGTTGAGATCGCTGGCAAGGTCGCCTCCAGCATAGAAGTGGGGCCCGCATCGAAAAACGGTGCACATATCGGGCCCGTGGTGAATAAAACGCAGTTCGACAAGATCCAGAAATACATCGAAATCGGAATATCGGAAGGTGCCACGCTCATTGCGGGCGGGCTGGGCCATCCCGAAGGCTTGCAGGACGGCTACTACATTCGACCGACGATCTTTGCCGATGTGAAAGCCGGGTCGACGCTGGAGCAGGAAGAGATCTTCGGCCCGGTCATGACGATCACGCCTTTCGAGACGGAAGAAGAAGCTGTCCGAATGGCCAATGATACCTCCTACGGGCTTTCGAACTACATCCAATCGCAAGATGCCGAGCGGGTCGGCCGCGTTAGCCAAGCACTGAACTCCGGCATGGTGCATGTGAACGGTGTATTCCCGTCCGCAGGATCGCCCTTCGGCGGGGTCGGTATGTCAGGTCAGGCGCGAGAAGGCGGCGTCTGGGGCATCATGGAGTTCCTGGTGGAGAAGGCTGTTTCGGGCTGGCGCGCGGCCAGCTAGCACCCCTACGGGGTAGGGACGATTGCGCCGGGTCGCCAAGAGTATCGGGCGCTAAGCCTGATCCGCGGAAGGCGATCGGGGGCCGGGGGCGATGGAGGTCGCGCCCGGGACATTCAATCTCCTCGCCATGGTCCTTTCGCGATCCATCGGTTTCCGTGGAATGAGCCTCCCGGGCGATTGTCACCGGCCATCAAACGAGCTCTTGAAGTGCAGATGAGTCAGCGTGGGGAAGGCTGGAGCCTCCGGTTTCTGTATCGCGCGCGGTCCCTCAGATCGAACCGCCTCTATTCGTAGGGGCACCAGGACGGCAATGCCCCGTCAGCGCTGGCCACCGGCCACATCAATCGTGACTCCGGTCACGAAATTTGCGTCTTCGGATGCAAGAAAGCAGATCACCCCTGCCTGGTCCTCCGAACGCGGCAGACGGCCCAAGGGAATGTTGGCGAGAACGCCTTTCTTTTCTTCTTCGCTTCTCTTTTTCCAGCGTGGTTCTACGCGGTCGGTCAGCGAAATGCCTGGTGCGATGGCATTGCACGTTATTCCGAAGGGACCAAGTTCGAAAGACAGCTTTCGCGTCAGAGCGATAAGCCCTCCTTTCGCGGCGGCGTAGGCGGAGCTGCTGACCTTACTGAGACCGCGACCAGCGATGGACGATACGTTCACGATCTTTCCGGATTTCCGAGATTTCATCGCAGGGATCACCGCATGCATAGACAGGAAACACCCCGTCAGATTGAAGTCGATAAGAGCTCGCCACTGCTCCAGCGAGAGCGTTTCGAGCCCACCCACTTCCCTATTCAGGATCGTGCTGCCGCCGACCGTATTGATGAGAACATCGATCCGGTCGTTCCGCGCGAGGACGTCAGATACGACCCGATCCACAGGGTCCTGCTCCACCGCGCTCGCTTGGTACGGAATGATCTTGCCGGGGCCGGACGCGTGTTTGCTGACGAGCTCCTCGAGCCGCGCCCCGTTGATATCCAACGCCGCCACGATAGCACCCTCAGAGGCCATGCGTGCCGCGGTCGCCCGCCCGATGCCATTGGCGGCACCGGTGACGACCGCCACTTTTCCTTCAAATCTCTTCAAGACTGTTTCACCTCTCCGTCCTCAGGCGCCTCGCCGTCCGGCTAAATGGTGAAGTGCGCGCATCGGTTCGCCTAGCATTACGAGGTAATAGGTACGGAATAACGGTATTCACTCCAAGACGTTTCCGCTCTCAAGTCCGAAGTGGACCACGCAGGTATCGCGATAGCTGCCTCCAAGGCCATTCACTCGTCAGACGTGAGGTCTCGCAGCCAATCGAATAGCCACGCATCGATCGTGTCCTTGGCTTCCCAATTCAAGATGTGGCGGCGGTTTGGGATGACCCGAAGCTCCGAATTGGGTATGCGCTCCGCAATGGCTTGACCGTCCTCAACGGTGGTGCTCGAATCCTCTTCCCCCTCGATTATCAAGGTGGGGGCGGAGATCGACGAGATCTGGTCCAGGATATCGAAGTCCCGGATCGCTGAGATTCCCCCGATATACCCATCTACCGGTGTATCGAGAATGAACTGGCTCAAGAACCGGAATTGTTCAGGCTGCTCGCGGCGGAACTTCATGGTCAGCCATTTATCGAGAATGAGGGGCAGGACCACCTCGAATGTCTGGCTTTCCCTGATCTGATCGAGGCGAGCATTCCAGTATCGCGGGTCGCCGCCTGGCGACTTGGCCGTCGTCGCTATGAGACAGAGGCTTTGCACCCGTTCGGGTTCGGCGACGGCGATCTGCTGAGAGATCATTCCGCCGAGCGATAGCCCAACGAAATGGGCGGTCTTGATCTCAAGCGCATCCATCAGCCCGATCAGATCGTCGGCGAGCGCACCCATGGTATAGGCCCCGCTCGGCGCATCCGTCTGACCGTGGCCGCGCGTATCGTAGCGAATGACGTGGAATTCCTTGCACAGCTTTTCCCATTGGGGATCCCACATCTCCAGCGTGGTCGACATGGAATTTGACAGGATGACTGCGGGGCGCCGCGGGTTGCCACCCTCATCGTATCGCATCCGGATTCCGTTCGCCCGAATGAAATCTGTCATTGCTTCTCTCTCATTTCTTCATCGCCCTACGAAAGCAATGAACCTCCACGGAGGTGTGCGCTCAGGAGGTCCGCCGGCGAAGGAGCTCCTTTCGCAAGTAGCGAAGTCGATTGCGCAATGCCACCTTCCGACCCGGACGAAGTGTGCCACCCGATTGAGCAAGATGCGCCACGCCTCAAAAAGGACTGTGGCATAGTCGGCCTTATTCAGTGAGTTCTCGTTGCCGCCTCGTTCAACTGAGGTCTCTGTGGAGTGCTCCAAATAAATATAACCATATTGTATCGAACCGTCAACCTTGCAAATTGTCCATATGGCGATCCACCAGCCCCCTTCTTCACCCGTTGCAAGCTGTAAGTCTCAACGGCTGGTCGAATAAAGACGAAGATACACTGATTGAATGCATCTGAGCGTAATTGAATGAGCCTTCGTACCGAAAAAGAGTAACTTCAAGCGATCGTGAGAGTCACTTGCCGACAGCCGTCGGTGATGTGGCCTATGGGCAGGGGCGGGTCGCGCGGCCGTTGAGAGACGTCCTGGTCGTGCCTCCGCCCCTGGTTATCAGCACCCAAGAGATCGAAGAACGGGTCGCCAAGGTGCGTCTGGCGTTCAATCGGGTCCATGAGACGGTTACTGGCTCGAATGGCTTCCCGGGCGTCCGGCAGGCCCTGCACGTGCCGGCGGCAATACGCCGTCACTGGGCCAACAGCGCCATAAGTCTATCGCAGCTTCGTGCCTGATCGAGCCCGTCGATTGCGTCTCGCACGTCGCTGGCATGGGCACTAGACCAGATCCTCGATGTCAGGCTCAGGTATTTTTCTGCGAGCTGCGCTTCGGAGTAAGGCAGTTCGGGATCGCCCTTATTGTAAGTGACCTCGGCGGAACGCCTTTGGCCATCGGCAAAGACAATCGTGACCCGCGCCGGGCGCTGGTCCGGGGCCATCGCGGTCATCTCCGGGTCCTCTGTCAGGCGCACAGAGGTCGCGAGGCGCCGCAGCGTCGGATCGTGAAGGCGCGCCTCTGTCAGGTCATCGTGGGTCGCCCGGCCATAGACCAAGCAATGCGCCACGGCGAACGGTACGGAAAACCGGCTGGCGAGGACGTTTTCGGGCTCCGGTTCGTTGAGCTCCATCGCCGCGGCGTAGGTCTCCACGATGATCTCGCTGATCGCGTCGATGTCGGCAGGTTCGAGGGCGTCCGAGAGAACGATTGCGGCATCGGCGGCGCCGTGGTTGAGCCGACAGCAGGCATGGAGGCGGAAATAGTTGCGGTCGATCTCCCAGCTCTCGCCGAGACCGGCGGTCAAACGCGATGCATCGAACCTGTCGGACAGCACCTTGCCGAAGACGATCCCGATCCCGTCGTCATCCGCGGTGAAACCGGCACGCTGCAAGGCGACCGCTGTCAGCCCGAGCTGTGCGGACACGCCTGCGAATGCGTTGCGGACCGTCGCACCTTCGAGCATGGTCCGGCGCGAAGTCGCCAGACTGAAATTCGCGGCGAGGCTGAGGGAATTGCGCATCGCGTCATGCCCTGCGCCGGTCAGGTGGAGGCAGGCACCGGCGCTTGCAATGGCGCCCCAGGAGCCGTGGGTATGCATCGCGGGCCTAAGGGTCGTGGCCTGACCGATCCGTGCGCCGATCTCGTAGCCGATGGCAAGGGCCCCGAGAAAGTCCCGGCCTGAGACATCCGATGAAGCAACCGGCGCGAGCAGCGCCGGGATGACATGGATGCCCGGATGGTTTCCCGCGAAGCGATGCCCTTCGTCCACCTCGAGTGCCGTCCCGGAGATTCCGTTGAGCAAGGCGGCGACGGAGGCCGATATGCGCCGCGCCGCTCCGACCACCGGCGCGGGCCCATCATCAGACAGCGCTCGGGTCAGCTCCTTCACCTCCGGCTCCTGAGCCCCCGCAGCCATGCCTGCGATGCCGTCCGCCAGTATCAGCGCCGCGCGGCTGCGCACCGGGGTGGGAATGTCCTCAGCGCGGGTCTCGGCAGCCCAACGCGCAAGGTGATCGACGGCCTCGGCTGAGTCGGGCCGTTCGCGTAGACGCCTATCCAAAGGCCGCGATCCCGGTCATGGCCCGGCCTAAAATCAGAGCGTGGATGTCGCGTGTGCCTTCATAGGTGTTGACGGTTTCCAGATTGATCGCGTGGCGCATGACATGAAACGCCCCATCAATACCGTTGCCGCCGTGCATGTCGCGGGCCGTGCGTGCGACATCGAGTGCGCGCCCGCAATTGTTGCGCTTGATCATACTGATGGTCTCAGGCGCGAGACGGCCCTCTTCAAGCAGACGACCGGCCTGGAGCGCCGCCTGAAGCCCGAGTGCGATGTCCGTGGCCATATCTGCGAGCTTCTTCTGATAGAGTTGCGTTGCCGCGAGCGGTCGCCCGAATTGCCGGCGGTCGAGCCCGTATTGCCGCGCCCGGTGCAGGCAGTCTTCCGCGGCGCCCATCACGCCCCAGGCAATGCCGTATCGCGCCCGGTTCAAGCACCCGAAGGGGCCTTTCATGCCCTCGACCTCCGGCAACAGAGCGTCTGGTTCAACCCTCACGTCCTGCATCACGATCTCGCCCGTGACCGACGTCCTGAGCGACAGCTTTCCGTCGATTTTCGGTGCCGAGAGGCCGTCCATGCCCTTCTCAAGGATGAAGCCCCGGATGCGGCCGCCATGGGCCTCGGATTTCGCCCAGATGATGAAGACGTCCGCCAGGGGTGAATTTGAAATCCAGGTCTTGGTGCCGTTCAGGCGGTATCCGTCGCCCTCGGGCACGGCGCGGGTTTTGATACCCGCCGGATCCGATCCGGCGTCAGGCTCGGTCAGCCCGAAGCAGCCGATCAGTCGGCCCTCGGCCAATCCGGGCAGGTAACGGTCGCGTTGCGCATCCGACCCGTAGGCGTAGATCGGATACATCACGAGCGAGGATTGGACAGACAGCATAGAGCGATAGCCCGAATCGACGCGCTCGATCTCTCGCGCGATGAGCCCATAGGCCACGCTGCTGACACCTGCGCCGCCATGGGTCTCGGGCAGCGTCGATCCGAGCAACCCGCAGGCCCCCATGCGCTTGAAGAGATCGGGGTCCATCCGCTCGTCCGAGAACGCATCCACGACACGCGGCAGGAGCTCCTCTTGCGCAAAGGCGCGGGCGGTGTCCCGGATCATCCGTTCTTCTTCGGTGAGGGAGCCGTCGAGCGCGAGGGGGTCCTCCCAGTCGAAAGGGCCGAGGGCGGGGCGTGATTTCGGTGCCAGACGTTCGTGTGTTCCATCCATCTTCGATCTCCTCAGGCCGCCTCTGTCTGTGAAACTTTCTCGAGCCACCCAAAGAGCAGCGGATCGAACGCCTCCTGCGCCTCCCAATTGAGCATGTGGCGGTAATAGGGGATCATCTCCACGGTCGCGCCCGGAATGCCGTCCGCGATGATGCGGGCATCCTCCAGAGGCGTGCCGCTGTCTTCCTCGCCGACAATGACCAAGGTCGGAGCGTCGATTTCCGGCAGCCGGGCGACAACATCATAGCCCGCAATGGCCTCGCAGCATCCCAGATAGCCCTCCACCGGCGTGGAGAGAATCTGTTGCGTCAGCAGCTCGAACTTTTCCGGTTCGGAGCGGCGGAAACGCACCGAGATCCATCGGTCGTGAATGCCATGCAGCAGCTTCTCGTAACTGCGCTCCTGGCCTACATGCCTGATCCGCTCGTCCCAGATGGCGCGGTTGTGGGAGGGGCGCAGCGCCGTCGTCGCCACCAGGCAGAGGCTTTTGACCATGCGCGGGTGAAGCAGCGCGAACATCTGCGCGGTCATACCGCCGAGCGAAAGCCCGACGATATGCGCCGACGCAATTCCGCAATGATCCATCAACCCGGCCAGATCGTCGGCAAGCTCTTCCATGGCATAGGGGGCGGGCGTCGGCTCGGACAGGCCGTGGCCGCGGGTGTCGTAGCGCAGCACCCGATAGGTCGCGGTCAGCGCCTCCCATTGTGGGTCCCACATTTCGAGGCGTGTCAGCAGGGAGTTGGAAAGAACGACGGGCGGAGCATCCTCCGGCCCCGCCAGTTCGAAGCGGAGGCGCGCGCCGTTGATGTCAGCGTAACTCATGGTGATCTTTCATGCGGTAATGGGTTTGAGTTGGGCGCTTTCACCGAGGCCAAGCCCCGGCGGGCGCAGAAGGTGGGCCTTGAGCGCAGATTCGATGGCGGCGCCGAAGGCAAGACAGGCCGCCTCACCTCCCATCGGTCCAACGAGCTGGACGCCCAATGGCAGACCGTCGGGGTCAAACCCTGTCGGGACAGCGATTGCCGGATGGCCGGTCATATTGAACGGGGCCCGCGCCTGGCGTCCGTAATTTGCCTCAAACGTCTCGAGATCGTCGATGGGGCAGGCGGGATCGAAGCTCGACAACGTCAGCACCACATCGCAATCGGCGCTCGCGGCATCCCAGCGCGTTCGAAGGGTCTCGGCGTGACGCACAGCATCGATGAAGTCCGCGGCAGATATGAACGCGCCTGCGGCTATGCGTTGAAGCGTCAGTGCCCCAAAGCTCTCGGGCCGCTCCGCCATATCGCGCCGATAGATCGCATAGGCCTCTGCCATGCGGATCAGAAAGGCCGTACCAGAATACTCTCCCAGGGGACCAGGGTCGATTTCGATCAGCGTGGCACCGGCCCGTCCGAGCGCCTCCGCGGCCGCTTCAAACGCGCCATCCATGCTTGGTGACGCGTCGAAGTCCGAACGATGCCAGCGCCGCACGAGGCCGACTTTCCGTCCTCTGACCGGCACATCACGCCATCGGTCAAGTCCGGGCAAGAATGCCGCGCCGAGCCGCGCACAGCCGGCGATGGTCGTGGCCATGGGGCCAACGCAATCAAACGAGGGCGAAAGCGGCACGACGCCGTCATTGGACGCCGCACCCATACTGGGCTTGAGGCCGACAAGGCCGCAATTTGTGGCAGGGTTACGGACCGAGCCTCCGGTATCGGTGCCCAACGCACCGGGAAAGAGCCGCGCGGCGAGCCCGGCGCCGGAGCCGCTGGACGACCCGCCGGGATGGTGTGTGGGCGCCCAGGGGTTGCGGGCCGGAGGCCATGGGAGGTCGAAGGAGGGCCCCCCAATGGCGAATTCGTGGGTCGTCGTCTTGCCAAACGGGATCGCTCCCGCAGCGCGAAGCTGCGCAATAACCTGCGCGTCGCGGGTTGCTACATTGTCCTTCAAGAGTGCCGAGCAGGCGGTGGTCGGCTGGCCGGCGACATCGATGACGTCCTTGATTGCAACCGGAACGCCATGGAGCGGTCCGATCGGTCCAGACGTCCGGAATGACACATCGCGCGATCGGGCCTCCGCCATAACACCAGGTTCGTCGAAACTGACAAACGCGGCGAGCGCGTCACCATGGAGCGATACCCGCTCCGAATACCTGGCCGCCACCTGCTCTGCAGAGACCGCCCCTCTGCCGAGGGCATCGGCCAGGTCGGCCAGGTCGGCGTCGATGATATCGTCTTCGATCATCGGGATCGGCGCGGCAGGACAAAGGTTGCGACAGGGCCAAGCCGACCATATGGCGTGACCCATTTGAGCGCTGCTTCCGTCTTCGCTTGTGCCTTGGCAGCGTCGATGCCGGCAGGGAGAGGCAGGCGCAGGCTGAGACTGTCCGCTACTGTCGTGTCCTGAGCGAGGTTCTGAGTTTCCGACTTGTTCATACTGAAATGAGTCCATGCTGACGCGCTAGCGTGACAATAGACTACCTGGTTGACTTGGAAAAACAAGATATTCATATTGCTTTTATCAGGCAGGAAGGTCTCCCATGATCCGTTTTGGTGTCGAGAACGAAAGCGAGCTGAGTCCATCGCAACGCATCGTATTCGACAGGATCGTGAATGGCCCGCGAGGCAGGATGTCGACACCGTTCTGGGCCGTGCTGGCGTCCCCAAGGCTGGCGGACAAGGTTCAGGACATCGGTGCGTTCCTGCGGTACGGATCTGGACTGGCAGCGCCGCTCCGGGAACTGGCCATCGTATCGGTTGCCGTCGCCGCGAAGTCAGGTGTCGAATTCGACGCTCATTCGAAACACGCCCGCGAGGTCGGTGTGCCGGAGATTTCCATCGCGCATGCAGCCGGAGCGCCGCCGCAGGGGGTAGAGCCCCTGCATTGCCTGATCGTGCAGTTCGCGCGCGATCTGACGCTCCAGGCCGACACGGAGCCGGCCCACGCCAGGGAGTTGCAGACAGCGCTCGGCGATGAGCATTTTGCCGACCTCGTTGGTGTCTGCGGCTACTACCGGCTTCTCGCGACTTATCTGCGCATGGCCGATCTCGACCATTGGGTTGAAACGCCGCAAGATCGTCCTGGTGAGGAGTTGATGGGAAAGCATGTCTGACCGATACGATCTGTCGGGCCGCGTCGCCCTGGTCTGCGGTGCAGGCTCCGTTGGGCCCGGCTTCAGCAACGGCAAGGCGATCTCGGTCCTTCTGGCACGCCACGGCGCCACAATTGTTGCCGTGGATCGGGATTTGAGCCGCGCGGAAGAAACCTGCCATGCGATCGAGGCGGAAGGCGGTGCGGCCCGACCGGTTGCCGCCGATGTCACCGAGCTCGCCGCCCTAGAAGACGCGCGCGAGGCGCTAGCAAGGGACGGCATGCGTCCAACGCTGCTTGTGAACAACGCGGGCGGGTCCGTCCAGGGCGATGCCGTCACGCTGAGCGAGGAAGACTGGCACCGGCAGCTCGACCTCAATCTGACGAGCGCGTTTTTCGCCACAAAGGTCTTCCTGCCGGTGATGCGCGACGACGGTGCAGGGGCCATCGTCAATATCGGTTCGGTGGCTGGCGTGAGAGGGGCAGGAGATACGATCGCCTACTCAACCGCCAAGGCCGGTCTGATTCAGTTCGGTCGCCAGGTCGCGCTGCGTCACGCCAAGGACGGCATCCGCTGCAACACCGTCATTCCAGGCGTGATGCACACGCCGATGGTGGAGGCGCGGCTGCTCAAGCAGCGCGACGGCGGCGATGCACAGGCTTTCATTGACGCTCGCAACCGCAGCGTGCCAATGGGCAAGATGGGTGATGCCTGGGAGGTGGCCCATGCAACCCATTTCATGTTGTCCGATGCGGCAGGCTACATCACCGGGACAGCGCTTCTGGTCGATGGCGGCGCGGCCCTCGTCACGTTCCGCTAGCGCCGTGAGCGCGCTTCCGCCTCTCTATCGGATGCCGGTCTGCTTCGGTCCGATGCCGGGCCCGCGGCAGAGCCCAATCGCGCCGGACCTACAACCCAAACGGCGCACGATCAGCTTCGCCGTGCCGTCCGAGGAGGGCCGGCTCAACGGCCTTCTCGCATCTGAGTTTCGCGCTCTGCCGCCGTTCGAGGTCTTGTTTGACGTGACCTTTCTGTCCGATCTGGCGTGGCTCGGCGGTGGGGGCTACGCCATGGTCGGATGCCGGCTTCCGGCCATCTATTCCGGAGCGAAAGGCGATACGGTCGGGTATTTCCTGGCCGTTCTCTTTGAGAACCTAGCAGACCCGATCCTGAGCGGACGCGAGGAATTGGGCTATGCCAAGCTCTATTGCGAGATCGAGACCACGCTTGGCGAAGGAAATAGTGAACGTCTCTCCTGCTCTTGGCGGGGCCATACATTCGCGGAGTTCGAGTTCAGTGATCCGTCGCCGGCATCAGAGCCCTTGAGCCGTCTAAAAGGCAGCCAGGGATTGCTTCATCACCGGTATTTTCCGGCGACTGGCGCTTGGGGGACGGCCGCATTGTCGGAGGCGACCCTGTCACCTGTGATCGCCGGCGAAACCGAGATTCTGCAAAGAGAGTCCGGTACCGGGCGGCTGGCATTCACACCGGGAGAGCTGCAGGATCTGCCGACCCTGCACCACATCGTGTCGGGTCTCGCATCTCTGGCCACCGGGCCGGTCCGCGCCGCCGAGCGATGGACCGGACAGGGGCTGAACGACCACGCCGATCAGATCGTGCTGGGGCCGGTCACCGCCCCCGGGGCGCCCGGGCGGACGCCCGGATGAGTATCGCCGATGAGATGTTTGGACTGCCGGGCCGTCGCGCGGTCATCACCGGCGCTGCCCAGGGTATCGGCCGGGCAATCGCGAAAGGCTTTGCCGACCTCGGCGCAGAGGTGGTTCTGATAGATCGCGACGGTCCGGCGCTGGAAGATTGCTGCGCGGAAATCGGCGCGTCGTCGTCGTGCCACGTGCTCGACCTGTCAGGCGCCAGTGCGATCTCCGGGCGATTGGACTCCGAGCTTCGGGCGGCAGACATTTTCGTGGCCAATGCAGGGGCCATGGCGGCTGCACCTCTGGCCGAGAGTTCCAGGGACCTGTTCGAAACCACAATGTCCACCCACGTGTTCTCCCATGTCGATCTTTTGCGGCCCGCCCTGGCCGGGATGTCGGAGCGGGGATATGGCCGGGTGATCCTAATGGCCTCGATTGCGGCATGGCGCTCGCGGGTGCCGACGCCGGCTTATAGTGCCGCGAAGGGGGCCGTCGTTTCGCTGACCAGGTCGATTGCGCAGGAATACGGCGCGTGCGGCATCGTGTGTAACGCCATTGCGCCGGGACCGATCCGCACCGCCATGTCACGCGCCTCCCAGGAAGATCCTCAAATTGAGGAGGCACTGCGCCACCGCATCGCTGTCGGCCGCTGGGGAGAGCCATCCGATATTCTACCTCTCGCCGTGCTCTTGGCCAGCGGCGGCGCAGGCTTCATTTCGGGGCAGGTGGTGACTGTCGATGGAGGCGCGTCGACTAATGTCTGATCGATTCCGCCTTGATGGGCGAAGGCTGCTGGTAACGGGTGGGGGCGGGGAAATCGGCGGTGCCGTGGTCGCTTCAGCGGCTGCGCGCGGTGCCCAAGTGGGCGTATTCGACCTCCAGGTGCCGCCTGCTCTTCAAACCGCGGCCATCTCGGCCTTCGTCGAAGGATCCGTGACCGACGAAGCCGCCACCAAAGCCGCATGCGCGCAAATCGCCCGAGACATGGGCGGGCTCGACGGATTGGTTCTTGCGGCCGGCAGGATGACGTTCAAACCCCTGCTGGAGATGAGCTTCGAGGAGTGGCGAAACGACCTCAACGTCAATCTCGACGGCACGTTTCATACACTGCGCTATTCCATTCCTCTGTTGGCCGACCATTCCACAATCGTGATCGTGTCGTCGGTGACGGGCCACAATGGCAGCAAATTGTCGCCCAGCTATGCCGCCAGCAAGGCGGCGCTGCTCGGGCTGTCGCGCAGCCTCGTTCACGAATTGCGCCCGCGCGGCATTCGGGTCAATTGCGTGAGCCCGGGCCCCGTGGACACGGCTTTCGCCCGCGACCATTTCGACAAGCTGAAGACGGAGACGAACGCCATCGCCTCTGTCGATCAAATCGCGGACGCTGTCCTGTTTCTGACCAGCGATGCCTCATCCCACGTCAACGGCGAAAGCCTCATGATGACGGGGGGGTATGGGTTTGCGTGAGCTGGCCAGATGCCCCGGGGCACCCTGCGCTTCAGTCGCGGACGCGGGCCCATCGGCGGATGACGTCGATCAAAGGCGACGAGCCGGGGAAATGGCGCCCACAGCGGAAGTAACGCGGTCAGCAGAAGCAGTTATTGTTTCGTGCACGTGACGAGAGCTTCGGCAATCTGTCCGAAATTGTGCTTGTCGGTCCGGAGCTCCAAGGCGATGGGTATCCGATCAGAAACGCCCATCGGCGTGAATTCCAGATCGCACAACACCTCTTGGCGCGGCTCTGCAGCGACTGTTTTCGGCTCGGTCATCCAGCCGTCGGGAACCACCAAACGCAGATGAAGGGATGTGGGTTCGGGGCGGGGGTTCCTGACGACCACGGATACCTTCGTGGTCCGGTTCACGAGGGCTGAAACACGATACGGCCAGATCCAGCCAGCCATCGAGTCGAGTCCGAAATGGACTTCGTCGGGGCCTAGGACCATCGCATTCAGATGATCCCGTTCGAAAGTATCGGCTACCTCTTGAACGGCATCGAAGAAACGCGGAGTCGTTCTGATCGCTCTCTGATGCCCGGAAAGAACAAAGTCAGGCCGCCATTTGCAAAGCCAGTCGGCGCTCTTCCGGAATGACGTCAGATCGGCACCGTTCCGATAGACCTCGGTATGCACGAATTGCGACAGCTTCCATTCGCCGTCTTCGGGGTCATGGTCACTTGGCAGTAATTGATCGCCGGTATGCGCAAACCTCAGCCCATCGACTTCAAAGCCGATCAGGGCCGAAAACCGGGTATGCCCACTCATCGGTTCAAAGTGGAAACGAATACCTTCCCATTCGACCACCTCGTCGGCGGCGATGACCCGGTCAACTCGGGTTCTTTCGGGCCAGTTGCACGGAAAGCGATGTGCTTCGGGGTATTCCACTAGCGGTGCAATGTGATCGAGGGTCCAGCACCGTGTATCGTGCAGACGTTGAAGCACAGGCACACCTGCGACATGGTCATCGTGGAAATGGCTCAACAGAACCACATCCACGGTATCGATTCCAAACGTCTTCTCAAGTGCTTGGATGCTGTGAAGCAAGGCCCTGCGGCATAGGACCTTGTTTCTTGTCGGCCACTTCCACGGACCGACCGCGGGTCGGGGGTCGTCACAGCCACCACTATAGCCGTAGTCGATGGCGAGCACTTTGTTGGACTCACTGACGATGAACCAGCTTATGGCCACCGACTCGGTCGACATCCAGACATGATCACTCACGCGTTCGAGGTCGTGTCGCCCGATATTGCCGATATGGGTCGCTTCCTCGATCCTGGTGGAGCACAATGCGCCAAGGGAGCTTTGGAGCGCTTCGAGCGCGTCAGCTATATTCTCTTGCAGCGGGGCGCCAAGGCTGGGCAGTAGAACATCCGGCGATATCGACTGCAAACAGGCGGCCGAGCTTGCGGCGTTCACGGCGCCCGAGAGGTCGGCATAGTCGTGTTGCAAGGGCGCTATTCGAGCCATGCGCCCATGGGAGTGAACGGCCTCTCCACAGAATACAACCTGGCGTCCGGATTGAGGGGTCGTTATCTGGAATCCGGTGTGATGAGGGGTAACACCCGGCAAGGGAATTGAGGTAAATGTCAGGCCGGCGAGTCGGAGATCTTCGTAATCTCTAATCGGATTGGCAATCGTGGGTGTTATTGGCGCGAAACTCTCCCATAAGTTCTCATATGCGACATAGTTTTCCAGTGATCTGAAGTGCTCTATCGGATCGTTCAGGATCTGGCACTCGCCCCATGGTGCAAAAACCTCAATCCCCAGTCTTGATGCCTTGCTCGCGCCTGCGGAATGATCTCGAAAGAAGTGGGTCAGGAGAAGGAAGTAAGGAGGTTTGAACTGTGCGTCTATCCCCTCCAGCCAGTCTCCGGACCCGGCGTTCACAAAGACCGTTCCCCGCGGTCCCTCGATCGCATAGACGTTGCATGAGTCGGGGAATCTGTGGATCTCCGGAAACAATTGCTGCCAGCATTTCTTGGGGGCCGATGGCATTTGCGTCATCTTTCTGTTAAGAGTCCGTCTGTCAGAAACTCGCGCACCTGTCACCGTGACCTGGCCAAGCGCGCGAGTCTCCGGCATGCCTACGAGCGCACCCTTGTCCACACCCGATTGCGCAAATCTCTCGCCTCGACAGAACAAAGCCGATTACCGACGTAGCGAGTTTCGATGTCTTCCCCGGGGTAGATACCTCGGTCATTCACCACCGATTCATCGATGAAGTCTCGCGAGGCCGGTATCGAGTTTGCGTAGCCGTTGAAATTGGTCGCAGCCGCGATGTTCTCCGGCTCGAGCATGAAGTTGATGAACGCCTTCGCACCTTCGACATTCTGTGCCCCTACCGGAATGGCGAAATTATCAGCCCAAAGATTGACGCCTTCCTTTGGGAACAGCATCCGCCAACTGGGCGCTTCCTCTCGCACTCGAAACGGACCGTTGGCCCAGTGATGGTGCATCGGCACCTCCCTTGCAGCCATTCGCTCGATCGATCCACCGGAGGAATACATCAGGAGATGGGGCTTCTGGGCTTCAAGGAGTTCCAGGATCCGGGTCGCCTCCGCCGGGTCCTCGGTGCAATAGTCGATGTCCAGATACATCGCCGCGGCCTTGTACATCTCCAATTCGTCGTCCAAAGCGACGATCTGCCCGGAGAGCGCTGGGTCGGGATCAAAGAAGACCGACCAGCTCTCTTCGAGCTCCCCGACTTTCTCGGAATCGTAGCTGATTCCGGTTGAACCGTGGAGGTAGGGGGCGGAGTAGAGCCGCTCGGGGTCGAAGACCGGGAACTTCAGGGGCCCTTCCACATTCGGGAAATTCTCCAGGGTCTTGAAGTCGATCTCCTGCAACAACCCTTGCTGGGCGAGCTGCTGAACCATGTAGTCGCCCGGCACGATGACGTCATAGCCGGTCCCGCCGGCCTGGAGTTTGGCGGCGAGCTCCTCGTTCGATTGGTAAACGTCGAGGCGAACACGGATGCCGGTCTCCTCAGTGAACTTGTCGAAGAGCTCGGGGGGGAAGTAGTCAGCCCAGTTGTAAACGAAGACTTCCTCTGCCGTGGCGCTTACAGCCGAACCAAGGGCAAGACCTGCAGCGAGGACCGCCCGCCTTGTGCAGGTTTTCAGTATTTGTGCGACTTTCATTTTTCCACCTTCCTTTGACTTTGGGATTGCGCGATGAAGAACAGGATTGTGATCGTCACGGACACCATGACGAGCAATGAGGCGATGGCATTGACCTCCGGCGTTACGCCAATTCGAATGAGGCCGAAAACGTAAACAGGGACGGTGATGCTACCCGGACCGGAGAGGAAGAAACTAACGATGAAGTCGTCGAGGCTGACGATGAAGGCCAATAGGAAACCCGCAGCGATGCCGGGAAAGAGAAGCGGCAGCGTTACCCGCCGCAACGTCCGAATGCGTGACGAATAAAGGTCGCTGGATGCATCGACGAGTGACCAGTCGAAACCTGCGATGCGCGCCCGTATCGGCAGATAGCAGAATGGGATACAGAATGCTGTGTGACCGATGATAAGCGTCGCAAGGCCGGGCTTCAGGCCAATCGACAGAACGAAGAGAAGCGCGCCAATCGCAAACACGATATCCGGTACCAAAAGGGGTAACCGAAAGGCGCCATCGAGACTGTTGCGGCCCCTGAACGAGGTCCTCGCGAGCCCGACCGCGGCCGGCAGTGCAATGAGGGTGGCCAGAGTCGCGGATGCCAGGGCGACAGTGATGCTCGTTCGTGCCGCAAGCAGGAGGTCTTCGTTCTCGAGAAGGCGCAGATACCAGTCGAACGAAAACCCTGTCCAAACGGTGACCGAGCGGTTCTCGTTGAACGACAGCCCGACAAGAGCGAATAGAGGAAAATACAAGAACAGAAAGAATAAGACCACGAGGACACGGCCAGAAAGGTGCCGGGCTTTTCCGGTCTCCGACATGCTCAGGCTCCGCCGCTCAGGTGCGGGCCTTTTGGCCCCAACCGCCGGAGGCAAAGCAGGACGAGGGAAATCCCGATCATCAACCCGACCGCGATCGCTGCGCCATGGGCCCAGTTGCGCGAGGCACCGAACTGCAAGGCAATCAGGTTACCGAGCATGAAGTCCTGCCCGCCGCCCAGCAATTGCGGGGTAATGAAGTTGCCCATTGAAGGGATAAATACCAATATCGATCCGGCAAGTATTCCGGGAGTAAGGAGCGGCAGGACTACCTTGCCATAGGTTCTCGATACACTGGCGCCGAGATCACGGGACGCACTGACGAGGTCCCAATCGAAGCGTTCCGCGCTCGCGAAGATCGGCAGCACCATGAACGGAAGAAAGGAATAGACGAGGCCGATGAGGATTGCGGTCTCGCTATAGAGCAAACCGGTGCCCTCGAAGCCTGGCCAGATGGATTGAAGTGCGCTGTCGAGAAGGCCGTTCGCGCGCAAGATCAGAATCCAGGCGTAATTGCGGGCAAGAAGGTTTGCCCAGAACGGAATCGTGATGAGCAATAGCAACAATGTCTTGGTTCTCTCGCTGCGACGCGAGATGTAGATCGCCATGGGAATAGCGGCGACGAGGCAGATCAGTGTCGTGCAGGTAGCCAGATAGAGGGATCGGGAGAACGCGGAGAGAAATGCCCTGTTGGGTTCCAACTCGCCAAAGAGATCCGGGGTATAGAAGAGCGCGGTGTAGGCGTCGAAAACCGGCCCGGACCAGTCGATGCCGCCATTCGGTGCGCGCTCGGTGAAGGACGCGGCAAGTATGGCCAGGAGCGGTCCGAAGAACAGAAACGCGAGTGCCAGAAGTGGAAGACCGATGGCGAGATATGAGTGCGCTGACCTATTACTCATGGGGAGGCGAGGGCGGTGATAGGGGGAACGACGGCGTCGCCGCCAGATCGAAGTAGAGCCGTGCTGCTGTACTGGCATCTGGCGCATCGCCCAACTGGATGACGGGCAGGCGGGCATCCACCCGCTGCCCGTCCTGAAGTAGCATGACGCATTCCAAGGCGCCGCCGGTGAGGCGTGTCTCGATGATGAGCGCGTCCAGACCCGCCGTTCTCGAACCATCTGGGTCGAGGGAGATCGCCTCGGGGCGAATGGCCAGCTCCACGCATTCACCGACCGGCAGTCCATGATGGCTGGTGAGGGTCTGGTCCCCGACCTTCAGTGTTCGGCTATCGGTGACCTTGGCTTTGATGAAATTGGTGTCCCCTATGAACCCGGCGACGAAGCGCGAATTCGGTGCGCGATAGAGGTCCAGCGGGGTTCCAACTTGAACGACGCTACCTTGATTGAGGATTGCCATGGTATCCGACATCGCCATGGCTTCGTCCTGGTCGTGGGTGACAAACAGAAACGTGACGCCCGTATCACGTTGAATTCGTTTGAGCTCTTTCTGCATGTCTTTTCTGAGCTGGCGGTCCAGGGCCGACAGGGATTCATCGAGCAGCAGCACCTCTGGCCGGGGCGCGAGCGCGCGGGCGATGGCCACCCTCTGGCGTTGGCCCCCCGAAAGCTGCCCGGGATATCGGGTCTCCAATTCAAGAAGCTGAATAAGATCGAGCATCTCGCCGACGCGCCGGCGAATGCGATCTCTGTCGAGACCCTGCGCCTCCAGACCATACGCGATGTTCTTCGCCACGGTCATATGTGGAAACAGGGCATAGGACTGAAAAACCGTGTTCAGGGGGCGTTTGTTTGGCGGCGTGTTTCTGAGGCTGACACCATTCAAGAGTACATCTCCGGAATCCGGTGCCTCGAGGCCCGCCAGGATACGTAGCAGCGTTGACTTTCCGCAGCCGGACGGGCCCAGCAACGAAAAGAACTCACCATCCCGGATCTCGAGATGGATGTCCCGCAGGGCAGTTACCTTGCTCGGTCCCGAGCTGTAGGATTTTTCGACCTGTCTGATCGTGAGCCCGCTGGCTTCGCCGCTGGAGGATCGTTCATGACGCGGCGGTGAAGCCGCCAGGTCTTGATCAGGTCGGATGCGACTCAACTCCACACTGGCCCCCTGTCGGCGATCCGCTCAAGACTAAAATAAGGATATCCGTATTTTTTTGTCAATACACCGCCCGCTGGGAAGGCCGGAGGGCGGAGGAGTCTGGCTTAAGGCGGGGCAGGGCTCTGGCACGTCTCGGCGGATGACCAGGCATTCGCCCTTTCAAGTCCTTCAAGACGAGTGCCGAGATCAGCCGTCTGGCGGTGATGCTCTACATCCGGGTCCGCCCGATGCGAAATCTTCGGAAATCCGCCGCAGTCCGCGCCTCCGCCTCGACCCCCTCAATCAGGAACGCGGCCTCTCAAGCCGACCCCTCTTCAAGCTGAACCGCACCGCAGCGCTTATCGAGTGGCGCGGTCTTTGCGCGGGATAAGGCACAGCGGCACTGTCCGACCAGAGACTGGGTCGAACTCGTCTGACAGCGCCCAGGCGATCAATCCTTGTAGCCGTGGTAGTTGTATCCCTTGGTCATTGCCGTGATCGGGCGCTCCACCGTCTGCCCGTCGACGCTGATCCGGTCGACCAATTCCCCCGCAAAGCAAAGAAGGCCCCGGATGCGTGCGCTTTCCTCTACGGGATTGGGGTAGAACCAGACCGCGTTTTCGATCCGGTCACCCCCGGCATTCAGATGATGGTAGTGCGCCTCGCCCTTGTAGGGGCATTGGGTGCGCAGCGCGCTTGGTTCCAGAACAGCGGCGTCCACGTCCTGCCGCGGGAGGTAGTGTCGGGTCGGCAGGCCGTTTTCGAAGAGGAACACGCCGCGCCCGCTGTCGGCCACCACCTGTCCGCCATGCTCGACCGTGACCCGGCGTGTGCTGGGCAGGCAATCGACCCGTCGGAAGGGGTCCCGGACATGCACGAAGACCTCCTCATCCTCCTCGAACCAGCGGTCGACCTCATGCCAGTAGAAGGACGCATGGCCGGACAGGTCGGGCGAGCCTGGCACGGGACGTTCGTAGTGCCACATGATGTCCTCGTAGGGTTCCCCCCCGCCCTTGAGCGAGTAGTGCCGCGCATCGCCCTTGTAGGGGGAGCGGGTGGTGCGTTTGCCCGGGCCCATCAGATCCATGCGGATGTCTTCCATCGGAAAGTAGTAGATCGGGATGTGATCGGACTCGTAGAGCGTGAGCACGCGGGTGGAATCGGCCAGGGTTTGGCCGTTCGCCATGACCCGGATCCGCTTGGGGCAGGGCAGGGTGAAGACGACATAGCCCGGCGCGAAGTCGTATTGCACGACCTGGTCGAGCGGTGGCTGCCAGGGGCCGCGCATCTTGAGGTGGGGTTGGCGCATGGGAGGCTCCTTTGAACATCAGCGGGTGAGCGCATGGGCCGCGGCGGCCAGCAGCGTCTTGGTATAGGCGTGTTGTGGGGCGGCAAAGATCTCGGCGGCCGGCCCCTCTTCGACGATCTTGCCCTGGTAGAGCACCACGACCCGATCGGCGATGGATCGCACAAGAGCGAGGTCATGACTGATGAAGAGAACGGCGGTGCCGGACGCCTGCTGCACGTCGCCCATCAGATCGACGATGGCGGCCTGGACGGAGACATCGAGGGCAGAGGTCGGTTCATCGGCGATGACGAGATCGGGGGTTCCGGCAAAGGCCCGCGCGATCGCCACGCGCTGGCGCTGCCCGCCCGAAAGTGCGGCGGGGCGGCGGCGCGCTGTCTCCGGCGGCAGCCGGACCAGCGCCAGCAGCGCCTCGACAGAGGCGGCATCGCGCGGCTTGCCGGCGCGTTTGAGAGCCCGCGCCAGGATGCGTCCGACCCGGTGCGCCGGGTTGAGCGTGCCATCGGGGTTCTGGAACACGATCCGGATTCGACGGATCAGATCGCGAGGCCGGGCTCCGGCGGGCAGCTGCGCAATGGCCTGACCATCGAAATCCACCGTGCCGCCATCGGCGGTATCGAGACCGATCAGGATGCGCGCCACGGTCGACTTGCCAGAGCCGCTTTCACCGATGAGCGCGACCGTTTCGCCCCGTCCAATGTGGAAGGATACGCCGTCCGCGGCCCTGACCTCGGGACCCTTGGAGAAGAGCCCGCCGGAAAAGACCCGTGTCAGCCGGTCGAGCCGTACCAGGGGCGGGGTGCCGCCTTCGCGCGCGGTCTTGCCGATGCCGCGCGGAAGGCAGTCGAGCAGGTGCCGGGTGTAGGGGTGCTGTGGCGTTGCCAGAACCTCGCCGACCGGCCCCTCTTCCACGATCCGGCCCTCCTGCATCACGCCCACGCGTAGAGTGACCTTGGCGATGAGGTTGAGATCGTGGCTGATATAGAGCAGCGCGGACTCGCCCGCGGCGGCGATTTCCGCAACGAGGTCGGTAACTTCTGCCTCGACCGTCACGTCAAGCCCGGTGGTGGGCTCATCGAGGATCAGAAGGCGCGGGCGCGCGAGAAGTGCCATGGCGATCACGATGCGTTGCGCCTGACCGCCTGAGAGTTCATGCGGCCAGCGGCGCAGGATACGCTCCGGGTCGGGAAAGCGGGTGCGGGTCAGCACCTCGCGTATCGCGCGCGCCGGGTCGTCGCGCCGCCGCGCGGCCTCGGCCAGTTGCCGGCCCACCCGCATGGTCGGGTTCAGCGCCCCGATCGGGTCCTGATAGACCATGGCCAGCCGGTCGCCGCGCAGCCGTCGCATCGCGGGTTCCGCGAGGCCCGTGATGTCCGCACCGTCGAGCAGGATCCTGCCGGAGGTGACGCGGCCCGGCCCCAGATGCCCCATGACGGCCATCGCCACGGTGGACTTGCCGCTGCCGGATTCGCCCACGAGACCGAGGCTCTCGCCCGGGCCGATCCGCAGATCGACGCCCGAGACGACCTCCGGTCCGGCCCCGTAAGCCACGCTCAGGCCGGCGATGTCGAGCACCGCGGTCATGCGGTGCGCTCTCTCAGCCCGTCGGCCAGGAGGTTGCAGGCCACCACGACGGAGGTGACGGCGGCGGCGGGCAGGAGCGCCATATGCGGGTGCAGCGGCAGGAACGGCACCCCCTCGACCACCATGCCGCCCCAGTCGGGCGTGGGCGGTGGCAGGCCAAGTCCAAGAAAGCCCAGCGTGCCGATCAGGATCACCGTGTAACCCGCCCGCAGGCACAGATCGACGATGAGCGGCCCGCCCACATTGGGCAGGATTTCCACCACCATGATGTAAGGCGCGGGCTCGCCGGCCGCTTGCGCCGCCTGCACGTATTCGGCGCGTTTGACCGACAGGACCTGCCCGCGCATCAGTCGCGCCATGCCCGGCGCATAGGCGAGTGTCACGGCGACAACGATGTTGGTCACCGACGGTCCGAAAGCCGTGATCAGGACGATGTAGAGGACGAGCGCGGGGAAACTCAGCAGCACGTCGCTGATCCGGCTGACGAGGCTGTCGACCCAGCCACCGTACCAGCCCGCCAACATCCCCGCGATGCCGCCCGTCAGGAAGGCCGACCCGATGGCGAGCGGCACCACGATATAGGTCGTGCGCGCGCCGTAGATCAGCCGCGCCAGCATATCCCGGCCCACCGGGTCGGTGCCCAGCGGATGGGCGGCGGACGGGCCTGGATTCGCGGCGGCAGCAAAGTCGATTTCCGTTGGGCTCCAGGGGGACAACAGTGGCGCGAAAAGGGCCACGATGCCCCAGAGGAGCAGGATGCCGCCGCCGATCAGGATCGCGCCGGAGGGTCGGGTCATGTGCCGGCCCGGATCCGCGGGTCGAGCGCGGCATAGAGCAGATCGCCCAGAAACTGCGTCACGATGGCGACGGCCAATGCCAGCAGGGTCAGTGCCTGCACGGTGAAGATATCTCCGAAAAGGGCCGCGCGCAGCATGAGCGACCCAATGCCGGGATAGGCAAAAATCGCCTCCACCACCACAACGCCGGTGAGGATCCAGTTGATCTGCAAAAGGATCACCGTCACCGGCGCGATCATCGCGTTGCGCAGCACATGGGACCAGATCACCCGTGCCGGCGACAGCCCCTTGAGCGTGGCGGTCCGCACATGGTCTTTGCCGATCGTGTCGGCGACCGAGGCCCGCACGATGCGCGTGACATAGGCCGACGACGCGATGACCAGCACCGTGACCGGCATCACCAGTTGCGCGCCGAGGCTCCAGCGGTCGCCGGGGTCGAGCGGGCTGGTCCCGGGCAGCCAGCCCAGCCAGGCGGTGAAGATCAAGAGCAACACCACGGCGGTCACGAATTCCGGCAGCGAGGTCAGGATCACCGTCGTGGTGGAAATCGCCCGGTCCGCCAGGCTGCCCGGGCGCATCCCCGCCAGCGTGCCAAGAAGCAGCGAGAGCGGGATGGTGAGGCCGATGGCCCAGACCGTCAGGAGCACCGTATTGCCCAGCCGGTCCGCGATCACATCGGCGACCGGTTCCTTCTGCATCAGCGAAAAGCCGAAATTGCCGACATATTGCGTGCCGCGCGGATCGCTGAGACCGAGGCCAAGTGCGGGATCCGACAGCGGGTTCTCGATCACGCCCGCCAGCGTACCGAGCCAGCGCGCATAGCGGGTGAGCAGCGGGTCGTCGAGGCCCAGCTTCTCCGACAGGAGCGCCACCTGTGTCTCCACGGCGTAAGGTCCGAGGATCTTGGAGGCGACGGTCCCGGGCTGGAACTCGGTCAGTGCAAACAGCAGGAAGGACGCGGCCAGCATCGTGAAGAGCGTCTGGCCGAGCCGCCGCAAGACGAAAAGGGCGAGTTTCAAGTCAGCCCTCGTCCAGCCCCATCTCGTTGAAGGCGACCGCGTAGGTCGGGTGCATCTCAAACCCCTTCACGCGCTTGTCGTAGAACGTCAGCAGCTTCCGCCAGTAGGTCTGGATAATCGGGCCGTCTTCTTGCAGCAAAGCCTGGATCTGCGCCATGACCTCGCGGCGTTCGTCGGGGTCAGGCAGGGCCTCGGCCTGCGTGAGCAGTGCGTCGAAGTCGGGGTTGGCATAGGCGCTCTCGTTCCATGGCACCCCGGAGCGGTAGGCGAGCGAGAGGTTGATCACCCCCAACGGCCGGTGCGCCCAGACGGTGGTGCCGAGCGGTGCGGTCGTCCAGACATCCCAATATTGCGGATTGGGCACCACGTTGATCTCGGCCCGAATACCCGCGTCCCGCCACATCTCCTGCATGGCTGTGGCACTGCGCAGGTGGTGCGGCGGGTTCTGCTGGATCGTGAGTTCGACGTCGACGCCATCAGGATAGCCGGCCTCGGCCAGGAGTGCCCGGGCCGCCTCCACGTCGCGGGTCATTGGCGGCAGGTCGGCGTATTCGGGGTGGATCGGGGCGACATGATGGTGCTCCGCCGGCGCGGCGTAGGGCCCAAAGGCCACCGCCACGGCCTTTTCCGCGTCGAGGGCTAGCCGAAAGGCCTTGCGCACCCGGGGATCGTCGAAGGGCTTGTGCGTGACGTTCATGCGGGTAATGGCGGTGTCGGCCGTCGTGGCCTCGTGCAATTGCAGATGCTCCTGGTTCGCCAGGATCGGCGCCAGCTCCGGCTGCACCTGGAAGGCGCCATGCACCTGGCCCGAGATCAGCGCGTTCATGATCGCCTGATCGTTGCCGCCGACATCCACCAACTCCACCCGGTCAAGATAGGGGCCCTCACCCCAATAGTCGGGGTTGGCCACCAGCACCGCGCGCCGGCCCGGATCGATCTCGGCCAGCGTGAAAGGCCCGGTGCCGTTTGCCTCCACTCCGAAGACGCCGCCGTCATCGGGGTCCAGCATCACCGCCGGATAATGGTTGAGGTGCTCGGGCACGGCCAGTTGCGCCTCCTTGAGGTTCAGGCGCACGGTCATGTCGTCCAGCTTTTCGATCGCGTCCTCACGCCAGAGCCGGTGGGCGCGTCGGGGGTTGCCATCGTCGTCAAGCTCGTCGCTTTCATATTCCGTCAGCAGGTAGCCCTTCATCAGGCCCAGGGTCGACGAGCCGACCTCGTCCGAGACCAGCCGGGTAAGGTTCCAGATCACATCGTCGGCGGTGAAGGTGCGGCCCGAATGCCAGGTGACGCCGGGACGGACGCGCAAGGTCCAGCTCCTCAGGTCGTCGGACGGCTCCCAGCTTTCCAACAGATGCGGGCGCGTGACGTTGTCCGTGCCGACGCGGGTGAGGTGTTCGACCACGTTGGAATAGATGATCGGATGGGCCGTGGTCGAGGCGGTGGGTGGCGAGCTGACGTCATAGACCGTCGTCTCCACCCGGAGTGTGCCGCCGTGCGGCATCGCGCCCTGTGCCCGCGCGGGCATGGGCAGACCCACCATCGCGTAGGCCGCAGCGGCGGAGGTGCCAAGCAGAGTGGCGGTGCGCAGGAACGCGCGCCTGTCCATGCGACCCGCCCGAAAGGCGGCATCGATCTCGTCGACCTTGGGGTGAGAGTTAGGCTTTGGCATCGGTGGGGTGTCTCCGGTGTTGGCGAATTCCTTGCTTGTGTGGAAGGCTAGCACAGCTTGCCGCGAACCGGTATCTGCCGCCGCCGCTTGAGCGCCGCCACCGAACTGATCCACAAAATGAAGTCTTCGGCGTCACAGGCGGTCCTCAGGCCGGCTTACGAGGTCCGTGCGGTCGCGAAGGACAGCGATGACGATCGGCTGGTCGCCGGCGAGCCAGAAGATGTAGGGATGCTCGAAGCGGTGGACCCGCACATCCTTGGGCAGGACATCGTGGGACTTCGACCGTGTCTTCCCGTCGCCGATCGCTTTGCAGCACGCCTCGATGTGGTCGAGATGCCTTTCGGCCTGGTCGATCCCCCACATCTCGTGCCTCTGGTGCCAGATGCCTCGCAAGGGGCTTGTCAGAGGACCTCGGCCTTGGGTGGGGGAGGGCACTGGCTCGCCCCGGCGGATGACCAAGCGTTCACCTTTCAAGTCCGTCGGGACGATGCCCGAGAATATCCGCCAGGCGACACCGCAATATGCGCGGGTTTCGCTGTCGCTGCGGCGCGTCGAGGCGGGCCGACCTGGGACGCGGCCTCCCGAGCCGAACACTCGTCACGCCGAACTGCACCGCCGCCCTGACCGAACGGCGCGGCCTCCGCGCGGGACGGGGGGCAGCACGGCAGACGGGTCGAGCGCGTCTGACAGTCCCTATCGGAACGTGGATCTCACCCCGTCTTCGGTCCGAAGCTCACATGCCCGTCCGGACCGGTTTCAGGTGTGCCGAAGGCGCCGCCGAACGCCGTCTCCACGGTCACGCCGTCGCCCGGTTCCAGCGCCAGACCGGAGACGAAGGCATGGTCCTGGCGCGCGCCACCGCGCCGGCCCACGGTGAGCCGGTTGGTCCCGCCCGGCACATCCGTGCGGCAGGACCAGACCGGCACCCTGGCGTGGCTGAGGCCCGAGGACAGCATCGCGGGGGCGCGCAGCCGATAGCGCGTGCGCACCCCGCGCCCGCCGGCGAAGGCGCCCGGTGCGTCGGGCCGCGGGCCCAGTGCCTTCTCCTCGACGATCAGTCCGTAGCGGGCCTCGGCGATCTCGACGGGGCAGTTGAACGTATCGCCGTGGCTGGTCGAGTACATCGCGTCTATCCCGTCGCGCGCCGCCGTCGCGCCCCAACCGCCCATCTGCGGCTCGACCATCGTGTAGCGGCGACCGGTATCGGGATGGAGCCCGGCGATCACCGTGCCGAAGATCGAGGCGAAATGCCCGGCCGGCAGCCGCCCCGGCCAGGCCTGGGCGAGGCAATGCCAGAGCATGTCGAAGAGCCGGATCCGGGTCTCGAAGTAATAGCCGTGGGCGGCGTCCGGCCCCGGCTCGAAGATGCTGCCCGGCCGGGTCAGCACCCGGAGCGGCGCGAAGGAGCCGGCATTGGCGAAACGCTCGGGGTCGGTGACCGCCTTGAAGAGCATCTGGCAGGCGATCACCGCGCCGTCGCGGCTGGTATTGTGCGGTCCGGCCACGGCCTCGGGGGCCTCGCGCAGATCCACCGTGAAGCGCCCGTCGCGGTTCTCTATCGCCGCGCGCCAGGGCGGCCCGGTATCCTGAGGTTCCTCGATCTCCCAGCGGCCCTCGGGCAGGGCGGCGAGCCCGGCCCGGGCCCGGGCCTCGCCCAGGCCAAGCGCGGCCTCGATCGCCCCGCGCACCGCCCCGGCGCCGTAGCGCGCGCAGAGGCCCCGGATCAGCCGCGCCGCGCGCCGCCCGGCCGAGACCTGCGCCCAGAGATCGCCCGCCACCACATCGGGCTGGCGCGAGTTGCAGGCGATGATGTCGAAGAGCGCCGCGTTGCGCCGCCCGGCCTCGAACAGCCGGACCATCGGCAGGCGCAGACCCTCGGCATGAATGTCGGCGGCGTCGGCGGGCATCGAGCCGGGCACCTTGCCGCCGATATCGCTCCAATGGGCGATGGAGGCGACCCAGGCGACGCAGGCGCCGTCATGAAACACCGGCTCGGCCAGCACGATGTCGCAGAGATGGGTCACCCCGCCATGGTTCGGATCGTTGGTGACGAAGACGTCGCCCTCCGCGATCCGGTCGCCATGGCGGGCGCGGATCGCGGTCACCGACTTGTCGAGCACGCCGACGAAGGACGGGATGCCGGCGCCGGAACTGACCAGCCGCCCTTCGGCGTCGGTCACGCCGGTTCCGACGTCGAGCACCTCGTAGATGATCGGGCTCATCGCGGTGCGCCGGAGCACCTCGAACATCTCGTCCGCCGCCGCTTCAAGGCCGGCCTGGATCACCGTCGCGGTGAACGGGTCAGGCATCGATGACGCGGACCTCGCGCGACAGGCCGGAGAGGATCTCGGGCCCGTCGGCGCGCAGGATCACGATATCCTCCAGCCGCAGCCCGAACCGCCCGGGCAGGTAGATGCCCGGCTCGATGGAAAACACCATCCCTTCCTCCAGCACCGTCTGGGAGGCGGCGGTGATCCAGGGCGGCTCGTGGACCTCCACGCCCATGCCGTGACCGGTGCGGTGCAGGAAATATTCGCCATAGCCCGCCGCGGCGATCACGCCGCGCGCGGCGTCGTCGATCTCATGCGCCCGGGCGCCGGGGCGGGCCGCGGCCAGGGCGGCGGTGACCGCCCGCTCGACGATGTCGTGGATCTCGCCGTAGCCCTCGGGCGGCGATCCGATGACGGCCATCCGGGTGATGTCGCTCGAAAAGCCGACCTTGCCGGCGCCGATATCCATCACCACCGCATCGCCCGTGGCCAGGCGTGTCTCGCCGGTCTGGTGGTGCGGATAGGCGCCGTTGGCCCCTGTGCCGATGATCCGGAAGAGCGGCCTGGCGCCGGCGGCGGCGAAGCTCTCGCCGACGATCCCCGCCACCTCGCGCTCGGTCATGCCCGGGCGCATCGCCGCCCAGGCGGCCTCCAGCGCGACATCGGCGATCCGGGCGTTGTCCTTCAGCGCGGCGTATTCGGCGGCGTCCTTGCGCATCCGCAGGCGCCCGACGGTGCTCTGGGTGAAGCTGCGCGCCGCCCCGGGCAGCGCGTCCTGGACCAGGGCGGCGTGATCGGCCCGCATCGTCTCGTCCAGCACCAGGGAGCGCGCGCCCTCCGCCCCGGTCTCGCGCAGGAGCCGGGCCAGCGCCGCCTCCGGCCCCTCGTCATCGGCCCAGACATGGAACGGCAGGTCGGTCTGGGTCCGCGCGCTCTCGGCTTCGAGGACGGGCATCAGAAAGGCGGCGTGACCGGCGGTGATCGCCGCGAGAAGCGGGCGTTCGTCTGCGTGCGGGCGTACATCCAGCGCCCAGGCCAGATGCGCCCCCGGCGCCAGCACCACGAGATCGACGCCGTCTTCGGCCATCAGCGCCCTCAGATTTGCAAGCCTGTCGCTCATCCCGCCCTCCTCAGGCCGCCAGCACGAGGCGGTTGCCGAAGGGTTCGTTCACGTCGAACCCGCCGATCCGCGCCATCTCTTCCTCGGGGGGCGCCTCGCAGGACCATTTGCGCGAGGGCACCCAGCCGCAGTCGCGGCGGAGCGCGGCGGCGTATTCCGCCCGCTTGAGCGCGGCAATGGCCGGGTCGATGACCGGCACGCCCAGTTCCTCCTCCAGCCTGCGGTGGAACCCGATCTCCATGGTGCAGCCCAGGATCAGCGCCTCGGCGTAGTCCTCCTCCACCGCCCGGCGCCCGGCCGCGATCAGCCGGCGCGCGGTCTCGCTGTGATCGGTCTGGAAGTCGTTGACGCCCAGTTCGACGTGATAGAAGCCGGTCAGCCGGTCGCCATGGCCGTAGCCGAGCACGGTGGACTGCATCTGGCCCACCCATTTGCGGCGCCCGACGATCACCCCGAAATGGTTGGCCAGCGAGACCGCGATCTCGCAGGAGGCGGCGCAGGGCGCGGTGACGATCATGTCGCCCGATATCTCGCGCGCCTCCGGCAGGGCGGTGTCGTAGAAACAGCCGATGACGAAGGCGTCGAAGCCCTCGCGCGCGGCGGCGCGGACCGCGCGCAGGATGCCGGTCGTCACCCGGCCCTCATAGGCACGGTATTCGATATGGGTGAAGCGACCGTCTTCGGGCGGCAGCGAGGTGACGTGGATTTCCGTGCCCGGCCGCCGCTGCTCGCGGAAGCTGTCGGCGAAGATGTCGTCGCCGATCGCCGAGCCGACGGGGCTCAGATACATGATCTTCAGAGGGTCGGTCATGCGTGTCTCCCATAGATCTCCGATGCGCGTTCGGGCGAGAGGAACCCCGCCTTGATGTCGGCCTCCACCGCCTCGGGCCTGCGCTCGCCCGGATCGCCGTAGCCGGCGCCGCAGGACGTGACCACCCGCACCACGTCATCGGTCGTCACGTCGAGACCGGAGGCGAACGAGTAGCGCTGGGTCTCGCCGTTTCTGATCACCTCGACATAGTTGCCGCTGCCCTCCTGGCCGCCCTCCAGTGCCCAAGGCATGATCCGGGACCGGGTGTATCCGACAGTCACGAACCCGGTCTCGGTGCGGATACGGTATTCGAGGATCAGGCCGCGGCCTCCGGTGAAGCGTCCCTCGCCGCCGGGGGCGTCGTTCAGGGCCATCCGGTCGACGAAGAGGCCGTTGCGGGCCTCCGATATCTCTGCCGGCGTGTTGAAGGTCTCGCCATGAAAGCCGGAGAAGATGCAGGGGTTTCCGTCATGCCCGTCCCAGGCGCCCCAGCCCCCGACCTGCGGCTCGATGATCGTGTATTGCCGCCCGGTATCGGGGTGGATGCCGCCGATGAAGGTGCCGCAGATCGAGCTGAAATGCCCCGCCGGCAGGCGCTCGGGGATATGCGGCGCCAGGCAGCGCCAGATCAGGTCGTAGACCCGCACCTCGGTCTCGAAATAAAAGCCGATGGCGGCGGGTTCACGGGCGTGGAACACCGAACCTTCCCGGGTCAGCACCTTGAGCGGGCGAAAGCTGCCCTCGTTGGCGGGCGTGTCGGGGTCGGTCAGCGATTTGAACACCATCTGCGCGCAGATCATCGTGCCGTCGCGGCTGGTATTGGTCGGCCCCGGGTCCTGATCGGGGTTGTCGCGCAGATCGACGGTGAATTCGGTGTCCGAGATCGTGACCGCGACCTTGAAGACCCGCCCGTCGTCCTGTTCCTCGCTCAGCTCGAAGGTGCCCTTGGGCAACCGGGCCAACTCGGCCAGGGCGGACGTTTCGCCGAACGCCATGAACTGGCGCATCGCCTCAATGAACGTGTCGGTGCCGTATTTCGCCGCCAGCCCCTCGAGCCGCCGCGCGCCGACCCGGACGCTGGCGATGGCGGCCCAGACATCGCCTTTGAGGAAATCGGGCATCCGGCTGTTGGCGGTGATGATATCCATCACCGCCTCGTCGGTCACGCCCTCTCGGATCAGCTTGACCGCCGGAAGCCGCAGCCCCTCCTGGAAAACCTCCGTCGCTTCGCCCGAGAGCGAGCCCGGCGCCATGCCGCCGACATCGGAATTATGCGCGATATTCGCCGTCCAGGCGATCAGCCGTCCCTCGGCGAAGACCGGCATGGCGAGCACCAGGTCGTTGAGATGCGTCACGCCGCCATGCCAGGGATCGTTGGTGATGAAGACGTCGCCGGGGCGGATGTCGTCATGTTTCGACAGGAGGAACTGCACCGATTTGTCGAGCACGCCGATAAAGGCCGGAATGCCGGCGCCCGACGAGGCGATCCGTCCGTCGGCATCGGTGATCCCGGTGCCCATGTCGAGCACCTCGTAGATAATCGAGGACATCGCCGTCTTGCGCATCGCCGCGAACATCTCGTCGGCCGCGGCCTGGAGCGAGTTCTGGATGATCTCCAGCGTGATCGGGTCCGCGCTCATGTCCCCTCTCCGAAGGTGATGTGGATGTTGCGATAGGCGTCCATCCGCGCCGCGTCGCCGGGATGGACGACGATGGTGGTGCCCGGGTCCTCGATCACGGCGGGGCCGTCGAGCGCCATGCTGGGCATCAGTTTCTCGCCGTCGTAGATGTCGGAGGCGTGGACGCCCTCCAGCGCGAAATCGACATCGCGGCGGCCTTTGAGCGCGGTCGCCGCGTCGGGCGCCCCGAGCGGGGCCGGCTCCATCCGCAGCTTGCCGACCTCGGCCCGGGCGACGAGGTGGATGCCCACCATCTCCACCGGGGCGTCGAGGCGGTAGGTGTATTCCTTTTCGTAGGCGGCGTGGAAATCGGCAGCGATCCGGTCCAGCGCCGCCTCGGTCACCGGGCCCTCCAGGGGCACTTCGGTGGTGTGCTCCTGGTTCTGGTAGCGGAACTTGCCGAAGCGCAGGAAACTCACCTGGGCGGGATCGACCCCCTCGGCCTCGAAGGTGGCGCCCGCCTTGGCCTCGGTCTCGGCGAAGAGCGCCTCGATCGCCTCCGACGCGCCGGCCGCCAGATCGGCGAGCTGGGTGACGAAATAGTCCCGGCGCAGGTCCGACATCATCATCCCCCAGGCCGAGAAGACCGCGGCCGCGTTGGGGATCACCACCTTCCTGACCTGCAATTCCTTGCCCAGCGCGACCGCATGCATCCCGCCGCCGCCGCCGAACGCGAGCAGCGTGAAGTCCCGCGTGTCGTGGCCCCGGTTCAGGCTGACGAGCTTGAGCGCGTTGACCATGTTGTTGTTGGCGATGCGGATGATGCCCTCGGCGGCGGCATCGACCGAAACGCCGAGCCTCTCGCTCACGCCCCGCAGCGCGGCTTCGGCGGCGGCCATGTCGGCGGTGACCTCGCCGCCGCAGAAATACTCGGGGTTGATCCGGCCGAGCCAGAGATTGGCGTCCGTCGTCGTCGCCTCGGTCCCGCCCTTGCCATAGGCGGCCGGCCCCGGCAGCGCACCGGCGGATTGCGGGCCGACATGGAGCTTGCCGAAATCGTCGACCCAGGCGATCGAGCCGCCGCCATTGCCGATCTCCACCAGATCGACCACCGGGACCATGATCGGATAGCCCGCTTTCTTGCGGCTGCGCTCGATCCAGTAATCGGTCATGATCCGGACCTCGCCGGCCTCGATCAGCGAGCATTTCGCGGTGGTGCCGCCGATATCGAGCGCCAGGATGTCGGGCTCCCCGATCAGCTTGCCCAGTTCCGCCGCCCCCCAGAAGCCCGAGGCGGGGCCGCTTTCGACCATGGTGATCGGCGTGCGGGAAATCGCCGCGAGACTGTCCACGCCGCAATTCGACTGCATGATGTAGGGACTGTTGCGCAGCCCGCGCGCCTTCAGCCCGTCATCGAGGCGGCCGAGATAGCGCGCCGCGACCGGCTGCACATAGGCCGACAGGACGGCGGTGTTGGTGCGCTCGTATTCGCGCCATTCCCGGGTGATCTGATGCGAGGCGACGGCCGAAACCCCGTCCCAGAGTTCCCGCACCCGCTCCAGCGCGGCGATCTCGTGGGCCGGGTTGGCATAGCCGTGCAGCAGGCTGATCGCCACCGCCTCGACCCCCTCGTCCCGGAACCTGTCAACGATCTCGGGCAGGGCCGAGAGGTCGAGCGGGGTGCGCTCCTGGCCCGTATAGGTCATCCGGCCCGGCACCTCCGCCCTCAGATGGCGCGGCACAAAGGGCTGCGGCTTGACGTAGTGCAGGTTGAAGAAATCCGGCCGGTTGCCGCGCGCGATCTCCAGCACGTCGCGGAACCCCTCGGTGGTGATCAGACCGACGGTGACGCCCTTGCGTTCGGTCAGGGCGTTGATGACGACGGTCGTGCCATGGGCCAGAAAATCGACATCCGCCGGCGCGATACCGCCCTTGGCCAGCACATTCAGCACGCCGGTCTCGAAATCCGGCGGCGTGGTGTCCGACTTGGCGGTCACGATCCGCATCGCGCCGTCGGGGCCGGTCTCGAAAGCCACCAGATCGGTGAAGGTCCCGCCGACATCGGTCGCCACGCGGAGGGTGCGTTCGGTCATGGCCGGGCTCCCTCGTTCAGGCCCCGGGACAGCAGGAAGGCCACCGCCCCGGGCAGCTTCAGCGCCTCGGAGGCGGCGACCCGTTCGGCGGTGTAGTGGCCCGCCGCGTTCAGGCAGTTGAGCGTACCGACCACCCGGCCGGCGATGGTGACGGGCACGTTCAGGCAGCTCTCGCAGCCCAGCGACCGGATCAGTTCGTGATCGGGAAACACCGCCGCGATCTCGTCGATCGTGTTGGCCACGAAGGTGCGGCCGGCCCCTTCGACGGTCTCGGTCCAGTCATTGTCCAGGATCGGTTTCTCGCCGGAGACCGGATAGGCCCCGGGCATGTTGGAATAGCTGCGCCGGGCGACGCCACGGCCGCGGTCGATCTCCATCAGGGTGAAGAGCTTCACCCCCACGGTGGCGTCCGACAGCCGCTCCAGCGCGGCGAGGTAATCTGCGGGCTGGTCGGGCGCGGCGAGCGCCCCGGAAAGGTCTGTCATCCTGATCCTGTTCGTTTGGTCTTGTGGTCCGTTGGGGTGGCGGTCGATTGCCGGGCTTGCGGCGCCTCCCGGCCGTTCTCACTCCGGACCACGATCGGGCGCCCTGTCCTCGTCCGCGTCATCCCCGCCGAAGACATCCATGGTGTTGCAGACGATGACGGTCGTCTCCTTGTCGGTGTGGTTCCAGGTGCTGTGCAGCCGCTGGCTGTCGAAATGGATCGAGTCGCCGCGGCGCAGGATTCGGGTCGCGCCGTCCACGGTGACCGTCAGTTCGCCTTCGAGGACGAAGAAAAGCTCCTCGCCGCGATGGCGCATGGGTTCGGACCTGCTGCCGGGCGGTTCGTGGATCAGCACGGCGGTCAGCTGGCTGCCCGGAAAGGTCGTCGACAGGCGCTCATAGGCGAAGGTGCCGCCGGGCACCGCGTAGAGTTCGCGCAACGTGTCGCGGCTGACCTCGGCGGCATTCGGCGGGGCCCCGAGGAAGTCGGTGATATGCGATCCCAGCGCCTCGGCGATACAGGTCAGCGAGGCCAGCGATGGCGCCGCGAGATTGCGCTCGACCTGGCTGATGAACCCCGCGGTCAGGCCGGCGCTGTCGGCCACGGCCTGCATCGTCAGACCGCATTCCTTGCGGCGTTTCCGGAGTCGGGTGCCCAAATCCGGGGCAGAGTCCGTGGTATCGGGGGCGGGGTTTTGAAGCATGACTAAAATTCTGTTGACGAATCAGCCGAAAGGTCAAGAGATTTTAACCAGACTAAAGCCGGTCTATGCCCGGGCGGTTCGCCGGGTTGGAGTGGTCCGGTCGCGGACCGCTCGGGTGGGCGTCCGGCTACGGGCCGGGGCGCGGGACGTTGCGCGGTCGTGACGACGGCCGACCGCCCCGCGCCCCGGGTTCCGTCAATCCAGGAAGTCGCGTTTGGTCGCGATCGGCCAACCGCATGGGAGACACATGGCGACACGGATCGCAGTCGATATCGGCGGAACCTTCACCGACCTCGTGTTCTTCGACGAGGAGACCGGAGAGACCATCGAGGGCAAGGTGCCGACCGTCCCGGACGCGCCGGAAGAGGGGGTCGAGGCGGCGCTGAGGGACCATCTGTCGGCCGAACGGCTGGCCCGCGCGGCCTATTTCCTGCACGGCACGACCGTCGGGTTGAACGCCCTCTTGGAGCGGCGCGGCGCCACGGTGGGCCTGATCGCTACCGAGGGGTTCCGCGACGTGCTGGAGATCCGTCGCGGCGACCGGGCGGAGATGTACAACCTGTTCTGGCGCCAGACCGCGCCGCTGGTGCCGCGCCGGCTGCGGCTCGAGGTGCCCGGCCGCATCCTGGCCGACGGGACCGCAGAGGGCGCGCCGACGCAAGCGGCGGTCGAGGCGGCGGCCGAGACCTTCGCCGAACACGGCGTCACCAGCGTCGCAATCTGCCTGATCAACGCCTATGTCGATCCGGCCCATGAATTGCAGGTCGAGGAGATGCTGCGCGCGGCGGGCTTTGCCGGCGGCATCACCCTGTCGCACCGGGTCTCCGGCGAGTACCGCGAATACGAGCGCACCTCCACGGCGGTCATCGACGCTTTCGTGCGGGGGCGCATGGCCAACTACCTGCGCCGGCTCGACGACCGGCTGCGCGCGCTGGGCTTTCGCGGCCAGAGCCTGATCACGCGCTCCGGCGGCGGGTCGATGAGCTTCTCGGAAGCCGAGGAACGGCCCTTCGAGACGATCATGTCCGGCCCCGTAGGCGGCGCCGAGGGGGCCAGCGAGTTCGCCCGTATCCTCGGCGAGGAGCGGATGATCACTGCCGATGTGGGCGGCACCAGCTTCGACACATCGCTGATCCTCGACGGGGCACCGCAACTGCTCTTCGAGGGGCGCATCGGCGACATGCCGATCCAGAGCCCGTGGGTGGATGTGCGCTCCATCGGGGCGGGCGGCGGGTCCATCGCCTATGCCGATTCCGGCGGCTTCATGCGGGTCGGGCCGCAGAGCGCCGGCGCCGATCCCGGGCCGGCCTGCTATGGCCGGGGCGGCGCGGCGCCCGCCGTGACCGATGCCGCCGCCTGGCTGGGGATGCTCGGCCCCGGGGAACTGGCCTCCGGGATCAGGCTCGACATCGCCGCCGCCGAGGCCGCCATCGCCCGGGTCGCGGGCGAGATCGGCCAGCCGCTGGAGACCACCGCCGCCGGCATCCTGAAGATCGCCTCCGCGGCCATGGCCAACGCGATGCGGGAGATCTCGGTCGAGCAGGGGCTCGATCCCCGGGACATGACGCTTCTGCCGTTCGGGGGAGCCGGGCCGATGATGGCCACGCTGCTGGCCGATGAGATGGGCATGTCCCGGATCGTCGTGCCGCCCTTCGCGGGCATCTTCTCGGCCTGGGGGCTGCTTGGCGCCGACATGGTTCAGAGCGCGTCGCGGACGCTGATCCTGCCCTTCGACGAGGCCAGCCTGGGGGCCGTGTCCGGCACCCTGGCCGAGCTTCTCGCCGGGATCCGGGCGCGGGGCGAGAGTGCGGACGGCGCGGTCCCCGGCCTGCGGCTCGACATCCGCTATGCCGGGCAGGAGCACACCCTGTCGGTGCCGGTGGCGCTCAAGGACGAGCGTCCCGCCGAGGCCGCCGCTTCCATCGCCGAGGCGTTCCGCGCCGATTACGCCCGCAGCTTCGGTGCGACGATGAACGAGGGGCTGGAACTGACCTCGGTGCGCGCGCAGCTCACGACCTTCCTGCCGCGGCGCGATCTCGGCGCGGCCCGGCCCGGCGCCGCCGCGGCCGATGGCCCGGAGATCGCGGCTTGGTCCTTTGCCCATGGCGGGCGGCGGGCGTTCCGGATCGTGCCGCGCGGCGGGATCGGCGCCGGGCTCGACGGCCCGGCGATCCTGACCGAGGCGGTGACCACGACCTATCTCGACGACGGCTGGCACGCCCGGCCGGGGGACCACGGCGAGATGATCCTGGACAGGAGGGCGCCCGATGCCTGACGGACAGATCTTCGTCCACCCGGCGGGCCAGCCGGCCCAACCGGTCACCGGCTCGGCCGATCCGATCACCGTCGAGGTGGTGCGCCACGCCCTGAACTCGGCGGCGAACCAGATGAAGCGCGCCCTGATCCGTACCGCGTTCTCGCCGGTGATCTACGAGGTGCTGGACTTCGCCGTGGCGATCTACGACCGGCACCTGCGGATGCTGGCTCAGGCGCCGAGCCTGCCGCTCTTCATGGGCACGCTCAACTACGCCGTCGAGGAGGCGGTGCGCAACGTGGGCGGGGCGGAGGCGCTCGATCCCGGGGATGTGCTGATCTACAACTGGTCCTACGGCACCGGCAGCCACGCCCAGGACGTGGTGATCGTCATGCCCGCCTTCCACGGCGGCACCCTGGTCGGCTATACCGCGATCAAGGGGCACTGGCTCGATATCGCCGCCAAGGAGCCCTATTGCACCGACACCGTGGACATCTTTCAGGAGGGCACGGTCTATCCGGGCCTGAAGCTCTACCGGAAGGGTGAGTTGAACGAGGACGTCTACCGCATCATCCTGGCCAATACCCGGGTGCCCAAGGCGGTGGCGGGGGATCTCGACGCGCAGATCGCCGGCTGCCGGGTCGGCGCGGAACGGTTTCAGGAGGTGGTCGCCCGTTTCGGGCCCGAGGTCTACGCCGCCGCGGTCGAGGCGATGTTCGATCACGGCGACCGGGTGATCCGGGAGTATTTCGAGAAGATCCCCGACGGCCGCTACGTCGGCACCGGCCGGATGGACAGCAACGGCGTCGAGCCCGGCGCGGTGCCCTTCGAGATCGCGCTGGAGGTGTCGGGCTCGGACGTCACCATCGACTTCAGCGCCGCCCCCGACCAGCAGCGCGGCCCGATCAACTGCCCGCTGCCCTCCACCATGTCCGCGGCGCGGGTCGCGATCACCATGCTGGCGGGCTATGGCGAGCCCCCGCATGAGGGTCATTTCCGCCCCATCGAGGTGCGCACACGCGAGGGCTCGATGTTCCACCCGGTCTCTCCGGCGCCGTGCTTCATCTACGGCTGGCCGGCGCTTCAGGCCATTGAGATCATCTACCGCGCCCTGGCCGAGGCGATGCCGGATGCGGTTCCGGCCTCTTCGGGCGGCTGCATCTGCGCCTGCGTCTGGTGGGGCACGCATCCCCGCGACGGCAATCCCTGGATGGACGGCGCGCCGCATCCCGTGGGGCAGGGCGCCTGGCAGGGCGGCGACGGCGGCACCATGCTGCACATCGCCGAAAGCGCCACCCGGTTTACCCCGGTCGAGGTCTGGGAGACGCGCAACCCCTGGGTCGTGGAGCGCATGGAACTCGCGGTGGATTCCGGCGGGGCCGGGCAGTGGCGCGGCGGCGCGGGCATCGACTTCCGGTTCCGGATGCTCGCCGACACCTATGCCACCACGGTGTTCGAGCGCTCGGAGTTTCCGCCCTGGGGCCTCGCCGGCGGCGGCGAGGGGCGCGTGAACCGCTGCGAGCTGGCCATCGCGGGCGAGGCGCCCCGGGACATCTCGAAGGCCACCGGCGTGCTGATCCCCCGGGGCGAGCGGCTCGATTTCTTCACCGGCGGTGGCGGCGGCTACGGCCCGCCCACGGCGCGCGACCGCGCTGCGGTCGAGGCCGATCTGGCGGACGGCTACATCACCGAAGGCTTCGCCCGCCGCGCCTATCCGCAGGCTTTCTGATGCCGGGCCGTTGGTACTCTCCGTGCAGCACCATGGCGCATACCAGACAGACACGCATGGAACGCAACCCAGAAAGACAGGGAGACACAACATGACAAGAAGCGTCCTACTGACCTCCGCGGCGATCCTCGCCCTCGGGCTGGCGGCGCCGCCGGCACTGGCCGAGCGGATCCTGCGCCTCGACGAGGCCCCGATCGGCGAGATGGACCCGGCCAAGGGGACCGACTACGCCGACACGGTGCTGGCCATCAACCTCTACGACACGCTGGTCTATCCCAGGCAGGGCGGGTCCGGCGTGCAGCCCCATCTGGCCACCGACTGGACCATCGAGGGGCCGGTCTACACCTTCTCGCTGCGCGACGATGTGACGTTCAACTCGGGCAATCCCCTCACCGCCGAGGACGTGGTGTTCTCGTTCGAGCGGATGATGGCCCTCGGCCAGGGCAATTCCGGGCTCTTCGAGGGCCGGGTCCAGGGCGCCGAGGCCGTCGACGCCCATACCGTCCGCTTCACCCTCACCGAGCCCTTCGCCCCCTTCCTCGCCACCCTGGTCCGGCTGCCCGTCGTCGACAAGGCGACGGTGATGGCGAATATCGGCGCCGGCGATTTCGGCGAGTTCGGCGACTACGCCTCGGAATGGATGTCGCAAAACAGCGCCGGCTCCGGCCCCTATGTCGCCGAGAGTCACGACCCGCAGACCGAGACCGTTCTGGTCTACGAACCCGACTATTTCCTCGATCCGGCCGAGAACCACCCCGAGCGGGTGCGCTACCGCTACGGGCTCGACGCGTCCACGGTGCGCGCGCTCATGGCACGGGGCGAGCACGACATATCGAGCCAGTGGCTGCCCCCCGAGGTCTTCGCCGCGCTGGCCGACGAGGGCGCCGCGCATCTCGTCACCGAGGCGGGCCTGACCGGCGAGTACTTCAAGCTCAACACGCGGCGTCCGCCGCTCGACGACGTGCATTGCCGGCGCGCGCTGGCCTATGCCTTCGACTACGACACGCTGCTGCAACTGGTGCGGATCAACGACGACACGACGCAGGGCCGGCCGATGAGCAGCGCGCTGCCGGCGGGGCTGATCGGGTTCGACCCCGACCTGCCCGCCTTCGCGCAGGACATGGCGCGCGCCCAGGAAGAGTTGGCCCAGTGCGCCCATGCCCCCGGCGATCACCCGCTTGAGATCGCCTGGATCGCCGAGACGCCGGCGCGCGAGCGCGGCGCCCTGATGATGCAGGCGCTCTACAGCCAGATGGGCTTCGACGTGTCGATCACGCGGACCCCCTGGGCGCTGATCACCGAGCAGGTGACCGATCCGGACACCGCGCCGCATGTGATCGAGATCGCGGTCTCGGCGCTGTCGCCCGACACCGATTCGCTGCTCTTCAACATGTACCATTCCTCGATGCCGCCGACCTGGATGTCGGCCTCCTATTTCGTGAATGAGGAGTTCGACGCCCTGCTTGAGGAGGGGCGGACGGAAACCGATCCGGACCGCCGGCAGGATCTCTACGCCGAGGCGAACGCGATCCTGAAGGAAGAGGTTCCCGCGATCTATGGCTATGAGCTGCTCGGCGCCTTCGCCGTGCGCGACGGGGTGTCCTTCCACAATCTCGAAGATCCGGCGCGGACCTACCCGGTCTCGGGCTTCAACCTGAGATTCGCGGACATTTCCGTGCCCGAGTGATCGCGATCCTCCCCGGTCCCGGGCGTCAGACACCGCCCGGGGCCCCATGACGGGCCGGGCGCCCGGTCCCAAAAGACGATAGACCCCCGAGGCAGATGCGCATTCTCACCCGCCTTTCGATCCGGCTTGCGACCACCGTGCTCGTCCTCTTTGGCGTGTCCGTCCTGATCTTCCTGATCGCCCGGATCATCCCGGGCGATCCCGCGCGCATCGCGCTCGGGCCGCGGGCGAGCGAGGCGCAGGTCGAGCAGATGCGGCGGACCCTGCATCTCGACGAACCGCTCTTCGCGCAATACGCCCATTTCGTCGGCGACCTGTTTCGCGGCGATCTCGGGATCTCGCTCTACACCAACCGTCCGGTCACCACCGACATCGCCCAGTTCCTGCCTGCGACGCTGGAACTGGTGATCCTCGCCGGGATCATGATGATCGCGATCGGGCTGCCGCTGGGCGCCATCTCGGCGCGCTACCGGGGGCGCTGGGCCGATCACGTCATCCGCGTCCTGACCCTGATGACCGTCTCGGCGCCGTCCTTCGTCTGGGCGGTGGTGCTGGTGCTGCTCTTCTCCTATTACACGCCGCTCTTTCCCATCGCCGGGCGCATCGCCGAGACGATTACGATCCCGCCGGTCACCGGCTTCATGCTGATCGACACGCTGATCGCCGGGCGCTGGGACGGCTTTCTTTCGGCATTGCACCACGTGTTCCTGCCCGCCTTCGCCCTGTCGCTCTCGGGCATCGGCCAGGCCGCGCGCCTGACCCGCGCCAACATGATCGGCACCTATGAGCAGCCCTATATCGAGATGGCGCAGGCCTATGGCTTCTCCGAACGCCGCATCGCCGCCCGCTATGCCTTCAAGCCCTCGCTGATCCCGTCGCTGACGATCATCGGCCTCGATTTCGCCGCGCTGCTGGGCAACGCCTTCCTGGTCGAGACGATCTTCGCCTGGCCGGGCCTGTCGCGCTACGGCGTCGGCGTGATCCTGCAAAAGGACCTCAACGCCATCGTCGGAACGGTGATGATCATCTCCGCCACCTTCCTGATCGCCAATCTGATCGTCGACCTGCTGGTTTCGGTCATCAACCCGCGCATCCGCTATGCGGAGCGGTCCGAGTGAAACGCACCGCCACCATCCTCCTGGGCAACCCGCTCTCGGTCCTGGGCCTGATCCTCGTCGGCTTCGTGGTGCTGACGGCGCTCTTGGCGGATTTCATCGCGCCCTACCCGGACCATGCCGGGGCCGTCGTCGATTTCGTCAACGCCAACAAGCCGCCGAGCGCGGAGTACTGGCTCGGGACCGATGTCGTCGGCCGCGATATCCTGTCGCGGATCTTCTACGCCTATCGGGTCTCGCTCGGGCTCGGCATCGTCGTGCTGTCGATCGCCACGCCGATCGGCGTCGTCGTGGGACTTCTGGCCGGCTATATCGGCGGCTGGACCGATTATATCCTGATGCGCATCACTGATGTCTTCCTGTCGATCCCGCCTCTCGTCCTGGCGCTCGCGATCATGGGGCTGCTGGAGCCGACATTGCTCAACGGCATGATCGCGGTGACCGCGATGTGGTGGCCGTGGTATGCCCGGCTGGTCTACAACATCGCCCGGGCCGAGAAGGTCGAAGGCTACGTCCTGGCCGCCGAGATCATCGGCGGCGGCAGGATGCACGTCATGTTCCGCGAGATCCTGCCCAACTGCGTCCCCGCCATCGTGACCAAGATGACCCTCGATTTCGGCTTCGTGATCCTGATCGCCTCGTCGCTGAGTTTTCTCGGGCTGGGCGTGCAGGCGCCGACCCCCGATCTCGGCTCGATGGTGTCCGAGGGCACCCGCTACCTGCCGGACAGCTGGTGGCTGACCGTCTTCCCGGGCGCCGCGATCCTCATTGCGGTGTTCGGTTTCAACCTGATCGGCGACGTGCTGCGCGAGGTTCTGGAGCCCGACTGATGACCGCCCAAGACACCCTCGACATCCAGAACCTGCGCCTGTCGTTCAGGAACTGGTCCGGCAGCGTGGAGGTGCTCCACGGGATCGACCTGCGCATCGCACGGGGCGAGCGGGTGGCGCTCGTCGGCGAAAGCGGATCGGGCAAGTCGGTGACCGCGCGGATCGTGCTCGGGACCATGCAGGAGACGCCGGGGGCCCGGGTCTCGGGCCGCATCCTGTTCGGCGGGCGCGACCTCGACGCGATGAGCCGGACCGAGCGGCGCGCGGTGCGCGGCACCGCGATGTCGATGATCTTCCAGGATCCCACGACGGCGCTCAATCCGGTCTACCGGATCGGCACGCTGGTCCACGAGGTGCTGAAGCGGCGCGAGCCCGCGATCACCGCCGAGGAGGCGCGGCGGCGCGGCGGCGACATCCTGCGCGAGGTCTCCATCGACGACCCCGAGCGGGTCCTCGACAGTTTCGCCTTCCAGCTTTCGGGCGGCATGAACCAGCGCGTCATGATCGCCATGTCGCTGATCAACGAACCGCAGCTTCTCTTGGCCGACGAGCCCGGCACCGCGCTCGACGTGACGGTGCAGGCGCAGACGCTGAAACTGATGCGCGATCTGGTCGAGAGCCACGGCACCTCGGTCCTCTTCATCTCGCACAATCTCGGCGTGGTGCGCGAATTCGCCGACCGTATCTACGTGATCTACCGGGGTCGGATCGTCGAGCGGGGGCCGACGGCGGCGATCTTCGAGGACCCAAGACACCCCTATACGCGGGCTCTGTTGGCGGCGATCCCGCGCCTGACCGGCGGCGGCATACCCGAGATCGCCGAACGCTCCGACAGCTTCCTCGCGCCAATGGTCGCTCATGAGGAGGTGATGGGATGACATCGGAGCCGATCCTTTCGGTGATCGACGTCACCAAGCGCTTCACGGTGGGGCAGCGGGTCGTGACCGCGGTCGACGGCGTCTCCTTCGACGTGGCGGAGGGCGAATGCCTCGCCGTGGTCGGCGAGAGCGGCTCGGGAAAGAGCACGATCGCCAACATGATCCTCGGCCTCTACCCGCCGAGCGAGGGGTCGCTGATCTTTCGCGGCCGCGACCTGCCGGAGCGGCGGACGCTGGAGCTGCGCCGCCAGATCCAGCTCGTGCAGCAGAACCCGCTCTCCTCGCTCAACCCCCGCCGCTCCATCGCCGCCTCCCTGCGCCTGGCGCTCGACGTTCACGGCTATGGGGCGCCGGCCGAGCGGCCGGGGATCATCGAGGATCTGCTGGCCGAGGTCGGCCTCGACCCGCATCTCGCGCGGCGCAGCCCGGCCGGGCTCTCGGGCGGCCAGCGGCAGCGGGTCGCCATCGCCCGGGCGCTGGCCTGCCGCTCGGACCTGATCGTGCTCGACGAGCCGACCTCCGCATTGGACGTGATCGTCCAGGCGCGGGTGCTGCGGCTTCTCGAGGAGCTGCGGCGCGCCCACGGGCTGACCTATATCTTCATCACCCACGACCTGTCGGTGGTCCGCAATGTGGCCGATCGGGTGGCGGTGTTTCAGCGCGGCAAGCTGATCGAGTTCGCCGCGACGGCGCGGATATTCGAGGATCCCGGGACGGAGTACACCCGTTCCCTGATCTCGGCCATTCCGGTGGTCTCCGAGGAAGAGGCCGCGCTGCGCGACAGTCTCGCCCGGGCCGGCGTCCCCTGAGCCGCATCGCTCTGGCCCCCGCCGGCATGACCCTGGCGATGCGGCGCGAATTCGGACGGCATGCGCCTCTCCAGCCGAGGCCGCCGGTCGCGCGCGGGCGTGACGGGCAGGGGGAGAGGCAACTTGCAGATGGCGAATGGCGGATGCCTCCCGGTATCGGCTGAGAAGCGCTCGTGATTCGGAGCGATCCGGGCAATGCGCTGGGCGGCGCAGAGCGTGTCGGGCCGGCTTGCCGCGGGCGCGCCGGAACGGTCGAGCGGGTGTGTGACCCGACCTCGATCGCACCGGCCCGCTAGTCAAGCAAGCGGAACAGGGCGATCTTCTTGTCCCTGACCAGGAGGGCCGCCGCCGCGTCGAACGCCTTGAAATGGGGCGACGACAAATGTGCCTCGAAGGCCGCCTTGTCGCGATAGATTTCGTAGAGGAACACCGAATGACCGTCTTCCGAGAGACAGATATCGAAACGGTGGCAGCCCGGCTCCTGATCGAGCGATGCGCGCGCCTGGGTCCGCATCAGCGGCAGGAATTCGGGCATCCGGTCCGGCCGGATCTCGAAGGTGACGGTGACGACATACATACGCGACCTCAGGTCTGGATCGGAAAGCGGCGTTTGATTTCAGCCACTTGCTCCGGGGTGAGCGGGCGGGTCTTCATCTCGCGCAGGACGAGGAAGAGCTTGGCCGTCTCCTCCAGCTCTTCGGTCGCGTAGACGGCGTCCTCCAGGGTCCGGCCCGCGACCACCGGGCCGTGATTGGCGAGCAGGACCGCGTGATGATCGGAGGCCATCTCGGCCACGGCGGCGGCCAGATTGACATCGCCGGGGGGGAAGTACGGGATCAGCGGCAGAACGCCGATCCGCATCACATAGTAGGCGGTCAGCGGTGGCAGCACATTGCGGTGGTCGACCCCGTCGAGGCAGCCAACGGCGACGGAATGGGTCGAATGGAGGTGGACGATGGCGCCGGCCCGCGGCCTCTTTCCGTACATCGCCGTGTGCAGGTCGGCCTCCTTGGTCGGGGCGTCGCCGCCGATGTGGCGCCCGTCGAAGGACAGTTTCGCGATGCGCCCCGGGTCCAGATGCCCCATCGATGAGCCGGTCGGGGTCATCAGCCAGCCATCGTCGAGCCGGACGGAGATGTTGCCGGTGGAGCCGAAGGTCAGCCCCCGGTCGAACAGGCTCTTGCCGAGCCGGGCGATGGCCTCGCGGGCGTGCGTTTCCGTCATGGTCTCATCGCGAATGCGTCCTCGAAAAAGGTCCGCCCGCCGAAGTTGCCCGACTTCAGGGCCAGCCCCAGGCGGCCCTCGCCCAGCGTCCAGGTCCAGGGCACGCCCGGGGCGATCTCCGGCCCGATATGGAGCATGCGGATGCCCAGGGCCCCGGTGACCGCGCCGGAGGTTTCGCCCCCCGCGACCACGATCTGATCGAACTCCTGCCGCCGGAGCCTCAGGGCGATCTCCGCAAGGGCGGCTTCCATCAGGGCGCCGGCCCGCTCGACGCCATGGCGCTCCTGGGTCTGCCTGACCTCCTCGGGGTCCGCCGAGCCGTAGATCACGACGGGCGCGTCGGATGCCTGGGCCACGGCCCAAGCGACCACTTCCTCGACCTCGTCCGCGTTATCGGCCAGCCGGTCTACATCCACCTTGCGCGCCGGCCAGAGCGACCGGGCATGTTCGATCTGCCGTCGCGTCGCCGCCGAGCAACTGCCCGCGAGAACAAGCCGCCGTCCGGGCAGGTCGGGCATGTCGGTATCTCTCCGCGCGGTCGAGAGCCCAAAATTGCCCGGCAGGCCAAGGGCGATGCCCGAACCGCCGGTGACCAGCGCATGGTCCGCGGCGGCCGCCCCAATCGCCCGCAGATCGTCCTCGGACAGCGCATCGGCAACGCCGTATCGGACGCCCCGGTCCTTCAGCGCCTCGATCCTCGCCCGGATCGCGTCGGGGCCCTCCCGGACCACCGAGAGCGGAATGAGACCCGCGTGGTGGCGGCTTTGCGCCTCCAGGAGCCGGATCAGGCTCGAGTCGCGCATCGGCGTCAGCGGGTGATCCTTCATCGAGCTTTCCGCCAGCGGCACCTCGCCCACGAAGAGCGTGCCCATATAGACCGTGCGCCCGTTCGCGGGAAACGCCGGACAGACGATCGCGAACCGGGCCGACAACTCGTTGAGGAGGGCGTCCGCCACCGGCCCGATATTGCCCGTGGCAGTCGAGTCGAAGGTCGAGCAGTACTTGAACACGATCTGCCGGGCCCCGTTGGCCTGAAGCCACCGGGTCGCTTCGAGCGATTGCGCGACCGCGTCCCCTGCCGGAGAAGTCCGGGATTTCAAGGCAATAACGATGGCGTTTGCCGACCCGAACTCCGCGTCGCGGTCCGGCACGCCGATGGTCTGAACCACCGACATGCCTTCCGAGACCAGCGTGCTGGCGAGATCGGTCGCGCCGGTGAAATCGTCGGCCACGGCGCCGAGCAGGAGGGTCATGTCCTCCGCCCCGTGGCGCGGCGCAGATCGTGCTCCCTCCCCGACGGGCAACGACGCGCAAGGCAAAGGATCTGCTGACACGGAGACGACATGCCCGCTCCGGCGCTAGCCGACACCGACAGGCACATGCGACTTGTCCGCCAGCAGCGCGAGCACCTCGGCTGCCATCGCGCGCGTCCCCATCGTGCCGCCGAATTCCAGTGGCTCCAGCCGGCCTTCGCGAAAGCCCCGGAGCACCGCGTCCTCGATCAGGGCGGCGGCGTCGGCATAGGCGGGGGCCGCGCGTTTCTCGGCGAGATAGTCGAGCATCAGGCTACCGGACAGGATCGCCGCCAGGGGATTGGCCTTGTCCTGCCCCATGATGTCGGGGGCCGAGCCATGAGCCGGCTGAAAGAGGCCGGTGTCGTCGCCGATCTCGCCGCAGGCCGCCATCCCCATGCCTCCGACCAGACCGCCGGCGAGATCGGACAGGATGTCGCCGAACATGTTCTCGGTGACGAGCACGTCGAACTCCCAGGGGCGCCGGACAAGATCGAGCGCCTGCGCATCGACATAATTGTAGTCTGCCGTGATGTCCGGATAGGCGCCGGACACCTCGTCGAAGATCTTTCGGAAGAAGGCCATCGAGGCGAAGACATTGGCCTTGTCGACGCAGGTCAGCCGGCCCGCCATTCCGCGCGATTTGCGCTTCCGGGCGAGCCGGAACCCGAAATCGTGCAGCTTCTCGGTGGTCCGGCGGGTGATGCGCAGCGTGTCGCGCACTTCCGCGTCACCGATGATCTGACTGCGCCCATGGGTTGCCGCAGAGTAGAACAGGCCCTCGGTCGACTCGCGCAGGATCACCATGTCGATCTGCCCGGACCTTGGGTCGCTCAGGCGTTGCGGTCCGTTCGGATAGGCTTTGATCGGCCGCAGCCCGGCATAGAGACCGAACCGGTCGCGCAGCCTGAGATGAGGCGAGATTTCGGTGCCGTCCGGGTAGCGGACCGAGGGCAGCCCGATGGCGCCGAGAAACATCGCATCGGCGCGGCCGGCGCGGTCTTCGCCCCCCGGTTCGATGTCCTGTCCGGTTTCGCGAAAATACGCCGCCCCGGCCGATATCTCGTCGTAGACGAAGGCCGGCAGGCCGCATCTGGCGAGGGCGGCATCGACGATTGCGATGGCCGCGTCGGAGACGTCGACGCCAATCCCGTCCCCCTTGATCAACGCGATCTGAAGCGCTTCGGCCATCCGACCCTTCCCTGGACCTCGTGCAAGGCCGTCTTGGTCTGGGCCGTCCGGGCTTGCCTGTCTGGCCTAGCATCAAATGAACGCATCTTCAAATACAATAGTGCATTTTTTATTGAATACACAAACAACCGTACTCGGAAACCCCGGGCGCGCTTGTTGCCCTGGTCACCCGGCGTCGGGTCTCCCGGCAGGGGGCCGCATCGGCGCCCGCCCACGATCGTCGCGGACGAGGTCCAGCAGGGCCGAATCGTCGCACGGACCGACCCGTTCGGCCGCCGCGACATACCAATCGTGGGCGCGGGCGCCGACCGACATGCCGAGCCCCAGCGCATCCGCCATGTTGAGGCAGTAGCGCGCATCCTTCTCCCTTAGCGCGATGGCCAGGCCGAGCCGATCGGACCGGCGCCCCTCCATCATCGGCCGGATCATGCGCCTGGTATGCGGGCTGGCCACCGGCCCGCTTTCGATGGCCGCGGCCATCGTCCCGGCATCGAGACCCAGCGCGCGGGCCACATTGGCGGCTTCGGCGATGGCCGCGACATGGACCGCGCCCAGAAGGTTGTTGAGGAGCTTGTAGGCGGTTCCGGTGCCGGCCGGGCCGAAATGCAACAGGGTCGATGACAGCGGGTCCAGCCACGGCCTTGCCTGCGCAAGGTCCTCGGCCTCGGCCCCGACGAGCAGGACCAGGTCTCCGGACGCAGCCGCTGCCGGAGGGCCATTCACCGGGCAGTCGATGTACCGCGCATCACGCTCTCGGGCGGCCTGATCGAGGCGCAGGCACTGGTGGTAGGAGATCGTGGAGCATTCGATGACGAAGGTGCCCGGCGCGACCCCCGCCAAGGCGCCGTCCGGTCCCAGCCAGCACCGGGTCGATGCTTCGTCGTCAGCGACCATGGCAAAGACCGCGCGTGCGCCCTGCGCGGCGTCTTTCGGGCTGGCAGCGGCGCGGGCGCCGGCCGTCACCAGCGGCGCGATCTTGTCGGGGGACCGGTTCCAGACCGCAACGTCATGACCGGCCTCGATGAGCCGCCGCGCCATGCCGCTGCCCATGCGACCCAGGCCGAGAAACGCCAGTCGGGTTGCATTCCCTCTCCGAAAGTCCCTTGTCTCCCCTGCGCCCGTCGCCACCGGTCAGACCCTGAGCACCGCTGACAGCAGAAGCTGCGTGTAGGGATGTTGCGGCGACGCGCAGACGGTTTCGGTATCGCCGGTCTCGACGATCATTCCGTCCTTCATCACCGCAATCCGGTCGCAGAAATAGCGGATCACCGCGATGTCGTGGCTGACGAAGATGAAGCTCAGCCCGAGCTGCTCCTGAAGCCGCAGCAACAGGTTCAGGACGGTGGTGCGCAGGGCGACATCCAGCGCCGAGGTCGGCTCGTCGGCGAGGATGACCCGAGGGTTCGGGCCGATAGCGCGGGCGATGGCGATGCGCTGCCGCTGTCCGCCGGAGAAGGAATGGGGGTATCGCGCCGCGGCCGTCGCGGGCAACTCGACCAGATCGAGCAATTCGATCACGCGGTCGCGCAGCGCCGGCCCGGTGGGGCCGTTCGGATCGTTGCGCAGGGGCTCGGCGATGATCTCGCCCACCGTCATGCGCGGATTGAGCGAGCTGTGCGGGTCTTGAAACACGGTTCTTATCTCGCGCCAGATCGGCCGGAGTTCGGTCTCGCTCAGCGGCGCGAGGTCCACCGACGCGCCGTCCCGACCGACATAATCCACCGTTCCCGACGACAGCTCGTAGACCCGCTGAATGCACCGGGCCAGCGTTGTCTTGCCCGAGCCGCTTTCCCCGACAATGCCGAGATTCTCGCCTTCCTTCAGATGGATGCTGGCGCCCTTGAGCGCGACGGAAACCTCCCGCGGCTGCCCCAGGAAGGTGCGGCTGGTGACGAACGCCTTGCCCACATCCCGCGTCGTGATGATGGGCGGCCCGAGCGACCGGCGGCCGCGCATGTCCAGCCGCAAATCCGAAGGCCGGTCAAGCTCCTGCGCCTTCTGGATAAGCTCCTGGGTGTAGGGGTGCTGGGGATCGCGAAGCGTGTCGCTGGCCTCGCCGGTTTCCAGGACCCGGCCATTGCGCATCACGGTGATCTTGTCCGCGATATGGGACACGACGCCCATATCGTGGGTGATGAACATGACCGCCATCCGGTGCGAGGCTTGCAGCGTCTTGATCAGTTCCAGAATCTCAAGCTGGATCGTGACATCAAGCGCGGTGGTCGGCTCGTCGGCGATCAGCACGCTCGGATTGCAGCTCAGCGCCATGGCGATCATCGCCCGCTGGCGCATGCCGCCGGAGAACTCGAACGGGAACTGGTCGACCGCACGGTCGGGATCGCGGATGCCGACCTGGTTCAGGAGTTCGATCGATCGCAGCCGCGCCTGGCGACGGGTCAGGCCCTCATGGAGCCTCAGCGCCTCGCCGACCTGATCGCCGATCCGGTGGACCGGCGACAGCGACGTCATCGGCTCCTGAAAGATCATCGCGATGTCCTTGCCGCGGATATCGCGCATCGCCCCCGAATTGGCGCGGTACCGGAGCAGGTCAATCGGGTCCGGGAAATGCGCCTGCGTCGCCCGGCGCCGGAACAGGATCTCGCCGCCGCAGATCTCGCCCGGCTTGTCGACGATCTGAAGAATGGCCCGCGCGGTCACGCTCTTGCCCGATCCACTCTCGCCGACCACGCAATGGGTCTCGCCGGGCCGGAGCGCCAGCGACACGTCGTCGACCGCCCGGAACCGCTCGCCATGGGTCGGAAACTCGATTGTCAGGTTTCGGACCTCGAGAACCGGAGCGTTCAGGGCAGGGGGCTGGTCGTACATGCTAGCGTTCCACCGTGGCATAGGGATCGGCCGCGTCCCGCAACCCGTCTCCGAGGAAGTTGAAGGCCAGGACGGCGATCAGAACGAGAATGCCGGGCGCGAAGAGCCACGGGCCGGCGACAATCGAGCGGATGTTCTGTGCCTCGAAGAGAAGCGCGCCCCAGGAGATCGCCGGCGGCAGCAGGCCGAGGCCGAGGAAGGAGAGCGCGGTTTCCGCCAGGATCATGGCCGGGATCGCGAGCGAGACGGCGGTGATGATGTGGCTGAAGATCGACGGCATGATATGGCGGAAGATCACCCGCGTCTGACTGGTGCCGTCGAGGCGCGCGGCGACGACGAAATCCTCCGTTCGCAGCGACAGGAACCGCCCTCGCACAACGCGGGCCAGTTCGGTCCAGCCGACAAGGGAGAGGATCACCGTGATCGCGAAGTATCGGGTGACGACCGACCAGTCGGCCGGCATCGCCGCGCTCAGCCCCATCCAGAGCGGAATCGTCGGCAGGGCGATCATCACCTCGATCACCCGTTGGATGAGCGCGTCGATCCGGCCGCCGAAATAGCCCGACACCCCGCCGAGGATCAGTCCGATGACGAGACTCAGCGCCACGCCGACAAGCCCGATGGACATCGACAGCCGGGTGCCGGCAATCGTCCGGCTCAGCACATCCCGGCCCAGGCGGTCGGCGCCCAAGAGGAAGAACCGGTCTCCCGCATTGACCGGCGCGATCAGGTGACGCTCCATCGGGAAGAGGCCCCAAAGCTCGTAGGGATCGCCCTTGCCGAAGAACCGGACATAGATCTTCGTCTCCGGGTCGGGCTCATAATTGGCCGCCAGCGTCTCCGGATCGCGGACCAGCTTCATCGCCCGGACATGGGGGCGGATCGCCCAGCCGCCGTCTTCCCCAACGTCGACGAACCGAAGCATCTGCGGCGGGTGATAGACGGAGCGGGAATTGAATTTATGCGGATCGAACGGCGCGATGAACTCGGCGAAGGCGGCGATGAAATAGAGGATCAGCACCACCACGCCGCCAAAAACCGCGAGCCGGTGCTTGCGGAACGACAGCCACATCAGGCGCCATTGCGAGGCGGTCGCGAGATCCTGCGCATCGGCCGGAGCGCCGGGTGCGAGGGTCGGGTCGTCTGTCGATGCGTTGGCCATGCGGGTCACTTGAACCGGATACGGGGATCGATGATTGCGAGGAGAATGTCGGAGATCAGCATGCCCAGGACGGCGAGCACGCTGAGCAGCAGCACGAAGGATCCCGCCAGATACATGTCCTGCGACTTGAGCGCGGTGAGAAAGAGCGGCCCCGCCGTGGGCAGCGACAGGACCACAGACACGATCACCGATCCGGAGATGATCTGCGGGAAGACCCAGCCAATGGTGGATACGAACGGATTGAGCGCGATCCGCACCGGATAGCGCAGCAGGAGGCGGGTCTCGGAAAGCCCCTTCGCGCGCCCGGTCACAACATAGGGGCGGTGGAGTTCGTCAAGCAGATTGGCGCGCATCACGCGAATGATGCTCGCCGTCGATGAGGTGCCGAGGATGATGACCGGGATCCACAGGTGCTCCAGCAGATCGACGAACTTGGCCCAGGACCAGGGCGCGTTCTGATATTCGATGGAAAAGAGCCCCGACACATCGGTGCCGAAATGGACCACGGCGACATACATCAGGATCAGCGCCAGCAGGAAGTTCGGCGTCGCCAGGCCGAAGAACCCGATGGTCGTGACGACGTAATCGCCGATCGTGTATTTCTTGACCGCAGAGTAGATGCCGATCGGCAGCGCCAGCGACCAGGTGAAGAGCACGGTCGCAGTGGCAAGCAGGACCGATAGGCCCATCCGCTCCCAGATCAGGTCGCTGACCGGCGCCCGCCATTCGAACGAGATGCCGAAATCGCCGGCGATCAGAACCTGGCTGATCCATTTCCAGTATTGCACCCAGACCGATTGATCGAGCCCGTAGCGCTCGCGCAGCGCGTTGAGCTGGTCGATATCGACATCATCCCCGCTCTCCAGAAGCGCCGCGGTCAGCGCGGTGACGAAGTCCCCCGGCGGGGCCTGGATGATGAGAAAGGCCAGGAGCGAGACGACGAGCAAGGTCGGGATCGTCCACAGGATTCGTCGGATCGTATATCGGAGAAGCACGTTTCACCCTCATTGGCGCCACCGGCGCGCCGCTCGAGATGTCCTTGTGAAAGCTGGCGGCGCATCGGGGCGCCGCCAGCATCCTAGCCGTCATACGGGAGCAGGACGACGGCTAGTTCGTCGGGCGATTGCCGTCGGCCGTGCCCCACCAGAACGTCCACGGGCGTTGCAGCGCCGGCGGGAACTGCGAGGTGGACGGGTTCCAGTCCCGCACATTGCGCAGCGCCGTCTTCACGATCCCCCGGTTCGACATCATCTTGGAGACGCCGAATGTCTCGAACTGCTCGGCGGCGATGTCGGCCATGGCGAGGATGTTGGCGCGCCGTTCCTCGAAGTTCCGCGACGTCTTCACATTCTGATAGAGGTGATAGCGTTCGAGGATGTGATCGGGCGGTTCCATGCCCTCTTCGCCGCCGGTCTTGAACCAGCGGGCATAGCCGATCGCCCAGCGCGAGTTGAACTCGGCCGGAACCAGCGAGGAGGGGAAGCGCCCCGGACCCCAGCTTGCATTGTCGTCCCAGGCCGTCGCGTCGTGGTCATTGTTGTCGACCTTGGCGTACATCAGCGCCCGTTCGGTGGCGTTGATCCGCATCTCCACGCCGATATTGTCGCGCCACATGGCTGACATGATCTCGAGCTGGTCGACAATGTCGTTGCGCGCGACGGTGATCTCGGCGGTGAAGCTGACTGGGCGGCCGCTCGGCATCAGGCGGATGCCGTCGGCATTGCGTTCGGTCAGGCCGATCCCGTCGAGCAATGCGTTGGCGGTCTCCGGATCGAACTCCAGATATTGGGTCGCGAATTGTTCGTGGAACATCGGGCTGTCCTCGAACGGGCCGTTGTTCCACGGCACACCCTCGCCAAGCAGCGCGGTGTCGATGACCTCCTGACGGTCGAACCCAATCGAAAGCGCGACGCGGAAATCCCGCTTGTTGAAGAGCGCGCGCAGCTCCGGGTCCCGGTGCGTGAGGTTGAGCTGGAACCACAGGCTCGACCCGCCGATGGCCGTCACATCGTAAAGCTCGGCGCCGATCCGCGGCGCGGCCTCGGCCAGCGCCGGACGATTGGCCGCTGCTTCCAGCTTGCGCTGGCCATAATCGACATTGCCGCCGATTGCGCCGAGCAGCAGACCCTCGGGATCGGAATAGACGGTGCCGATCAGGCGGTCGATATAGGGAAGCTGTCGGCCTTCCTCATCGACCTGCCAGAAATAGGGGTTGCGTTCGAGGATCACCTGGGTGGAGCCGCCGACATAGGGTTCCGTGACGATCCAGGCTTCAAGCGAGGGCCGGTCGGGGTTGCCCCAGCGGGTCGGCGATTTCGACGGGTTGCCGCAGAGCTGGAGCAGGTAATCGCGCCAGTCGGTGAGGTTGTTGGCGGCCAGATCGGCGTCGAGATTGTCGTTGTAATCCGGATGCGCCTGGCTGCAATAGGCCTTCTGATAGAAGGTCGGATGCGTGTTGTCCCGGTCGGCGATCTCATAGAGGAAATCGCCATAGGATTCGGCGAATGTGAACCGGAACGTGTAGTCGTCGACGATCTCCAGCTCGAACAATTCTCCGCCCGCGTACCAGATCGCCGAGATCGGCGCGAGATCCGGGTGCAGCAGGATGTCGTTGACCGCGAATTCGACGTCGGCGGTGGTGAACGGCGTTCCATCGGACCATTTATGGCCCTCGCGGATCGTGAACGTGTATTCCTTGGCATCGTCGGAGACCGAGAAGGCGCCGGCTGCCAGCGGCAGCGCCTCGGTGTAATGTGTGTCGGGATCGAGCTGGATCGGCCCCATATTACCGGCCCAGTTCTGAATCTGCTCATGATCCGAATAGCCCGACATCCCGAACCGGAACTCGTCGCCATACTGGCCGATCCCCTCGTACATGGGCACCACCTCGGGCTGGTTCGGCAGACGCTCCTCTACCGGCGGCAATGTGCCGGCGGCGACGCGCTCGGCCAGCATCGGCGCTTCCTGATAGCTCATCTGCGCCCAGGCGCTTCCGGCCGTCGAGACCGATGCCAGAAGCGCAAGCGTTGCGCATGAGAGCCGCGATTTCCTGAAGGCTGCGTTGTCCATAGGCCCCTCCCTAATGTGTCCGCGCGTTCGGTTTGACGTTGTAACGCGATCCCATATGACCGATCACAACACATTTATCAATGCATGCGTTAAAAAATTTTTTGATGATGTGATGGGCGAAATCCGCCCTTGCAAGGGCATTTCAAGGCCGGGCGCGCCTCCCGGGCCGTGCGCGAACCGGGAGTCCCGACCGGACTGTCAGGTCAAAGCTGCTCGAGCTTATAGCGCTCCAGGATGCTGAGCAGCTCTTCGGAGGCGCGCTGGCGGTGCGCGCGGAACGCCTCGCGGGTCGCCTCGGCATCGCCGGCCCGCAGATGTTCGACGATCTGGCGATGTTCTGCAGTGGATTTGGTCGGGGCGCCGCGCATGCGCAACGTCACGATCCGGGCGCGATGGGCCTGATCGAACAGGGCGGTCACGAAGGACTGGAGCCGCTGGTTCCCATGAAGGGCAAGAAGCTCGCGGTGGAACCGGTCATCCGCCTCGGCCCATTTGTCGAGGTCTTCCGCCTCCAGCGCCGCTTCCATTTCCGTCGTGGCAAGATCCAGAGGCGCAAGCTCCTCCGCCGTCGGCTTGCGGGCCGCCAGACTGGCCGCCGCAGCCGGTTCGAGCGCGGTCAGGATCTCGTAGATTTCCTTCATGTCATCGGCACGGATCGGCAGGACGCGGGCCCCGCGACGGGGCACCAGTTCGACAAGCCCCTCCGCTTCGAGCCGAATGAGCGCTTCGCGCACCGGTGTCCGGCTCATTCCGAGCCGCAGCGCGATCTCCGGTTCGGGCGCCTGATAGCCCGGTGCCATGCGGTTGGTCCGGATTTCGTCCTTCAGACGCTCATAGGCATCGCCGACTCTGCTCTGCTTTGCTGCCTCGGGCATGGCATCACCTCATATCTGCGGAGCCGGGGCTCACCGAGAATTCCTCGCACGCACCATTGCATTCATTAATAAATACATTATCTGATCCATCGACCCTGTTCAAGCCGTGATCTCGGCACTGGAGACAAACGCGCCATGCTGCCGAACCGAGCCGAGCGGCGGCCGCTCTCCTGCTTCTCCCATAGAGTGCCGCACATTCCGAGCGTCGCGACCGGCGTTTCCGGCATCGACCGGGCCGACGGGCCGGCCGGCCTATCGGCTGTGGATGACGTTTGAACCGAGAAAGGGGATGGTTCCATGCTTCTGAATATCGGTTTCGTGGCGCTGGGTCTCATTGCGCTGACATTCGGCGCCGACTACCTGGTGCGCGGCGCGGTTGCGGTCGCCAGCAGGGCGCATCTTCCGAAAGTGCTCGTCGGGCTGACGATTGTGGCGTTTGGCACCTCCATGCCGGAACTGTTCATTGTCGTGGAATCGGTCGTCTCCGGCGCCTCTGGCCTCGGCGTGGGGAACATTGTCGGGAGCAACATCGCCAATCTCTGCCTCATCCTGCCCATCGCCGCGCTGATCCGGCCCGTGGGCGCCGACGGTACCGTGCTCCGGCGCGACGGGCTGGCCATGCTTGCCGCGACGGGCGTTTTCGCCGTGCTCGCGATGCAGGGGGAGATCGGACGCCTGTCCGGCGCCCTGGCCCTGCTTCTGCTTGCTGGATACCTGATCTTCACCTGGAAGACCAACCCGGGCGCGATCGAGGACGACGAAGAGGAGTTGCCGGGGGGGACCCCGGTCATCGGCCTGGCGATCCTCGGCGGTTTGGCCGGGCTGATCTTTGGAAGCGAGATGCTGGTCCGGGGCGGCGTCTCCCTGGCCCGCGACCTCGGTGTCGGGGAAGCCGCGATCGGGCTGACACTGATCGCCGTCGGAACCTCGCTTCCGGAACTCGCGACCTGCTTGGCGGCCGTCCTCCGGCGTCAGTCCGAGGTCGTGATCGGTAACGTCCTGGGATCCAACGTCTTCAATGTGCTGGGCGTGATGGGGCTGGCGGGCCTCTTGGCGCCGATCTCGATCCCGGAGGTCATTCTCCGGTTCGACCTCTGGATCATGGTGGCGCTGAGCGTCCTGGCGCTGATCCTGCTGCGGACATTGTTCAGGCTCGACCGGTGGGAGGCGGGCGTGCTGCTCTGCCTCTATGCGCTTTATGTGGGTCGGCAGTTCAACGCGGCGCCGCTTCAACTTGGCTGACGGTACGGTGCCGCTCTGTGCGACCGGCGGCGCGGAGCAGAGTCCGACCAGGATTCGGATAAAGCGGCCAATGCCGCGACTGACCCGGTCAGAGACATGAGGTCTGCGGTGGGGCAGGGGCCGTCCGGCCCTTGCGGATAGCGAAATCCGGGCCTCGACCCCTCAACAGGATGTCGGCGCTGCCCGACGACAGGCGCCGGAGACCTTCGGGACGACCGCCAGCGACAAGAAGGCGGCGCCGAAACTCCCGAGGCAGGCGACGCGCAAGCCCGGTCGTCAGAGCAGGCCGGGGCGGCCATGCAGTGCTCCGGTCGGGGGTCGGCCTCCTCTTTGCAGCGACCGATCCGCGCGCCCTTTGACAGTCGCGCCGGCTCGGGCTTTGATATATGCAATCGTTTGCTCACGACCGCGAGGTCGACGGTGCATCGGGCCCGGGGGCCGATGCGGGGCGCGCCCGGAAGCTCGGTCCGGCGCGACGTCCCGCCCTCGGCCGACGCCGTGGCGCAGTCAAGGAGGAAGAGATGGAAGATTTCACGTCGACCGCATGGGAGCAGTCACGCAGTTCGCTCGATAACGGGCGCACCTTCGCTCGGATGCGGGAGACGCCGTATTATCGCGACGCGGTCTATGCGCAGTTCAGCCGTGCCGAATACGAACGCCGTTTCGCCGCACTGCGGGCCAAGATGGCGGAGCACGATCTCGACGTAGTGATCTGCCCCGGCGGGCCGAGCCATTGGAGCTTCGGCGGCGGTATGCTCTGGCTCTCGGGCCATTGGGAATGGCATTGTCTCTGTGTCTATGTGGTCTTCCCGCGCGACGGCGAACCGACGCTGGTCTACGGCATGGGCGGCACCCATATCGAGGCGGTCCGGCGCGAGGTTTCGGCGGCGATCTCCGATGTGCGGTCGAGCCGCAACGGGCAGTTCGCCGAGGTGATGGCCGAGCGGATCGCCGAGGCCGGGGCCGAGCGCGGCCGGATCGGACTGCTCGAGGTCGACCCGCGCCATGGCGATTACCTGCCCGCCAATCAGTATCTGCGGCTGACGGAGCTTCTGCCCGAGGCCGAGATCGTCTTCACCAAGGGGCTGATGCACGAGCTGGTCCATGTGAAGAGCGCCGAGGAGCTTGACTGCGTGCGCGAGGCGGGCCTGCTCTGCACCGACGCGATGCATGCCATCGCCGATGCCGCCAAGCCCGGCGCCACCGAGCAGGACCTGCGCGCGGCGGCGGGCGCGGCGATCCTCGACGGCGGCGGCGATATCGATTTCCTGATCATCGGGTCGACGCCGATGGATAACCCGGCCATGGTCTTCGGCAATCCGCGCCCGTCGCTGCGGCGACTCAGCGCGGGCGACATGATCATCATGGAACTGGCCGCCGGCTATCGCGGCTATTCGGCCCAGATCGGCCAGCCGATCTGCCTCGGCCCGCCGCCGGAGCCGATCCGGCGCTTCTGGGACGACATCGCCAAGCCGGGTTATGAGCGGGTCATCGGGGCCATCGGCCCGGGCCGGCCTGTCTCCGACATGGTGGATGCCGCCGGTTTCTTCCGCGACAACGGCTGCCAGTCCCGGCCGATCGTCACCCACGGGATCGATTTCGTCTCCGACGGGCCGCACGCCTATGTCGAAGGCGCCAAGACCCATGGCTATGACGATATTCTGAAGCCCGGGATGGTGCTGATGCCCGAGCCCAATCCGATCTCCGCCGATGGCCGGCTCGGCATGTTCGTTGGCCACACCTTCATCGTCACCGAGGATGGCCGCGAATGCGTCGACGACTGGCCCATCGAACTGACCGTGGTGTGAGGCGCTAGGAGGCGGCGGGGCGAGGAGAGCCCCGGTCCGGGGCCGCGACTTCGAGCAGGCGCAGGGCCTCGGCCGCCGCCAGCCGGACTTCTGAACGCGCGGCAGCCTCGGCGCGGTCGCCGTCGCCGCCGCGGATCGCCTCGACCACCGCGCCGAGATTGCCGATGCTCTGCTCCGAGCGGTCCGGCGAGCGGTTCGGATGCGACAGGCCCATGGCCCGCCAGCGCCAGATCCGGGCCAGCACCGTGCCGAGCATCTTCGACAGGGTGCCGCTGTCGGCGCCGGCATGGATCGCATCGTAAAACGCGTTCTTGGCCTGAAGGATCGCCCGCGGATCGCCGCCGCGATAGGCTGCGCGGACCCCCTTGAACGCCGCCTCGAGAGCCGCGACGCTGGCCGGTTCCGGCCGTTCGGCAAAAAGCCGCGCGCCGAGCCCCTCCAGCGCCTCGCGAATCCGGTAAAGCTCCCGCGCCTCGTCGGCCGAGAGCGTGCGGACCACCGGTCCCTTGTTGGGGATGACGTTGATCAGCCCCTCGGAGTCAAGCTGACGCAATCCCTCGCGCAGGACCGTGCGGGACACGCCGAGCAGCTCGGTCAGCTCGCGTTCGGTCAGGCGCCGGCCGGGCTCGAACCGGCCCTCGATGATCTCTGTCCTCAGGGTCTCGATCACCTGTTCCCGGATCGGCGCCACGGCGCGTCTGACGGCAAGTCGTCCAGCCATGGCCTTCCTATAGCGCAGCTTGGCAGCCGGGGCCACTTGACCAGGATTGTATGTTTGTCATACAAAATTGCAATCCAACGCGGCGTTGCCGCGCAAGCGAGGGGGAGCCGTGTGATGCCGGACAGGATCAAGGTGGGAATCGTCGGCCTCGGCCGCTGGGCGCGGGTGCTGACGCGCGGCTCGCGGCAGTCGGACCGGATCGAGATCGTCAAGGGCTACAGCCGCAGCGAGGAGAAGCGCGCCGCGTTTGAGGCCGAATACGGCGTGCCTTCGGTCGGCAGCCTCGACGAGATGCTCGCCGACCCCGAGATCAGGGGCGTCATCCTGACCGTGCCGAACGAGCAGCATCTGCCGGTGGCCGAGGCCGCGGCCAAGGCCGGCAAGCACATCTATACCGAGAAGCCCATCGCCAACACGCTGGAAAACGGCATCCGGCTGGAGGCGCTTCAGGACCGGTACGGCGTGCGGGCGATGGTGGGGCATTCGGCCCGGCTCCTGCGCGGGGCGCGGCTGATGAAACAGGCCATCGACAGCGGCGCGCTCGGCACGCTGTCCTTCATGGAATCGAACTTCTCCAACGAGCGCGCCCTGGAACTGACCCCCGACACCTGGCGCTGGTATCGCGACAAGGCGCCGGGCGGGCCGCTCTCGCAGCTCGCCACCCATCTCTTCGACAGCCTCTACATGCTCGGCGGCGAGGTCGAGGAGGTCTCCTCGCTGGCCTCGAAACTCTCGCCCGTCGGCGCCGAGGTGGACGACCAGTCGATGACCATCCTGCGCTTCAAGAGCGGGGCGCTGGGCTATGTCGGCTCCTGCTGGACCTCGCCGGGCATCTACTTCATCCGGGTCTACGGCCAGAAGGGGCTGATGCATTTCGAGCTCGATTTCGGAAGCTGGGACGACCCCGACCGGGTGCATGAGACCTCGACGCTCTACATCCAGCGCGGCAAGGACGGCTACGGCAAGCGCGAAGTCGTGGAAATGGGCCAGTCCAACATGTTCACCGACGAACTCGACATGTTCGCCGAGATGTGCCGCACCGGCGAGGCGGTGGAGCTGGAGGCCGCCAACGGCATCGTCGCGCTCGGCATCGTCAACGCCGCGCTGACCTCGGTGGAGCGGCAGGGCCAGGCGGTGAAGCTTGCCGAGATCCTCGACGGGGCGCGCAAGCGGGTCGCCGCCGAAGACCAGAGCGCGGCCTGAGGTCGGGCGATGTCACGCTACTGGATCGAGCTGACCCAGCCCGAGATCAAGGCGCAGTTCGAGCGCAATCCGCTGGTCATCCTGCCCTGCGGCAGCGTCGAACAGCATGGCGCGCATCTGCCCACCGGCACCGATATCTATGCCGCCAACAGCGTCGCCCACGGAGTGGCGGAACGGATGGACGGCGTGGTGCTGCCCGGCGGGCCGCTTGGCGTGACGCCGATGCACATGCCCTATGAGGCGACGATCTCGCTCAGCCCGGAGACCTATCAGCGGGTGGTGATCGAAACCTGCCTGTCGACCGCCCGGCACGGCGCCAAGCGGCTGCTGATCGTCAACTGGCATGAGGGCAATTCGGCGTCGCTTTCGCTCGCGGCGGAGAAACTGCATCGGGCCCATGGCCTGAGCGTGGTGATCGCCCAGGCCTGCTATGTCGCCGAGGAGCTTTGGGGCGCGGAATGCGGCGGGCTGACCCATGCCGGAGAGATCGAGGCCCTCGCGGTGCTGCCCGATCACGGCGATCTGGTGCATCTCGACCGGGTCTCGGGCTCCTCCGAGGCGCGGGCCGGCGCCCATATGGACAAGCTCCGCCGGACCCGCAGCTTCGTGCCGGTCCTGACCGACATCCGCTCCATCGCGCCGACCGGCTGGTATGGCGATCCGGCGCCGGCCACGGCCGAGCGCGGCCGGAAGATGATCGCCGATATCGCCGAGGCGATTGCGGCAGAGGCGGTGGAGATTTTCGACCAGCTCGACCGGGTGCAGGGCGCGCCCGGCCACGGCGTCGCGGCGCAATAGGCGATGGCGATCCATGTGACGCTCGACGCGGCCGAAGATCTGGGGCTTCCCGGCCGCCGCGCGCGGGAGATCGTCTCCGGCGCGCGCGGCGCGGACAGCACCCTGCGGCTGGTGGAGATCGCGGTGCCGGAGCCCGGCGCACCGGCCCGTGCGCCGCATTGGCATCCCGAGTGCGAAGAATGCATCCACGTCCTGTCCGGTTCGGGCGTGACCTGGGTCGACGGGCGCGACTTCGCCATGGCGCCGGGCGACACGATCCGCATTGCCCCGGGAGAGCGGCATGTGACGCGAAATACCGGCGGCAGCCCTTTGATCATGCTGTGCTTTTTCCCGGCCCCGTCGTTTCGGATACTGACCGGGGAAGAGAATGCCTGACGTTCTCTGCCTGCGGCCGGAGCGCGATTTCACGTCCATCGGCGTCGTTCCGCCGGAGGGCCTCGACATCGCCTATCGTACGCCAGATGACGTCGATCTGCCGGGCCTGATTCGGGGCGCGCGGGCGCTTGTGATCCCGGCAGTGGGGCCGGCGCTGCCGGGCGCGCTGTTTCGCGACACGGCGCTGGACCTGGTGCAGGTGACCGGCGCCGGGCTCGACCGATTGGATCGGACGGTGCTGGAGGAGGAGGGCATCGCGCTCGCCAACGTGCCGGGGGGGTCCAACGCGGCCCTTGCCGAATATGTCGTCTCGAACGCGCTGACGCTGACCCGCGGCTTCCACACGGCCGGTGCTGCGATTCGCGCCGGGGACTATGCCGGGCACCGCAAGGCCATGGTGGCGGCGGGCCGGCGCGGGCTCGGCGGGCTGCTGGTGGGCATCGTCGGGATGGGGACGATCGGGCAGGCGGTGGCGGATCGGTGCCGGGCGTTCGGGGCCGGGATCGCCTATTTCGATCCGGCGCGGCCCGAACTGCCGGAGGCGCAACCGGTGACTCTCGACGCGCTCTTCGCCACCTGCGATGTCGTCACGCTGCATCTGCCGCTCAGCGACGGCACCCGGGGTCTGGTCGACGCCGCGTTGATCGGCCGGATGAGGCCCGAGGCGGTCCTGATCAACGCCGCGCGCGGCGGGATCGTCGACGAGGCGGCGCTGGCCCGGGCCCTCGAGGCCGGCGCGATCGCCGGCGCGGCGGTCGATGTGTTCTCCACCGAGCCGCCGGAAAAAGACAATCCGCTGCTGACCCTTGGCGGCGCGGCGGCGGCGCGGCTGATCCTGACGCCGCATATCGCGGGGGTGAGCGTGCAGGCTTCGCAGACCCTGTTCTCGGAAGCCTGGCGGAACGTCGCCCGGGTGCTGCTCGACGACGCGCCGCCGCATCACCGGGTGGCGCTCTGAGCACCGGATCGTCCGGTTCATCGGCCCGTTAGAGGGCGCAAACGGGCGCCCAATTCAGTTTGGAGGCTTGACAAAGCAACAGAACGGGTGATCTTTACGCAAACGATTGCATATTCCGTCTGTGATCTGCGATCAGCTTCGGGGAGGAGGCGCATATGAACGTGGCTGCAACACCGGCAACGCCGATCCGGTCGAATCCGGAGGCGCGCCCCCGCGAGCCCGTCATCGTCGCCAAGAATCTCACCGTTGGCTACAAGCTGCATCGCGAGCGCAAGCTGCTCACGGCCCTGCGGGATATCACGATTACGATCAACAAAGGCGAGTTCGTTTGCCTTCTGGGTCCCTCCGGTTGCGGCAAGTCGACCTTCATCAACGCGATCTCCGGCATCGTGCTGCCCTGGGAGGGCTCGATGGAGGTGGACGGCAAGCCGGTGAAGGGGCCCGGTCCGGATCGTGCAATGGTTTTCCAGGATTATGCCCTGATGCCCTGGCGGACGGTGGAATCGAACATCCGGATGCCCTTCGAGTTTCAGGATCTGGGCCTCTCGAACAAGGAGATCGACGAGCGGATCGACCGCTATCTGGAACTGGTCGACCTCAAGGGTTTCGAGAAATCCTACCCCTACGAGCTCTCCGGCGGCATGCGCCAGCGGGTCGGCATCGCCCGGGCGCTGGCCACCGAGCCCAAGATCCTGCTCGCCGACGAGCCGTTCGCCGCCATCGATGCGATGACCCGCGAGGCGATGCAGAGCGAGCTGGAGCAGTTCGTCTCCAAGACCGGGCAGACGGTGGTCTTCATCACCCACTCGATCGACGAGGCGATCATTCTGGGCGACCGCATCGCGGTGATCTCGCGCCGGCCCGGCCGCATCAAGGAAGTGCTGGATGTGAACCTGCCGCGGCCGCGCTTCAGCGGCGACGTGAAATCGCTGCCGGAATACTCGGAACTGCGCGAGCGCATCTGGGATCTGGTCAAGGACGAGGCGCGTTCCGGCGCCCATGGGGAGGACTAATGTCGGATTCAGAGCATCACGGGCCGAGCCACGCGGGCGAATTCTCCGACGCCGACCGGATCAAGGACGTCAAGATATCCCTGGGGACGATCTGGGATCAGTACGGGACCTGGGCGGTCACCGTCCTGAACCTCACGATCTTCTTCATCATCTGGGAGATCTTCGCCCGGTCAGGGGCGGTCAACCCGGTCTTCTTCCCGACCGCCTCGGGCATGTTCCAGACGCTCTTCGAGGGGCTGACCAGCCGCGCGCCGCCCGATGCGATCATCTCGGGACAGATCATCGACCATCTGCTCTACACGCTCCGGACCCTGACCATCGGCGTCTTCCTGGCCTGCCTGATCGGCATTCCGGGCGGGCTGCTGATGGGCGGCAACCGCTATATCGAGCGGATTCTGTCGCCTTACGTCTGGGGCCTGGCCTCGCTGCCGCGGATCGCGCTGGTGCCGCTCTTCATCCTGTTCATGGGCTTTACCGTCGAGATGCAGGTCACCATCGTGACCCTCGCGGCGATGTTCCCGATCATGATCAATGCCTGGGCGGGGGTGAAGACCACCGAGAAGTCGCTGATCGCCGCGGCCAAGGTGTTCGGCGCCAACAAGCGGCAGATCTATTCCAACGTGGTGTTGCCCTACACGCTGCCCTTCATCGTGGCCGGTGTGCAGCAGGGCATCGGCCGCGGCATGGTCGGCGTGATCATCGCGGAGATTTTCGGCGGCTCGAACGGGCTCGGCTTCCTGATCGTGCGCTCCGCCGACACCTTCAATTCGGAACTGATGTACGCGGTGCTGCTGCTGCTCGTCATCATCTCGCTGTCGTTCATCAAGATCACGCGGATGATCGAGGCTTACATCGCGCCCTGGCGGCAGCAGGTGATCATGTAGGTCCGGGACCCACCGGACGCGGAAGACCACCGTGGAAGACCACAAGGCATCTAGGGAGGAGACAAGATGAAGAAGATCACCAAGACCGGGCCGATCCGGCTTAATCGCAGGGACGTGCTGTTCCAGGGCGGCGCCGGTGTGCTGGGCACGATGATCGCCGCGGGCACGCTGCCCGGCCGGGCGGGCGCGCAGACGCCGAGCGCCGACAATGTGATCGCCAATCTCAACGCGATCAAGATGGGCGATTTCAACCCGAACTACGCCAATCAATGGGCGTTCCGGATCGCCCAGACCCTGGGTTTCTATGAGAATGGCGGGATCGAGGAGTTCGAGATCATCCTGTCCGATGAGTACATCGCCGGTCTGGTCGGCGGCAGCCTCGATATCGCCCATGGCGATACCAGCGAATTCCTCGCCGCCGGCAATTCCAGCGGCCTGCCGATCACCATGATCTCGCTGCACCGCGATGCCGAATGGTGGATCATGGGGGTGGGCGAGGGGATCGAGACCCCCGACGATCTGCGCGGACGGACCGTGACCGGCGGCAACCTCGCGGGGCGCAACACCTATATCCAGCGTCAGATCCTGATGAAGATGGGCCTCGACCCCGACAACGACGTGTCCTTCGTGCCGTCCTCCGGCGGCTCGGATTCGCGCCTCGGCGCGGTGATCAACGGCTCCATCGATGCCGCAAGCCTGTTCCCGCGGCACCGTGCGCCGTTGGAAGAGGCCGGCGGCAAGTTTCTCTTCGAGGAACTGGTCAGCGCGCCGCAGGAAGCCTTCGCGGTGATGGGCGATTGGCTGGAGGAGAATGCCGACACCGCCCAGGCGTGGCTCGTCGCCGATCTCAGGGCGCGTCAATGGCTGATCCAGCCCGACAACAAGGAGCAGGCTTATCAGCTTATGCTCGACCTCGGCTACGAGATCCCGGATTCATTCCGCGCGCTTTATGACGTGGAACTGGCGCAGCTCAGCCATGACGGCGGCTGGGACGCGGCCGAAGACATGGACGATTTCGTCGCCACCCTGGTCGAGACCCAGCAACTGCCTGAGGGGATCGACTGGCGCCAGTATTTCGACCTGTCCTATCTGTGGGCGGCGCAGGAGGCGCTCGGGCTCGAGCAAAGCCCGCCGTCGCTCTGACCGACAGGGCCGGCGGCGGGATGGGGCCGCCGCAGGGATCGCAGATCGGGCCTCGCCGCCTTTGGTGGCGGGGCCCCGTTCGTAAGAGAGACGCAAGAGGGAAGCCGAATGGGGCAACTGGTCGACGGTGTCTGGCACGACACCAACACGCGGGAAGTGAAGAAAGACGGCCAGTTCGTCCGCAACGCCTCGGCCTTTCGGAACTGGGTGACGGCGCAGGGCGCGCCGGGCCCGACCGGAACCGGCGGGTTCAAGGCCGAGGCCGGGCGCTACCACCTCTATGTCTCCTATGCCTGCCCCTGGGCGCATCGCGCGCTGATCTACCGCAGCGTCCTCGGTCTCGACGACGCCATCGACATCTCCGTCGTCCATCCGGTCAATCTGGAGAACGGCTGGGAGTTCGCCGACTATCCCGGCGCGACCCCCGACATGATCGGGGACGCCCGCTACATGCATCAGGTCTACACGAAGGCCGACCCGACCTATTCCGGCAAGGTCACGGTGCCGGTTCTCTGGGACCGCGAGACCGGCAGCATCGTCAATAACGAATCCGCCGAGGTGATCCGCATGCTTGGCGGCGAGGCGTTTCGCGGGCTGGCAAAGACATGGACCGATTTCCTGCCCGAGGGCCTCGAAGCGGAGATCGACGAGATCAATGCCGCGGTCTACCGGACGATCAATAACGGGGTCTATCGGACCGGCTTCGCGCAGTCGCAGGGGGCCTATGAAAAGGGCGTCGCGGCGATGTTCGACATGTTCGGTCGGCTCGATCAGCGGCTCGCCGACAGGCGTTTCCTGCATGGCGACCGACCGCTCGAATCCGACTGGCGGCTCTTCACCACGATGATCCGGTTCGAGCCGGTCTACTACTTCCACTTCAAGTGCAATATCCGGCCGCTCACCGATTACCCGAACCTGCGGCGCCACACCCGGGACATCCTGAACCTGCCGGGGGTGCGGGAGACCGTCCACATGGACCATATCGTCGACCACTACTACCTGGCCCATCGCCGCATCAATCCTTACGGGATCATCCCGGCCGGCGCCGCCATCGATCTCGACGGACCCGAATGGGGGCCGATCGCATTGCAGGAGGCCAAGGCGTGCTGACCCTCTACCATTACGACCGTTCCACCGCCGCGCAGCGGGTGCGGCTCCTGATCGAAGAGAAGGGTCTGGAATGGACCAGCGTCATCGTCGACACCGCCCGCGGCGATATCGATCAGCTGCCCGACAATTACCACGAGATGAACCCCAAGGGCCTGATCCCGGTGGTCGAAAACAACGGTGTCGGGATCGCGGAATCGAACATCATCCTGGAATATCTCGACGACGCCTTTCCGGAGACGTCGTTCCGGCCCACCTCGCCCGAGGACCGCGCGAGCATGCGGCTCTGGATGCACCGGATCGGAGATGGCGTTCATGTCGCCAGCCGCACCATCGGCGTCTGCATCGTGAACCGCTTCATCTATCTGGAGCAGGGCCAGGAGAAGATCGAGAAGTACCACGCCCATATGCGCGATCTGGTCCGCCGGGACAACGATCAGGTCAATATCTCGATGGGGCTGGACTCCCCCCTCCTGCCCGGGGCGCTGAAGACCTTCCGGGGGCTCTTCGAGGATATGAACGCCCGGTTGACAGATCACGACTGGCTCGCCGGCGACAGCTATTCGCTGGCCGATATCGCGCTGGTCGTCTATCTGCGCCGCATGGAATCTTTCATGATGGCCCCGCTCTGGGCCGAAATGGCACCGCTGAACGACTGGTACGCCCGGATCGCGGCCCGCCCGGCCTATCGGAAGGCGGTCGTGGACTGGGGCGACATCACCGAGGCCAAGCGGACCGAGCACGGCACCGGCGCCTTCGACACCATCGCCAGGCTCTGGGCGGCGTGAGGCGCATGACATGACAACGGATCGCTGGGCCGGGCGGTGACGGTGGACCCGGTTCTGTTCTGGGTCGCGGCCTTCGCGGCGGCGCTCTTCGTCGGCGGCTCCAAGGGCGGCCTGCCGATGATCGCCCTTCTGAGCGTGCCGACCATGTCGCTTGTCATGTCGCCGTTGCAGGCAGCGGGGCTGCTCTTGCCCGTCTACCTGATCTCGGACATCTACGGCGTCTGGATCTACCGCCATTCCTATTCGGCCCGGAACCTCGCCATCCTGATCCCGGCCTCGGCTATCGGCATCTTCGCCGGCTACATGCTGTTCGATCTGACCGATGACGACATGGTCCGGGTGGTGATCGGCTGTATCGGGCTGGCCTTCCTCACCATCCGGCTGCGCATCCGGTTCATGGGCAAATCGACGCCGCGTCCGGCCGATGTGCCCCGCGGGCTCGTCTGGGGGTCGGTGTCGGGCTTCACCAGCTTCGTCTCTCACGCCGGGGGACCGGCCTATCAGATGTATGTCCTGCCCCAGCAACTGCCGAAGATGGCCTTTGCCGGAACCTCGACGATCCTCTTCGCCACGATCAACGTCATGAAGGTCCCGCCCTACCTGGCCCTGGGCCTGATCGAATGGGGCGACATGCGGACCGTTCTCACCCTGGCGCCGATGGCGATCTTCGGGGCCTGGCTCGGCTACCGGATCACCCGGATCATCCCGGAGCGCATCTTCTTCGTCATCGTAGAGATCGCGCTCTTCGTGATCTCGGTGAACCTGATCCGGGTCGGCCTGACCGGGTGATCCCCGTCAGGCTCCGATCGGTTCGCGGCGCAGCTTGACCTTGGCCCGGTCGCGGCAGAGCGCGTGCAGAAAGCAGGTGCGCTCCGCGACCCGCACGATGTCCTGCACGGTGGCGTCGTCGGTCTCCGAATCCATGAAGACATGGGTCTCCACCGGATCGGCAGTGCCGCCCTTGCCGGTGCCCGAGGACGCGCCGCCGAGGGTGAAGTGCAGGTCCTGCACGACGCGGTAGGCGTGGAGCGGATGCTTGGCCATATGGGCGAAACGGCCGATCTGGGTCATGAAGCAGAAGGCGAGGCCGATGGCGAAGTAGCTGCCGGAATCGGGCGCGATCGCGTCGCGGCTGTCGGCGCGGTCGTCCACGGTGAAGGTCCAGGACGAGGAGCTCTGGGCATATTGCTCGCGCAGGCAGTGATAGGTGCCATCGGCGTTCAGGCGGCAATAGGTCCGCAGGTGCAGGAGCTTCTTGCTGCCGTCGAGGGTCGGCGCCGGCGGCGGGTCGGCCTTGATCCGCGCCGCCATGTCGTCCTCCGACATCACCTTCTCGGCGAGCGGCTGATGGGTGTCGGCATCGGCCGTGGGCCTGAGCGCGGCAATCGGGTCGCCGGGGTCGGGCAGGGCGGCACCGTCGAGTGCGGCGACATGGGCCGGGGCGATCCGGGTGGTGTTGTGGGTCAGGGTGAAGAGGCTGTCCTTCGGGTCGCGCACCAGACCGTTGACCGGCGCCGCCGCCACCGCGTCCATCAGGAGCTGCTGCATCTCGTCGTGTGCGGCACTGGTGCTGGAGACGTCGAGCGAAACCTCCGGCGGCAGCGCGCCCGAGATCATCGTGCCCTTCGGAAACGACCCGTCGCGGTAGTAGAAGTTTTCCAGCACCAGCACCGGGTCCTTGAGCGCGATGCCCCGCGCCCGGGCCAGGGCCAGAAGCTCGGTCATGAAGGCGCCGGCCATCCCGACACTGACATAGCTGAGCGGGTTCGGCGCCTGATCCTGGCCGCCCAGATGCGCGCCCTCGTCGGAGGCGAAGCGCCAGGCGCGGCCGGTGAGGCCGGAAAGCGTCACGCCCTCCTTCTGGATGCCACCCAGCGAGCGGATCCACGCCCGGATCGACTGTCCGTGCCGGTCCGGCGGCGGTGTCAGCCCGACCGTTTCCAGCCCGTCCACGGCGTGGATCAGCGGGCGCCCGAGATCGTCGAGGGTTACGTCGGTCATGATGTGCTCCTGGGATGGGCCGTCAGCTTGTGAAGGCGAGATAGACGAAGTTGAGCGCGCCGATGATCGCCATGGCGTCGACGAGCTGGCTGTGCCGTGCCGTGGTCAGGCGGCGCAGGATGGTGCGGCCGATATAGTTGCCCGGGATCATGACGATGCCGACGAGGAGTCCGAGAAAGAGGTAGTCCGAGGTCATCAGGTCGGCGCCGCTGAAGGCCGCGATGCGCACCAGATTGGTCGAGAGCGCGATGCCGGCGATGGTGGCGACGAACGCCTCCTTCACCAGGCCGTAGCCGAGCAGGAACGGGCTCAGGATCGCCGCCGCCCCGATCGAGGCACCGGCGAAGAAGCCGTAAGTCGCGCCGGCCCCCGCCAGCGCGAGCGGACCGGCCTTGATCTGGCGCGATTGCGCCCAGTGCCGCAGCGGGATCGCGGTGAAGATGATCAGCGCCAGCGCCGCGGCCAGGACGTTCACCGGCAGCGCGGCATAGATGAAGCCGGTCAGCACGATGAACGGCGTCGCGGCCAGCATCACCGCGGCATAGGCGCGAAAGTCGAAGGACCCGATCAGCATCAGGGCGCGGGTGCCGTGGCTCAGCACCAGGGCCACGCTCATCACCGGGACCGACGCCTTCACGCCGATCAGCAGCGCCACGATGGCGGTCATCAGAAGCCCGCCGGCAAAGCCCGTGGCACCCTGGATCGACGAGGTGACGAGCGCGGCGGCGGCCATGGTCAGGAGCGTGGCGGTGCCGAATTCCGCGATCAGCCCGTCGAGACCGATCATCGGTCCCCCGCGGGGCGGTTTGAGCCGGAATATCGCCGATCATCGCGCCGCGCCCTCATGCCAGTCTGTCGGCGAGCCAGGCGAAGGAGGCGGGCGCCCATTCGTCGTGATGGTCGAAGGCGCAATGGCCGGAGCCCTGGTAGACTTTGGCGCAGCGGGTGCCCACCGGCCCGCTTTCGAGCATCCGGTAGATGTTGCCGATCGGGGCGAGGTGGTCGCGGGAGCCGTTGATCATCAGGACCGGCATGTCGATGCGCTCTTCGAGGCCGAGGGCGGTGAGCGACCAGCCGTCGAAAATCTCCTGTTCTTTCTCGGCGGACCAGTCCGGGAACGAGGGCGGGCCGTCCGGAGCGCCGAAGCGGAATGCGGCGCGGCGGTTGCGGGCGGCGATGAACTCGTCCAGCTCGGCGTCGCTCATCCGGTAGCCGAACGGGTGCCCGGCGATGGCGACCACCGCCTTCAGCCGCTCCGGCACGGTACCGGCGAGCTGCATCACGGAATAGCCGCCGCGGCTGATCCCGTAGGCGCCGATCCGGGCGGCATCGACCTCGCGCCGCGCCGCCAGCGCGTCGATGGCGGCGATCCAGGCCTTGACGCTTTCCGGTTCCCAGGGGAACGGGTTCTCGCCGGTGCCGGGGGCGTCCATGACCAGCGAGGCGAGCCCGGCCTCAAGGGCGCGGTCAGCGGCCCAGCCCCGGTCCTCCTTGAAGACGTCGGAGCCGCACATGACGAGCACTGCCGGGACCGGGGTGTCCGTCCTCGGCGCACGGAAATGGGCGCGGAAGCTCTTGCCCTCGCAGGTGATGTCAATGACCTCCATCGGCGGGTCGAGATGGGCGCAAGCTTTGCGGTAGGCGCGGGCGCAATCGGCACTGATTGCGGCCTTGACCGCCGTGATCTCGCCCGGAAATCGGCCGATGGCATAGTAGGTCTTGGCCTGGAGATAGGCGCTGCGTGCCGCTTGGTGGTCTCCGGCGGCCGTCAGGGCGTCGCCCGCCTCCTCATGCCGGCGCCCGGCGGCGCGCCAGACCGGGACCCATTTGTCCTCTGTCGTGGCCTCCAGAGAGGCGACGATGGAAGTCAGCTCGTCGAGATCCGCGATCATCGAGAGCCAGCGGCGGTAGAACCCGCCCTTCGCCACCACGAACGGGTCTTCGCCGGGGAGCTGTCTGAGGTCCTTGTCGATGCTGGTCACTCCGGTCTCCCCCGCCGCCGCGTCAACGCGCCTATGGACGAGACGATAGCGTCAGTTTAGGAGTTAGGCAAACGATTGCACAAATCGTGCCAGGGTCGACGGGTCGGTCGGGTCTGGAAGCGCCGCCCTTGGGCGGGATGTCAGGGAGGACGTCCATATGAGCATCGATCCGGAACAGGTCGAGTTGATCGAAGAGGTGAACGGGACAGAGGTTCGCCTGATCTATGTCGAAACCTGGGACGGGCTCTATGCCCCGGTCGGCGTGCGCAGACCGGAGGGACCCGGGCCGCATCCGATGGTTCTTCTGGCCGCGGGCAATGGCGGCGAGGCGATGGGCTGGGTGCGCGCGGCGATGCGCGACCGGGCCTATATCATGGACCGCCTCGCCGAGGCCGGGATGGCCTCCGCCTGGCTGCGCTACCGGACCGAGATCGAACTGGGCTACAATGAGGGCGGCGCGCTCATTCGCGACATCCGCCAGGGCCGCGAGATGTTCAATCGCGGGCTCCTCGAATACGAGGACGAGATCGCCATCGCCGAGCATCTCAAGACCCTGGATTGGGTCGATGGCGACCGCATCGCGATGATCGGCATGAGCCATGGCGGCGAGATGGCGCTGAAGATCGCCGCCGAATGGCACGGCTTCGCCGCCGCCGTGGCGAGCGAGCCGGCGGCCCATGAATTCCTGGCGCTCACGCCGGACGACACCGCCTTCGTCGCCGAAAGCGGGATGCTCAATATCGAAGAGATGCAGATGGCCGAGACCGACAAGGTACGCCGGCGGATCGACCGCGCCGTCGCCGATGCGCGGATCGCCGGGATCGAGACGCCGATCCTGGTGATGGGGCGCGACGAGGATCACCTCCAGGGGATCTTCCGCACCACCTACGAGTTGCTCGCCGAGGCCGGCAAGGATGTCGACTGGGTCAGCTACGACCACGATTTTCACGGCTATGTCTTCCCGGTGCGCGGGGCGGATGGGGCCTATGAGCTGAACCCGGTGCAGGTCGAGGCCATCGACCATGTGGTCGGCTGGCTGGCCCGGCGGATGGGATAGGGCCGCTCAGAGCCCCAGCAGGCTCCGCGCGTTCCCGGCGAAGATCGCGCGCCTCTCGGTCTCGCTGACCGGCGCGGCGCGCAGCCATTCCACCGCCTCCCGGTTGTCGGCATAGGGCCAGTCGACGGCGAAGAGGACCCGCTCGACCCCCACGGCGTCGATCGTGCAGGCGAGCGCCCGGTCGGAGAAGAACCCGCTGGTGGTCAGCCAGAAATTCCGCCGGAACGTGGCGGCGAAATCGGTCGGCGCATTGCCGGGCCGGGCGAGGGAGGCGTCGATCCGGTCGAGCCAGAACGGGATCGCCTCGCCCATATGGCCGAGCAGGATCTTCAGCTCCGGATGCTCCTTGAAGACACCGGAGAGGATCAGGCGCACCGCCTGGGTGCCGGCCTCGACGCCGAAGCCCCAGGCGGCGCGGGCCAGCATCGGATGGGTGTCGGTATAGGGGGCGTAATAGCGGTCCGTCACCGTCCGGTCGGGCAGGGCGGGGTGCAGGTAGATCGGCACGCCCAGTGCTTCGGCGCGGGCGAAGATCGGCCGGTAGGCGGCAAGATCGACGAAGTTGCCGCGGCTCAGCCCGTGGATCATCGCGCCCTTGAGGCCCAGTTCCTCGACCGCGCGGGTCAGTTCATCCGCCGCCGCCCCGGGCGCCTCGGTCGGGATCATCGCGAAGCCCGCGAACCGGTCCGGCGCCTCGGCGACGATCGCGGCGAGCGCGTCGTTGACGGCGCGGCAGGCGGCACTGGCGATGTCCGGGGCGAGGCGCTGGCTCCCGGGGGACTGGTGCGACAGGACCGCGATGTCGATCCCGGCGGCATCCATGTCCTGAAGCCGCAGCCCGGTATAGTCGAAGAGCCGGTCGGTGATCCGGGCCGGGCCCTCCGCCGCCGCGCCGAAATGATCCACCAGGGCGGGATGCATGAAGTGCTCCTCGACCGCGATGACGGCCGGGCTGTCCGGGTCAGCCGGCACGTCGCGCGACCCGGAGCGGCCGCTTGCGCCGGCGGTCCTGGGCGTGGCGCGGCGCGACGCTGCCGCGTTCGTCGATGCTGACCGGCAGGATCGTCGTCGCCGGCACCCCGGTGTCCGGCGCGCCCATCATCTTCAGCAGGATCTCGGCGGCGGTCCGGCCGACATCGAATTGAAGGATCTGCACGGTGGTCAGCCCCGGCGGGATCAGGTCGAGGAACGGGACGTTGTTGAACCCGGTGATCGAAATGTCCTCGGGGCAGGCGAGGCCGCGCCGCGAGAGCGCGCCGAGCGCGCCGATGGCGAGCCGGTCATTGGCGCAGAGCAGGGCGGTGATGCCGCCGTTCCGGTCGAGCAGGTCGTCGGCGCAGCGCGCGCCCTCCTCCTCGACGAAATAGGTGGCGGTGGAGATCAGCTCGGCCGGATTGGAGATGCCGCGCCGGCGCATCGCCTCCTCGAAGGCGGTGCGGCGCACGACGCCGGTGGAGATCGTGTCGGGGCCGGCGATATGGCCGATATGTTTGTGGCCGCGTTCGGACAGGTAGTCGACGAGGGAGGTGACGCCGCCGGCATCGTCGCTGATCACGGCGGGGATCGTCGACCCCTCCACCTTCCGGTTGACGGTGACGACGGGGATGTCCTCGGCGATCCGCTCCACCGCCGGGTCGGTGCGATGCACCGCGGCGTTGATGATGCCGTCGACGCCACGTTCGCGGAGGACGTCGTAGAGCCGCGCCTCGCGGTCGGCGTCGCTGTCGGTATTGACCTGGATCGAGGCATAGCCGGCCGGTTCCAGCGCGCTTTCCATGCCGCGCACGATCGGCGGGAAGACGCTATTGGTGATGTCGGGGATCATCACGCCCACGGTCATCGTCTTGCGGGTGCGCAGGCTCGAGGCGAGCCGGTTCGGCCGGTAGCCCATCTCCTTGGCGGTTTCGCGAATCCGTTTGACGACTTCGTCGGACAGCGAGGAGCGCTCGTTCGGGGTCAGCGCGCGGGACACCGTGGAGACATGCACGCCCGTCGCCCGCGAGATGTCCTTAAGGGTAACGTTCTTCTTTGCCATGAACTGCCCGTTGTAACTCGGGCTTCACTATAGCGCTTACCGTGTTTTGCGCAATCGGTTGCGGAGTAATTGTTGACATCGGTCGGGTGCAGGTCTAGGTGTGTGCAATCGATTGCGTAAGCTGGAACCGGCGCCGGGAGGGGCGCTCCGGACGCGTCGCGGAAAAGTTGAGTGCGGCGCCGGATCACGAAACCAGAGATTGGCGGGGAGAAGACATGTCGAAATCGACGATCGGATGGATCGGGATGGGCCGGATGGGCTATCCCATGGCGGAGCGGCTGGTGAATGCGGGCTACGACGTCAAGGTTTGGAACCGGACCCGGGCCAAGGCGGAGCCTCTCGCCGAGGCCGGCGCGACCCTGGTCGACAGCCCGGCCGATCTCGCCGGGGTCGATGTGCTCGCCACCATGGTGTCGACCGGCAAGGATGTCGAACAGCTCTATTTCGGCGCCGGCGGCGTGCTCTCCGGCGGCGGTGTCCCGGGCATCTTCCTCGACTTCTCGTCGATCGGTGTCGATCATTCCGCCGATCTGCGTACGCGGTTGCAGGAGAGGGGCGCCGAGTTCGTCTGCGCCCCGGTCTCCGGCAACGGCAAATGCGTCAAGGCCGGCAAGCTCTCTTCGGTCTGCTCGGGGCCCCGCGCGGCCTATGACCAGGTGGTCGATATCGTCGCGACGGTCGCCGGCAATGGGGTGAGCTATGTCGGCGAGGGCGAATTGGCGCGGTTCTGCAAGATCGCGCACAACGTCTTCCTCGGCGTCGTCACCCAGAACCTCGCCGAGATCACCGTGCTGGCGCAAAAGGCCGGCGTGTCGCGCCATGCCTTCCTCGATTTCATCAACAATTCGGTAATGGGCTCGGTCTTCACCCGCTACAAGACCAACGCGCTCGTCAATCTCGACTGGACCACCACCTTCACGCCGGCGCTCCTGCGCAAGGATCTCGACCTCGGCCTGGCCTCGGCGCGCGATCTCGACGTGCCGATGCCGGTGACCGCGGCGACCCGCGAGGCGCTGCAATCGCATTTCGGGGCGGCGACGCTGAAGGCCGATCCGGACGCCTATCTGCAAGAGGATTTCGCCGCCCTGATCGAGACCGTGGCGCTGGCCGCGGGGATCGAACTGGTCAGCGAAGAAAGCCCCTATCCGACGGGGCTCGAATTGCCGCAGGCCGCCGAGTAGCGGTCGGTAGCCGGCCGGGGGCGTCCGCGTCCCCGGCGCCGCGGGGCGGGGAGCCCTGCATGGGGGAGGGGCCCGGAACCGGGATCGAGATGGACGACCTGACGCTCTATAACGCGCCGCAATCCACCTGTTCGCAGCGGGTGCGCTATGCGCTCCATGCCAAGGCGCTGCCCTTCGAGGAGCGCAAGCTCGACCTGTTTTCCGGCGACCAGCTCAAGCCCGACTACCTCGCGATCAATCCCAATGGCGTCGTGCCGGCCCTGGTCCATGACGGCACCCCGGTGATCGACAGCGCGGTGATCCTGGAATACCTCGAAGACGTCTTTCCGGACCGCGCGCCGATGCGCCCCGAAGCGCCGGCCGAGGTCGCCCATATGCGCGCCATGCTGCGTTTCATCGACGAGGTGCCCGGCGCGGCGATCCGCATCCCGTCCTACAACCTCGCCTTCGTGCCGCATTTCCGGTCGATGCCGGAGGCGGAGTTCCTGGCGCTCTGCGACGCGAAGCCGCTGCGGCGCGAGTTTCTGCTGCGCATGGGGCGGACCGGATTCCCACAGGCGGAAATGGATGAGGCGCTGGCCCGGCTGCGCCGCGGCGCCGAGCGGATGGAGCGCTGGATCGGTGAGAGCGGCGGCCCCTGTCTGATGGGCGCCGCTCTGACGCTCGCCGATATCGCGGCGATGCCGATCCTGGTGCGGATGGACGATATCGGCCTCGGTCGCCTTTGGGAGGACCTGCCGCATATCCAGCCCTGGCTGGATCGCATCCGCCGGACCCCGGCGTTCCGGCCGACCTACTACCACGGCGCGCTCCTGACCGAGAAGTATCCGCATCTCGCCGAGACCGCGCGGCAGCGGGCGGAGGCCGTCTAGATGCCGGCCCGCGCCCATATCGCCACCCTACCGACACACAGTCCGGCCCGGCCGGCACCCCTTCACCGGAGGAAATCATGAACCGAGCGCTTAGACCGAATGTGCTTCAGCCCGCCGATCTCGACCCGCAATGGCGCTGGGAGGGGCGGCTGCCGGCCTGGGGCCATACCTCCGTCGATTTCGAGCGCCGGATCGACCACGACCGGCTCCGCCGCTACCGCCTGAGCCGGACCCGCGAGGCGCTGAAGGCGAGCCAGGCCGGTACGCTTTTGCTCTTCGACGTCAACAACATCCGCTACGTCTCGGCGACCAAGATCGGCGAGTGGGAGCGCGACAAGATGTGCCGCTTCTGCCTGCTCACGGGAGACGATTCGCCCTATGTGTGGGATTTCGGCTCGGCCGCGATACACCACAAAAAATTCGCCGACTGGCTGGAGCCCGACCATTGCCGCGCCGGCGTGGTCGGGATGCGCGGCACGATCCCGCCGGAATTCGGGCTGATGCAGAAATACGCCAAGGAAATCGCCGGGCTGATCCGCGATGCGGGCATGGCCGATATGCCGGTGGGCGTCGATTATGCCGAGACCGCGATGTTCCACGCGCTGAAGGCAGAGGGGCTCAACATCGTCGATGGCCAGCAGATCATGCTCGCCGCCCGGGAGATCAAGAACTGGGACGAGATCCAGCTCCTGACCCAGGCCGCCAGCATGGTCGATGGCGTCTATCACATGATCTACGAAGAGCTGAAACCCGGGGTGCGCGAGAACGATATCGTCGCGCTCTCAAACAAGATGCTCTACGAGATGGGCTCCGACGACGTGGAGGCGATCAACGCGATCTCGGGCGAGCGCTGCAACCCGCATCCGCATAACTTCACCGACCGCTACTTCCGCCCCGGGGACCAAGCGTTCTTCGACATTCTCCAGTCCTATCAGGGCTATCGGACCTGCTATTACCGCACGTTCAACATCGGCCGGGCGACGCCGGCGCAGCGCGACGCCTATGTGAAGGCGCGGGAATGGATCGATGCCTCGATCGAGATGATCAAGCCGGGCGTGACCACCGACAAGGTTGCCGAGGTCTGGCCAAAGGCCGAGGAGTTCGGCTTTCCCGACGAGGATTCGGCGTTCGGCCTCCAGTTCGGCCATGGCCTCGGCCTGGCGCTGCACGAACGGCCGATCATCAGCCGGGCGGTCAGCCTCGATCACCCGATGGAGATCCAGACCGGCATGGTCTTCGCGCTGGAGACCTATTGCCCGGCGACAGACGGCTTCTCCGCCGCCCGGATCGAGGAGGAGGTCGTCGTCACCGATACCGGCGTCGAGGTGATCTCGCTCTTCCCGGCCGAGGACTTGCCCATCGCGAACCGCTACTAACCTCCCTGACTGCCCGGGCCCTCGGGTCCGGGCGCTTTTCGCAAGAGCCCCGTATCCAAGAGCCCTGTATCCATGAGCCCCGCAAAGACGACATCCAACACCGAAGACTACCTGCGCATGTTCCGGCAGATGGTGCGCATCCGCGCCTTCGAGGAAAACGCCAACCAGCTCTACCTCTCGGCGAAGATGCCGGGGCTGACCCATATGTACTCCGGTCAGGAGGCGGTCGCGGTCGGGATCTGCGAGGCGCTGACCCCCTCCGACAAGATCACCTCGACCCATCGCGGGCATGGCCATTGCGTGGCCAAGGGCGCCGCGTTCAGAGAGATGTTCTGCGAGTTGCTCGGCAAGGAAGAGGGCTATTGCCGGGGCAAGGGCGGCTCGATGCATATCGCCGACCAGTCGAACGGCAATCTCGGAGCCAATGCGATCGTCGGCGGCTCAATGGGCATCGCCACCGGCTCCGCCCTGCGCGCGAAGATGCAAGGCTCCGACGATGTGACCGTCTGTTTCTTCGGCGATGGCGCCACCGCGCAGGGCCTGATGTACGAGGTCATGAACATGGCCGCGCTCTGGACGCTGCCGGTGATCTATGCCTGCGAGAACAACGGCTATTCCGAATACACCCGGACCGACGAGATCGCCGCCGGGGACATTCTGGCGCGGGCCCAGGCGTTCGGGATCGAGGCGCATCGGGTCGACGGGCAGGACGTGCTCGCGGTCAACAAGCTTGCCACCGACTTGGTGGAGCGCTGCCGCAAGGGCGAGGGGCCGTTCTTCCTCGAACTGACGACCTACCGCTATCACGGCCACCATGTCGGCGACATCAACCGCGAATACTACCGCCCGAAGGACGAGGAGGCGCATTGGAAGTCGGAGCGCGACCCGATCACCATCCTTCAGGACTGGCTGGTGGCCGAGGGGATCGCCTCCAAGGACGAGCTTGACGCGGTGCAGAAGGACATCCGGGCCGAGGCGGCGGCGGCGGTCGAATACGCGCTCGCCGCGCCCTATCCGGATGTGGCGGAGGTCGACATGCATGTCTTCACCGACATACCCCACGCCACCGAGGCGAGGATCTGAGCGATGCGTGAAATCACCCTCTCCGCCGCCGTCAACGAAGCGCTCGCCGAGGAGATGCGCCGCGACGACCGGGTCTTCATCCTTGGCGAGGACGTGGCCGAGGCCGGCACCCCGTTCAAGGTGCTCTCGGGCCTCGTGGAGGAGTTCGGCACCGCGCGGGTGATCGACACGCCCATCGCCGAGCCCGGTTTCATGGGGGTCGCGGTCGGCGCGGCGATGACAGGCATGCGGCCGGTGGTCGATGTGATGTTCGGCGACTTCCTGTTTCTGATCATGGATCAGCTCTGCAATCAGGCGGCGAAGACCCATTACATGTCCGGCGGCAAACTCAACGTGCCGCTCGTGGTGCGCACCAATCTCGGCGCCACCCGGCGCTCGGCGGCCCAGCACAGCCAGTCGCTCCATGCCCTGGTGGCTCATATCCCGGGGCTGAAAGTGGCGATGCCGTCCTCGGCCTATGAGGCCAAGGGGCTGATGAAATCGGCGATCCGCGACGACAACCCGGTGGTGATCTTCGAGGACAAGCTGATGTATCAGGACAAGGCGCCGGTGCCGGAGGAGGAATACCTGATCCCCCTCGGCGAGGCGCAGGTCCTGCGCGAAGGCTCCGACGTCACGCTGATCGGCACCTCCTCGATGGTCCAGGTCTGTCAGCAGGCGGCGGAGGTGCTGGCGGCGGAGGGGATCTCGGCCGAGGTGATCGACCCGCGCAGCATCGTGCCGCTCGATGAGGCGACGCTGCTCGCCTCCGCCCGGAAGACCTCGCGCGCCATCGTCGTCGATGAGGGGCACCAGAGCTTCGGCGTGACCGCAGAGATCGCCAGCCGGCTCAACGAAAAGGCGTTCTACCATCTCGACGCCCCGGTGCTGCGGCTCGGCGCGATGGATGTGCCGGTCCCGTTCTCGCCGGCGCTTGAGGATCTGACGGTTCCGACGCCGGATCTGGTGGCGGAAAAGGCGCGGCTGCTCTGTGCCGGCGAGCTGATACATGCCGCTTGACGTCATCATGCCGGCGCTGGGCATGGCGCAGGACAGCGGCGTGATCGTGGCCTGGCACAAGAGGCCGGGGGATGAGGTGGCCGAGGGCGATGTGCTCTTCGAGGTCGAGACCGACAAGGCGACGATGGAGGTCGAGGCGGCGGGCGCCGGCTTTCTCGCCGATGTGACGGCAGCGGAGGGCCAGGATGTGCCGGTGGGCGAGGTGATCGCCCGGATCGCCGATGTCGCCGGGGCGGTACCGGCGCCGTCTGTCGAGGATGTCGAGCCGGCGCCTCCGGGCGCGCCCGAGGAACCGCAGATTCAGGAAACACCCGAAGAACCGGACGCTCCGGGCGCAGTGCCGGATGGGCATCGGGTAATCATGCCGGTGCTTGGCATGGCGCAGGATAGCGGGCTTCTGGTCGTCTGGCTCGTGGAACCGGGCGCGAAGGTCGCGGCGGACGATCCGCTCTTCGAGGTGGAGACCGACAAGAGCACGATGGAGGTGCCTGCCGGGGCCGACGGCTATCTCGCGGCGCTCCTGGCCGAGCCGGGCGATGAGGTGCCGACGGGCGAGACCATCGCGATCCTGACCGAGGCGCCGGTGGCCGAACCGATGCGCCGGGGCGCCGCAGCCGCGCCGGTTCCGGCGGTTCACGCGGATGCCCCCGCGGCACCCGAACCGGCGCCGGAGCCCGCGGCCGCCATTGCCAAGTCCGCTGACGCTGAATTCCCCAGGCCGCGGGCGGCCCCTGTCGTCGATGGCCGCATCCTCGCCTCGCCCAAGGCGCGCCGGCTCGCCCTGGAGGCGGGCATCGATCTGGCGGTCATCGCGCGATCCGGCACCCGGCCGCCAATCCACGCGGCCGATGTCGAGGGCTTTCTGACCCGCCGTGGCAGCGGCGGCGCGACACGGGTGCTGACCGCGGAGGTGTCGAGCGACACATTCGACGCCTTCGCGGCCTGGGCAGCGACGGAGGCCGGTCTGACCGATCCGGCGGCCCTGCTTGCCGGCTTCGCCGCCGCTGCGCTCGGCCGGGAGACGGCCATTGTCGCCGTCGAGCGCGGGCCGACGATTGCGAGCTACGCGGTCACGGGCCGCGCGCTGTCCGAGGTGACCCGGACCGACGCGGCCGTGCCGGACCTCATCCTCCGCGATGTCCGCGATCTGGGTCTGGCCCAGGTCGCCTTGGGCGCGGCGGCGCATCCGGTGATCAGCCTCGGCACCAGCGGCGGCCGCATCGTCCTGACGCTCGAATGCGCCGATCCCGCGATGACGGCGCCGGACTGTCTTCACCTTCTGTCGGAACTCGCCGGGCGGCTCCGGGAGCCGCTGCGGCACTTGCTCTAGGGGGCCTCAGATGAACTCGCCACGACCGAATTTTGAACTGGCACCGACCAATCTCTGGATCGGCGGGGAATGGCGCGAGGGCGCCGCCGGGGAGCGGTTCAACATCCTGAACCCGGCCACCGAGGAGGTGCTGGCCTCCGTCGCCTCCGCCGAGATCGAGGATGCCGATGCCGCCCTCGACGCCGCCGCCACGGCGATGGCCGACTGGGCGGCGCGGACCCCGCGCGACCGCTCCGAGGTTCTGCGCAAGGCATGGGAGTTGATGACCGCGCGGCTCGACGAATTCGCTCATCTGATCACCCTGGAAAACGGCAAGGCGCGGGCCGATGCGGTGGGCGAGGCGACCTACGCCGCCGAGTTCTTTCGCTGGTTCGCCGAGGAGGCGGTGCGCGCCGACGGTATCATCGCCCATGCCCCGGCCTCGGGTGCGCGGATCATCGTTCAGCACAAGCCCGCCGGGCTCGCCGTGCTGGTGACGCCGTGGAACTACCCGGCGGCGATGGGCACGCGAAAGATCGCCCCGGCGCTGGCGGCGGGCTGCGGCGTGGTGATCAAGCCGGCTTCGGAGACCCCGCTCACGATGCTCGCGCTGATGCCGCTTCTCGAAGAGGCGGGGGTGCCGAAGGGGCTCGTCAACGTGCTGCCGTCGCGCAAGACCGGGCCGATGGTCGATCACATGCTGCTCGATCCCCGGGTCCGGGTAATCTCGTTCACCGGATCGACCGCGGTGGGCCGGATCCTGCTGCATTCGGCGGCGGATCAGGTGCTGAAACCGGCGATGGAACTGGGCGGCAACGCGCCCTGCATCGTCTTCGAGGATGCCGATATCGAGACCGCGGTCGAGGGCACGATGCTGGCCAAGATGCGTAATCTCGGCGAAGCCTGCACCGCCGCGAACCGGATTTATGTGCATGAGGACGTGGCACGCAGCTTTACACGGCGGCTGACCGAGCGGATGGCGGCGCTCACGGTCGGCGACGGCACCGATCCGGGCGTCGATGTCGGGCCGCTGGTCAATGCCGAGACCCGCGACAAGGTGGCGGAGTTCGTCGCCGACGCGGTGGCGAAGGGCGCGACACTGGAATGCGGCGGGTCGACGCCGAACCGGCCCGGTTTCTTCTACACGCCGACCGTGCTTTCGGGGGTGCCGGACAGCGCCGATTGCGTGCGCGACGAGATCTTCGGCCCGGTGGCTGCGATCCAGACCTTCCGCGACGAGGCCGAGGTCATCGACCGCGCCAACGACACCGAGTACGGCCTCGTCGCCTATGTCTTCACCGAGGACATGCGGCGCGGCATGCAGGTCTGCGAGAAGCTCGACTTCGGCATGGTGGGGCTGAACCGGGGTCTTGTTTCCGACCCCGCGGCGCCGTTCGGCGGCACCAAGCAATCCGGGCTTGGCCGCGAGGGCGGCCATGAGGGTATGCTGGAATTCATGGAAACGCAGTACATCTCCGCGAGCTGGTGAGGGGCATGTCCGATGTGATCGCCAGCCCCTCGGTCCGCGCCATGGCGGCGCGCAACGGGATCGATCTCGAAAGGCTGGCCCGCGATCTCGGCCGCCAGACCATCGCGCGCGAAGACCTCGACCGGGGCGGGGCAGGGGCGCCGCCGCCGGCACCGGCGGACAACGCGCTCTGGCGGGTCGATCATTCCGAATGGGGCCCGGTGCGGGAAGAGCCGTTGAGCCGGTTCGCGCGCCTTGCCGCGCGCAACCTGAGTGTGGCGGCGTCCGTGATCCCGGCGGTGACCCATCACGACAGCGCCGATGTGACCGCGCTGGAGGAGTTCCGCGCATCGATGAAGGCGGACTCGCAGGCCCGGGGCGTGAAGCTCACCGGGCTCGCCTTCCACATCAAGGCGCTGGCCCGCGTCTTGCGCGAGTTTCCGAAGGTCAACGCCTCGCTCAGCGCCGAGGGCGACCGGCTGATCCTGAAGGACTACGTCCATATCGGCATGGCGGCGGACACCGAATACGGCCTTGTCGTGCCGGTGATCCGGGATGCCGACCGCAAAGGCGTTGCCCGGATCGCAGAGGACATCGCCGATCTCGCGGCCCGGGCGAAGGCGCGCAAGTTGCGCCCCGATGAGATGGGCGGCGCGTCGATGACCGTCTCGTCCCTCGGCGGGATCGGCGGCGAGGGGTTCACCCCGATCATCAACCCGCCGGAACTGGCGATCCTCGGGATCACCCGGGCCGAGATCCGGCCGAAATGGACCGGGGCGGCGTTCGAGCCGGCGCTGATGCTGCCGCTCGATCTGACCTACGATCACCGGGTGATCAACGGCGCCGAGGCGGCGCGGTTCCTGCGCCGCTACGCCGATCTGCTCGCCGATCCCAGGCGGATGCTGATCTAGCGCATGGCCCGAACCGAGGAGCCGGGGGTCGCGTTGACGGTCAATGGCCGACCGGTCCGGATTGCCGGCGATCCGGACCGGCCGCTGCTTGACGTGCTGCGCGAGGATCTGGGGTTGAAGGCGACCCGGTTCGGCTGCGGCCAGGGCACTTGCGGCGCCTGTACCGTGGTCGTCGACGGCGAGGCGGGGCTGTCCTGCGACCTGCCGCTCGGAGAACTCGAGGGCGCCCGGATCGAGACCGCCGAGGGGCTGCTCTCGGACCCGCCGCACCCGCTGCTCGATGCCTTTCTCGCCCGCCAGGCGGGGCAATGCGGCTATTGCCTGCCGGGGATTCTGATGGCGGCGAAGGCGCTGCTCGAGACCGAACCAGCCGCGGATCGGCGCCGGATCGCCGAGGCGCTCGACGCCAATCTTTGCCGCTGCGGCGCCCATCACCGCATCCTCGACGCGGTGGAGCAGGCGGCGCGTGAGATGGCGGGGGCGACGTGATGCCGGGCAATCCGCCGGCGCCGCTGAACGATGCGCCGCTCTTGGGCGATTGGGTCGCGGTGGATGCCGGGATCACGTTCTATACCGGCCGGGTCGAGCTGGGGCAGGGCAATCTGACGGCGCTGGCCCAGATGGCGGCGGACGAGCTTGGGGTGGCACCGGAGGCGATCGCGCTGGTCCCCGCGCGCACCGACCGGACCCCGAACGAAGGCTATACGGTGGGTTCGATGTCGGTGAGCCAGGGCGGGCAGGCGCTGCGCTGGGCGGCCTCGGCCCTGCGGCACCTGATCCTGCGGGCGGCGGCCCAGGCGCTCTCGCCGCGCCCGGAGCTTGCCGAGCTGGACATCGTGGAGGGCGCGGTTCTGCGGGATGGCGCCGCGACCGGCCTCACCGCCGCCGGGCTGGCGGGGCGGGTCGATCTGTCGGCGCAGATCGCCGATCACGCCCGGCTCAGACGACCCGAGGAGCGCCGGGCGCGCGACCTGCCGCGCATCGATCTGAAGGAGCGCCTCACCGCGGCGCCCTTTGTCCATGACATGGAGCGTCCGGGCATGCTGTTCGGCGCGCCGGTGCATCCGCCGCATATGGACGCGGCGCTGATGTCGCTCGATCTCGACGCGCTCGCGCGGCGCTCCGGCGTCGTCGAGGTCGTCCGCGATGGCTCCTTTGTCGGCGTGCTCGCGACCAGCCCGCTGGCCGCCCAGCGGGCCGGCGAGTGGGCGCGGGCGCAAGGGGACTGGGCCAGCGACACGGCAGAAGTCGGCGACCCGGTGGGGGCCATCGCCCGCTCCGAGGCGCCGGCGGAGACGGTGTTCGAGACCGGCAGTTTCAACCGTAATGACGGCGACTGGCACGAGGTCGAGGTGTCGCGTCCCTATCTCTTCCACGCCTCCATCGGCCCGGCCGCCGCCGTGGCGCTCTGGGAGGGCGACGCTGTGACGGTCTGGTCGCAAGCCCAGGGGGTGTTTCCGCTGCGCAAGGCCATCGCGATGGCGCTGCGCAAGCCGGAGGACCAGATCACCGTGATCCACCGCCCCGGCGCCGGCTGCTACGGCCATAACGGCGCCGACGATGCCGCTTTCGACGCCGTGCTAATGGCGCGCGCGGTGCCGGGCCGGCCCGTGAAAGTGGTCTGGTCGCGGGCTGACGAGTTCCGCGCCGCGCCGATGGGACCGGCGATGGTCACGCGGGTGCGGGCGCTGCTCGGGCCGGAACGGCGGATCAAAGCCATGGATATCGTGGTCAATTCCCCGCCCCATGCCCATCGCCCGAGCGCCGGCGGCACGCCCAATCTGCGCGCGGCTGCCTATCTGGCCGATCCGGTGCCGCCAGCGCCGTCGAAGGACATCCCCGCGACCCGCGGCGGCGGCGCCGACCGCAACGCGGTGCCGGGCTACGATGTCGGCAATGTGCGGGTCCGCAAGCGCCTGGTCTACGATCTGCCTTATCGGACCTCCTCGCTGCGTTCGCTGGGGGCGTTCACCAATGTGCTGGCCATCGAATCCTGCATCGACGAGATTGCCGCGCGGATCGGCGAGGACCCGTTCGCGTTCCGCCTGCGGCATCTCGAAGACCCGCGCGCCCGGGCGGTCCTCGAACGGCTGGAGGAGGAGACCCGCGCGGCGCGTGCCGCAGACATGCCGGAGGCGACAGGCTGGGGCCTCGGCTTTGCCCGCTACAAGGGGAGTTCGGGCTATTGCGGGGTTCTGGCGCGGGTCGAACTGGACGACCAGATCAGGGTCACCGATGCGGTCGCCGTCGCCGATATCGGCGAGGTCGTCAGCCCCGACGGCGCCAGGAACCAGATCGAGGGCGGCATCGTGCAGTCGATCAGTTGGACGTTGAAGGAGGCGGTGCAGTTCGACGGGGCGGCGGTCGCCGACAACTCCTGGCTCGACTACCCGATCCTGCGCTTCAGCGAGGTGCCGCGGCTGCGCGTCGATCTTATCGACCGCCCCGAAGAGGCGCCGCTCGGCGCCGGCGAGATTTCGCAAGGCCCGACGGCGGCGGCCTTGGCCAATGCGGTGCGGCAGGCGGTCGGTGTCCGGGTCACCCGGCTGCCGATCACCCGCGACGCGGTGATCGCGGCGCTCAGCGCCTAGCCGATCATCACCGCGCGCACGTCGTTGTCGATATAAGGCAGGAACTGCTCGAAATTCTCGGCGAACATGTCGACGAGCTTCGCCGCCGCCCGGTCATAGGCTTCCGGATCGGCCCAGGTGCTGCGCGGGTCCAGGAGGCTGCCATCGACGCCGGGCACCGTCACCGGCACCTCGAAGCCGAAATGGGTGTCCTTGCGGAAGGTCCGGTTCTCCAGCGATCCGTCGAGCGCGGCGGTGAGCAGGGCGCGGGTGGCCTGGATCGGCATCCGCTCTCCGGTACCGTAGGCGCCGCCGGTCCATCCGGTATTGACCAGCCAGCAGGTGGAGCCGTAGCGGGCGATCTTGTCGCGCAGGATCTGGCCGTAGATCTCCGGCCGGCGCGGCAGGAACGGGGCGCCGAAACAGGTGGAGAAGGTCGGCTCCGGCTCGGTCACGCCACGCTCGGTGCCGGCGGCTTTCGAGGTGAAGCCGGAGAGGAAATGATACATCGCCTGCGCCGGGGTCAGCCGGGCGATGGGCGGCATCACCCCGAAGGCATCGCAGGTCAGCATCACCACGTTCTTCGGATGCCCGGCCACGCCGTCATCCGACGAGTTCGAGATGTAATGCATCGGATAGGCCGCGCGCATATTGGCGGTCAGGCTGTCATCCTCGAAATCGAGCTCCTTGGTCTCGGCGTCGTAGACCATGTTCTCGATGACGGTGGAGAACTTGAAGGTCGCGGCGTAGATCTCCGGCTCGGCCTTGGGCGAGAGGCTGATCGTCTTGGCATAGCAGCCGCCCTCGAAATTGAAGACGCCGGTATCGGACCAGCCGTGTTCGTCATCGCCCACCAGGGTGCGGTCGGGATCGGCGGAGAGCGTGGTCTTGCCGGTGCCCGACAGGCCGAAGAAGATCGCCGAGTCGATGGGATTGCCCTTGGCGTGATTGGCCGAGCAATGCATCGGCATCACGTCGCGCTCGGGCAGCAGATAGTTCAGCAGCGTGAAGACGCCCTTCTTGTTCTCGCCGGCATATTCGGTGCCGGCGACCAGCACCAGCTTGCGGTCGAAATCGATGGCGATCACCGTCTCGGTCCGGCAGCCATGCCGTTCCGGATCGGCGAAGAAGCCGGGCAGGTTGACGATGGTGAAATCGGCGGTGAAGCTGTCGAGCTCCGCCCGCTCCGGCCGGATCAGCAGGTGGCGGATGAAGAGGTTGTGCCAGGTCAGTTCCGACACGATGCGGACATTGATCCGGTAGCGTGGGTCGGCGCCGCCATAGAGGTCCTGCACGTAGAGGTCCTTGCCGGCCGCATAGTCCATCATGTCGGCGCGGAGCCGGTCGAAGGCGCCGCGCTCCATCCGGGCGTTGCGCTCCCACCAGACATTGTCCTCGGTCGTCGGCGAGACGACGATATGCTTGTCCTTCGGCGAGCGTCCGGTGAACTTGCCGGTGGTCACCAGAAGCGTCCCGCCGATGCCAAGCTCGCCCTCCTTGCGGGCCAGCGCATGGGCCACGAGGTCCGGCTCGGTGAGGTTGTAGAAGGCGGTGGCGTAGCCGTCGATGCCCTGGTGTTTCAGCGTGAAGTCAGGGTTCATCCGACCCTTGTCGTCCGACACGGCGCATCCTCCGGCTGCAATCATCCCCTAGACCAATAGAGGGCTCTTTCCCCAGTGAAAACAGCCCGTTGGGAAGTTAGCGCAATCAGACTCGGTGTTAGCGCCCAAACTGCCGGTTTGCCGCCGAGGCGGCGGCTCCGAGGCGCTCGGGCGCTGCACTCAGCGGGCCGGCGGCAGGTAGGTGACGAGCGCGACCGAGCCATTCTCGCAATAGGTCGCGTGCGGCGCGCCCGGTGCCCGGACGATGAAATCGCCGGCCGCGTAGCTGCGCGCGTCATCGGAGAATTCGCCTTCGAGGACATAGATCTGCTCGACGACATCGTGGCTGTGGGTCCGCGATCTTGCGCCCGGCGCCATGCGGATCAGCGACATTTTCAGCCCGTCCGGGGTGACGAGCAGCGGCTTGGCGTCGAAACCGGGCGCGCCGGTCTCGATCCAGTCGGCGGCGCTTGCGGAGAGGCAGAGGGTGCCGGCCTCCGGAACGCCGAGCGCCGAGGTCGACGCGATGTCGGTGAAGCGATCTGCCATGGGCCCTCCGATCTTCCCTCCGGCCTATTGCGCGGTATATCCGCCGTCGCAGACGAGGCTCGCGCCGGTCACGAAACGCGCCTCGTCAGAGGCCAGAAACAGCACGCAATTGGCGACGTCGACCGGCTCGCCGAGGGTCAGGGGATGCGCCGCACCCATCATCGCGAGATAGGCGTCCTTGCCGTCGGGGTAGGTCTCGGCGGCCTCCATGAAGAGCTCGGTCTTGGTCGATCCGGGATGCACCGCGTTCACCCGGATGCCGTGGGGCGCGTAGCAGATCGCGTCGGTCTTTGTCATCATCAGCACCGCGCCCTTGGTCGCGTGATAGGGCGGGATATCCTTGCTGCCGATCAGACCGTAGATCGACGACAGGTTGACGATGGAGCCGGATTTCTGTGCCATCATGCCCGGCAGGACGTGTTTGCAGGCCAGAAAGACGCCCTTCACATTCACCGCAAAGACCCGGTCCCATTCGTCTTCGTCGATCTCGTGGACCAGTTTGTTGACGCCCGGGATCGCGGCGTTGTTGACCAGGATATCGACCGTGCCGAACGTCTCGGTGACGGCGGCTACCGCCGCCGAAACCTCCGTGCCGCTGGTCAGATCGACCTTGTGAAAGACCGCCTCGCCGCCTTTGGCGCGCAGGTCCGCCGCGGTATCCTCGGCCTCGTCGAGCACGTCGAAGATGGCGACCCGTGCGCCCTCTTCGATCAGCCGCTCCGCCGATGCCCGCCCGATCCCCCGGGCGCCGCCGGTGACAATGGCGACCTTACCTTCGACTCTCATGACGTGTCTCCGTATTTGGTTCTTGTTCAGTGCCAGTGGCCGGGGCGTTATCGGCGCGCCCGGCCCTCCCAGACGCTCGACATCCACATGCCCAGAGCGATGGCGACGCCCTGAATGATGAGCTGAAACGAGGTTTCGAGGCCCATCAGCTTGAGCATCTGGCCGAGCTGGGTCAGGAACAGGGCGGCGCCGAGCACCGCGATCATGCTGCCGACGCCGCCGCTGATCGAGGTGGCGCCGAGCACCGCGGCGGCGATCGGGGCGAGGAGATAGGGATCGCCCACCTCGAGCGTCGGATTGCGGATGAAGCCCGAGAGCAGGATGCCCATCAGCCCGTAGAGCAGCGCCGCCACGATATAGGCCCCGGCCTGGTAGCGGGCGACCGGAAGGCCGCAGGCATGGGCCGCGTCCGGGTTCGATCCGACCGCCTCGAAATTCCGCCCGGCCAGGGTCTTGCGCAGAACCAGCGTCACCAGCGCGGTGAGGATCAGCGCGATCCAGACCGAGGAGTTGATCGACAGAAACCGGGCCTCGCCGAAATCGGAGAGCGCGGCCGGGACTGTCGCCTCGGCCGGGAGCCCCTGCCGATACCACAGGGTCAGCCCGGCGACGATCGCCCCGACGGCGAGCGTGACGATCAGCGCGTTGAGCTTCAGCACCGCGATCAGCAGGCCGTTGATCGCGCCCACCGCCAGCGCGGCGAGGAGCGCGGCCACCAGGGCAATCGGCAGCGCGGCGTCCGCGCCGCCCGACACGCCGAGCAAGACCGTCGAGGACAGCGCCACGATGGCGGGCACCGACAGGTCGATGCCGCGCATCATGATGACCAGCGACTGCCCGATGGAGGCGATGGCCAGAAACGCCGCGAAGGGCAGGATCGAAAGCACCGCCGAGGCTTGCAGGCTGCGCGGCAGCAGCACCGCGCCGATCACGATCAGCACGGCGAGTGCCAGCCAGATCGCGAGAAAACGGGTTTGCAGGTCGGCGGGCCGGATCCGGGTGCGCGCGCCGTTGGCCCGGGGGGCTGCGGTCTCGGTCATCGGTGTCGCTCCGTGCGTGTCTGCGGTCATCGTCATGGCTGTCTCCTGGTGCTCATTCGGCCGGCACGCCGGGGGCGGCCGGCCGGCGACGGAGGGATTTGAGGAGGCGGTCGACCTCGCCGAGCCCGGTGTAGAGGAACACCGCGAGCAGGGTCATGAGGCCCGAGGCGATGACGCCGACCGAGGCGGAGAGCCCGAGGATCGAGATCACGTTGATGGTCAGCGTGAAGAACAGCGCGCCGAAGAGCGCCCCGGCGAAGGAGCCGCGCCCGCCGGTCAGCGCGGCACCGCCCAGGACCGCCGCGGCGATCGAGGTCAGGGCGAAGTTCTGCCCCACCGTCGGATGGCCGACGCCGACCTCGGAGGCGAGGAAGAACCCGGCCAGAGTCGCGATCATCGCCGCCAGGACATAGGCCCTGATCTGGACCCGATCGACCCGCACCCCGTTGCGACGGGCCGCTTCCTCGCGAAAGCCCACCGCCTTGGCCTCGAGCCCCGACCGGGTGCGGTGCAGCCACCAGTCGCTCAGCGCGGCGAAGGCGATCATCGCGAAGAACGAGATCGGGACGAAGCCGATGCGGCTGCGCAGGAACTCGGTGAAGTCCTGGCTAATCAGCCCGCCCGGCGTCGGCCGCCCGATCAGCGCGACCCCCTGAAGGATGCTGAGCATCGCAATCGTCGTGATGATCGCGTTGACATTGGCGTAGCGCACCATCGCGCCGTTGACGAGGCCCACGAGGGCGCCGATGCCGAGGCAGGCAAGCGTGCCGAGCAGCACCATGGCGATGGGCGCCTGGAAGGCGATCAGGAACGATGCGGCGACCACGGTCAGGCTCATCATCGATCCGACGGAGACGTCGAGCCCGCGTACCAGCAGCACATGCATCTGCGCTATGGCGACCATGATCGCCGGTGCGGCGGCCAGGAGGATATGGCGGATGTTGATCGGTTTGAGGAACACCTCGCTTTGCGACGCGGCATAGCCGCCGACCGAGAGCGTCAGGATCGCCAGGAAGACGAGCGGCACCCACCAGACCACCGAGCCGCTGAAGAGCGCGCCGAAGAGACCGCCGGCGCGGTCCGTCTCGCGGGCCTCCTTGGCGTCGCGCTGGGTCAGGAAGCTCGCGACGATCCGCTCCTCCGTCACCTCCTCGCCGGTCAGTTCGGCGACGATGCGGCCGCGGGAGAACACCAGGACCCGGTCGCAGATACCGGCCAGTTCCTGGGCGTCCGACGAATTGACGATGCAGACGCCATCGTCGCGGATGTTCTCGCGGATCGCCTTGTAGATCTCGAACCGGGCGCCGGCATCGACGCCTTGCGTCGGCTCGTCGATGAGCACCGCCGGGGCGCCGCTGCGGAACGAACGGGCCAGGGCGGCTTTCTGCTGATTGCCGCCGGACAGACCGATGATCGGGCTGTCGAGTTCGGCGGTCTTGACCCCGAAATCGTCGACCATCTCGGCAGCGGCCCGGGCCTCGCGGCGGCCGGAGACGACCTGGCCGGCGATGAAGTCGCGCAGCCGGGTCAGCATCATGTTCTTGCGCACGCCCAGTTCGCCGAAGATCGCCTCGCCGACCCGGTCCGAACTGAGAAACAGCATCCCCCGGTCGAGCGCCGCGCGCGGCCCGGAAATGTCGACGGGCGCGCCCTTGAGCGTGACGGTGCCGGCATCGGCCTCTTCGAGACCGACCAGGGCGCGCAGCGCCTCGCGCTGGCCGTTTCCTTCGGCGCCGGCGAAGCCGAGGATTTCGCCGCGATAGGCGTCGAAGTCGATATCGTGGAAATCGTGCCCGTCGAGGCCGCGCACGCGCAGGATCGGCTGTGCCGCATCGATACCGGGTTTGGGGGGATATTCGCTTTCGAGATCGCGGCCGATCATCAGCGAGATCAGTTGCTCTTCCGAGAGATCGGAGGTGACCGGGAACGTCCCGCGATGCACCCCGTCGCGCAGGATCGACACGCGGTCGGCGAGATCGAGGATCTCCGGCAGCCGGTGGCTCACATAGAGGATGCCGGTGCCGGCGGCGGTCAGATCGCGGATGATCGCCGCAAGCCGGTTGACCCCGTCCATGTCGAGGGTCGATGTCGGCTCGTCGAGGAGCAGCACTTTGGGCCGCGCCAGGAGCGCCTTCACGATCTCGACGAATTGGCGGTTTGCCGGGGTCAGATCGCCGACCGGTAGCCGCGCGTCGACATCGAGGCCGTAGGTGTCGAGCTGGTCCTGGGCCCAGCTCCGCATGGCGCCGAACGGCACCTCGCCGGGCGGGCTGCCGAGAAACAGGTTCTGGGCGACGCTGAGTTCGCGCACCAGGCTGTCGTCCTGATAGACGGTGGCGAGGCCGAGTTCATGGGCGAGGCGCGGATCGGCCGAGGTCAGGAGCCGGCCGCCGATCTCGACCCGGCCGCCATCCGGCGCCACGGTGCCCGAGGCGATCTTCATCAGCGTGCTCTTGCCCGAGCCGTTCTCGCCGAGGATCGCGTGGACCTCGCCGGGGCGGCAATCGAGACTGAAGTGGTCGAGCGCCACGACGCCGGGATAGGTCTTGGAGACCTCTTCAACCTTCAAAACGCAATCGGTCATGGCGCGTCCTCACTTTCGGCTTGGCGCGCCGGCCCGGCGGGAGGTCCGGGCCGGCGCGGTCGGTGCCCGGCGTCAGCCGCCGAACATCTGCTTGAGCGTTTCCCGGTCGACCAGCGAGGACACCGAAATCTCCAGCGGCAGGCTGCGGTCGCACATGCCGGGCTGGACCGGTTTCATCGAGAACGGCACGTCGATCCGGGCCGGCACCTCGTCCCCGGCCAGGTCCATCATCGCGGCGGTCAGAGCGATCCGGGACTGGAAGTTCTGGCCCGAGGAGTAGAAGATCTGGAACCCGTCATGGGCGGCCTCTTCCCAGTCGCAGAACAGGCCCTGCTCGTCGGTGCGCAGCGCCACCACCATATCCTTGGCCCGCTCGGCCGCGTCATAGGCGCGGACGGCGCCACGAAATCCGTCGGCATATTCGTAGATATAGCCGTCGACCCGATCGAACCGGGCGAGCACGGCCGAGACGGTGGAGAACGTCCCTTCCTGGGTCCAGTTGGTGTCTTCCCGCGCCACCACCTCGACACCACCGCCGATTTCGCCGGCGCGCTCCTCGGCGCAGTCCTGCCAGGCGGCCGAGAGCGGGTTGCCCGGGGTGCCGCCAAGGGCGACGATGTTCGTCGCCTCCGGATTGCCGGTCCGTACCGCGTCGACGAAAGCCTTGCCCAGGTTGCAGATATTCTCTGCGATATTGGTGACGTAATCCTCGCCCGGGGTGCCGACCTCGGTGCCGTTATGGATCGTGATCCTGATCCCGGCCTCGCGCGCCTCGCGGATCGTGGGGCCCAGCGCCTCTCCGTGATCGGCGAAGACCACGATCACATCGACATCCTGGGCGATGTAGGAGCGCAGGTCCGAGATCGCCTGGGCGGCGTCGCCGCGGGCGGAGGAATAGAGGATCCGCCCGACCTCCGGATAGGTCAGGGCCTGCTGGATGTATTCCATCGCCGTGACCCGGCGCCAGACATTCTCGCCGAACCCGTCGGCATAGGCGACGGTGATCTCGCCGCCGGTGCCGGTATCGCAGGAATTGTTGGTCCAGCATTCGAGCGCCTTGGCGCGCAGCTCTTCGGTGACCGGTTGCGCGGCGCGCTCGAAGGCGGCGGCGATCACCGTACCGGCATCGGTGGTGCCGAGCCGGCTCTGCATCAGCTCCTCGGCGGTTTCGGCGCTGCCGGCGGTCGCCGCGCCAAGCAGCAGCGCGCCACAGGCGGCGGTCATCTTCAGGTTGATCATTGTCGGGTCCTCCTCTGCATGTGTCCCTGTCGAAAGATCATATTCTCGTAATACGATTGAGTTCACGGGTCCGCCGCCCGCCGGCGGCGCTCTACGTCATTGCGCCAGATAGCCGCCGTCGATCACCAGATCGGCGCCGGTCATGAAGCTCGACTCGTCGCTGGCCAGGAACACGCAGCCATCGGCGATCTCCCGCGGTGTGCCGGCGCGGCCCATCGGCGTCTTGGCGACGACGAACTCGTTGATCGTCGGGTCCTGGGCCTGGGTCAGCGGCGTGTCGATGAACCCCGGGAGCATCGAATTGACCCGGATGCCGTCGCCGACATAGGTCATCGCGGCGTTCCGGGTCATCATCACCACGGCGCCCTTGGTGGCGTGGTAGACATGCCCGCCCGGCACCGCGGCGAGCCCCCAGATCGACGACACATTGATGATCGAGCCCGAGCGCTGCGTCTGCATCTGGGGGATGACATGTTTCATGCCGAGCCAGACGCCGGTCTGGTTGACGCCGACGACCTTGTCCCAGGAAGCCTTGTCAAGCTCGTGCGGTGGCTCGTAGACGATGATCCCGGCATTGTTGACCAGGATGTCGATCCGCCCGTGCCGGTCGATCGCGGTCCCGACGACGCGCTCCCAATCCTCCTCCGCGCTGACGTCGAGCGCCACGCCCTCGACACCTTCCGGATAGATGCCGGAGGGATTGCTGGTGCTTCCGGCGATGACCCGGGCGCCTTCCTCGGCGAACCGCTCGACCACGCCGAGGCCGATGCCCCGCGACGCGCCGGTCACGATGGCGACCTTTCCCTTCAGTCTCATTGCGAGATCTCCTCCCCCTGGATTGCACGTGCCGCGCGGCCCGCGATGCGGGGCAGGGCGGTCGCCCGGCCGGGCGCCGCCGCCATGCGGCGTGTCGATGGTCGGTACGGTCCGGACCGCGGCGCGGCGGTCAGTCCGCCATGGAGGTCCGCTTGCGGTATTCCTCGATGGCCAGTTCGCCGGCCAGGACGATATGCTCCTCGCAGGCGCGCCAGGCCAGATCCGGATCGCGCAGGACGCCGGTGGCCTCGTAGATGCGGTTGAGTTCCTTGATCGAGAGATCCATCCGCTCGGAATCCTCGAAGGCGAAGCGGCGGAAGATCGCGATCCTGGCATGGATGCCATGCAGCGTCGCGGCCAGTTCGACGTTGCCGCCACCCTCCAGCAGCAGCCGGTAGAACTCGGCCTTGTAGGCCTCGCGCTGCTCGATGGAGCCGTCGGTGTAGTGCAGCGCCATCCGGTCGCGATGCCTGAGCAGATCGCGGATGTCCCGGTCGGTGGCGTGGAGCGCGAAGAGCTTGCCCATCAGACCCTCGAGCGCGGCGCGCACAACGTAGAGGGCACGGATCTCTTCCGCGGTCAGCACCGTCACGATCGGGCCGTGGCTCGGGACCACGGTGATTAGGCTCTCCGATTCGAGCTGCCGCAGCGCCTCGCGGATCACCGTCCGCGACACGCCATAGGTCTCGCAGAGCATGCTTTCGCGCAGCCGTTCGCCGGGCACCAGCTCGCCATTCAGGATATCCTCCCGAAGGAGCTTCACGACCTGCTGGCGCAGCGGTGCGGCCTCGCGGGTGATCCTGTCCTGACGCGCCATCGCGACTCCCTCCGGCATCCTGTAGCGGCATATACCACGGCTTGGCCGGCGGTGCGCAAGCCGACCTGCCGATATCAGCGTCAGACCGTCTCATCCGACCGTCACCCCGCCGCAGACAAAGAGCGTCTGTCCGGTCACGAAGCCCGACCCGGCGCCGCAGAAGAAGCTCACCGCGTTGGCGACATCCTCGGGCTCCCCCATCCGCTTGACCGGCACCCGGTCGATGATCGCCCGGGTCCGTTCCGCATCGGGCGGGTTGTTCTGCCAGAAGGCGCTGGTCGCGATCGGGCCCGGCGCCACGCAGTTGACGGTGATCCCGTCTGCGGCCAGCTCCAGCGCCCAGGTCCGTGCCATCGACTGCATCGCCCCCTTGGTGGCGCTGTAGAGCGTGCGCGACGGCTTGCCGAGGATGGTCCGGCTGGTGTTCATCACGATCCGCCCGGTGCCGCGCTCCCGCATCCCGGCGATCATCGCCTGGGAGACGATCAGGCCGGACCGGACATTGAGGCCGAAGAGCCGGTCGAAATCGCCAATGTCGACATCCTCGATCAGCGCCGGGGAGACGATGCCGACATTGTTGACGAGACAGGAGACCGGCAGCGCGGCGGCGATGCGCCTTGCCGCCTCGCCGGTCGCATCCGGATCGGTCAGATCGACCTCGATCGCATCCGCGCGCAGCCCGGCATCCTCCGGCGCTACGATGTCGAGCACGACCACCCGGTAGCCATCGGACTGGAGACGCAATGCGATCGCCAGACCGATATTCTTGGCACCTCCGGTGACGACCGCCACGCTGCGATCCATCGTTTCGCCTCCTTGAGAAGAATGGCGGGCCGGGTTGTCCGGCCCGCCGCATCCCGCTTACGCGTCTTGCAGCGCGCGCTGTTGTTCGCCGGCCAGGGCGAAGCCCTCGTAATCGTTCGCGGTGGCCGCTTCGAGCTTGTCGATATAGTTGCCCATGCCGCCCATGTAGAAGCTGACCGCGCGCGGCTTGCCGGGGATGTTGGTGCCCATCACCCACCAGTCGAGCTTGGCGAAGAGCGTGCTCTCGGCGATCTCGATACATTCGTTGAGATAGGCTTCCTCCGCCTCTGGCGTGGCCTCGATCGTGGTGAAGGTCGAGCCGTTCACATAGGCGATGGTCTCGGCGACCCACTGGCACTGCCATTCGATGGCCGGCGGCTGATTGGTGAACGGCCCCGGCGGTCCGTAGATCGAGAACATGTTCGGAAATCCGGGGACGCAGAGGCCGAAATAGGCGCGCGGCCCGTCGGCCCAGACATCCCGGAGCTTGATCCCGTCCCGCCCGCGGAAGTCGATCCGGACATGGTTGCCGGTGACCGAATCGAACCCGGTGGCGAAGATCAGGATGTCGATCTCGAATTCGCCTTCGTCGGTGATGATCGTCTTGCCGTCGAAATCCCTGATCGGGTGATCCTTGACGTTGGCGATCCGCACATTGTCACGGTTGAAGGTCTCGAAATAGCCCGGGTCGCAGAGCGGCCGGCGCGCATACCAGTCATCGGGCTGCAAGAGCGCGGCCTTCGCCGGGTCGGTGACGATCTGGCCGATCTTCTTGCGGATGAAGTCCTGGGCGGCGCGGTTGGCGTCCTCGTTCACCGCGATGTCGTTGAAGGTGCCGAACATGAAGGCGAAGCCGCCGCCTTTTTCCCAGCCCTTCTCGAAGATGCGCTCGCGCTCTTCGGGGCTGACGTCCTCGAACGAGGTCGCGCTTTCCTCGAAGCCGAAGCAGGTGGCGGATTTGCGCACCCCCTCGAAATAGTTGTCGTAATCGTCGAGGATCGCCTGGACTTCCGTCTCGGGCAGCGGGCCGTGGCGCGCCGGGACGCTGTATTGCGGCCGGCGCAGAAAGACGGTGAGGTCCTTGGCCTTCGGGCCAAGCTCGCTGATCACCTGCACGCCGGTCGAGCCGACGCCGATCACCCCGACGCGCTTATCGGAGAAGTCGATGTCCTCGTCGGGCCAGCGCGAGGTGTGGATCAGCCGGCCCTCGAATTTCTCGATCCCCGGAATGTCCGGCGTATAGGGCGCCGAGAGCAGCCCGAGGCCGTTGACGACCCAGCGCGCCGAGACCCAGTCGCCCTTGTCGGTCTGGACGTTCCAGCGGTTGCTGTCGTCGTTCCACCAGACCTTCTCGACCGTGGTGTTGAGCGTGATGTCGGGATGCAGATTCCAGCGATCCGCGCAATGTTCGAGATAGCGCAGGATTTCCGGCTGCCGGGGGTAGCGGTCGCTCCAGCGCCAATCCTCGTAGAGCTGCCGGTCGAAAGAGTACTCGTAGACGAAGCTCTCGGTGTCCGAGCGCGCCCCGGGATAGCGGTTCCAGTACCAGGTGCCGCCGACGCCGCCGGCCTTGTCGTAGATGCGCGCCTTGAGGCCGAGATCGTCGCGCAGCTTGCGCAACTGGCAAAGGCCGGCAAAGCCGGCGCCGAGAATCACGGCGTCGAGCTGTTCCATCTGGCTTTCGGGGGGACGGGTGTCCTCGGTCATTGGTCTCCTCCTTCTGGTCGTCTGCCGCCCGCTGGCGGCCCGACCGGATGTCCTTGCTGTCTGTGCGCGGTCTCTGCCCGGTAATGTTCGCTACGTTAAGTTCATGTTCCGTATCTTGCAACAAAAATCTGTCTGACAGTACTCTCGTATTACGGTATCGTAATTTACTTTATAAACAGATATTTGTGCTCATTCATCAATCAATCTTCTGCGGATTTTCAGAAGATTTAGTTGTCTGATGTTTCCGATTTCTTCCTAATTATTCCATCATATGGAACATTCAGAATCACCCGGTGCCGAACCGCCCCGGGCCAAGCCGCGGGGTCAGCGCGTCCGGCGCGTAGCGGTAGGTGCCGTCCTCGACCCGCGTCATCAGGCCGAGCCCCGGATAGGGGAAGTGGTAGCCGTGAAACCGGATCCGCTCATCGACGGCGCGCCCGAACACCGCCTCCTTGGCGGCGGCGCCCTGCGGCGGGTCGCTGTCATACTCGTTGTGAAAAAACCACTCCGGATGGTGCGGGTCGAAGATGTGGTGATGCGCGACATCGCCGGTGAACATCACCTTCTCGCCCCGGCTCTCGAAGATGAAGGCGCATTGCCCCGACGAATGTCCGGCACCGGAGATCGCGGTGACGCCCGCATAGGGGCTGTCGCCGGGGGCGATCAGCTTGAGGCGCTCCCGATAGGGGGCGACCGCCTCCAGCGTGCCTTCGGTCCAGGGTCCGCGAAAGTCGTTGCGGCCGAGATTGGCCTCGTCGGTCCACTCCTCCCAGTCCGTGCGCGAGACGCAAAGCTCCGCATTGGGGAAGACGGCGCTGCCATCGGGGTGGATGAGGCCGAAGGAATGATCCGGATGCAGGTGGGTCATCAGGACGATATCGACATCCGCGGGATCGATGCCGGCGGCGGCCAGGTTCTCCGGCATCCGGCCCATCGTGTCGCCGAAGAGCGGGCGCTTGCGCCCGAGCCCGGCATCGATGACGAAGAGCGTGTCGCCGCTGTTCACGACGGCCGGGTTGAGGTCCATCGGAATGTGGTCATGGGGCAGCAGATAGGCGTCCTGAAGTCGCCGCAGTTCCGCCGGGTCGCCGTTCGGGAACAGCCCGTCATAGGCGTGGTGGATATAGCCATCCCAGACGATCGTGCATTCGAGATCGCCGATCAGAAATCGGTACCAGCCCGGTATCTGCGTGTTCTGGCGCGGTGCGGCCATCGTGCTTCCCCTCTGTTTGCGGCGGCGGTTGCGGTGGTGTCGTACCGCCGAACTATTTGGATAAGTTCTGCCAAGCGGAACGAGATTTTGCAAGATGAGTTACCCAATCACTTCCCATATGCCTCTTTTCAAGAGATAACGACCAGAAGAGCTCAACCATTGGGGTTACAAGGTGGGCGAAGTTGGATTGATGTTGAGGAAAAATTCTGCAATACGAAACAAAATGCGAATCGGAACCCGGTGAGGATAACGGCGATGGGGAACGGCGAGGCGAGAGGGCGGGCGCTGGTGGTCGGCGCGACCGGGCTCTCGGGCCGGTATCTCTGCCGGCGGCTGAAGGCGGCAGGCTGGCATGTCACCGGGCTCTCGCGCGGCCGGGTCGAGCGCGGCGATCTCGACCGGCACGTGGCGGTGGATCTCGCCGCCGGGGATGTCGCTGCGGCCCTTTCCGGACTGTCCGACCTGACCCATGTCTTCATCTGCACCTGGTCGCGCCAGGCCACGGAGGCCGAGAATGTCCGCGTCAACCGTGGGATGCTCGAAACCCTGTTCGACGGATTGCCGGACGCGCCGCTCGCCCATGTCGCCCTGGTGACCGGGCTGAAACACTATCTGGGGCCGTTCGAGGCTTATGCGTCGGGCCGCCCCTACACCCCGTTCCTGGAGAGCCAGCCCCGGCTACCGGGAGAGAACTTCTATTACGATCAGGAGGATGTCCTGTTCGCGGCGGCCGAGAGGCGGGGCTTTCGCTGGACCGTCCACCGCCCCCATACGATGATCGGCCTGGCGATCGGAAACGCCATGAACATGGCGGTGACCCTGGCCGTCTATGCCTCGATCTGCCGCGTGACCGGACGGCCTTTCGTCTATCCCGGCTCGCCGCAGCAATACGAGGCCGCCACCGATATCACCGATGCCGGCCTCCTCGCCGATCATCTTGTCTGGGCGGCGGAGAACGACCATGTGCGCGATCTGCCGCTCAACATCGCCAATGGCGACATTTTCCGCTGGCACTGGCTCTGGGCGCGGATCGCGGAGCATTTCGAGCTCGACCCGGCGCCCTATCCCGGACGGCGCACGCCTCTACAGGACCAGATGGCCGAGGCCGGTCCGATCTGGGACCGGATCGTGGCCGATCACGACCTCGCGCCGCATCCGGTGACCGATCTCGCCTCCTGGTGGCATAGCGACGCCGATCTCGGCCGCGAGGTCGAGTGTTTCACCGACATGACCAACAGCCGCACGCTTGGCTTCACCGGCTATCGCAACTCGCTCGAGAGCTTCACCGACGTTTTCGACGCACTCCGACAGAAGAGGATCATTCCCGCATGAGCACTTCAGCCAAGCCGTGTATCATCTGTGTGGCGATCACCGGGTCGCTGCCGGGCAAGGCGGACAACCCGGCGGTCCCGATCACCGTGGCAGAGCAGATCGAGTCGACCCAGGCCGCTTTCGAGGCCGGCGCGTCGATCTGCCATGCCCATGTCCGTGACGATGCCGGCCGGCCAAGCTCCGATCCGGATCGTTTCGCGCGGCTGCTCGAGGGTTTGCGCCGGCACTGCCCGGGCATGATCGTTCAGTTCTCCACCGGCGGGCGATCCGGTGCCGGCAAGACCCGCGGCGGCATGCTGCCGTTGCGGCCCGATATGGCGTCGCTGTCGGTGGGCTCGAACAACTTTCCGACCCGGGTCTACGAAAACCCCCCCGATCTGGTCGACTGGCTGGCCGGCGAAATGCTGACCTATGACATCAAGCCCGAGATCGAAGCTTTTGATCTCAGTCATATCTTTCGCGCGGCGGAGATGGCGCGGCAGGGTCTTCTGGCTGGTGCGCCCTATGTGCAGTTCGTCATGGGGGTGAAGAACGCCATGCCGGCCGATCGCGAGGTGTTCGACTACTACATTCGCACGGTGCGCCGGCTTCTGCCGATGTCGGAATGGTGCGCCGCCGGGATCGGCCGGCATCAGATCGAGGTCAATGAATGGAGCGTGTCGATGGGCGGCCATGCCCGGACCGGGCTGGAGGACAATGTCCGGCTCGACAAGACCACCCTGGCGCCATCGAATGCCGCGCTGGTGGAGCGTGTCGTGCGTCTCTGCGAGCGCTATGAGCGTCCGGTGGCAACCGCCGAACAGGCGCGCGGCATCCTCGGCCTCCGGATGCCGGAAGTGGCGGCCTGACGCCGCCCGATCCGCCGTCGCGACCGGCCGGGATTAGGGATCGACCCACCAGGATCGGTCCCCGGCCAGGCCGCGCCGGAGCAGGGCCAGGACATTGGCCTCGGTCATCTCGCGCGGATTGTTCGCCGTCAGGCGGGTGGCCTGCATCGCGCCCGCGGCGATCGCCGGCAGATGCTCGTCGCGGAGGTCGAGCGCGGCGAGATCGAGCGGCGCGCCGGCGGCCTCCAGGAGGGCCTCGATCCGGGCGATCCCATGTCTCGCCTTGCTGTCCTCATCGGCGGTCTCCGCGGCGCCGAGGATCGCGCCGATCCGGGCAAAGGCCGCGCGCCGCGCCGGCAGGTTGAACCGTGTCACGTAAGGCAGCAGCGCGCCGACGCCGAACCCGTGCGGCGCATGGCTGATCGCGGCCATCGGTCCCTGGATCGCGTGGGCAGCGGCGGTGCCGGTGGCGTTGATCGCCATGCCGGCGCAATAGGCCACGAACATCATGTCGCCGCGGGCGTCGAGGTCGGTGGGATCGGCGACGACGCGGGGCAGGGCGGTGTCGATCAGGCGCAGGCCCTCCTCGACGAAAAGGTCGGTGATCCGGTTCTTGCCGACATAGAGCTTGCTGGCGATGTCGTCGGCCGAGGGGTTCTTGTAGCGCGCGGTATAGGCCTCGACGAGATGCGACAAGGCGTCGGCGGCGGTCGCCGCGGTCAGCCCCGGCGGACAGGTCAGGGTGAGTTCGGGGTCGATCACGGCGGCGACCGGCTCCAGATGCGGGCTGGCGACGCCGACCTTCGATCCCGCGGCGTCGTCGAAGATCACCGCGATACAGGTCACCTCGGCGCCGGTGCCGCCGGTGGTTGGCACCCCGATCACCGGAAGGCCGGGGGCCGGCACCTTGAACTCGCCGTAGAAATCGCGCGGATCGGTGCCGTCGGTCAGACAGACCGAGACGATCTTCGCCAGATCGAGGCAACTGCCGCCGCCGAGACCGATGATGACATCCACCGCGCGGTCCGAACCCGGCCCGAACCGCCCGATCACGTCGAGAATACAGCTGCGCGGCAGGTCGGGCGCGGCATCGGCGTAGAGATGGACGTTGAGCCCCAGGGCGGCCAGGCCGTCTGCGAGCGCGGCAAAATCGGCGCTCGCCGCCATCCGCTCGTCGGTCACGATCAGGGCGTGCCGGCCCAGCCCGGCGGCGAGATGGGGCACCTGGGCGCGGCGACCCGGACCGAAGATCACCGTCTTCGGCTGCCGCACCAGGCCGAGGCCGAACGAGGTGTCGGGTCCGGGCATCAGGCGAAGGCCTCCAGCGGGTCGTCCACGGTGAGCGCCATGTATTTCTCCTCCAGGAACTCGTAGATGCCGCCATGGCCCGCCTCCCGGCCCAGGCCGGAGGCTTTGGTGCCGCCGAACGGCGCCGCCGCATCGGCCATGATGCCCCGGTTGATCCCGACCATGCCGAACTCCAGCCGTTCGGCCAGGGCGACCGCCCGCGACAGGTTTCCGGTGAACAGGTAGGAGGCGAGGCCGAACGTCGTCCTGTTGGCGAAGCGGATCGCCTGCTCGATCCCGTCGACCGCGAAGATCGTCGCGACCGGCGCGAAAAGCTCGTTCGAGCAGGCCACGTCGTTCGGCGCGTCGAAACGGATCACCGTGGGCTCGAAGAAGTTGCCGGGCCCGTCGATCGCCGCGCCGCCGGTCAGCAGGGTGCCCCCGGCGCCGGTCAGCTCCGCGACGGTGGCGGGCAGCCGGTCGCGCTGGCGCGCGGTGATCATCGGGCCGACATCGACCGGGCCGATGCCGTTGCCGACCTTGAGCGCCCTGGTCCGGGCCAGGAATTTCTCGGTGAAGTCCGGCTCGACGCGACGGTCGACGATGATCCGGTTCGCCGCGACACAGGCCTGGCCGGCATTGCGGAACTTGCAGGCGATGGCGTGTTCGACCGCTTGATCGATATCGGCATCGTCGAGCACCACGAAGGGTCCGTCGCCGCCCAGTTCGAGCGAGCTGTTGACGATGTTGGCCGCTCCCATCTCCAGCAGGATGCCGCCGACCCGGGTCGAGCCGGTGAAGCTGACCTTGCGGAGCCGAGGATCGCGCAGCAGCGGTGCCGAGACCGACGAGGCGTCGCGGGAGTGGATCAGGTTGAGCACGCCGGCGGGCAATCCGGCCTCGGCCAGCACCTCGGCGAAGAGGGCGGCGGTGAGCGGCGTCTCCTGTGCCGATTTGACGATGGCGGTGCAGCCGGCGGCCAGCGCCGCGCCGGCCTTTCGCACGATCATCAGCAGCGGGAAGTTCCACGGCGTGATCAGCAGGCACGGGCCGACCGGCTGGTGCGTGGTGACGATCCGGAAGCCGCCATGGGAACTCGGCGCATAGCTGCCGTGGAGGTGGGCGATCTGTTCGGTGAACCAGAGCAGGAAATCGGTCGAGAGGTTGAACTCGGCCCGCGCCTCGGTGAGCGGCTTTCCCGATTCGAGCGTCATGATCCGGGCGAAATCCTCGGCGCGCTCCTGCATCAGGGCATGGGCGCGGTAGAACAGCGCGGACCGGGCCCGAGGCGCCCAGCCGCGCCATGCCTCCTGAGCGGCGACGGCAGCATCGAGCGCCTCGAACGCCTCGCGCGTGCCGCCGGCCGCGACCGAGGCGACGACCGATCCGTCGGCCGGATTGACGACATCGATGCTGTCTTCGGTCTCACGCCACTGGCCGGCAATGAAGAGACCGGTTGCGGGAAATCTCGGCTGAACGGCATTGGGAAGGGTTTCGGCGGCGTAGGTCATCGGGTCCTCCATTTCGCGACTCTCATCCGCTGATACCGTATTACGGTATGATGTTCAACGGCCCTCGCTTTGGCATCTCGGAGTTGCTATGTAGGGGCTGTCCGCGTCCCGGGCCGCTCGGCTCTGGCATCGTCAAGAGCATATGGCCAAGAAGCAGTCCAGCAACGCGATAGGGAAGGTCTGTGCGATCCTCCGGGTGCTGTCGGGCAAGGGCGGGTTGCGCCTTGCCGATGTCGCTCAGGCGACCGGATTCAACCGGGTCACGACATTGCGGATTCTCGACGAACTGGCGGAGCAGAACTTCGTCGCCCGGCGCGGCAAGCCGCCGCGCTACAGCCTCGGTCCGGAAGCGCTCGCCATGGCCTCGGCGCCGTCGCTTTCCAAGGACCTCCGCGACGTCGCGCGGCGGGGCATCACCCGGCTCACCGAGTTCAGCAAGGACACCGTGCTGCTGTCGATGCGCTCGGGGACCGAGTCGATCATCATCGACCGCGAGGTCGGGAACTTCCCGATCCAGGCGAATTTCCTGCATGTCGGCGACCGTCGCCCGCTCGGGGTCGGGGCCGGCAGCATGGCGCTGTTGGCCTTTCTGCCCGAGGCGGAGCGGGCGTCCTGCCTCGAGGTGACCCTCGGTCGCATTGAGACATATCCCCGGATTCACCGCGATGTCCTGGAGCGGCATATCGCCGATGCGGTCGACCGGGGCTATGTTCGGATGCTCGACATTGTGATCGACCGGATCGGCGCAATCGGCGTGCCGATCGTGCTGCCCGATCTCGGAGTGATCGCCAGCATCAGCGTCGCGGCCCTGAGCGAGCGGATCATCGAACGGGAGCGCGAGCTGGCCGCCATGATGATCGACGAGGCGGCGCGGATCGTCAAAGCGCTGGAGGCCCGGCTCGCTTGATCGGTGCGCCACGCGAGACCGCGGTGCCGCGGGCTCTGGCGCCGTCGGCGCTGTGAACGGGGGCGTTTCAGCGGCTTGCCGTTGCCGCAAAGTCTGAGTAAAAGACTCGGAGATCGGGTCTGCACGCGGGCAGCCATGCGCCACCACCGCGACGCGAGCGACGTTTCGACCCGGCCCTGAAACCAGCGTGAGCGCGAGCACAACATGCACAGCATCATACGTCTTTCGGGCGGTGTCGCCCCGTGGCGCCGGATCGCCCGCCGCCTGCTTCGGACCTTCGCGGCGGCCTTGGCCGGCCTCTGCCTTTCGATCACCGCCATCGCGGCGGCCGCCGATCCGGCCGAGCGGGTGCTGACCCTGGGCGGCGCGGTGACCGAGATCGTCTATGCCCTGGGCCAGCAGGACCGGCTCGTGGCCCGCGACACCACGTCGAGCTTTCCGGCCGCCGCCGAGGACCTGCCGGATGTCGGCTATGTCCGGGCGCTGTCGCCGGAGGGCGTGCTCTCCGTCGGGCCCGACCTGATCATCGCCACGGAGGGCAGCGGCCCGCTCGAGGCGATCGAGGTGATCAAGGAGGCCGGCGTCGAGTTCGTGGAGGTGCCGGAGGGCTTCGACCAAGCATCGATCCTCCAGAAGATCGAAATCGTCGCCGCGGCGCTCGATGTGCCTGAGAAGGGCGCGCTGCTCGCCGAGCGGGTGGCGGCGGACCTGACCGAGGCGACCTCCCTGGGCGCGTTGGATCATCCGCCGCGGGTGCTTTTCGTGCTCTCGATGCAGGGCGGGCGGATCATGGCGGCCGGGGCCGATACCGGTGCCGAGGGCATCATCGAACTGGCCGGCGGGGTCAACGCGATGGAGGGTTTCGACGGCTACAAGCAGGTCGCCGACGAGGCGGTGCTCGATGCCGCGCCCGACGTCATCCTGATGATGGACCGCGGCGGCGATCATTCCGCCAGCGATATCGATATCCTCACCCATCCCGCCCTCGGGCTGACGCCGGCGGCGGAAACCCAGGCTTTCGTCCGCCTGCCGGGCCTGCTGATGCTGGGGTTCGGGCCGCGCACGCCGGAGGCGGTCCGGGCGCTCAACGAAGCCTTCCGGGGCAGCCAGGGATAGACGATGGCGTTTGCCGTCACGTCAGGATCCGCGGCCGAGCCGGAGGTCACGCCGGGCGACCGGAGCAAGCGGGCGCGCCGGGTCATCGCAGCCCTGGTTGTCCTGCTGGTTTGCACCTCTATCGCCAGCCTGGCGGTGGGGGCCTCGGGGACCAGCCTGTGGGGCGCTCTGGGCCAGCTTCTGCGCGGCGAGGAGATCCCGCAGCGCGAAGCGGTGATCCTGGTCGACATCCGCATGCCGCGCCTTGTCATCGGCGTGCTGGTCGGCGCCTCGCTGGCGGTATCCGGGGCGGTGATGCAGGGGCTCTTCCGCAACCCGCTCGCCGATCCGGGCCTGGTCGGTGTCGGCGCCGGGGCCGGGCTCGGGGCGATTTCGGCGATCGTTCTCGGCGGGTTCCTGCCGGTCGCGCTGCAAGCCTGGCTGAGTTACTACCTCGTCCCGGTCGCGGCGTTCTTCGGCGGCTGGATCACCACCATCCTGCTCTACCGCATCTCCACCAGCCGGGGCCGGACCTCGGTCGCGGTGATGCTGCTCGGCGGTATCGCCATCGGCGCCCTGGCCGGCGCGGTGTCCGGCATTCTGATCTACATGGCCGATGATGCGCAACTGCGCGATCTCACCTTCTGGGGCCTCGGCTCGATTGCCGGGGCGACCTGGGACAAGGCGCTGGTGGCGGGCCCGCTGATCGTGCTGGCGCTCGCCGCGACGCCGTTTCTCGCCCGGTCGCTCAACGGGCTGGCGCTCGGCGAGGCGCCGGCGGCGCATCTCGGCATTCCGGTGCAGCGGATGAAGAACATCGCGATCCTCGCGGTCGCGGCGGCCACCGGGGCGGCGGTGGCGGTGTCCGGCGGCATCGGCTTCATCGGCATCGTGGTGCCGCATCTTTTGCGCCTGCTGATCGGGCCGGATCACCGCTACCTGCTGCCGGCGGCGGCGCTTCTGGGGGCGAGCCTGCTGATCTTGGCCGACATGATCTCGCGCAGTATCATCGCCCCGGCGGAACTGCCCATCGGCATCGTCACCGCGACGCTCGGCGGCCCGTTCTTTTTGTGGATCCTGCTGCGCAACCGCAGCCTGCTGGACCTCTAGACCGAATGCTGAGCGCGACCGATATCGAAGTCTCCCTGGCCGGAACACCGGTGCTCAAGGGCGTGTCGTTCCATGCCCAGGCCGGGCATGTCACCGCCATCGTCGGGCCGAACGGATCGGGCAAGACGACGCTGCTGCGGGCGATGACCGGGGATCTGCCCTATCGCGGCACCGTGCGGCTCGGCGAGGCCGATATCGCCGCGATCCCGGGCTGGCAGCTTGCGGCGCAGCGCGCGGTGCTGCCCCAGGCGAGCCGCATCGCCTTTCCCTTCACCGTGCTGGAGATCGTCCGGCTCGGCATGATGGCGAGCGCCGAGCCGCCGCCGGAGCGCCGGGCCTCCGAGGCGCTGGCCCGGGTCGGGCTGGCGGGGTTCGAGGGGCGCTTCTACCAGGAGCTGTCGGGCGGCGAGCAGCAGCGCGCCCAGCTTGCCCGCGTCCTGACCCAGGTCTGGGACCCGGTCGGGCCCGAAGGTCCGCGTTGGCTGTTTCTCGACGAGCCGGTCTCCAGCCTTGACATCGCCCACCAGCTCGACGTCATGGACCTGCTTGGGGACTATGCCGCGCGCGGCGGCGGGGTGATCGCGGTGATGCACGACCTGAACCTCACGGCGATGTATGCCGATGCCGTCGCGATGCTGGCGGGCGGCCGCACCATGGCCCAGGGCGCCCCGTCCGTGGTACTGACCGACACGACGCTGAGTGCGGCCTATGGCTGCGACCTGCGCGTCAACGCGGCGCCCGACGCCCCGGCGACCTATCTTCTTCCGCATATGGCCCGCCGCGCCGGATGACCACGACAAGGAGACCGAGATGTATATCGCCATGAACCGCTTCACCGTGCGGCCGGAGAATGCCGAAGCCTTCGAGGCGGCCTGGCTCGGCCGCGACAGCCATCTCAAGGAGATGGAGGGCTTCGTCGAGTTCCACATGTTGCGCGGGCCGTTGCGAGAGGACGGCACGATCCTCTATGCGTCGCACACAGTCTGGGACAGCGAGGAGACGTTCCTGGCCTGGACCCGGTCCGATCAGTTCCGCGCGACCCATAAGCATGCCGGTAAGACCGCGAAACTGCATGAGGGCCATCCGAGCTTCGAGGGATTCTCGGCGATCCAGCATATCGCCATGGCGGAGGCCTGACCGAAGGCCCGACCGCCGGCACCGGGCCGGGGCACGCGCCGCGCCGAAGGCTGGTTTCGGCGCGAACCTGTTCCGGAGCCCGGTATGGTTCCGAGCCGCTCGTGTTCCGAGGTTCCGACCATGGAGCGGAACCGGCGCCCTGTCCGGTCTCCCCGGTGCCGCGCCGCGCTAGGACCGGCCCTCCACCCGCACATTGTAGCTCCGCTGCGCGCCCGCCGGTGGGGCCGGGAACGGGGCCGCGCGTCGGACATGGGCGATAGCGATGCGGTCGAACTCCGCGTTGCCCGAGGACCGGGCGACGGAGACCGAGGACAAACCGCCGTTGCCCGAGATCGTGAACGCGATGACCGCAGCGCCGCCGAACCGGGCATTGGGGCGCCGCAGCCGGCTCAGATGGCGGTTGACGAGCTGCGGATAGCGGGCGGCGGCGCGGCCGTCGGAGGCGCTTTGCCCGGTACCGCCCTGAGCCGATTGCCTGGCATTGCCCTGGGCCTGACCGCTGGCCTGTCCGGCTCTGGAATTGGCGGCGGCATTGCCCTGGGGCGGTGGCTGCCGTGTGGTCTGGGTCGGTTCGGCGGTCTGCTGGCGCCGCTGCGGTGCCGGCTCCGGGCTCGGCCGCGCTGGCGGCGGCGCGGCATTCGGATCGGGACGCGGCTGCGGCCGTGGCGTCGCGGCGTCAGGGGTCCGGACGACGGGGTCGTCCAGCGCCTCGACGCGTTCGATCTCCGGGCGCGGGGCAGTGGCGGCGACCGGTGTCACCGGACTCGGCGGAGCGCTCTGCGGGGCCGTCTGGGCGGTCTTGGCGGCGGCGGGAGCGCTGGAGGCGGTGGCGACCGAAAGCGCCTCGCTCGGCGCGGTGGCGGGCGCCGACGGCAAGACCGGCGCGACATTGGCGATCGCGGGGGCCGTCACCGCGGGCGTTTGCGGTGTCGCGACCGGTTCGGTGGCGTCCGGCTCCGCGGTGGCGGTCTGCGTCGGTTCGGGGGGCGGCGCGGCGCTGTCCGGCTCGACCGTCGCGACCTCCGACGCATCGACCGGTGTCGGCGGCTGGACAGGCAACGGCTCGGTCGCGGCGTCCAGGGCCTCCGGGTCGGTGGCGCCGGTGACCACCCCGGCGGCGGCGTCCTCGAAGGAATTGCCGAGCATCGCGATCTGCGCCGGACCGCCGGCGATGGTTTCCGGCTCGGTCGGACCGACGACGATCAGCCCGGCCCCGTGCAGGCCGAGAGAGGCGACCGCCGCGAGGCTGGCGGCAAGGGGCGCCCTGGCCCTCATTGCAGCGCCCGCTCGGTCACGATCCAGATCTCGTCGGCGCCCGCGGCGCGCAGCTCCGCCGCGATCCCCACAAGGTCCTCGGCCGGCAGGTCGCGATCCGGCACCAGGCGCAGGGCGGGATTGCCGGTCTCCTCGGAGAGCCGGGCCGCCAGGTAGCCTTCCGAGGTGATCTCCGCCCTGCGATAGATCAGGCTGCCGTCGGCGCGGATCACCGCCGCGTCGGGCGGCGCGCGGCCCTCGATCTGCCCGGCCTCGACGAGCCGCACCTCGCGGTCGAGCGGCGGTGCGATGGCGGCGGCGACAAGGAAGAAGACCAGCATCAGAAAGACGATGTTGATCAGCGCGATCATCGGCTCGGAGCGGCGGCGGGGCTTGGCGGGGGCGAGAGCCATGTCGGTCAGCCCAGCACGCTGACGGTCAGCCAGGGCGCCGCGCGCAGCGCGACCAGCAGATCGACCAGCCGCTGCGACGTGACCTCGCCCGACAGGGTGACGAGGAGCACGCCGTCGGCGCCCTCGGCCTCGGCCTCAAGCGGGGCGAGGGCGGCGGGGAGCGTGTCGAGGGCCATCGCTTCGCCATTCAGCGTCACGGTCTCGGGGCCGAGCTGCAAAAACAGCGGTGTGGCGCCGGCTCCGGCGCCGCCGCCGGCATTCTGCAACGGCAGTTCGGCGAAGCGCGTGAAGGTCGAGCTGAGCATGAAGAAGAGCAGCAGCAGAAAGATGATGTCGATCAGCGGCGTCAGCGAGACCGGGCGCCGCTGCCAGGTCCGGGCCCTAAGACGCGACATCGGCCGGCTCCAGTCCCGACCGCCGCGGCGCGCGGTCCGCGGTTTCGGACCGGCCCGGGGGCAGCGGATGGAACAGCGCCTCCAGCGCCAGATCGGCCTTGGCGCGGTCGCGCGCGGCGCGCTCCTCGAACCAGGACAGGGCCAGCGCCGACGGCATCGCGACCGCCAGTCCCGCCGCGGTGGTCAGAAGCGCCACCCAGATACCGCCGGCGAGCACCGAGGGGTCGACCGCGTCCCCCGCGGCTTGCAGCGCCCGGAACGCATCGATCATCCCCAGAACGGTGCCGAACAGTCCCAGAAGCGGCGCGACCTGGGCGATGCTGTCGAGCAGACGAAAGCCACGCTCGATCTGCGCGAGCCGCGCCTCCGCCATCGCGGTCAGCCGGGATTTCAGGTCCGGATCGCCGGCGAGCGCGCCTTGCAGGACCGGGGCGAGGTGGTTGCGGCTGGCTCGCAGCTCTGCCGCGGCGCGATCGGCGCGGCCGGCATCCCAATGCGCCATGGCGCTGTCGATCGCCCGGTGGCGCCCGACCCCGAGGGCGCGGAATTGCCAGAGCTTGAACAGGACCAGGGCGACCACCGCGACCGAAAGGGCGAGCAGGATCGCGATGATCGGGCCGCCGAGATCGATCAGCTCGGTCAGCCGGGCGGACAGCGCCTCGAAGCTCATCCGATCACCTCCACCCCGGTTCGGGTGTCAAGCTCGAGCGCGCTTGCGCAATCGACCGCCTCGGCGCCGCAGGCGGCGACGCCGTTGATCAGGACCCGGCCGAGCGCCGCGCAGGACAGGCCCGGCAGGTCGAATTGCCGGACCCGCGGGATGCCCGCCGGCAGGTCGCCGAAATCAAAGAGGGTCAGCCGCTCGACCTGACCGTCCGTGTCGATCAGCACGGTTTCCAGCGCCAGGCCCCGCAGATCGGTGCCGAGGCCGTTTTCCGCCATGAAGGTCAGGCGGCAGGCGCCGTCCAGCGGATCGATCCGGTTCAGCTCCAGTGCCAGTTTCGGCGGCGCGTCCTCGGCGGCGGCGATGGCCGGCAGGGCGGCGAGGGACAGGAGCAGGGCAAAGCTCGGAAGACGCATGACGGGTCTCATCCTGTTGAGTGAAGGCAGAGAGCTTGCCCGGGGGCTGGCTGGGTTGCGGGATGCCGACTGAGATGTCCCGGCCCCTTGCATGGCCTACGAAGACCGATAAAAACTGTCAAGAATAGCCGGCGGGGGGAGTTCGGATCTCCCGGGCCGGATCGGAAACAAGCCAAGGAGCCGGCGATGGCAGCTTCAGTCCAGACTTCCGACACCTCTCCGGCCGCGTTGCGGGCGGCGCTGGCCGAGGCGACGCTGCGGCCGCGCGATCTGGCCGAGCGCCTCGGCGTGGTGGAGGCCGATCTGGTCGCGGCGCAGGTCGGCCATGGCGCGACCCGGATCGAGGCGGCCCCGGACCGGCTCATGCCGGCGATCTGCCGTCTCGGCGAAGTCATGGCGCTGACCCGCAATGCCAGCGCGGTCCATGAGCGCACCGGGACCTATGACGACTGGCATCCGGGCAGCCACGCGGCGATGATCCTCGGCCCGGAGATCGACCTGCGGGTGTTTCCGTCCCATTGGGTCCATGGCTTTGCCCTGGTCAATGACAGCGGCAAAGGGCCGTCGCGCAGCCTTCAGGTCTTCGATGCCAGCGGCGAGGCGATCCACAAGGTCTATCCGCGCGACGCGACCGATCTCGATCTCTGGGACCGGGTGGTGGCGGAACTGGTGACCGGCGACCGCTCCGACCGGCTGACCCTCGATGCCGCCCCGGCGCCGGAGCCGCCGCGCAGCCGGCCCGAGAAAGCCGAAGAGCTGCGCGCCGGCTGGGCCCGGCTGACCGATACCCACCAGTTCCTGCGGCTCGTCTCGCGGCTGAAGATGAACCGGCTCGGCGCCTATCGGCTCGCCGGCGCGCCTTTTGCCGAGCCGCTCGCCCCGGAGGCGCTGAACGCCGCGCTTCTGGCCTGCGGCGGCGGGGCGATCCCGGTGATGCTCTTTGTCGGCAATCGCGGCTGTATCCAGATCCATAGCGGCCCAATCGACATCCTCAAGGAGATGGGGCCGTGGCAGAACGTCCTCGATCCGCGCTTCAACCTGCATCTGCGGCTCGATCATGTGGCCGAGGTCTGGCTGGTCGAAAAGCCCACCCGCCGCGGCCCGGCGGTCAGCATCGAGGCGTTCGACGCCGCCGGCGCGCTGATCCTGCAACTCTTCGGCTACCGAAAGGAGGGGCAGGAGGACACCGCCGCCTTCGTCGAGATGGCCGCCGGACTGCCGCGGCCATGAGCGGCGGTTCGGGGCGGCAGCGCAGTCGATGACGGCAGGGGCGGAGATCGTCGCGCCGGACGGCTCGGTCTGGGGTTTCGGGCGTGTCGGCCCGGCGGAGGGCCGGCCGGTGCTGGTCCATCACGGATTGATCGGCGATGCCACCATGCATCCGGCGATGGCTGAGCTCGGCGAGGCCCATGATCTCGAATGGATCATCTTGGAGCGGCCCGGCTACGGGCGCACCAAGCCGCGTCCCATGGAAAGGCTCGCCGACTGGCCGGGTCTCGCCGAACCGGTGCTGGCGGCGCTCGGCGTCGCCGGGCGGTTCGACGTACTCGGCACCTCGGCCGGGGCGCCCTGCGCCTATGCGATGGCGGCGGGCCTGCCGGACCGGGTCGGGCGGGTGGCGATCCTCTCCGGCGTGCCGTTCCTGCACGAACCGGGGGTGCTGGCGGCCTATCCGGCAGAGGGTCGCGCCGCCTATGCCCGCTACCGCGTGGCCGGCGACGATGAGTTGCGGGCCGAGTTCCGCGATTTCTGCGAGGCGATGGCGGAGCGGTTCTCGGAGGAGCGCGATATGGGGGCGCCGCTGCGGGCGGTGCTCGGCCACGATGCCGCCGGTCCGGCCCGCGAGGCGCGTCTGCAAGCCGTCGATTGGGGGTTCGGCGCCGCCGATATCCGCTGTCCGGTGGATATCTGGCATTCCGAGCAGGACGACATGGTGCCCTACGGCGCGGCGCGGCTCTCGGCCCGGGCACTGCCCGAGGCCACCTGGCATATCCAGGCCGAGCCCTCGCATCTGGCGAGCGATGCGACCTTGCATGCGATGGCAGCGCGGCTCGGCGGCGCTTCCGGCTGACCGGCGCGCCGTGGTCGCGCGTTAAAAGCCGGCGGGGCGAAAGACCGCGCGCCGGGCAGGCGTGTCCGGCCCGCCACGGCGAAGTGTGGAGACGGGCGGCGCCCTACGCACCACCCGCAGCATCGGGCGCGGCCGGCCGCGCATAGGACCGTGCGGGCCGTCCCGTATCGCGCAGAGATCCTGTCCGGAGCGCACCGGCGCCGCCTCGGTTCGGCCGCCGGTCAGGGCGGTCAGTACATCGCGGGCCGGGCCGGTCTCCTCGGCGCGCAGGGGCGCCCCGGCGCGAGAGACTGGGCCGGCGCGTCTCATTGCGGGACGGCCACGCTATCTTGCGCCGGCTCTGTCGGCGCCGGCGCCTCGATGCCGAGCGTCCGCGCCAGCGCGGTCAGGGCGGTGACAACCCGGTCGCCCGGATTGCCCTCGCAGAGCATCATCACCTCGATCCGGGCCCGGCCCTCATCGCCGCGGCGCAGGGCGGCGATGGCGACGATCAGGCGCCGCTCGTGCTCGGTGGCGATGGCGGAGCAGCCGGGGCAGCCGGGATTGTTGAACAGAAAGGTCGAGCGCCGCGCGCGCCGGATCGCCTGCAAGGCGCCCAGAAGCCGCGCCGCGACCAGCGGGCCCTCCTCGGGTCCGAACCGCGCCTCCGCCTCGGCCATGGCGCCGATCCAGGCCATGCTGTCGGGGGTGCAGAAACTCTGAAAGAAGAGCCGCGCGACGGTCAGCGTCACCTCTTCCTCGAGCGACAGCCCCAGGCTTGACAGGTCGCAGTCCTTGGTGTCCGGCACGCGGCCGCAGGGCAATCTGTCGATCTTTCTCATGGCGTCTCCCGACCGGTTTTCCGGACCGAGGCGGTGTCCGCCGCCACCGATCCCGGAGCAGGGCCGCGCAAGCGCGGCGGGGTGCGTGAAGTCCGGGCTAGCCATCGGTGGCGTCGCTTGGGTTCGATTTTTCTGACTGTTTTTGTCGGATTAAACAAGGCGCGATCTCTGCCTGCGTCAGCAAGGCGCAGTCGGGCCAAGCGTAATCGGGACGGCGCGTTCGTCGCGGAGCCCGGTGCTCTGTTAAAAGGGCCGGGCGCGTCTGCAAGCGTGTTCAGGCTACCGCCCAACAGAGTCCTGGTCGAAAGTCCGTCTCACACCGAAAGCCGGACGTGCTCTGCTCCCCAACTCTGGACCGCCAGAATCTAGGTCTATCCGGCTCTTTGCTCTGCTTTCTTCGTGTTCAGGTCGAGCAAGCGCGCCGGGGCGCCTGAGCCGCGGCCGGGACCGGGGGCCTGACGGCCGGAAACCGGTGGTTCGGCGGTATGTTCGCAGCGCCGGCAACCGGTCGATAGCGGCTTGCAAATGCCCCGGGAATGGCCGATTTTATTTCTGACCTTTTCTATCGGACTCTCCCGGATCGCGCGTTTCGGTGACGCATGTCGGCCTCTCGAGAACCCGGCCGGCGGTCATTGGCGCGCTACAGCAACTGAGGTTGACATGCCGAACGACCAATCGATCCCGAACCCGACCCCGCCCCGGCGGCCGCCCCGGCTGCTCACGGTGTCGGCGGCGCGGCGCCTGACGCCGAACATGATCCGCGTGACTCTGACCGCGCCGTCGCTCGGCGACATCCCGGCGGACCGCGCCGGCGGTCATTGCAAGATCATGCTGCCCGAACCGGGCCAGGGCAGGGATACCTTCGCCCGGCAGCTCATCGACGGTCCCCGGCCGGTGACCCGGACCTATACGATCCGTCATGCCCGGCCCGACGCTTGCGAGATCGATATCGATTTCGTGGCCCATGGCGATGAAGGCCCGGCCTCGGCCTGGGCCGGCCGCGCGCAGCCGGGGGATGTCCTGGGCTTCGCCGGCCCGGGGGCGCCGAAACTGACCGATCTCGAGGCGGATTTCTACCTCATTGCCGCCGATATGTCGGCGCTGCCGGTCGCCGCGGCGAGCCTCGAAGCGCTGCCGTGCGGGGCGACGGGCATCGCGATCTTCGAGATCACCAGCGCCGAGGACCGCCAGGAGATTGCGGCCCCCGCCGGCATCTCGCAGCACTGGATCATCCATGCCGACCCCCATCACCGGTCGTTGCGGCAGGTCGAGATGATCCGGGCGATGCCCTGGCCGGCAGGGCGGATGGCGACGATGGTCGCCGGCGAGACCGGGGTGGTGCGCGACCTGCGGCTTTACCTGCGCGGCGAGCGTGGGCTCGACCGGCGCGATGTCTATGCCTCGGGCTACTGGCGGATCGGCCTGGCCGAGGACGCCCATCAGAAGGTGAAACGCGAGGAGGCCGAGGCCGACGAGGCCCGGCTCGCCCGCATCGATGGAGGTTCCGGATGACCCGTTCCCTGTCCCTTGCCGCCGCGCTGGCGGCGGCGCTTCCCGCGACGGTGCAGGCCGATTATCGGCTGGAATTCGAGGGAACCAGCTTTCGCGAGTATTATTGCGGCGTGACGCTCACCATGACCAATGACAGCGACGCGCATCTGACCGAGATCAACGGCTTCGTCGCCTCTATGATCGATGGCGAACAGGTGGCGCGGAGCCGCGGGATGTCGTTTCTCGACCTGGCGCCCGGCGAAAGCGCCACCCGGCTCTTCGAGGCGCCGAACGCGCCCTGCGACGAGGCGACGGAATATGTCTTCATCGTCGGCGCCTGCCGGTTCGATGCCAGTTTCTCGCCGAAGGAGGAATGTGCGGCCCGGATTGTCGGCATGGCGCCGGTGGCCGAAGAGGCGGGGCCTTGACGCGACGGACCCCGGAGCGCGCAGACCCCCGGAGATCGCCCGATGTCCTCCCCGATCCTGATCGTTGCGACGGCGCTGCTGAGCTGGTCGGCGCTGCTGGTCGCCAGCCGGATCATCCTGGTCAATACCGGCCTCGACCCCTGGCTCTTCACCTTCATTCAGATGATGGCCGGCGGTGCGGTGCTGATGCTGGTCTCGGGTCGCCCGAAAGGGGTCTGGCGGACGCTGCGCGATCCGGTGACCTGGCTCTACGGCGTGCTGCGGGTGGCGACGGCGGCATTCTTCACCGCGGCGCTGCTCCATACGACGGCGGCGAACGCGGCCTTTCTGGCGATCCTGTCGGTGCCGACCAGTGTCCTGGTGCTCTGGCTGGTGATGTCCCGGGTGCCGCGGATCGGCGAGTTGCCCGGCCATCTGATGATCCTGGCCGGCATGGTCGCGCTCGCGGTGACGCTGGAGGACGGGTTTCGCAATCCGGCGCTGGTCTTCATGATCCTGTCCGAGCTTTGCGTCGTGTTCTCCACTCTGATCGCCGAACTGCATCCGATGAACCAGACCGACGACCGACGCCAGCGCGCCGCGCTGACCGGGGCGATGCTGCTCGCGAGCGCGCTGGTCATGCTGCTGGCCGCCACGGGCCTCGGCGCACTGGCACAGATCTGGCCGGGAGTGGCGCGGGTCGTGCCCGGCGAGCTGGCCTGGATTTCCGACCCCCTCATGGTGCTCGACCCGATGCTCTGGGGCGCCGCGATCCTCGTCGGCATTGGGCTGCGGGGACCGTCGATGTTTCCGGCGATGCGGGCAATCCACCGGGTCAAGACCTCGAACTACCTTGCCGGCATGGCGGCGCTGCCGCTCACCAGCATGATCCTCGAGACCGGTGCGGCGCAGGCCGGATGGCTCGCGCCGATATCGGTCCTGACCTGGAGCACCGGGTTCGGCGCGGTGATGATCCTCGGCTCCCTCGCCGTGCTCGCGGCGCGGGCCTGGACCGCGTCGGAAAGGCGTCTCTCATGAAGGGCGAAATCGGCCGGCAAGTTGATTTGCGTCATATCACCGGGACCGGTCCCGTTCTCCATTGAAACCGACAGAAAAAGGGCTGCTCAGAATGCTTGAAATCCGCAACCTCACCGTTGCCATCGGGGACAATGTGATCCTCCGCGACATCGATCTGCACCTGCCGGAAGGCGAGTTGCATGTGTTGCTCGGTCCGAACGGCTCGGGCAAGTCGAGCCTCTTGGCCACGATCATGGGCCTGCCGCCCTTCGAGGTCGTTTCCGGCGAGATTATCTTCGCCGGCACCCCGATCCAGTCGCTCGATCTGACCGAGCGGGCCGAACTGGGCATCGGGCTGGCCTATCAGCGCCCGCCGAGCCTCGACGGGGTGACGGTCCGCAGTTTCGCCGCCGCCCTCGGTGCCGTGGCGGCGCTCGAGACCGAGGCGGCGGCGCTCGACCTCACCGGGTTTCTCGACCGCGACATGAATGTCGGCTTCTCGGGGGGTGAGATCAAACGCTGGGAGGTGCTCAAACTGGTGCTTCAGGACCCGCGCCTGCTGCTCTTCGACGAGCCCGAGAGCGGGGTCGATCTGGAGCATGTGATCGCGGTCGGCGATGCGATCCGCCGCGTGGTCGGCGCGCCGGACCGGTCCGGGCGGACCTGCTCCGGCCTGGTGATCACCCATACCGGGCTGATCCTCAGCCATGTGAAGGCGGATCGCGCCCATATCATCAAGGAGGGCCGGCTGCTGCATTCCGGCGATCCTCATGAGCTCTTCGGCCATATCCAGACCGAAGGCTACACAATCCCCGCGGCCTGACCGCCGGACCGTCCTGAAAGGAAGCAAAGATGGATGACGTTGCAGACCCAGCCGCCCGCTTGAGCAATGAAGAACGCGACATCCTGCACGATGTCGGATTCGACGATCCCGCCGCCCGCGCCGCGACCGGCGTGCTGGCCGACCGCGAGATGCGGATCGCCGAGGCCACCGATCCGGGGGTCGAGATCCTGCCGCTGGCGGAGGCGCTGCGGACCTATGAATTTGTCCAGGATCTAATGTTCGGCCTGGTCTCGCCGGAGGCCAACGAACATGTCGCGATGGTCGCCGAGCACATGCACGACCCGCTGGGCCATTTCGTCTGGGTCAAGCCGGGTGCCAAGGTGCGGCTGCCGGTGCAGACCTTCACCCTGCTGGAGACGCCCCAGGGCCGGCAATTCACCCATGACATCACGCTGATCGACGAGGGCGCCGAGGTCGAGATGATCGCCGGGTCCGCGGTGCCGGGCAGTGTCCACAAGGGCCGGCATATCTCCATCGGCGAGACCTATATGCGCGCCGGGTCGAGCTGCCGGTCGGTCTCGATCGAGCATTGGGGCACCGCGATGGAGGTCTATTCCTACGGCTATTCGCGGATGGAGCAGGGCGCCCGGAGCCAGTCGACCGCGATCATGATGGCCCCGGTGGGTCAGCATGTCAGCCGCTCCCATTCGATCCTCGAAGCCGACACCAACGCGGTCAGCCAGGCGATCATCTTCTCGCCCGAGGGCACAGATCGGGTGATCGAGACCGAAACCCATCTCACCGGGGCCGGCGCGCGGTCCGAGGACATGGCGCGGATGGTCTCCGCCGGCGGCCGGATCGTGAACAACGCGCTGCTGGTCGGCGACGCGGCGGACACCAACGGATTTCTCGGCTGCGACGGGCTCAAGCTCAACGATACCGGAGAGATCCTCGCGGTGCCGTCGCTCCAGGCGATCGCCGAGGGCGCGATGCTCAGCCACGAGGCCAGCGTCGGCATGATCGACAGCGAGAAGCTGGATTATCTGATGGCCAGCGGCATCGAGGAGGACGCGGCGCGCAACCTGATCGTGCAGGGCTTCCTGTCGCTCGACAACGAGGCGATCCCGGCCGGTCTGCGGGCCCGGGTCGTCGATATGATCGCCCGGGCGAAATCCGGCGGTATGTGAGTGCGGCCGGCCGGCGGCGCGGCAGACCGATGTCCTGGGTGGCGGCCGGCCCTCCGGGGGCCGGGCTTGCCGGGCTTGTGCCTGCCGCGGGGCGTCGCCATCCTGCCGTCATGAGCGCCCTTCTTGCCCGCTTGCGCCGGTTTTGTCCGGTCGCGCTGATCTGCCTGAGCCCGGGCTTCGCGGCTGCCGAAGCCGTCACCGTCTTCGCCGCCGCGAGCCTGAAGACCGCGCTCGACGCCGTGGCCGACGGGTTCGAGGCCGGCGCCGGAGCGGAGGTCACACTGTCCTATGCCGGGTCCTCGGCGCTGGCGCGGCAGATCGTGCGGGGGGCGCCGGCCGACATCTTCCTCTCCGCCAGCCCGGACTGGATGGATCGCGTGGCGGCCGAGGGCCTGCTGGAGCCGGGAAGCCGCCGCGATCTCCTTGGTAACCGGCTCGTGCTGATCGCCCCCGCGCCGGGGCCGCGGCCGGTTTCCCTCGATACTGAGACCGATCTGACGGCATTGCTCGGCGGCGGTCGGCTTGCCATGGCGCTGGTGGAGGCCGTGCCGGCGGGGATCTACGGACGTCAGGCACTCACCCATTTCCGCCTTTGGGACGCTGTGGCGGGGCAGGTGGCCCAGACCGATAATGTCCGCGCCGCCCTCGCCCTGGTCGCCCGTGGCGAGGCGTCGCTCGGCATCGTCTACGCCACCGATGCGCGCGCCGAGCCCCGGGTCGCGGTGCTCGCCGCATTCCCGGAGGAGAGCCATGGGCCGATCCTCTACCCGGTCGCCCGACTGGCCCGGAGCGGCCCGGAGGCGGCGGCCTTCCTGGCCCATCTGACGAGCCCCGAGGCGGCGGCGATCTTCACCGCGCACGGCTTCATCGTATTGGTGGAGTAGGGATGGACTGGCTCGGGCCCGAGGAATGGCAGGCGGTGGCGCTGTCACTGAAAGTCTCGTTCTGGGCCACTCTGGCGAGCCTGCCCTTCGGCATTCTGGCCGCCTACGCGCTTGCTCGCTGGCGCTTCCCGGGTCGGCAATTGCTCAACGGTCTCGTGCATTTGCCGCTCGTTCTTCCACCGGTCGTGACGGGCTATCTGCTGCTTCTGACCTTCGGAACGCAAGGCGCGATCGGGCGCGCCCTGGCGGAGGTCGGGATCGTCTTTGCCTTCCGCTGGACCGGGGCGGCGCTGGCGGCGGCGGTGATGGCCTTTCCGCTCATGGTCCGGGCGATCCGGCTCTCGCTCGACGCCGTCGATCCGGGGCTGGAGGAGGCCGCGGCCACGCTCGGCGCCTCCCGCGCCTGGGTCTTCCTGACCGTGACCCTGCCGCTGATCCTGCCGGGCATCCTCGCCGGCTCGATCCTTGCCTTCGCCAAGGCGATGGGGGAGTTCGGCGCGACGATCACCTTCGTCTCCAACATCCCCGGCGAGACCCAGACCCTGCCGACGGCGGTCTATGCGTTCTTGCAGGTGCCGGGCGGAGAACCGGCGGCGCTGCGGCTTGTGATCATCGCGGTCGCGGTGGCGATGGGGGCCCTGTTTCTTTCGGAATGGGTCGGGCGGCGCGTGGCGCGGCGGGTGGCGGGGACATGACGCTCTCGGTCTCCCTGACCCATGGATTCGAGGGGTTCGATCTCGATCTGGCCTTCGAGGCGCCGCCGGGGGTCACCGTGCTCTTCGGCCGGTCCGGATCGGGCAAGACCAGTATCGTGAACGCGGTGGCGGGGCTGTTGCGGCCCCGGTCGGGGCGCATCGTGCTCGACGGGGAGGTGCTGCTGGATACGGGGAGCGGGATCGCCCTGCCGCCGCATCGGCGCCGGATCGGGGCGATCTTTCAGGACGGGCGGCTGTTCCCGCATCTCACGGTGCGCCAGAATCTCGCCTATGGGCGCTGGTTCGCCGGGGCCGGGGCCGGGGCGGAGACCGACCGGGTGGTCGAGATGCTGGGGCTCGGGCCGCTGCTCGACCGGCGCCCGGGGCGGCTTTCGGGAGGCGAGAAGCAGCGGGTGGCGATCGGGCGCGCGCTTCTGGCGGCACCGCGTCTGCTGCTGGCCGACGAGCCCCTCGCGGCGCTCGACGAGGCCAGAAAGGCGGAAATTCTGCCTTACTTCGAGCGGTTGCGGGACGAAGCTCAGGTTCCGATCCTCTATGTCAGCCATGCTCCGGCAGAAGTGGCGCGGCTCGCCACGACGGTGGTGGCCCTCAAAGACGGCCGGCTCCTCCGGCAGGGTCCGGCGGCGGAGGTGCTCGCCGATCCGGCGGTGCTGCCGGCGGGCGTGCGCGGCGCCGGCGCGGTTCTGGAGGCGCGGGTGGTGGCGCATCACGAGGACGGGCTGAGCGAGCTTGAGGCCGGCGGCGTGCCGCTTTTCCTGCCGCGGGTCGGGCAGGCGCCGGGGGCCGGCCTGCGGGTCCGGATCGCGGCGCAGGAGGTGATCCTGTCGCGGGAGGTGCCGCGCGGGCTCTCGGCGCTCAACATCCTGCCCGGCGAGGTCGAGGCGGTGACGACGGGCCGGGGGCCGGGGGCGCTGGTCTCACTGAAGACACCGGCGGGTCCGATCCTTGCGCGCGTGACCCGGCGCTCGGCTCAGGCCCTGGACCTGGCCCCGGGCGTTGCCGTCCACGCCATTGTGAAATCGGTGGCGATTGCGCCGGAGGATGTGGGGGGCGCATTGAGTGGGGGTTGAGGACACCTCGGATCGCCGACGGTTCTGCATGTGACGAACTCCAATTGCGCGACACAAGCCGGGCATCGGCAGACCGGGGGATGGCGATCTTCCCTATGAGCGACAGCACTTTGTGCCCGCCCAGCACTTCCCCCGCTCCGAGCTCCGCGCCCAGCCTCACCCAATCGCCGGCCCGCCGGATCGGTCTGTCGTCGTCATTGGTCGCTCGGACCAATGGCGCAACCATGACGACCCCGGCGCCTTCGGCGCTATTCGGGCGGGGAAGTAGAACCCGCTCCGAAAAAGCGACTCAAGACCTTAGGGGGCAAACCTGGGCCGGCGAAAGCAACGTCTGGCTAGGTCCCCGGCACCGCACCCACCCCCTCCCGCCTCCGGTGCGGGCCGAAGAGGCAGGCGAGCGCCAGGATCGCGCCGGAGACCGTGGCGACCATTCCCGCCGCGCTGACCGCGTTCTCAGCTCCGAACCAGAGCGGGCCGTAGCCGGCGAAGACATAGCCCAAGACAGCCGAGAGCACCGCGAAGAGGACCGACCAGGCCACCTGCGCCTCGAGCCGGTTTGTCATCAGCCGGGCGGCGGCGGGGGGGCAGATGAACATGGCGATCACGATGATCGACCCAACCGCGTCGAACGCGGCCACGGCCGCAACCGCCGCGGCGATCACCAGCCCCAGCCCGATGGCGCCAGTCGGTAGGCCGAGGCCCCGGGCGAAGCCTTCGTCGAAGGTCGAGATCTTCAGCCAGCGCCAGAACAGCGCCGTCAGCGCCACGACGACGGCACAAACCACGGCGATCCGGCCGAGCTCGTCAGGCAGGGCCGCGAGAGCCACCGGATCGAGGAGCGAGTGCCAGCCCTCGGCCCGCAGCCAGACCAGGGATTCGAGGTTCCCCATCAGCGCGTGTTCGACATCGAGATGGACATTCGATGTGTCGCTCTGTTCGAGGAGCAGCACGCCCGCGGCGAAGAGCGCGGTGAAAACCACGCCCATCGCCGCCCCGGGTTCGATCCGGCCGAGGCGCTTGATCGCCTCGATCAGGATCACCGCGAGGATCGCCGCGCCCGCCGCGCCGATCAGCATCGGCATCGCGGCGACGGTGCCGGTGACGAGGAAGGCCACGACGATCCCCGGCAGTACGACATGGCTGATCGCATCGCCAATGAGCGCCTGCCGCCGCAGCACCAGGAAGTTGCCGGGGAGTGCGCAGGCCACCGAGGCCAGCACCCCGATCAGAATCGGTGTCAGCGAGAACTGGACGAACTCGGCCCCCATCAGGCCGGCCCTTCGATGGCACGCGGCGCGCCGATCCGGCGGTCGAACTCGGCGATCTCGTCGGGCGTGAAGACCTCCTCGATGGGTGTCAGCCCGTCATAGCGCCCGGTGAGCGCCGCGTCCTGATGGATGTCGCGGGCGACCTCCCAGCGGTGCTCGTCCCGTGCGACCTTGGCGGCCTGGGCGCGGCCCGCCTCAGTGGCGACGCCATCGGGGCGGGTGAGGCCCTCGGCGGTGAGCAGGCGCAAGGTGTAGGGCTCCAGGATCGGTTCTTCCCGGGTCAGGGCGAGGAGGCCCTGGCGGCGATGCACCCGGACCTGGAACCGGCGGTGGCCGATCAGCGCGGCGGCCACGCCCCGGGCCGGGGCGAAGAGCAGCGAGAAGAGGAAGAGTGCGGCGGCTACCAGCACGATGATCGGGCCGGTGGGCAGGGCGGGCGCGGAGGCGGAGATCGCGGCACCGAGATAGCCCGAGACCGCGCCGAGGGCGCCGGCGGACCAGATCACAAGCTCGGCCCGCTCGGTCCAGAACCGGGCGGTCACGGGGGGGATGATCAAGAGGGCGACGATCAGGACGAGCCCGACAAGTTTCAGTCCGATCACGGTGACCGCCATGACCAGGGCCATGATCGCGATGTCGATCCGGCGCACGTCGTAGCCGCTCGCCGCCGCGTAGTCCGGGTCGAAGGCCACCAGCGTCATCGGCCTTCGCAGGAGCCAGGTCGCCAGCACGGCGAAGCCGCCGCCGATGGCGATGAGGACGGCATCCTCAAACAGCATCCCGGCGGTGGAGCCGAGCAGGAAGCCTTCGAGCCCCGCCTGCCGCCCCGTGCCCAGGGTCTGGATCACGGTCAGGAGCACGATGCCGATCCCGAAGAAGACCGAGAGGACGGCGCCGATGGCGGCATCCTCGGAGAGCCGGGTGCGCCGCGCCATCCATTCGACGCAGATGAGCCCGATCCAGGCGGTGACCGCCGATCCGGCCAGAAGGCCGATCAGGTTCCGCCCGTCGCCTCCCAGAGCCACCAGGACGATGAAGGCGAGCCCGATGCCCGGGAGCGTGGCATGGGCCACCGCGTCGGAAACGAGCGCGCGCTTGCGCAGGAAGAGGAAGGTGCCCGCGGCCCCGGCGGCGAAGCCCAGAAGCGCCGCGCCGATCCCGACAAGCGCCGCATTGTAGCCCGCTTGCAGGAGAAGCGCGGCGAGGAAACTCTCCATGGACTCAGGCGCTTGCCAGTTGCAGCTCGTCGATATGGGTGGCGGCGAGGCGGCCGCCATAGGCGGCGTTCAGGTTCTCGGCGGTGAAGGTCGTCTCCACCGGCCCTTCGGCGACCCGGCGCACGTTCAGGAACAGTACCCGGTCGAAATAGTCGCGCACGGTGGCGAGGTCGTGATGGACACAGGCCACCGATTTGCCCTCGTCCCTGAGATGTTTCAGCACGTCGATGATCGCCTTTTCGGTGGCGGCATCGACCCCGGCGAAGGGTTCGTCGAGGAGGTAGAGATCGGCCTCCTGCGCCAGCGCCCGGGCGAGGAAGACCCGCTGCTGCTGGCCCCCCGAAAGCTGGCCGATCTGCCGCTCGGCGAAACCGGCCATGCCGACCCGGTCGAGACAGGCCAGGGCGGTAGCGCGATGCGCGCCCGTGAGACGGCCGATCAGGCCGACCTTGCGGTAGAGCCCCATCAGGACCACGCCGATGGCGGTGGTCGGGAAATCCCAGTCCACGCTGGCGCGCTGCGGCACATAGGCGATGCGGTCCCGGGCCGCGTCGATGGGCGCGCCGAAGATCGTGACCTCGCCCGAGAGCCGCGGGATCACCCCGAGCGCGGCCTTCAGCAGGGTGGATTTTCCGGCCCCGTTCGGCCCGACGATGGCGGTCATCGCGCCTGCCGCGAAACTGGCATCGACGGAGAACACCGCCGGGGTCTCGCCGTAGGACACCGTGAGCCCGCGCACCGCGAGGGGCGCAAGGTCGGGCGCGGCCGGTGCGGGCTGGCCGCTTTGGGCCGCGAGGGTCAGATCGGGAGACATCAGTTCAGCAGCCCCTGCATGCCGCCATCGGGCACCTCGCCGCCGAGCGCCTGGGAGATCACCGTGGCATTGTGGTCGATCATGCCGAGATAGGTGCCCTCATAGCTGCCATCCGCGCCCATGGCGTCGGAGAAGAGCTCGCCGCCGATGACCACCTCGTGACCCTCCGCCGCGGCGCCTTCGATGAGCGCGCGGATATTGCGGTCGGAGACCGAGCTTTCGACGAAGACCGCGCGGATGTCGCGCTCGACCAGCATATCGACCAGTTCCGCGATGCGCTGGAGGCCCGCCTCGCTCTCGGTCGAGATGCCCTGGATACCGGTTACCTCGAAGCCATAGGCGGAGCCGAAATAGTTGAAGGCGTCATGGGCGGAGAGGAGGACGCGGCTTTCCGCGGGGACGGAGGAGAGGACGCCGGTGGTGTATTGCGCGAGGGTGCGCAGCTCTTCGAGATGGGCATCGGCATTGGCGCGGAAGGTGGCCTCGGCCTCGGGATGGGTCTCGATCAACGAGTCGCGGACGGTGAGCACCACGCGGCTCCAGAGATTGGGGTTCATCCAGACATGGGGGTCGTAGCGGTCGTCGTAGTCGTCGTGTCCGATCAGGAGGTTGCGGGGCATGGCTTCGGCAACCGCGACGACATTGCCGGTCTCGGCAAGCTCGATCAGGAACTCCTCCATCTGCGCTTCGAGATAGAGCCCGTGCCAGAGCACCAGATCGGCATTGGCCAGCGCCACGATGTCGGTGCGGGTCTGGCGGTAGGCATGGGGGTCGACCCCGGGGCCCATCAGCGCGCGGACCTCGACGAGATCGCCGCCGACCTCACGGGCGGCATCGGCGATCATACCGGTGGTGGTGACCACGTCGATCCGTTCTTCCGCGACGGCCATGGCGCTGGGAAGGGCGAGGCTCAGCGCGGCGGCGGCGGCGAGGAAGGTCCGTTTGGTGAGCATCTGGGGCGGGTCTCCATCAGTGGTGTGTCGGTGTGGGCAGTGCGCGGGGGCGGGCCCAATAATCGATTGATATTGCGACGCGCTCGCAAAAGTCAACTCAAATGAGAATGAGTCGCAAGAAAATGTGAGAACAGCGGAGCGGGCACTGCCGCATACGCCCGGACGCGCCCCGTGACCGACGGGGGAAGGCCCGTCGACGGGCCTTGAAAACGCGCTTTCGAAAGCGCGTCCCGCGCCGCGTCGACGCGGCGCGCCCAAGCGCCGTCGACGGCGCTTTAGAAAGGCGCGTCGACGCGCCTTCCGCCTCACCCCGCCTGTGGCGCGGTTGCCGGCCCTGCGCGCGGGCCCTCAGGGATGGGTTGGACAGGCGAGGCGATCGAGAAGCTGGCGGGCAGCTTCGGCGACCTTGGGGGTCAGTCCTTCGCCGAAGCCGAACTCTTCCCCCTCGATCCCGTAGACATGGACCCAAGGGGGCAGGGTGCCGAGGCTGCGGGCGGTCTCCACCGCCTCCGCCAGGCCAAACTCGTGGGTGGAGTTGCGGAAGAAGGACGCGGGCAGGGGCTCCCGGTCGGCCTCGATCCGGATAAGCGTGCCCGGTGCCGCGCCGCTCTGGGTGGCATCGAGCAGGGTGACCCGCTCCTCCCCTTCGAAGAGCGCCATCAGCGCCGCGCCGTCCCCCTCATGGGTCGCCGCCCGTTGGCCGCGCTTGGCCAGTTCCTCGGCCAGCCACGGCCCCACCCCGTCATCGCGCCGCATCGCATGGCCGACGCCGATATAGAGGGTCGGTTCAGTCACGCTCCACCGTCAGCTTCAGGAAATGGGTCGAGCAGGAGATGCAGGGGTCGTAATTGCGGATCGTTTGCTCGCAGCGCCATTTGAGCGCGGCATCGTCGAGCGCGGTATTGGCGGAGACGACGCGGTGCAGATCGGCCTCGATCTGCGGCTGGTTCTGGGAGGTGGGCGGCACGATCCGGGCGCTCAGGATATGGGCGTTCCCGTCGATCTCGTAGGAATGGTAGCAAAGGCCGCGCGGCGCCTCGGTGCAGCCCGCGCCCCGGCCGGCCCGGGGCGGCGTGGCAATGTGCGGCGGCGCGGGCGGCACATAGGCGCGGGCCAGGCGCAGGGCCTCTTCGATGGCGTATTGCACCTCGACCATGCGGACGATGATGGATTTGTAGGGATTGCGCACGACGTCACCGAGACCGCAATCCCGCGCGGTCTGCTGCGCGGCGGGGGAGAGCCGGTCGAAATTGTTGGCGTAGCGGGCGAGGGGGCCGACGAGGTAGCTTGATCCGTCCGCCATATGGCCGTGGAGCGCGGTGGAATGGGGGACATGGGTTTCGACGAACTGGTCCTCGAATTCCGGCACCGCGATGTCGAGACCTCTGGAAGAGCCGATGCGCCCGTGCAGGATCGGGTATTCGTCCGGGTGGATCAGGGAGACGAAGGTGTAGTCTTCCTCGTCTTCGGGGATGTCGAACGCGGCGAAGTCGAGGGCCACTTCGCGGGCCGCCTCCACACCCCATTCCAGCTCCGGGATGAGCGCCGCGATCTTCGCCTCCGGCGGCGCGGCGTAGAAGCCGCCGACGCGGGTGTTGACCGGATGGACCGAGCGCCCGCCGATCACCTCCATCAGGGTATTGCCGAGCTTCTTCAGCCGCAGCGCCTTCCGGACCAGATCGGGGGCCACGCCGGAGATCTGGATCGCGTCGTGGAGTCCGAGGAAATCCGGCGCATGGAGCATCGCGGCATGGAGCACATGGCTCTGGATCCACTCGCCGCAATAGATCATCCGGCGGAGCGCATCGATCTCCGGCGTCACCTCGACCCCGAGGGCGGATTCCATCGCCTGGCAGGCGCCCATGATATAGGCGATGGGGCAGATGCCGCAGATCCGCGAGGTGATGTCGGGGGCCTCGGCGGCGGCGCGCCCGCGCAGAAGTGCCTCAAAATAGCGGGGCGGCTCGAAGATACGGAACTCCACCTTTTCAACGCGCTCCCCGGCGATCTTGACGTAAAGCGCGCCTTCGCCCTCGACCCGGGCCAGGGCATCGACCTTGATGCGGCGTTCAGTCATGGGCGCGGCTCTCCGCTTCGAATTCCGGGGCGGCGGCGTTGAAGCTGCGGAAGAGGTCGCGGATTTCGGGCGCCGGCACGCCGAGCCGGGCAAAATCCGCCGCCAGGGCGCCCGTATTGGCGCCGGTGAACGGCCCGAAACAGCCGTAGCAGCCACGCCCCACGGCGGGGCAGAGATTGCCGCAGCCCGCCCGCGTCACCGGCCCCATGCAGGGCGTACCGTCGCGCACCATCACACAGGCCGTCCCCGCCTGCTTGCACTCCAAGCATTGCGCCACATCCGGCAGGCGCGGCTTGCGGCCCGCCAAGGTCGCGGTGAGGAACTCGATGACCTGGGCCTTGGAGACCGGACAGCCATGCAGCTCTCCGTCGATCTCCACATGGTCGGAGATCGGGGTCGAGGTCGCCAGGGTCTCGATATATTCGGGATGGGCATAGACCGCGCGGGTCAGCCCCGCGACATCGGTGTAGTTCCGAAGCGCCTGAATGCCCCCGGCGGTGGCGCAGGCGCCGATCACGACGAGGCTCTTCGACTGCGCCCGGATCGCCTTGATCCGTTCCGCATCCTCTGCCGTCGTCACCGACCCTTCGACCAGCGACAGGTCATAGGGGCCCTTCTCAATGGCCGACGAGGCTTCGAGGAAATGCGAGATGTCGATCACCTCAGCGAGGTCCAGCAGCTCGTCTTCCAGATCGAGGATGGTGAGCTGGCAGCCATCGCAGGAGGCGAACTTCCAGACCGCGAGTTTCGGTTTTGCCATCTCAGATCTCCCGTAGCGCCATTCGGGCAGCCACATGCGGCCAAGGGAAGACCGGCCCGTCCTTGCAGACGAAATCAGGCCCGAACTGGCAATGGCCGCAGAATCCGATGGCGCATTTCATGTTCCGCTCCAGCGACAGCCAGATCGCTGCGTCCGGCACGCCCATATCGGCCAGCGCCAGCGCCGAGTGCCGCATCATGATCTCCGGTCCGCAGACGAAGGCGGAGACCGCGGTAGGGTCGATCCCTGCCAAGGCCCTTGGCAGTTGCGTCGTCACCACGCCGACCGAGCCGGTCCAGCCCGGCGCGGCGCTGTCCACGGTCACCACCACATCGAGGTCCGGGCTCTCGGTCCATTCCGCAAGCTCATCGGGAAAGAGAATGCCGCCCGGATCGCGCGCGCCCATCAGGAGCGTCACCCCGGCGAAAGCATCGCGCCGCGCGAGCGCCTGAAGCAGGGCGGGGCGCAGCGGCGCGAGGCCGAGGCCGCCCGCCATGATCAGCAGGTGCCGCCCGCGCTGCGCCTCCACCGGCCAGGCCGTTCCGAAGGGCCCGCGCAGGCCCAGCATGTCGCCGGCTTTGAGCCGGGTCAGGGCGCCGGAGACCGCGCCGACATCGCGGATCGTGTGGATCAGCTCGCCGGTAGTGTCGGGGGAGGAGGAGACCGAGATCGCCGCCTCGCCGACCCCGAAGGCGTAGAGCATGTTGAACTGGCCCGCCGCGAAGGGGGCCAGATCGCCATCGACCGGCTCCAGGCTCAGGGAGACCGCGTCGTCAAGCTCGCGCCAAGCGCTCCGCACCCGGGCACGGCGCGGCAGCATCGGGTCGGTCTGGCCCGCCGCGGAGAGCACCGCCTCACCCCGCATCGGCGCCGTAGAGGTCGAGGACCTGAAGCCGCTGCGCGCGGATGCGGCCCGCCAGATGCGGCAGCCAGTGTTTGAACATCTGGTAGCCGAGCTTGGGGTAATCGTCGCATTTGCCCCGTATGCAGCCGGCATCGAGGCTGATCGCGCGCACATCCGTGAGCGCCCTTGCATCGGACATGTTGCGGTAGGGCGGGACGAGCCAGGACCAGTCGACGATATCGCCCTCATGGAGTGTCTCGACGATGAGCGGGTCCTTCTGCGGCGCCGCCACCTCGATGGCCACGTCGCCATGGCGCAGAAGGATCACGGCATCCGCGTCGGTCCCTTCGCGGAGCACCTGATCCCCGGCCTCGAAATGCACGTTGTGACCGCAGCCCGCGACCAGATCGAGCGTGTCACCGTCGAAGCCGCTGAAAACAGGGTTCTCGGCCAGATGGTCCCGGATCGTCTTGATCGCCATGGCTCAGTCCTCCGCCTCTGCCAGCACCGCTGCCGCCTCTGCGGTGATGTCGATCCCCACCGGGCACCAGGCCACGCAGCGCCCGCAGCCGACGCAGCCGGAGGTGCCGAACTGATCGTGCCAGGTGGAGAGTTTGTGGGTCATCCACTGCCGATAGCGCGAGGCGGTGGAGCGGCGGACCGGCCCGCCGCCCATGAAGGTGAAATCCGAGGTGAAGCAACTGTCCCAGAGCCGCCAGCGCTCGGCATGATCGCTGAGGAGGTCGCTCGTGTCCTCGACATCGGTGCAGAAACAGGTTGGGCAGGCGAGGGTGCAGTTGCCGCAGGCCAGGCAGCGCTCGGCGACCGCGTCCCAGGCCGGGGCCTCGGGGTGATCGGCGAGGTGCCGGGCGGCGGGCGGCATGGTGCGGGTCTGGGCCGCGGCGGCGGCATCGCTGGCCCGGGCCGCGGCGGCGAGCGTCTCGGCGCTCGCCGGGGCGAGG
>JANQRL010000032.1 GCA_028284605.1 Paracoccaceae bacterium | reverse complement strand
GCGCGTCGCAGCCCGTCACGGCAGATGCCCCGGGGTCTTCCTCTCAGCCTGCCCCTCCCCGCCGCCGCAATGTTCCGGCTGGGTGTCCGGTGCATCGGGCTGCCAAAGGCGCCGCCGGGCGGCAGAACCTTGGAAGGTTCTGGCCAAACTCTTTGAAGAGTTTGGCGTCCGTCGCGCCGGTCTCGAGGCTCGGTCCGCCGACAGGGCCGGTATCCGTCGCGGCGGCCGATGGGAGACAGACCTTTCGAAAGGTCTGGCCAAGCTCTTCGAAGAGTTTGGTTGCCGGCTGCCGGCGCAACGCCAAGTTTCACGACCGGCCGAATCCTGCTCTTCCGGATCCTGCCCGCCTATGTCCGGAGTATCCGGCCCAATGCGCCGAGACCGCCGCTCAGAAGCGCTCCGGCCCGCGCCGCGCTGTCCGCCTCGGCATAGACCCGGGCCTCGGGCGCATTGCCGGACGGGCGCAGGTGAACGATGCCGCCATCGCAGAGGGTCATCCGCAGCCCGTCGAGTCGGTCGATCTCGGCGACCTCGGACCCGGTGAAGCTCAGGAAGGCGGTGCGCCCCTCCGGGTCCTGAGTCAGCCTGTCGATCAGTGCCCTGGTCCGGTCGCCGGGGATACCGGTGAGCCGGTCGCTGGCGGTGAAGCGGGCCGGCTCGGCAGCGACCCGCGCCGATAGCGCTCCCTGCGCCGCGGTGAGGGTCGCGAGGATCGGCAGCAGGCTGTCGCGGGTCATCAGCGCGGGCAGGGGACCGATGGGCCCCTCCGCCTCGAAGCCGAGAATCGTGCCGCCATTGGCCTCGTAGCCGAGCGGCCTCTCCGCCCGCGCCATGGCGGCGATGACATGGGGCGAACCGATGCGGGTGCGGATCACTTGGCCGAAGTCCTTCTGGGTGACGCCTGTATTGGAGGAGATCGGCGTGACGACGGTGGCGGCATCAAGCATCTCTGCCGTGATCTGGCCGAGGATGTCCCCCGGGATCACCTCGCCGCGCTCGTCGGTCAGGAGTGGGCGGTCGCTGTCGCCGTCGGTCGAGGCGATGGCGTCCAGACCGTGGTTTCCGGCCCAGGCGCGGAGCCGGTCACGGGTCTCCTCGGCCACGGCTTCGGTATCGACGGCGATGAAGCGGTCCGACCGCCCAAGTTCGGTGACCCGCGCGCCGAGGCGGCGCAGCACCTCGGCGAGCAGATCGCGGCCTACGGCGGAATGGGCGTAGACACCGATATGGCGGCCCCTGAGCGCCTCCGGTCCGAAGGCGTCGACATATCGGGCGATGAAGCGCTCCGGCGCGCCGGGGTCGGCGGCGAGCGGGGCGTCCCGCCCGGCGGGAGGAAGGCCGAGAGCGGCGAGGATCGCTGTCTCGTCGGTCTTCGTGATCTCCCCTCGGGGTGTGTAGAATTTCAGGCCGTTGCGGTCTTCGGGAATGTGGCTCCCGGTGACCATGATCGCCGCCGCCCGGGCTGCGTCGGCGGCCAAGGCCAGCGCCGGGGTCGGTAGGGCGCCGCACTCTGTAACGGGTATGCCCTCGGCGCGCAGGGTGTCGGACAGCACGCTCAGGATGAGCGGGGAGGAGGCGCGCAGGTCGTGACCGAGAAAGACGCCGGTGCCGGTGTCGCAGGCGGCCGCGAAGGCCCGCGCGTAGTCCGCGACCAGCGCCTCGGTCAGGTCCACGACCCGTCCGCGCAGGCCGCTGGTGCCGAATTTCGGGGCATCGCCCATCTCAGACCCCGTAATAGTCGCGATACCAGGCCACGAACCGCCCGACGCCGGTGCGGAAATCGGTGCGCGGGCGGGCGCCGGTGAGCGCCTCCAGAAGCCCGGCATCGGCCCAGGTCTTCGGCACATCGCCGGGCTGGATCTCCATCAGGTTGCGCACCGCCTTGCGGCCCGTCGCCTCCTCGATGGCCTCGACGAAATCCAGAAGCCGCACCGGTTCCGAATTGCCGATATTGACGATCCGGTAGGGCGCCGCGGGGGAGAGCGTGTCGCCCTCGATCCCCGGCCCCTCGCGGCCTTCCACCTGGTCCGGCACGATCCCGGTCAGCGCCACCAGCCCGGCCACCAGATCGTCGATATAGGTGAAGTCGCGGTGCATATGCCCATGATTGTAGATGTCGATGGGCGTGCCTTCGAGGATGCCGCGGGTGAACTTGAAGAGCGCCATGTCCGGCCGCCCCCAGGGCCCGTAGACGGTGAAGAACCGAAACATCGTCGTCGGCAGGCGGTGGAGATGGGCATAGGCATGGGCCATCGCCTCGGTCGCCTTCTTGGTCGCGGCGTAGATCGTCAGCGGATGATCGGCCTTGTGCGTTTCGGCATAGGGCATCTCGGTATTGGCGCCATAGACCGAGGAGGTGGAGGCCATCATCAGATGCTCGACGCCGAGTTCCCGCGCGGCCTCCATCACGTTGAAGGTGCCGGTGACATTGGCATCGACATAGGCGCGCGGGTCTTCGAGGCTGTAGCGGACCCCGGCCTGGGCGGCGAGGTGGATGATGACATCAGGGCCGAAGCCGCGGGCGCAGGCCATCACCGCTTCGGCATCCTCGAGCCGGGCGCGGGTCTCGGCGAAGCCTGGCGATTGCAGGAGCATCTGGTGCCGCCGCTCCTTCAGCCGGACATCATAGTAGTCGGTGAACCCGTCGAAGCCCTGGACCTGCCAGCCCTGATCGAGCAGCGCCCGCGCGAGGTGAAAGCCGATGAACCCCGCGGTGCCGGTGATGAGCGCCCTCTTCATCGCCGCGCCTCAGGCGGGCCCGAGACGGCGGCCGAGCGTGCCCATCGTCCAGTCGGCGAAGTCGATCAGGAGCTGGCCGGTGGCGCGGTCGAACGCCTCCACGATCACCGGCGTCGCGGTGGAGGCGGCGGCGGCTGTGGCGGTGAAGGTGCGGCTGGCAACGATGCTGGCATCCCGCTCGCGCACGATGCGGGAGGTCATCCGCGCGGTGACCTGGGCGGTCTCGCCCAGACCGGTCAGTTCGGCATGGAAATCCACCAGTTCCGTCACGATGGCGAAATCCCCGCTGCCGCCGAGGGGCCGGCGGCCGACATAGCGCAGGCCCCCGGTATTCTCCAATGTGCGCATCATCAGGGTCTGGAGCATGACGGTCACATCGTCGCCCCAGCGCACATCCGGCAGGTATTGCGCCTGAAGCGGGTCGGGCCGGATCATGATCCGGTTGGTCTCCAGCACACCGCTCGTCGTCGGCCGTTCCACGATCACGTCACGGGCAAGGGGGCTGCCCTGGGCCACCGGGGCGTTTGCCGGCGCGCGCAGGTCGTAGACGCTGACCGGGGCCGTCGCCTCGCCCAATGCCCCGAGGGCGCCGCAGGCGGCGAGCAGGGGAAGGGCGAGGGCGGCGATACAGGCTCTGATCGTGGGCGCGAGGGTCATGGGCGTCTCACCTTTGGAATTCCGGCGCGTCGCGGTCGAGGAAGAACCGCGCCGGATCGCGTTCGATCTGCCGGGTCAGGCGGTCGAGGCTGCGGATCAGCCCCTGGGCCTCGTCGGCGAGCCTCGTATAGAGCGGCAACCCGTTGCGGGTGAAGTCCGCAACGCCCGGTGTGGCGGTGGCGATCACCGCTTGCAGACCGTCAAAGGCTTCCTCGGCGCTCTCGCTGGCGGCACTGAGATCGGCGGTGATCCGGGGCAGATCGTCGGAGATTTGGGCGATGGCGCTGTTGAGCGTGCCGAGGCTTTCCTCAAGCCCTGTCACGATCCCATCGATATCCTCGTTGATGACCCGGTCGGCCCCGGCAAAGGCACGTTCGGCCGCGTCGAGCGCCCGGTCGCCGGTTTCCAGCGCGTCGTTGATCGCGGTGAGCGTGGTGTTGGCATTGGCAAAGGTCTCGGTGACCTGGGTCAGCGTCGTTTCGGTGGTGATTGTGAGCCCCTCGATCCGGCCGCTGGCACCGGAGAGGTCTTCGGCCACCTCGGCGATCACCCGATTGGCGGTTTCGGTCGCGGCACGGATATCGGCGACGATAGCGGGCAGGTCGGTCTCCGCAGCGGCCCCGATGGTGCGGATCGCGGTGGTCGCCTCGGCGATTGCGGTCCGGGTCTCGGACAGGAGCGGCCCGCCTTCGGTCTCAAGCAATCTGTCGAACCGGGCCGCGGCGGCATCGACCGTCCCCACGGTCTCGCCGATCTCCGCCAGCAGCGTGTCGATTGCGGCCAGGGTCGCCTCCGCCTCGTCGAGCCGTGCCGTTGCCGCCACCCCGGTGCCGTCGAACGTGTCGAGCACCTCGCCGGTGCGGGTGCCGAGCGCGGCGATTTCGGCGCGGAGTTCGGTCAGGGTTGTGCGCAGCTCCTCGGTCGTCGCGGTCAGATCGCCGGAGATATAGCCCTCCGCCGCCGCAATCGTGTCCCGCGCCACGGTCAACGCCTCGGTTCCGGTGGTCAGCGCCAGTTCCGCGTCATCCGTCAGTTCCCCGATGGCGGCGAGGGTTTCGTCGGCGGTCCGCAGCACGGCTTCGAGATCGTCGGTCAGCCCTTCGAGGACCAGGGCGAAATTGCCGAGCGCGTCGGCGAAGGAGGTGACCGGCCCGGACATCTCGGAGAAGTCATCGAGCGTGGCGGCGAGGCTCTCCGACGCTTGCTCCACATTGACCAGAATGCCCTCGATCCGGGCCTGGTTCTCTTCGTTGAAGATCTCGCCCAGATCCTCGACGACCGAGAGGGTTTCCTCGATCAGCTCCGGCGCGCCCTCGGTCAGGGATTGCAGCGCCGACCGGCCGGCGACGATCTCGGGCGTAGGCAGGTCCGGCGTGGGCTCCAGCAGATCGGTGGAGGGGATGCCGGGGCCGATGGCGACGTAGGAGACGCCGGTCACGCCGAGGGATTCGATGGTCGCGATGCTGGTCGTGCGCACCGGGGTCTCGGCATCCACCTCGACCCGCACGAGGATCGTCCCGTCGCGGTCGGGTGCGAGCCGCACATCGACCACCTGACCGACCGGCAGCCCGGCGAAGCGCACGTCCGATGCCTCGCTCAGGCCCGCGACCGAACTGAACCGGATGTCGTAATAGGCAAATTGCTGGTCCAGCTCCACGCGGGCGAACCACAGGAAGAAGCCCAGGATGCCCAGGAAGCCCAGCAGCGTGAAGGCCCCGATCAGGACGAATTTGGCGCGGGTCTCCATCGCCGCTCAGGCCCCGTCCGGCCCGGTCTGGGCCGCCTTGGTGGCCAGCGCCGCCCGGGCCCGCGGCCCGTTGAAGTATTCGTGCACCCAAGGGTGATCGACCTTCAGCATCTCGTCCATCGTGCCGGTCACCAGCACCTTCTTCTCCGCCAGAACGGCGATCCGGTCGCAGACCGCGTGCAGCGTGTCGAGGTCGTGGGTGACGAGGAACACCGTCAGGCCCAGGGCCCTGCTGAGATCGCGGATCAGCGTGTCGAACTCCGCCGCGCCGATCGGATCGAGCCCGGCGGTCGGTTCGTCTAAGAATACGATCTGGGGATCGAGGGCAAGGGCGCGGGCGAGGCCGGCGCGCTTGCGCATGCCGCCTGAGAGTTCGGACGGATACTTGTCCCCGGCGAGATAAGGCAGGCCGACCATGGAGATTTTTAGGTCCGCCAGCGCCCGGCGCAGATCCGGGTCGAGCCCGTCCACGGTGCGCATCGGCACCTCGACATTCTCGCGCACGGTGAGCGAGGAGAAGAGCGCACCGTCCTGGAACATCACGCCCCAGAGTGCCCCGGTATCCTCCGGGCCCGGTGGCGTCAGCACGTCCTCGCCGAGGACCGTGACACTCCCCTCCCGAGGCCGGTTCAGCCCGGCGATGGTGCGTAGGAGCACCGATTTGCCGGTGCCGGAACCGCCCACGACGCCGAGGATTTCACCGCGGTAGATGTCGAGGTCGAGCCCGTCATGGACGACCTGGGTGCCGAACTGGTTCCGCAGGCCCCGGATCGAGATGACGGTTTCGGGGGCCGCCATGGTCAGACCCCGATCTGCGCGAAGAAGACGGAGAAGAGCGCGTCCGCCAGAATGACAGCGAAGATCGCGGTGACCACTGCCGCCGAGGTCATCCTGCCGAGCGATTCCGCGTTGCTCTTCACCTGCATCCCCGAATAACAGCCCACGACGCCGATGATCAGCGCAAAGACCGGCGCCTTCACCATACCGACCAGCGCGTGGCTGATATCGGTCCCGTCGAGCAGCCGGGTGCTGAACATCGCCGGGGAAATCCCAAGCTCGATCCAGGCCATCAGCAGACCGCCGGTCAGGCCCATCAGGTTCGCGATCATGCCGAGGATCGGCAGGGTGATCACAAGGGCCAGGATGCGCGGCACGAAGAGCAACATGGCCGGGTCGAGGCCGAGGCTCTTCATCGCGTCGATCTCCTCCCGCATCTTCATTGAGCCGATGGCGGCGGTGAAGGAGGAGGCGGTGCGCCCGGCGACGATGATCGAGGTCAAGAGGATGCCCAACTCGCGCAGGATCGAGATCGCGATCAGGTCGACGACGAAGACCTCGGCGCCGAACTGGCGAAGCTGCGTGGCGCCCTGAAAGGCCAGCACAACACCGATGAGGAAGGCCATGACGCTCACGATTGGCACGGCGCGAAAGCCCACCTCCTCGCAATGATGGGCGAGCGAGGTGAGGCTGAACTCCCGGGGCCGGATGATCGCCCGTCCGAGCCGGGCGAGGAAGAGGCCGAAATAGCCGATGAGGGCGCCGAGGAAGCGGAGCCCGCCGGCCACGGCCTCGCCCAGTTCGGCAAGATCGTCCATCAGGTTGAACCGGTCCGGCGGTTCCTCGGTGGGGTCCGGCACCGCGTCTGAGACGGTCCGCAGAAGGCTCGCGGGACCCGTCCCGGCCCCGGTGATCTCCAGCCTCTGGCCCGCGGCGTCGAGACGTGTCTGGTGCGTCGTCAGAACCCAGGCCGCAGCGGTGTCGAACCGGGTGACGCCAGAGAGATCGACGCGCACCGCCCGGTCGGCGGGCAGGGCGCCGAGATCGGCGTCGAGCGCGGTCGCCTGATGCAGGGTCACCGGCCCGCGCAAGGTCACCACGACCTCCGGCTCGGTCGCCGAGATGTCGATATCGGGGCGGGTCTGGTCCGTCATCCGGCGCAGGTTAAGCCCTTGCGGGAGAAGGCAACAGCATCAATCGGGCCTCGGCCGGTCCGATGTCGTCCGGGCGTGTCAGTGAAAATCCCGCGATTTCGGGATGATCCGCACGTTTCGCGGATGCCCGCGATGGGTGTCGGGGATCGCGCGGACGACCTCGTCGGCATGGGCGATGGGGGTGCGCATCCTGTCCTCGGACAGCCGGTCGAGGGCGTCGGTCCGGTCCTCCAGCCGCTCGGCGACGATATGGATGATATCGGCGTCGCGCTGGACCCGGCCATGAACCGCGATGAGCCGCGAGCGCATGATGACCTTGCGATAGGCTTCCATCACCTTGGGCCAGACCACCAGATTGGCCACGCCCTTTTCATCTTCGAGCGTGATGAAGCAGACGCCTTTGGCGCTGCCCGGGCGCTGGCGGACAAGGACGATCCCGGCGAAGGACACCTGCTCGCCATTGTTGGTCCGTACCAGCGTCTCGGTGGAGATATAGCCCTGGCGGCGCAGGCTCGCGCGCAGGAACGAGATCGGGTGCGCCTTCAGCGACAGCCGGATGGTCTGATAATCCGCCACCACCTGTTCGCATTTCGGCATCTCCGGCAGGCGGACACGGGTCTCGGCACCTTCGTCGCGGGTTTCGGAGGCGGTAAAGAGCGGCAGGTTCGGCGCGTCCTTGAGCGCCGCGGCATCCCAGAGCGCCGCGCGCCGGTCGAGCGTCAGGGAGCGGAACGCATCCGCCGCCGCGAGCCGGCGCAGGCTGCCCGCATCGAGCCGGGCCCGGGTCTTGAGGTCTTCGAGGTCCGCGTAAGGCCGATCCCGGGCCGCCATCAGACGCTGCGCCGCCTCCTCGCGCATCCCGTCCACCTGACGCAGACCCAGCCGCACGGCGAATTTTCCCGGCGCGATGGGCTCCAGCAGATTGTCCCAGTCGGAGAAGTTCACATCCGGCGCCCGGACTTCCACGCCGTTCTCTCGCGCGTCGCGGACGATCTGGGCGGGGGCATAAAATCCCATGGGCTGGGAATTCAGGAGCGCGGCGCAGAACACGTCCGGGTAATGGTGTTTCAGCCAGCTCGACACATAGACCAGATGGGCGAAACTGGCGGCGTGGCTCTCCGGGAAACCGTATTCGCCGAACCCCTCGATCTGGCTGAAGCAACGGGCGGCAAAATCCGGATCGTAGCCGCGCCGGACCATGCGGCCCACCATCTTCTCCTTGTGGTCGCTGACCATGCCCTTGGCGCGGAACGTGGCCATGGCGCGGCGGAGCTGGTTGGCCTCTTCCGGCGAGAACTCGGCGGCGACCATAGCGATCTTCATCGCCTGTTCCTGAAAGATCGGCACGCCGCAGGTGCGGCCGAGGATCTGTTGCAGTTCATCGGGGGGCCCGAACTCAGGGGACGGCGAAGGGTAGTCTTCCGGCTCTATCCCGGCCCGGCGGCGGAGATAGGGATGCACCATGTCGCCCTGGATCGGCCCGGGGCGGACGATGGCGACCTGGATCACCAGATCGTAGAAGCAGCGGGGTTTCAGCCGCGGCAGCATGTTCATCTGCGCCCGGCTCTCGACCTGGAACACGCCAAGGGACTCACCCCGGCAGAGCATGTCGTAGACGCCCTTATCACCCTGCTTGACCGTGGCGAGGGTCAGCGTGCGACCGTAGTGGTTCTCCAGCAGGTCAAAGGCTTTGCGGATGCAGGTCAGCATGCCGAGGCCCAGCACATCGACCTTGAAGATGCCCAGTTCGTCGATGTCGTCCTTGTCCCATTCGATGAAGGTCCGGTCGGGCATGGCGCCGTTGCCGATCGGCACCGTCTCGGTGAGCTTCTGCTGGGTCAGGATGAAGCCGCCGACATGCTGGCCCAGATGGCGCGGCATCCCGATCATCTGATCGGCCAGCCTGATCGCGCGGGAAAGGAGCGGGTCGGTGAGGTCGAGCCCGGCTTCTTCCGCCTCCTTCGCCCCGATCTCGCGCCCGAAACTGCCCCAGATCGTCTTGGCAAGCGCCGAGGTGATGTCCTCGGAAAGCCCCATCACCTTGCCCACCTCCCGGATTGCCATCCGCGGGCGGTAATGGATCACCGTGGCGCAGAGCCCGGCGCGGTCGCGGCCGTATTTCTCGTAGATATGCTGGATCACCTCCTCGCGCCGCTCATGCTCGAAATCGACGTCGATATCGGGGGGCTCCCGGCGTTCCTCGGAGATGAAGCGCTCAAAGAGGACGTCGTTCTGGTCCGGATCGACGGAGGTGATCTTGAGGCAGTAGCAGACCGCCGAATTGGCCGCCGAGCCGCGGCCCTGGCAGAGGATGTCGATGCTGCGGGCATAAGTGACGATGTAGCGGATGGTCAGGAAGTAGCGCGCGATGTCGAGCTTGGCGATGAGCGCCAGTTCCTTCTCGACGGTCTGGCGCACCTTCTCCGGCACGCCCTGCGGATAACGCTCCGCCGCGCCTTCCCAGGTCAGCTCTGCCAGATAGGCGTCGGCGTCCTGGCCCTTGGGTACGGTTTCCTCCGGGTACTCATAGCTGAGTTCGGTGAGGCAGAACCGGCAGGCATCGGCCACCTCCCGCGTGGCGCGGATCGCATGGGGCCAGTCGGCGAAGAGCCGGATCATCTCGGCCGGCGATTTGAGGTGCCGCTCGGCATTGGCGTGGAGCAGGAAGCCGGCCTTCGCGATGGTGGTCTTCTCCCGGATGCAGGTCATCACGTCCTGAAGCGGGCGCCGGTCCGGGGCGTGGTACTGCACATCGTTGGTGGCGAGGATCGAGAGACCCTGGGCGCGGGCCAGCCGGTCGAGCCGGTTGATCCGCGCCCGGTCGTCGCCGCGATAGAGATAGCTTGCCGCGATATGGCGCAAGCTCGGCAGGGCGCGGGCGAGGCGGGGCAGGGCAGCCTCGAAGGTGCTCAGGTCCTCGCCGGGCAGGGCGATGAGCTGCACGCCTTCCGCATGGGCGGCGAGATCGCGGAGCGTGATCTCGCACGCCCCCTTCTCCTGCCATTCGCCCTCCTGTGTCTGCATCCGGCCCCTGGAGAGCAGCGCGCAGAGCCGTCCATAGGCGGCGCGGTCCTTCGGATAGGCCAGGAACGCCTCGCCGGTCATGAGCTCCACCCGGCAGCCGATGACCGGGCGGATATGGGCCTTCTTCGCCTCGGCATGGAGCCGCACGACACCGGCCATCGTGTTGCGGTCGGCGATGCCGAGCGCGTCATAGCCCTGCTCCCAGGCGGTGGCGGCGAGGTCCACGGCGTCGGAGGCGCCATGGAGGAAGGAAAAGCAGCTCGTGACGCCCAGTTCGACATACTCGGCGCGGGGGTTCTTGGTGAGACCCTCCGCCTCCAGATGCCGGCGGGGATGCTGGTGATCATTCTGCGGCACGGGCGCCCCCAAATCTCTTGCAAGAGATTTGCCGGTTTCTTCCAAGACACCGGCCCCGCTCGGACCGATACAAAGCGCACGGCCCATCGGGCGCATATCCCATGCGAAGCCGGAACGGGTCCCCAGCCGGACCATCATCTTGGCCCCCCTCGCGACAGAACCAGAGCCGCGGGCCTTGATGATCGCCGATCCTGAAATCGCTCCGGCGATCATTCCGTGGCGCGGGTGCCGCAAATCTCTTGCAAGAGATTTGTCGGTTTCTTCCAAGAAACCGGCCCCGCCCGGAAGACATCCCGCGCCTCATAGGAACATCCCGTGCAGGAACCAGCGCGGCGCCCCGCCCCGTCCGTCATCGGCGAGCCCCTCGCGGTAGATCCAGAACCGCCGGCCCTGATGGTCCTCGACCTTGAAATAGTCGCGCAGCCGCGTTCCCGGTCGGTCCTGCCACCATTCCGGCGCGATCCGCTCCGGCCCCGCATAGCGGGTGATCAGCAGCGTCTGCCGGCGCCAGACGAATTGCGCCGGCGGGCCTTCGGGCACCGCATAGAGCACCCGGATCTCCTCCGGCGGGGCGATCAGGCGGACCGGGCGGTCGAGGGTCGGGGGATCGGCCAGATCGCCGGGCGGCCCGGCCATGGCGCTGACCCAGTCCTGGGCGCGTTCGGGCAGGTGGCTCTCGCGCGGGGCGGGCCGGGTGACGACCCGTGCCCCGAACCGCGCGCTCAGCCGGTCGATCAGGCGCGCCAGATGCAGCGCGTCGTCAGGCTGCCCGTCGAGCCGGTTCTGCGTCTCGTCGAGGTCCTCCACCGCCAGCGCCTCAAGCAGGATCAGGTCGAACCCGTAGCCCGGATTGATCCGCTCCAGCTTGCCCTCGAAGAGGCGCAACAGATGCGCCCCCTCCCGGCTCGGGCGCGAGGTGGCGACGGTCACCGCGCTGACCTCGCCATCGCTGTGATAGATCGTCAGGCGCAGTTTGCGGCAGCCCTTGCCGGCGGCTTCGAGCCGGTCGCAGAGCGCGTCGCAAAGTTCCGGCACATGGGGCGTCGGGTCCTGGATCGGCTCGCTGAGGCGACAGATCGCACGGAACGGCGCCTCCTCCTCCTCGCTGGAGACCGGTTCGGCGAGCCGCCCCATGGCCTGGTCGAGCCGCAGGAGCGGGTTGCATTCGGGCTCCATCTCCCGAAACCGCCGGATCAGCGCCGGGCGCGGGATCGCGGCGAGATCGGCGATCCGCTTCAGCCCCAGACGGTTGAGCAGGAGCAGGGTGTCTTGGGGCAGGCGCAGGGCCTTCACCGGCAGCGGGCCAAGCCGCTCGGCCAGGGCCGCCTCGGGGCAGATCGCGCGCACCGGCCCGAACCGCGCCAGCCCCCAGGCCGCGCCCCAGGTCGGTGCGGCGGCCAGTTGCGCTGTGAGGCCCAGGCCGGAAAACCGCGCCTCCATATCCCGCAGCATCGCCGCCTCGCCGCCGAAGAGATGGTCCGACCCGGTCGTGTCGAGGATCAGCCCGTCATCGCCATCGCTCACGCTCCACGGGCACCAGCGCCGGGCCCAGAGGCGGAGCCAGTCGAGAAACCGCCGGTCCCCCTCGATATCGGCATAGTTCACCTGAAGGTCCGGGCAGATCGCCCGCATATCCACCACCCGCGCGCCGGTCTGGATGCCGCTCAGCCGGGCCGCGCGGTTGAGCGCGTGGACCACCGGGCCGTGGCTGCCCTCCGCAGCCAGCACCACGGGCAGGTCATCGGGCGGCGCGGCGCCGGTCCGTTCCATCACCCGCGCCCAGCGCTCCATCGCCAGATGCGGGAGAAAAATCGAGACGATCCGCCGCTCCGTCATGGGCCACCACCCAGGTGCCGGGCCTGGCCAGGCGCGAGCGGAAGAGTTCCGCCCGCCAGCGCGGGGCGCCGGGGGCCTGGCGGTCGTCGGGATGGGGCGAAGAGGGCAGGGAGGCCACGCGCCAGCGGTTGCGCGCGGCGCTGAGATCGGCCTCTGCGCCCGGGCGGATCAGCCAGCAGGGCAGGGCGCTCCGCTCCGCCCGGAGCACCAGGCGCTTGCTCGCGGTGAAGCTGAGCGCCGGGGGATTGCCCCAGATTTCGCCAATGACGGCGGAGAGGGCGGTGCAGGCGAGCCCGTCCTCCATCGCCTGAAGCACATCCGCGGGCCGGCTCAGCGCCACCCGCAGAACCTCCGGCCCGCCCTGGGCTCGGAGCATGTAGGGCGCCCCGGTTTCCCGCGCCGAGAGCCGATCCTGCACCCAGAGAACCGGCCGGCTCTCCCGCGTGAGCGCCCGCAGCACCAGCCCCGGCGCCGCGGCATCGGCGAAGGTCGCCGGAAAGGCTTCCGACAGCGTTCTGGCGCGCAGGGCCTGCCGGGGCGTCTGCCGGTCCGGGTTGCTGGAGAGGGCCAGGATCTTGGCCATGCACGGTCGGCCTCCGATTCCAATGTTCGCTATTTGTTCTAATCACTCCCGAACGAGAGTCAAATCACGCTTCGGCACTGGACGAGAGCACGGCCGGTCGCTCTCGGCTGAACTCCTCGGCATAGGCGATCAGGTAGTCGATGAAGACCCGCACCGCCGGCACCTTGGAGCGCTGCGGCGGGAACACGGCGAAAATCTCGATCTCGCCCGCCTCGTAATCGGGCAGCACCGCCACGGCCTGACCCCGCTGCACCTGGTCCGCCCCGAAAATCTCCGGCAGAAGGGTGATCCCGGCATCGGCCCGGATCAGGCCGAGCGCCACGGTCGGGTCGCCGGCATAGACCGAGGGCGCGGCATCGAACGTCAGGCGCTGCCCGCCGGGGCCGCTCAGCACCCAGTCGCGCGGGGCGCCGGGGACATCGATGGAGATGCGCGGCAGCCTGCGGACGCCGTCCGGATCGGTCACCGGGTGCCGGGCGGCGAAATCGGGTCCGCAATAGAGCTTCATCCGGGTGCCGATGATCCGGCGGGCAATCAGATAGGGCGCCTCGGGGCGGCCCAGCCGCAGCACGAGGTCGAGGTCCTCGGCGAGCGGATCGGGGCCCGCCGCGGTGACCTGGATGCGGGTCGTGACCTTGGGATATTCCGCCGTGAGCCGCGCCACGACGGGACCGAGGAATTGCTGGCCGCTCAACGCACTGGCCGCGATGCGGAGCGTCCCCTGGGGCTCTTCGGTCACCGCACGCAGCACCTCGTCGGCGAGGCTGCCGGCCTCGGTGGCCTGGCGCGCGGCCTCCAGCAGCGTCTGGCCGGCTTGGGTCAGCAGCACGCCCTTGCTGACCCGGTCAAAGAGCGGCCCGCCGGCGCGGTCCTCCAGCCGGGCGATGGCGCGGGAGAGCGTGGCCTTCGAGACCCCGAAGCGACGCGCGGCGGCGCTCACCCCGCCCGCTTCGGCGACGAGAAAGAAGTGGCGCAGGTCGTCGAGGCCGATCGCGGCGCGCAAAGGCATGTCGTTTCACTTTCGAGACGAATAGCCTGTCATCTGTCGCGTCTTGGAACGATGTCAAGCCGAGATCCACGCCCTTCTCACTCCACCACCCGGGCCCGGGCGAGCCGTGCCAGGGTAAGGGTCTCGCCGACCCGCAAGTGGTCCGTGTCGATCATCGCCACCGTCTCGCAGGTGAAGCCCTTGCGTGGGCCCTCGGCAAACTCGACGCAAAGCTGATCCTCATGGACATGCCAGTCGCCCACGAACTGCCCCAGCGGTCCGTCGACGACCACAGTGGAGATATCGCTGAAGGCAACCTCGAGCGACCATTGCGCAACCTGGGCGTCGAAGACGGTGTTCTCCAGCGCCCCGGCGATGTCGAACGTGCCCCGATGGGCGGTCGCGCCGCCGATCTGGAGGACCTGAACCGCGCCGATCAGCCCCGCGAGGAGCAGGGCCCGGCTGGTGTTGAATGTCGCAAATCTCATCGTCTCGCTCCCCGTAAGAGGCTCTCGTGATGGGGTCCCGGAGGCGCCGGGGAGATGGTCCGGCGCAGGACCCGATGCCCAAGAAGCTAGACATTTGGCGGTGCGGCGGAAGCCTCGGAGGTGGCACCGCGCCGTTTCAGTTATGGAACGAGTTCGGTGCTTTCGTGCCGATTCGGGCACCGAAGCCAGGCTTAGACTCGGCCGGAACGCAAGCCTATTGAGCCGAACGGCTGTTTGTGACATCGATGTCATGACATCGGTGTCATAAGCCGATTCGACCAGGGAGGAGCGCGTGGCGACGATCTACGATGTCGCGAAGGCCGCCGGCGTCTCGCCGAAGACGGTGAGCCGCGTGTTGAACGGCGATGCGCCGGTCGGGCAGAAGACCCGCACCGCCGTAGAGGCCGCCATCGCCGAGCTGGGCTACGTCCCCTCCTCCGCCGCGCGCACCATGCGCTCCAACCGGTCCGGCCTCGTGGGCCTGATCACCGGCGCCATTAGCCTCAACCCGCAGCAATCCGAACTCTCGGGCCTGCCCGATCTCTTCATCGTCCAGGGCGTGCAGAAGGCGCTTGAGGCCAACGGCATGACGCTCCTGATCTCCGATACCGGCGGCCGGTCGGAGCGGGTGCCGCAGCTCATCCGCACCTTCCTCGAACACCGGGTGGAGGGGATCATCTATGTCGCCGATTATCACCGCCCGGTCTCCCTGCCGCCGGTGCCCGAGGACACCAAGCTGGTCCTCGCGAATTGCTATGACGATCTCGGCACCCCGGCGATCCTGCCCGATGACCGCAAGGGCCAACTCATGCTGGTGCGCGAACTGATCGCCAAGGGTCACCGCCGGATCGCCTACCTTTCGCTCAGCCAGATGCACGACGCGACGCGGCTCCGCACCGACGGCTATGCGCAGGCGCTCTCCGAGGCCGGGATCGCCTACGACCCGGACCTGGTGATCCCCACCGATCTCGCCGAGCCCGACCACGCGGCGGAGGCGCAGCTTCTCTGGGACGCCATCGACCGGGTGATGAACCTCGACACCCCGCCCACCGCGATCTGCTTCGGCAACGACCGCATGGCGATGCGCGCCTACGGTATCCTGCGCTCCCGCGGCCTCCGCGTGCCCGAGGACATCTCAGTCGCGGGCTACGACAACTACCGGCTGATCACCGAGACGCTGTTCCCGCCGCTCACCTCCGTCGATCTGCCCTATGCTGCCATCGGCGTGCGCGCGGTGCAGCTTCTCGTCGGCCTGATCCGAGGCGAGCGCAACGCCCCCGCCGCACCGGAACTCGTCGGCGGCCCGGTCTGCTGGCGCGACAGCGTCGTGCCGATCCCGGCCCCCGTCACTCACATCGCATCACTTGGGAGGAAACCAGAATGAGACATGCGACCCTTGCCGGCCTGCTCTTGGCCGGAACCGCCCTCGGCACCGCCGCCGCGGCCCAGACCGAGGTCAGCCTGTGGTACCACGGCGCCGGCAATCGCGGCGAGGCGGAGACGCTCGACCGCATCGTGACCGATTTCAACGCCGCGCAGGGCGACTGGACCATCGTCGTCGAGAGCTTCCCGCAGGCCAGCTACAACGATTCCGTGGTCGCCGCCGCCCTGGCCGGCAACCTGCCCTGCGTGATCGATGTCGATGGGCCGGTGATGCCGAACTGGGCCTGGTCGGGCTACATGCAACCGCTGCCGATCGACGAAGCCCGCATCGCCGACTTCCTGCCCGGCACCAAGGGCTATTGGGACGGCCAGCTTTACTCAATCGGCCTCTGGGATGCCGCCGTGGCGCTCGTGACCCGGGAGTCGACGCTTGAGACCCTGGGCCTGCGCCGCCCGACGCTGGACGCGCCCTGGACCGGCGAGGAATTCATGGCCGCCCTCGAAGCGGCCCAGGCGAGCGGCGAGTACGATTATGCGCTCGACCTCGGCATGGCCTGGACCGGGGAATGGTACCCCTACGCCTTCTCGCCACTCCTCCAATCCTTCGGCGGCGATATCGTGGACCGCTCCAGCTACCAGACCGCCGAGGGCGCTCTGAACAGCGACGCGGCGATTGAATTCGGCGAATGGTGGCAGAGCCTCTTTGCCGATGGCCTCGCCCCCGGCACCAGCCAGGACCCCGCGGACCGCGATTCCGGCTTCAACGAGGGCCGCTACGCCTTTGCCTGGAACGGCAACTGGGCGGCCACGGCGACGCTGGCAGCGGTGGAGGACGCGGTGTTCCTGCCCGCGCCCGATTTCGGCAACGGCAACATCATCGGCGCGGCCTCCTGGCAGTTCGGCGTCTCGGCGACCTGCGCGCACCCCGAAGGCGCCGCCGCCTTCATCGAGTTCGCCCTGAACGACGAGTACCTCGCGGCCTTCTCCGACACGACCGGCCTGATCCCGGCGACGCCCTCGGCAGCGGCGCTGACCGAGAATTACCGGGAGGGCGGGGCGCTGGAAGTCTTCTTCGAGCTGTCGAACCAACAGGCCCTCGTCCGGCCGGTCTCGCCCGGCTATGTCGTCGCGGCCAAGGTCTTTGAGAAGGCGCTCTCCGACATCGCCAACGGGGCCGATGTGGCCGACGCGCTCGACGCCGCTGTCGACGAGATCGACAGCGATATCGAACGCAACGGCGGCTACGGCCACTAAGGATCCTCCCCGAGGGGTCCCGCCTCGGCGGGGCCTCTCACCCGATCCGGAGACGCGCCATGGCCTCGAAACTCACCCAATCGAACGGTGCCGGCTGGGCCTTCGCGCTGCCCGGCTTCGGGCTCATCGCGATCTTCATCGTTCTGCCCTTCTTCTTCGCCTTCGCGCTGTCGCTCACCAATCAGCGGCTGATCTCGCCGAACCCGACGGAGTTCGTGGGCTTCGAGAATTACCGCGACCTGATGGGGCTCGCCGTTATCACCCTCGAACCGGAGCGCGACGCCGACGGCAACGCGATCCGCGACGAGGACGGCGAGATCGCATACCCGCGCGTCCGCACCATCACCCGTTCCGACGACTTCCCGGAGTATCGCGGGATGCGGGAGTGGTTCCGCTGGCAATCGGGTGAGAACGCCCGCGTCGTGATCGCCGCCGACGTGGTCTTCATGAAGGCGCTCCGCAACACGCTGCTCTTCGTGCTGGTCGTGGCGCCGGTGCAGGCGACCATCGCGCTGGGCCTGGCGCTTCTGATCAATCAGAAGATCCGGGGCATCAACATCTTCCGCACGATCTATTTCATGCCGGTCGTGGTCTCTATCGTGGTCGTCTCGCTGCTCTGGCGGTTCATCTATGACGGCAGCGACGGGCTTCTGAATAACATCCTCGCTGGTCTCACCTTCGGGCTCTTTGAGCCGCGCGACTGGCTCGGCGAGACCTCCACCGCGCTTGGCGCGATCATGGCGATGTCGGTCTGGCAGGGGGTCGGCTTTCACATGGTGATCTGGCTCTCCGGGCTCCAGACGATCAGCCCGACGCTCTACGAGGCCGCCGAGATCGAGGGCGCGAACAAGCGGCAGATCTTCCGCTACGTGACCTGGCCCGGGCTGCGCAACACGGCGGTGCTGGTCCTCATCGTCATCACCATGCAGGCTTTCGCGCTCTTTGCGCAGGTCGATGTGATGACGCAAGGAGGCCCGCTCGACAGCACGCAATCGCTCGTCTTCCAGACCGTCGACCGCGGCTATCGCAAGCAGGACATCTCCGGCGGGTCGGTGATCTCGGTCGTGCTCTTCCTGATCGTGCTCTGCATATCGCTCCTGCAACGCTGGCTGACGAGGGACCGCTGAGATGGCACAGATTTCCGCTGACAATCACGGGCTGCGCCTCGCCGTGCGCTACCTGGTCCTGATCCTGATCGCGCTCATCTTCGTCTTCCCGCTTGTCTTCATGATGATGTCGAGCCTGAAGCCCGATCAGCAGCTTCTGGCCGACACGTCCAGCCTCCGGGCCTTCCTTCCGGTGGGCGATATCAGCCTTGACAATTACCGCGACGCCTTCGCCCGCGCCCCGGTGGCGATCTTCGTGATGAACTCGGTCATCGTGACAGGCACCACCGTTCTGCTGAGCCTTTTCATCTGCTCGCTCGCCGCCTTCTCCTTCGTCTTCCTGCGCTGGCGCGGGCGGGCGCTGCTCCTCGGTATCATCGTGGCGACCTTCATCATCCCGTTCGAGACCATCGCCATCCCGCTCCTTCTGATGGTGTCGCAACTGCCCTGGATCGGGCTCGACGGGATCGAGATCGGCTGGCTCAACACCTACCGGGTGCAGATCATCCCGTGGATCGCCGACGGGCTGACGGTGTTTCTCTTCGTGCAGTTCTTCAAGGACCTGCCCGGTGAGCTGATCGAGGCGAGCCGTGTCGAGGGCGCGAGCTGGTGGCAGATCTACCTCAAGGTGGTGATGCCGCTTTCCGGCCCGGTTCTGGCCACCGCGGCGATCCTGAAATTCCTGATCATGTATAACCAGTATCTCTGGCCGCTCATCGTCGTGCAGCAGGAGAGCGTGCGCCCGGTCATGGTGGGCCTCGGCTATTTCTTCCAGCTCAACACCGCCTGGGGCGAGGTCATGGCCTATCTGACGGTCATCACGCTCCCGGTGCTGGCCTTCTATCTGGTGCTGCAACGGGCGTTCATCGCGTCCATCGCCTCGACCGGCGTGAAAGGGTGAGGCCATGGTGATCGCGCTTCGGGACAAGTGGATCTGGGATAGCTGGTACTGGCATGACGGCACCCGCTGGCACGGCTATTTCCTTCAGGCCGACAAGGCGCTGGGCGATCCGGAGCTGCGGCACTGGAATGTGAGCCAGGGCCACGCGGTGAGCGACGATCTGGTGAGTTGGGAGCATCTCGGCACCTGTTTCGCTCCTTCTGTGGGTCCGGCCTGGGACGACTACACGAGCTGGACCGGATCGGTGCTGCAGGACGATACCGGGCTCTGGCATCTCTTCTATACAGGGTCGAGCCGTGCCGAGGGCGGCAAGAAGCAGCGGATCGGTCATGCCACCAGCGCCGACGGACATCATTGGGAACGGGTCGGCGACGGCCTCTGCCTCGATCTCGGTGGCGATCTCTACGAGGAATACGACCCAAGCCGCTGGCACGACCGCGCGATGCGCGACCCCTGGGTGATGCGCGACCCGGAGGGGGATGGCTGGCTGATGTATTTCACCGCCCGGGTTCGCGACGTGGCCGAACCGAACGCCGCCGGTGCCATCGGCCTTGCCACCTCGCCGGACCTCTGCGACTGGAACTTGCAGGAGCCGGTCTTTGTCGGCGGCTACGGCCAGCTCGAAGTGCCCCAGGTTCTGGAGATTGGCGGGCGCTGGTATTGCCTCTTCTGCACCGATGCCGGGCATTGGTCTAAGGCGGCGGTTGCGGCCTATGGCGGCCCGCCCGTCACCGGGACGCACTATCTGATCGGAGAGGGTCCGCGCGGTCCGTGGCGGGTCGCGCCCGGACCCTTCCTTGACGGCGATATGCCATGTCGGCGCTATGCCGCGCGGATCGTCGAAACCGCGGACGGCCCGCAGCTCCTCGGCTTCGCCGACCGGCCCGACGGTCTGCCGTTCCAGGGCTATGTCACCGATCCCGACCCCATCGATATCGGCGCGGACGGCCTCTTGCAGGTCGGCCGTCCCGCCAAAGCCGCGGAGTGAACCCATGGCCGATCTGAAACTGAGAAATGTCTGCAAGAGCTATGGGCCCGTCGACGTCATCAAGGATGTGAGCATCGACATTGCGGACGGCGAGTTCGTCGTCTTCGTCGGCCCCTCGGGCTGCGGCAAGTCCACGCTCCTGCGCATGATCGCGGGGCTTGAGGATATCACCTCCGGCACCATCGAGATCGGCGGCAGGGTGATGAACGACCTCCCGCCCAAGGACCGCGGCATCGCCATGGTGTTCCAGACCTACGCGATCTTCCCGCACATGACGGTGCGCGAGAACGTGGCCTTCGGGCTCACGATCAACAAGGCCGACAAGGCGACGAAGGAGGCCAAGGTCGCCGAAGCCGCGCGCATCCTTCAGATGGAACACCTGCTCGACCGACGCCCCTCACAGCTTTCGGGTGGCCAGCGCCAGCGCGTCGCCATCGGCCGGGCCATCGTGCGGGACCCGAGCGTCTTTCTTTTTGATGAGCCACTGTCGAACCTCGATGCGGCGCTCAGGATGGATATGCGGATGGAGATCGGCAAGCTCCATGCCGATCTCGCCGCCTCGATGATCTACGTGACCCACGATCAGGTCGAGGCGATGACGCTGGCGGACAAGATCGTGGTGCTGCGCGCCGGCGAGGTGATGCAGGTCGGCAGCCCGATGGAGCTGTACCACAACCCCGCCAATCTCTTCGTCGCTGGGTTCCTCGGCGCGCCGTCGATGAACCTCATGCCTGTCGAGGTGAAGGAGGTGGCGGGGACCGAGGCGACGGTGGCGAATGCCTCGCTCGACGCGATTTCGGTTGCCACGAAGGAGCGCCCGATCCGGACCGGCGGCACCGCGACCCTCGGCGTGCGCCCGCAATACCTGACCCCGACCGCGCCGGAGGAGGGGATGCTCCACGGCACAGTCGCATTGACCGAGCGGCTCGGCAGCGAGACCGTGGTCGATGTCGCCCTCCGCGACGGCTCCAAGGTGATTGCCGCCATCGGCGAGGACCGGGTCCTGGCGCCCGGCACCGAGATCGGCCTGCGCTTCGACCCCGCCCAGGCGCATCTTTTCGACGAACACCCATGACCCGCCCGGCCATCGTCCTCGATCCGCATTGGCGGCAGATGGCGGAGCTCTTTTCGGAGGCCGACCGTGCGGAGCTCGAGGCGCGTTATGAGGTGATCTGGGGGCAGGACGGCCCGGCGCCGGCGGAGGTGGTCCGCGAAGGGCTGACCCGGGCGATGGCGTTCGTCGCCGCGGAACCGGTGGTCTCTGTGGAGGTTCTCGCGGCGGCACCGAACCTGCGCGCGGTGATCGAGGTCTCCGGCAGTTTCCCTAGCACAATCGACTATGCCGCCTGCGCCGCTCAGGGCATCGACGTGTTGTCCTGCGCGCCGGGCTTCCGGCAATCGGTGGCGGAGATGACGGTTGCGATGATGCTGGCGGGCGGGCGCGGGCTGATGGAGGAGCATGAGCGGTTCCGGCGCGGCGTGGAGCGCTGGCTGGCCGATAATGCCGGCACTGACTTCACGCTTTTCGGGCAGGATGTGGGCTTCGTCGGCTACGGCTCGATTTCCCGCGAGGTGCACCGCCTGATCGCGCCCTTCGGTCCCGTCGTGCGAGCCTATGATCCCTGGCTCGACCCCGCGCGGGCGGAGGGCTGTGAGTTGGTCTCTTTGGTCGAGGTGATGCGCAAGAGCCGCTGTGTCGTCGTCGCTGCCGCCCCCACGGCCGAGAATGCCGGCCTGATCGGCGCCGATCTCATCGCGGAGATGCCGCCTGGCGCGCTCCTGATCGTGATCAGCCGGGCGCACCTGGTCGATTTCGACGCTGTCGTCGCGGCGGCGCAGGCCGGGCGCATCCGGGCCGCCATCGACGTCTTTCCAGAGGAGCCGGTGCCCGCCGACGCGCCGGTCCGGACAGCCCCGAACGTGATCCTCTCGCCGCACCGCGCGGCGGCGGTGGAAGGCGGGCGGCAGCTCATCGGCCGGATGATCCTCGACGATCTCGATGCGATCCTCGCCGGCCGTCCGGAGCGCCGCCTCAGCCGGGCCGATCCGGCGCAGGTCGACCTCCTGGCCGGGGTCGGCGATGCCAAGTCCGTCGCGTCGATGGGAGTGCGGCGCTGAACCGTCCGCATCAGTTCTCTGTCGCCTTGCCCTCCGCCATGCGTTGCCGGAACGCCTCGGTGGTGGGCTCCACCGGCATCATCTCGGCGCTCTCGCCCATGTCGGACACCCGCCTCGCATACCATCGCGCGCCGGGCGCCGCGGTCAGGCCGTGCAGCAGCGCGCTGATCCAGACCGCGTTGACCGCGAGGTTCAGCACATCCTCGCCCAGCCCCACATCGAGCTGATCGACCACCAGAAGCGCAAACAGCGCTGTGGCGAGGCCGCGGGGCCCGAACCAGCCGAAGAAGAACCGTGTGGCGGGGGCGGCGTCGGAGCCGAGGAGCGCGATCCAGATCGCCAGCGGGCGGACCACGAAGAGGCTCATCAGGATCAGCGCCAGCCCTTCGAGGGTCAGATGCGCCACCGCCTCGGGCACCAGAACCGCGCCGAGCAGCAGGAAGGCGCCCCAGGACAGAAGCTGGCCTTCGCCTTCGGTGAACTCGAAGACGAAGGCGCAGCGCCCCCGGACGATGGCGCCGAAGCCGAGACCGGCGGTGAAGGCGGAGATGAAGCCGTTGCCGCCGATCATCTCGGCGCCGAGATAGGCCGAGGCGGCGAGCGCGAGCGCCCCGATCCCCTCATAGATGTCCGAGGTCGCGGCGGTCCGCTTCGCCCAGAGCAGGACGGTGCCGCCGAGAAGGCCCATCGCCAGTCCCACTGCCGGGCCGAGGGTGAGCTGTTTCAGCACGAAGAGCAGCCAGCCGCCCTCCGGCGCCATCGCGGCCGGGGCGGCGAGGGCGGCCATCAGCAGGACGAGCGGCAGGGCCAGCCCGTCATTGAGCCCGCTTTCCACGGTCAGGGCGCGGCGAGGGCGTTCGGGCACGTCCTTGTTGGTCACGACCGGCTGGCCGAGGGCGGCATCGGTGGGCACGAGGATGGCGGCGATCAGCGCAACTGCGGCCAGCGGCCAGCCCGGCAGCAGGATCCAGCCCACCGCGGTGCCGAAGAGGAACCCCAGGGGCAGGCCGATGGCCAGCATCCGCGCCGGCCAGACGCTCCGCTTCAGGAGCGCCGCCTGATCGATCTGCGCCGCGTCGAGGAAGAGCAGCACGATCAGCGCCACTTCGGCCAGGAGGTGCAGGGTCTCCTCGGAGCCCGCCTCCGGGAGCAGCCCGGTCGCCGCGATCAGCGCACCGAAGCCGAGGAAGACCATCGGCGCGGTGACGACGCTCGCGGCGAGGCGGTTGGCGATCATGCAGAAGCCGACGAGAAATCCGGCGATGGTCAGGTAGCCAAGCAAACGGATACTCCCTGTCGAGCACGATACCGGCACCCAGTAGACGCCCTTGCGCGCGGCAATGCCATCGGAAACGGCGCCGCATGTCGCCGGGCGATCTCAGGCGTCCGGCGGATGATGTTGGCCCGCATCCGGTCGGGGACGCCCAGCGCAACGGGAGCCGGGCCTCGACAGACCGGGGGATGGTGATCCAGCGTCCGAGCTATAGTGCTTTATACCAGCCAAGCACCTCCCCAGCTCCGAGCTCAGCGCCCAGCCCCACCCAATCGCCAGCCCGTCACGCCGAAGGCGTGCCGACTCAAAGTCGCGCACCTTCGGTGCGACGGACGGTCTGTCGTCGTCATTGGTCGCTCAGACCGTCGTCCATTGGGCTCGAACCAATGGCGCCGCAATGGACGACCGCAACCAATGACGACCCCGGCGCCTTCGGCTTGAGTCCGGGCGGGTCTCAGACCAACTGTGCGCTGATCCCTAGCTGTCCATCTGAGGCTAAGACAGCTTCGCGCGCTGTGCCATCGGGGTGACGCCGAACGCGGCGCGATAAACCCGGGAGAAATGGCCGGAGCTTTCAAACCCGCAGGCCATGGCGACCTCGACCACCGACGCCTCGGTCTGCACCAGCAGATGCCTTGCCCGCTCCAGCCGCAGCTCCATGAAGTACTTCTTCGGCGAGGTGTTCAGGTAGCGCCCGAAGAGCCGCTCGAGCTGGCGCGTCGAAATGCCGATCTCCGCTGCGATCTCGGCCCCGCTGAGAGGCGCCTCGATGCTCTCCTGCATCCGGTTGATCGCGGTGACGAGATGGGCGTTGCGGATGCCGTTGCGGGATTGCAACGAGACCTTCTGCTCCGCCGTCGCCGCGCGGACGGCGGTGTAGACCATCTGGTCCGCCACCGCCGTCGCCAGATCGGCCCCGTGCCGCTCTTCGATCAGGTGCAGCATCAGATCCGCCGTGGCCGTGCCGCCCGAGGCCGTCACCCGCCTCTCATCGGCGACGAAGACGTTGCGCACCAGGTTCACCTCCGGGAACTCCTCCATGAAGGCGTCGTGGTACTCCCAATGGATCGCCGCCTGCATCCCGTCGAGCATCCCTGCCGTCGCCAGGATCCAGGCCGCCGAGCAGAGCGCGTCGACCTGCGCCCCATGCCGTGCGGCCTTGCGCAAGGTGCCGAGAAGGGCCGGGGTCATGTGGTCACGCATATGGATGCCCGAAAGCACGAAGAGCCGGTCGCATTCGGGCAGCGCGTCGAGCGCGTGATGCACCAGCGTCACCGATCCGTTGGAACAGGTGGCCGTGTCTCCATCCTCCGAAGCGAAGGACCACTCATAGAGCGTCTCGCCCCGCACCAGATTGGCGATCCTCAGCGGCTCGACGGCGCAGGAGAACGCCAGATGCGAGAACTCCTCGATCAGCAGGAAGCAGAAGTGTTCAGGGTCGGACATGGCGGGCAATAGGTCGGATTCCGTTCGCTGCTTATTGTATACACTTTGTATTCATGCAAGGGAGAACGTCACCGAGGGGACCATGGCCGAGACGACACAGGACAGGAAAGAGCGGCTGGCGACGCATCTGCGCCGGGCGGTGTTGACGCTGGAACTGGGCCCCGGCGCGAACCTTGACGAGGCGCAGCTCTGCGCCCGGTTCGGCCTGTCGCGGACGCCGCTGCGCGACGTGTTCCGCGATCTGGCCGGCGAGGGATATCTCAGCCACCGGGCAAACCGCGGCGTGCGGGTGGCGGACCTGTCTCACCACACGCTTCGCGCCTTCTTTCAGGCCGCCCCGATGGTCTATGGCGCCGTGCTGCAACTGGCCGCCGCGAACGCGACCACGGCCCAGATCGAGGCGCTCAAGGCCGCCCAGGACCGGTTCAGGGCTGCCCTGCGCACCGGCACGGTGGCGGAGCGGTCGCTCGCCAATAACCGGTTCCACGAGATCACCGGCGAGATGGCGGGCAATGCCTATCTGATGCCCGCGCTCCAGCGCCTGCTGATCGATCACGCCCGGATCGGAATGACCTTCTACCGCCCGCAATCCGCCGAGGACGGGGCGAAACTGGCCGAGGCCAGTGCCCAGCATGACGCCATCATCGCCGCCATCGAGGCCGGGGATGCGGCGGCGGCGGGGAGGCTCGCCCTCGATCACTGGCAGCTCTCCCGCAGCGAAATCGAGAGCTACGTGATGCCGGGTGGGCTCGACGCGCCCCTCGGCGCGGTTCCGGAAAAGAGGCCCGCATGACCCCGATCTTCCGCTTCGACGGCATCTACACGCCGGTCGTCACGCCCTACCTGCCGGACGGCACGGTCAACTGGGACGCTCTCTCGGACGTGATCGAATACCTGATCGGTGCCGGGGTCCACGGCCTGATTTCCGGCGGCTCGACGGGCGAAAACTACGCGCAGACCGTCGCGGAACGGGTCGAGATTGCCGCCTTCACCCTCAAGCAGGCCAAGGGCCGCGTCCCCCTCGTCGTCGGCACCGGCACGATGCTGACCACCGATTCCATCGCCCTGGCCACAGCCGCGCGGGAGATGAAGGCCGACGCGATCCTCCTCGCCTCGCCGCCCTATGCGGTGCCCACCGACCGGGAGAATGCGCTGAACGCCCTTGCCATCGATAAGGCGGCGGGCCTGCCGGTGATGCTCTACAACTACCCGCACCGCACCGGCACGATGATGGGGGAGGAATTCCTCGACCGGGTCGGCCGCAGCCGCAATTTCTGCGGCATCAAGGAAAGCTCCGGCGATATCAACCGCGTTCACCTCCTGGCCCGCGACTACCCGCATATCCAGATGGGCTGCGGGATGGACGACCAGGCACTCGAATTCTTCGCCTGGGGCGCGCCGTTCTGGGTCTGCGGCGGCTCGAACTTCCTGCCAGACGAACATATCGCGCTCTACGAGGCCTGCATTGTGGAGGGCGATTTCGCCAAGGGCCGCCGGATCATGTCGGCGATGATGCCGCTGATGCGGGTGCTCGAACAGGGCGGTAAGTTCATCCAGACCATCAAATATGGCGTGACGCTGAACGGCATCCCGGCGGAGGCGGTGCGCGCACCCCTGAAGGGCCTCAACAAGGATGACAAGCGCGCGCTCGAACAGGTGGTCCGGGTGCTGAAACGCACGATTGCCGGGATCAGGGCGGAGGGATAGGCCCATGGAATTGCTGACGAAACAGGAATATGAGGCCATCGCCGCGGACCTCACCCTGCCCAATGCCGCCTTCATCGACGGCGCCTACCGACCCGCCGCCTCGGGCAAGACCTTCGCTTCCGTCAACCCCGCCACCGGCGCGCCGCTCGCCGAGATCGCCGCCTGTGGGGTCGACGACGTGGACTTCGCGGTCGAAAAGGCCCGCGAAGCCTTCGAGGATGGCCGCTGGTCCCGCCTGCATCCGTCCGAGCGCAAGGACGTGCTGATCCGGCTCTGCAAGCTGATGACCCGCAACGCCCGGGAACTGGCGGTGATGGAGAGCCTCGACAGCGGCAAGACGATCTACGACTGCGAGACCGTCGACCTGCCCGAGACGATCCACTGCCTGAAATGGCACGCCGAGGCCATCGACAAGATCTACGATCAGGTCTCGCCGGCCTCTGATGATCACATCGCCATGGTGGTGCGCGAGCCCATCGGGGTCGTGGGCCTCGTCCTGCCCTGGAACTTCCCGCTGCTGATGCTGGCGTGGAAGATCGGCCCGGCGCTGGCGGCGGGCTGTTCGGTGGTTGTGAAACCGGCCGAGGAAACCTCGCTCACCGCCCTGCGCGTCGCGGAACTGGCCGCCGAGGCCGGGGTGCCGCGCGGGGTGCTGAACGTGGTGACGGGGAGCGGGCCGGAGGTGGGGGAACCCATCGGCCGGCACATGGATATCGACATGGTCTCCTTCACCGGCTCCACCGTCACCGGCAAGCGCTTCTTGACCTATTCGGCGGAATCGAACGCCAAGGAAGTGGTGCTCGAGATGGGCGGCAAGAACCCGGCCATCGTCATGGACGACGCCGAAAACCTCGACCGGGTGGCGGCCCATGTCGTGAACGGCGCGTTCTGGAACATGGGGGAGAATTGCTCTGCCTCCTCCCGCCTGATCGTCCATCGCGACGTCAAGGACGAGCTGCTTGAGCGCATCCGCCACCATGCCGAGCACTGGAATGTCGGCGATCCGCTCGATCCGGAAACGCGGCTCGGGGCGCTCGTGTCGAAGGCGCATTTCGACAAGGTCAGGAGCTATCTTGGCGGCGATATCCAGGTCGTCTTCGGCGGCGGGGCGAAGGACGGCTTCGTCGAGGCCACGGTGATCGAGGTGCCGGGCAATGACGCGAAACAGGCGCGGGAGGAGATTTTCGGCCCCGTCCTCAGCGTCATCGAGGTCTCCGGCTTCGATGAGGCCATCGAGATCGCCAACGACACGCCCTACGGTCTCGCTGCCGCGCTTTTTACCTCCAATGCCAAGCGGGCGATCCGGGGCGCACGGCGGCTGAGGGCCGGGACGGTGACGGTCAACAGCTTCGGCGAGGGCGACATCTCCACGCCCTTCGGCGGCTACAAGCAATCGGGCTTCGGCGGGCGGGACAATTCGCTCCACGCCCACGATCAGTACACCCAGCTCAAGACGATCTGGATCGACCTCGCCGACGATGCCGACGAGGCGGTGGATTGACGGCCTACCGGGCGCGGCGCCTGCCCGTCCATCGCGGCCCCGCCGCCTGGGCCGAGATCCTCGGGCCGGGGCCAGCGCCTGAACCGCTGGAGGCCGACCGGATTGCGGACGTGGTGATTGTGGGCGCCGGCTTTGCCGGGCTCTCGGCGGCGCGGCGGTTGATGCAGATCGATCCGGCGCTCGATGTGGTGCTGCTCGACGCGGGCCGCGTGGCCGAGGGCGCGGCGGGCCGCAATTCCGGCTTCATGATCGACATCCCCCATGAGCTGACCAGCGAGGACTATACTGGGTCTGGCGACGACCGCGCGATGATCGCGCTGAACCGCAAGGCCCAGGACTTCGGCGCCGAGGCGGTGGAGGAGTACGGCATCCCGCCCGCCTATTTCGACCGCGCGGGCAAGATCAATGGTGCGGCGAGCGCGGCGGGTGAGGCCCATAACGACAGCCTCGCCCGGCATCTCACCGTCCTCGGCGAGCCCTTCGAGTTGCTCGATGCCGCCGCCATGGCCGAGATAACCGGTTCGCCCTACTACCGCTCCGGTCTCTTCACGCCGGGCACGGTGATGCTGCAACCGGCCGGCTATGTGCGGGGGCTCGCGGCGGGACTGCGGGGGCAGGGCGTGGCGGTGCATGAGAACACTCCGGCGCTGGGCTTCAAAAAGGCCGGGGGCTCGTGGGTGCTCGATACACCCAAGGCCCGGATCACCACGCCCCGGATCATCCTGACCACGAATGGCCATTTGGAGAGCTTCGGTTTCGCCCGGGATCGCCTCGTGCAGCTCTTCCTCTACGCCGTGATGACGCCCGAGTTGACGGAGAACAAGATCGCCGCGCTGGGCGGCCAGCCGCGCTGGGGAATCACCCCATCCGACCCGATGGGCACGACTGTGCGCCGGATCGATACGGCTCAGGGCGGCAACCGGATCGTGACACGGACCTGCGCTACCCTGCGCCCGGGGATGAGCGCGACGACGGGCGATCTGGCCCGCGCCGCGCGGGTCATGCAGCGCAAGTTCGATGCCCGGTTCCCTGCGCTGGCGGGCATGAAGATGGAATACACCTGGGCCGGGCATCTCTGCCTCAGCCTCAACGGCGTCAGCGTCGCCCGGGAGATCGCCGAGGGCGTCACCTCCGGTTGCGTTCAGAACGGCCTCGGCACCGCCCGCGGTACCCTCACCGGGATCGCCGCCGCCGAAGCCTGTCTGGGGCAAAGCTCTGACATCACAGCCTTCTTCGCCGTTCAGGAGGAGCCGAAGAAGCTGCCGCCGAAACCGCTTCGCCAGATCGGGGCCAATGCGCTCCTGCGGTGGAAGGAATGGCGGGCCCGGGCCGAGTAGCTTCGGCCTGCCTGACCGGTGCCAGGCGCTCGCCACCCGTGGCCCGCGCGCCTCAATAGGTCTGGTTCAGTTCCGCCGCCGCCGGAATCTCCCGCTCGCGCCGGGCGATATAGTCTCGCAATGCCTCGTCCCGGGCCTCATCGAGCTTCGGCTCCTGGTATTCGCTCAGGAGCTTCCTGGCATGGGTCAGGGCGCGTTCGGTGATCTCGACGGAGCCCTCCGCCACCCATTGCTCGATGGAATTGTTGTCGAACATCTCCGGCATGAAGAAGGCGTCCTGGAAATTCGCCTGGGTGTGGTCGTGGCCAAGATAATGCCCGCCGGGTCCGATATCGGAGACCGCTGCCACGGCCTCGTCGAAATCCCCCCATTTCGGCCCTTCGGCCATCCGGTAGCCCATGGCGCATTGCTCGGCATCGACGATGAACTTGGCCACCGAACAATGCATCCCGGCCTCGTTCCAGCCCGCGGAATGCCAGATGTAATTGGCCCCGGAATGCAGCACGGCGGAGAGCGTCGCGGCGCTTTCGTAGCCTGCCTGGGCGTCGAAGGTCTTCGCCCCGCCGAGGGTGTTCGAGGTGCGCCAGGGCACGCCGTAGTACCGCGCCATCTGGCCGATCATGAAGTTCATCAGCGAAATTTCGGGCGTCCCGGCCATTGGCGCGCCGGACTTCATGCTCACGGTCGAGAGGTAGTGCCCGTAGATCGCCGGGCAGCCGCACCGGATCACCTGGGTATAGGCCAGCGCCGAGAGCGCCTCGGCATTGAGTTGCGCCACCGTGGCGGGGACCGAGGCCGGCGTGTTGGCGCCGCCGAGGACGAAAGGCGAACAAAGAACCGGCTGGTTCCGGCGGCAGAAGGCGCGCATGGCGCCGAGCATGGTCTCGTCCCAGACCAGCGGCGAATTGCCATTGCAATTGCCCGTGGTCACGGGGTGCGTTTCGATGAACTCCTCACCGAAGAGGATCGCGCACATGTCCATCACATCCTCGGCGTTCTTCGGGCTCGTGGTCATGCCCATGAACGTCTTGTCGGAATGCTTCATCGACGAATAGGTGATGCGCAGGTGGCGGTGGCTGATCGGGTGGTCCATCGGTTCCACGATATGATGCGCCGAACTGTGCAAGGCCGGGGCCATGTGGCTGAGCTTGTGGAACATCGCCAGATCGTCGAGCGTCGGCCCCCGCCGCCTGTCCTCCAGATCGCGCAGATAGGGCGCGCCGGTCATCGGCACGAAGATCGATTGCCGGCCGCCCAGCGCCACGTTTTTCAGCGGATCGCGGGCGTGGTAGGTGAACTGCGCCGGGATCGTCGCGATCAGGTCGCGGACGAGACCGCGGTCGAGATAGACCATCTCGCCGTCCACCTTGGCCCCCGCCTTGCGCCAATCCTCCAGCGCGATGGGGTCGCGGAAGAGCACGCCGACATTCTCGAGGATATCCATGGAGGCGGCGTCGATCCGCTCGACCTGGGCGCCGTCCATGACCTCGGTATGGGGCAGGGCATTGCGCAGGCCCGGCAGCATGGTGACGTCGATGGCGGTCCGCAGGGCGCGCCGCGCCGAGCGCCCGCCGCCGCGCCGTCTCTGGGGGGATAGGTCGGTCATGTTCGCCTCCTCATCGGGTGCAGCATGACTACCGCAGGCGCGGTGGCGTGCAGATTTGCGAAGCGCCGTTGCAGAAACCGACCTCCCGGCGACCGGCCCGACCTGCGCGTGTGGCGGGGAACGGTCATCCCGGCGCATCGCGCCGCGCCGCAGCCGCGGCGCGCAAAGGCGCAACCTGTCCACGGCCTATTCACGGCTCGTCACGTTGCGACCCCGACATTCCTGGACAATCCGGCCTCGAAGCCGGTGGGCACGCTTCGCGATGGAAGAGTTGTCCACAGCCGGATTACACTCTAATAAGATGACAGGGATGCAAAGAACACACGCATAAGATGACAAAGCTGGAATCTCCCCCATCGGTAGCCGGCGCTGGCCCTTTCACCGCGGCCGCGCTGCCGGATCGTGTGCTTCAGGTGGCAGTCGGTCGGGGGCGCATCCTGGTCCGGGTTGCTGCATCCGTGGAGGCGCGCGACCTGGTCGCCGAACTCGGCTCCGCCAAGGTCGGTTTCAGGCCCATCGCCGATGAAGAAGTGGCCCGGGCCGGACTCCGAACAAGGGCGAGCCTGTCTTTCGGCGACGGCCCGTTCGTGTCCGCGAAGAAGGCCCAGTGCCGCGCCCATCTGAACACGCTCCGCGACTGGGCGCTCGACGGCGGGCAAACGCTTCAGATCGAAATCGCCGATCCGACGACACCGTTCTCCGTCGATCTGCTGCCGAAATTCGCGCTGCCGCCGAGCGACGTAGACCGAACCTTCCGCGTCTTGCTGGCCACCCATCGCGGTTGCGGATCTCTTCTGCTCAACATGACCGGTCCGACGGATCGGCCGCGCTCTTTTCACCGGCACTTCGACGTCTCCAAGCATGGCGGCACCGAACCCGGCGACTACGATGTCTTCGAGATCGCGCTTCCCGCCTCCGATGCCGAGGAAGTGCTGGCGATGGGTCTGCGGTTCGACAGGGCGCTCAGCGCCCAGGACGCGCCGTGGTTCTTCATCGCCGATCCGGTGCTGCTGAACGATCGCCCGCCGGCGGAGACCGGGGCGATGCTCGAGTTTCATGCCGATGACGGGCGCGCGGGCGCCGAACCCGGCGCCTGGTACGAGGCGAGCCTGCCGGCCCTGCTACAGCCTTTCGAGACGCTGAGCCTGGTGGTCGCCGGGGATGCTGCCGTCCTGGTGCCGATGTCCGATGCGACGGTCTCGCTGGTGCAGGATTGGGGGCATTCGATCCAGCTCAGCGCGTCGGTCGAGGGGCAGTACAAGCTCCACATGTCCCACGCCGAACCGATGCTCGTGACACTCGGGACCGATCCTACCACGATCTCGATCCCCAGAGAGTGTCTCGACGGCACCGCACATCTGCTCCAGGTGACCGATCCCGGGGAGTGTCGGCTGTTCTACCAGGACTACCTCCTGCTGCCGCGCATTCTCACCCCCGTGGATGTGCTCCAGCGGGAAAGCTCACCGCCCTTTCCGAGCGCGCTCATGCCGCAATCCTGGCATCGGTTTCAGAGCGTGCGCGCGCAGATCGCCAACCGGGCGCTGTCCGCTGCCGACCGAATCCAGATCGATCAGGCGCTCGCGACGCTGGAAGGCGGTTTCGGAAATGTCGAACTCAAAGCGCTCCGCTTCCCGGAGGTCGACGCTCCGGACGTGAGCATCGTGATGCCGGCCCATAACAAGGTCGAGGTCACCTATCTGGGATTGTGCAGCCTGCTGACGGCCTACAACGCCGCCAGTTTCGAAGTGATCCTCGTCGACGATGCCTCGACCGACGAGACGTCCGAGATCGAGAGCTTCGTTTCCGGGATCAAGGTGGTCCGCAATGCGGAGCCGCAGCGTTTCATCAGGGCGGTCAATGCCGGTGCCGCCGAGGCGCGGGGGTCCTATGTCGCGCTCCTCAACAACGATGTCGAAGTCACCACCGGCTGGCTCGACGAGCTGGTCGCCGCGTTCGACCGCTTTGCCGATGTGGGGCTGGTCGGCTCGAAACTGCTCTACCCCGACGGCCGGTTGCAAGAGGCCGGCGGCATCGTCTGGGGAAGCGGAAATCCTTGGAACTACGGTCACGGCCAGAACCCCTGGGAGCCGCGATTCTGCTATGCCCGTCAGGCGGACTACCTGTCCGGCGCGGCCCTGATGACGACCCGGGAGATCTGGCAGGAGGTCGGCGGATTGTCGTCCTATCTGGAGCCGATGTATTTCGAGGATACCGATCTGGCCTTCAAGGTGCGCGAGGCCGGCTACACGACCTGGTGTATCCCGTCCTCGGTCGTCTACCACTATGAGGGCATGACCAGCGGCACCGATACCGCCTCGGGGTTCAAGAGGTTCCAGGAGGTCAACCGGCCGAAATTCAAGCGACGCTGGTCCCAGGCGTTCTCCCGGTTCGGCCAGGACGGGCAACAGCCGGACCTCGAAAAGGACCGGGGCATCGTCGGCAGGGTGCTGGTTGTCGATCAGGGCGTGCCGCGGCCCGACCGCGATGCCGGAAGTTATGCGGCGATCAAGGAGATCGAACTGATCCGGTCGCTTGGCTACAAGGTGACCTTCCTGCCCCGCAACATGGCCCATATGGGCCGCTATACCGACGACCTGCAACGCATGGGCGTCGAGGTCATCTATGCGCCGTTCTATCTGTCGACCGACGACTATCTCGCGAAACACGGCGCGGGTTTCGATGCGATCTACATCACCCGCTACTATGTCGCGCTCGATCTGCTCGACCGGGTCCGCACCTCCGCGCCCGGGGCCAAGGTGATCCTCAACAACGCCGATCTGCACTTTTTGCGCGAGCTGCGCGCCGGACTGGCTGTCAAGGATGACGGCAAGGTCGCCGAAGCGGCCCGTACCCGGGATCGGGAATTGAGCGTCATGCGCCGGGTCGATGCCATCGCCTCCTACAACGATGTCGAGCACTCGGTGATCACCTCCCATATCGACGGCGCCGTTCCGGTGGTGAAATGCCCCTGGGTCGTGGACATGCCCGACGAAGTCCCGCCGCCATCGGCGCGCCGCGGGCTGTCGTTTCTCGGCAATTTCGCACATCCCCCCAATGTCGAAGCGGTGGAGTGGTTCGTCCGCTCGGTGATGCCGCTGCTGCGCTCGGCGGGGCTGAAGCTCGACTTTCGCATCTACGGGGCGGGGCTCCCGGACCGGATTTCCGCGCTGCGGGACAAGGACATCCATCCCGAGGGCTTCGTCGAGACGGTGTCGGAGGCCTATGACCGGTCGCGCATCTTCGTCGCCCCGCTGCTGTCGGGGGCAGGGATCAAGGGCAAGGTGCTCGCCGCCCTGGCCCATGGCGTGCCGACCGTGATGACGCCGGTCGCGGCCGAGGGGATCGGTCTCAGGCACGGCCACGACTGTTTCATCGTCGAGGGACCCGACGACTGGGCCGAGGCGATCGCCCGGCTTCAGACCGACGATACGCTGTGGCAGGCGATCTCCGACAATTCGCGGAGCTATGTCGCGGCCGCCTATTCCTTCGAGACCGGACGCGAAAGGATGCGCCGGATATTCGAAACGGTCGATCTCTACCAGTCGGCGCGCTGACCCGCTGCGATGGTTCGTCGGTCGATGGCATCCGCAACCGGCCCTGCCGGCCAGACCCAAACCGGGGACAGCCCGACCCGGACCGTGGTGCTTCACTATCACCTTTTCAAGAATGCCGGCACTTCGGTCGATCAGATGCTCAAGGCGTATTTCGGCCCGGCCTGGGTGGCGGCGGAGTTTCCGATGACCGGCAACGACAATACCGACGCGGTGCAATCCTGGATCGCCGAGCGCGCCGATGCGCGTGCCTTCTCCAGCCATACCATGGTCGGTCCGGTGCCCAGACCGGCGGGGGTCGAGGTCGTGCCGGTGATTCTGTTGCGCGATCCGATCCGGCGCATCGCCTCGGCCTATCGGTTCGAACGCGGTCAATCGGCCGAAACCTGGGGGGCGAAACTGGCAAAGGCCCACGATTTCGACGGCTATGTGCGCGCCCGCCTGGCCATCCCGGAGGACCGGCAATGCCGTAACTTTCAGGTCTCGCGGCTGGCCTCCCTGTGCCCCGGCGAGGACGACGAACTGGCCCGCGCAAAGACCGGGCTGGAGGCGCTCCACACCTCAGGCGTGGTCGGTCTCGTGGAGGATTTCGCCGGGTTTGCCGCGGCGCTCACCGACCGGCTGGCGCCGATCTTCGAGGGGTTCGGGCCGGAGGCTGCCCATGCCAATACCACCACCGCCGCCGGCGGCGCTCCGGTCGACCTGGACGGCCCCTTGGCCGCGGTGCTTGAAGAGTCCAATCGCGAGGATGCCGCTTTGCTCGCCCATGCCGTCACCCTGCTCCGGGCGTCTGGCAGGCGATAGGCTGGCGCGACCCGCCGCATCGCTATCGGGATGAGCGGCGTCTGACTCGGATGGCGCCGGTTCGGCCGGTCTCTTGCCCCTGGGGCCGCAGAGGAAGCCTCCCGACGGCCGATCCGCTTCCCACCGCAAGAGCCGGGCGGCGCGGCCCCTGGCTACTCGGTGACGACCGGTTCGGTCGCCGGGTTCGCGGCGCTCTGGCTGACCAGCGCGCCGTCCTGCCATTCGCCGCTTTCGACCTCGCCGCCGGCATAGGTCATCGTGCCGTCGCCCTGGCGCCGGCCGCGCACGAACATGCCTTCATAGACCGATCCGTCGGAATAGGTGGCAACGCCGCGCCCGCTGATCTCGCCATCGGCCCATTCGCCCTCGTAGAGGAAGCTCTCGTCGGTCTCGGTCGTCGGGTTGTCGGGGATCGAAATGCGCCCCAACCCGTGCCGCTGCCCGGCGAGGAACGCACCCTCATAGACCGACCCGTCGGCATAGGTCGCCGTCCCGCTCCCCTCGCGCTGGCCGTCCACCCAAGCACCGACATAGCTATAGCCATCGGCATAGCGCATCGTGCCCTGTCCGTGGTTGCGCGCGTTCAGGAACTCACCCTCATAGATGAGGCCGTTGGCATAGGTGGCGATTCCCCGGCCGTTGATCACCCCGCTTTCCCACGCGCCCTCGTAGGAGGAGCCGTCGGCATAGCTGATCCGTCCCTGGCCATGGGGCAGATCGTCGAGGAAGGCGCCCGTATAGACCGAGCCGTCGGGATAGGTGACCTCGCCCTGACCCTCGACCTGACCCTCGGCCCAGGCGCCGATATAGGTATAACCGTCGGCGCCGGTGAAGGTGCCCTGACCGTGGCGCAGGTCGTTCACGAAACCGCCCTGATAGACGTCGCCATTGGCATAGGTGACGGTGCCGGTGCCCTCGCGCTTGCCGGCCACGAGATCGCCCTCGTAGATGTCGCCGTTGGGCTGGATCAGCCGGCCCCGGCCCTCGATCCGGCCATCGACCCAGGTGCCGGTATAGACCAGCCCGTCGGGCATGGTCAGCGTCCCTTCGCCCTCACGCTCGCCAGACACCAGCGCGCCCTCATAGACGGCGCCGTCGGGATAGGTGATCGTGCCGGTGCCTTCCTTGACGCCGTTGACCCAATCGCCGGCATAGACATAGCCGTCGGGGCTGGTCATCGTGCCGGTGCCGTGATGCATGGCATTGCGAAACGCGCCCTCATAGCTCACCCCGTTGGCGTAGCTCGCGACGCCGTTGCCATTGATCCGGCCCTCGACCCAATCGCCCTCGAAGGTGCCGCCATCGGCGAAGGTGATCTTGCCGAAGCCGTGGGGCTTGCCGGCCTCGAACTGGCCTTCATAGACCGAGCCGTTGGGGAACCGCGCGGTGCCAATCCCGCGGATCTCCCCCTCGAACCACTCGCCGGTATATTCGTAGCCGTTCGGCAGGCGGTAGGTGCCCTGACCATGCTGGCGGCCGTTGAGGAATTGACCCTCGTAGATGCCGCCATCCTCGTATTGCTTGGTCTCGACCGTCTGTGCCAGGGCAGGCAGCCCCAGGGAAAGCGCGGCCACGCTAGCCAAGGGTGCGATTATTCGTCGAATAATCGGCGCAGTCCCAACGCTCCGGTGCCCCATCTGCCCTGCGCTCCCCTAGATGCCTGCGCCGCAAAGCCTAGTGCAGCCGCCCGGTGCTGACAACGGCCTGCGGCGCCTCACCGCTTCCCCTTGCCGCCGCGTCTGCTACATCGGGCGGGACCATCAAAGACGGGGGCCCAGATGGGCAGCACCTTCCGGCTCACGCTGGCACAACTGAACGCGACGCTCGGCGATATCGACGACAACGCGGCCAAGGCGCGGGCGGCCTGGGAGGAGGGCCGCGGCGCCGGCGCCGACATGGTCGCGCTGCCGGAGATGTTCCTCTGCGGCTATCAGACCCAGGACCTGGTGATGAAGCCCGCCTTCACCGCGGCTTGCGAGGCGGCGTTGCGGGCATTGGCGGCGGATTGCGCGGAGGGTCCGATCCTCGCCATCGGCGTGCCCGAGCGTGTGGGCGAGCAGGTCTTCAACACCTATGCCGTGCTCAAGGGCGGTAAGGTCGCGGCGCGGATGCGCAAGCATTTCCTGCCGAACTATACCGTGTTCGACGAGGAACGGCTCTTCGAGGCCGGCCCGATCTCCGGCCCCGTCGATGCCGGCCCGCTCCGGGTCGGCCTGCCGATCTGCGAGGATGCCTGGTATCCGGACGTGGCGGAGGCGATGGCCGAAAGCGGGGCGGAGCTGCTCGTCGTGCCGAACGGCTCCCCCTATTTCCGCGACAAGTTCGACATCCGGCTCAACAAGATGGTGGCGCGGGTGACCGAGACCGGCCTGCCGCTGGTTTATCTCAACCTGCTCGGCGGCCAGGATGACCAGGTTTTTGACGGCGGCTCCTTCGTGCTGAACCCCGGCGGCGCGATGGCGCTGCGGCTGCCGATCTTCGAGGAGGCGGTGGTGCATCTCGACTTCGAGCGCCGGGACGTGGGGTGGGTCTGTTGCGACGGCGAGAAGGCGCCGCTGCCGCCGAGCCTCGAACAGGACTACCACGCCATGGTCCTGGGCCTGCGCGACTACATGGGCAAGACCGGGTTCTCGAAGGCGCTGCTGGGTCTCTCCGGCGGCATCGACTCGGCGCTTGTGGCGACCATCGCCGCCGATGCCCTCGGTCCGGAGAATGTGCGCGGGGTGATGCTGCCTTCGGAATACACCTCCGAAAGCTCGCTCCGCGACGCCGCCGCCGTGGCCGAGGCCCTGGGCTGCCTCTACGACACCGTGCCCATCGGCGCGGTCCGCGCGGCGGTGACCGACACCCTTGCCCCGCTCTTCGGCGACCGGGCGCCGGATGTGACCGAGGAGAACATCCAGAGCCGCATCCGCGGCCTCCTGCTCATGGCGCAGTCGAACAAGTTCGGAGAGATGCTGCTGACCACCGGCAACAAGTCCGAAGTGGCCGTGGGCTATGCGACGATCTACGGCGACATGGCCGGCGGCTACAATCCGATCAAGGATCTCTACAAGACCCGGGTCTTCGACATCTGCCGCTGGCGCAATGCCGAACATCGGGACTGGATGAAGGGCCCGGCGGGCGCGATGATCCCGGAGACGATCCTGCAGAAACCGCCCTCGGCGGAGCTGGCCCCGGACCAGAAGGACGCGGACAGCCTGCCGCCCTATGACGTGCTCGACGGCATTCTGGAGATGCTGGTGGATGGCGAGGCGAGCGTCGCCGATTGCGTCGCCGCCGGCTACGACCGGGAGATTGTCAGGAAGGTCGAACGGCTCATTTACATCAGCGAATACAAGCGCTTCCAGTCCGCACCCGGGCCGCGCCTGTCAATGCGCGCCTTCTGGCTCGACCGCCGCTACCCGATCGTCAACCGGTTCCGCGATGAGTCCTGAGGCGGGCGACGGCGCGTCGACGCGCCGTGTTGAAGCGCCGCCCGTGGCGCTTGGAGACGCGATCGCGCGATCGCGTCCTTACGGCCCGTCGACGGGCCGTCTCCCCGTTGAAGACTTGCGCGACGCCGGCCGGTGCTGTGCTATGCCGGCCAAGGAGGATGCGATGGCCGAGAACAAGACCCAGCCGACGCACGTCGATGTCTCCGAGTTCATCGCCGGGGTCGACCACCCGGTGCGCTGCGCCGATGCCGAGGCGCTCGACGTTCTGTTCCGCCGCATCACCGGCTGGACACCGCGCATGTGGGGGCCGACGATCATCGGCTATGGCCAGTACCATTATGTCTACGAGAGCGGCCGCGAGGGCGACTTCCTCGCCACCGGGTTCAGCCCGCGCAAGGCGAATCTCAGCCTCTACATCATGCCGGGCGACCAGGAGTTGGGCGACATGCTCGACCGGCTCGGCAAGCACAAGCACGGCAAGGCGTGTCTCTATGTGAACAAGCTCGCCGATATCGACATGAGGGTATTAGAAGAGATCGTGCGGGCCGGCCTCGACGATCTGGGCGAGAGGTACCCCGTCGCTGCGACCTGAGGGCGCGACCGTCCGAGACGTCCGCGATCCGAACCGAGTGCGGCATCAGGCCCCAGCCCGCGCCGCTGTGGAGGTGTCCCAGGAAAGGTGCGCGCACTGCCTCGACCCCGACGCCGCCGCTCGCGAGAGACGCGGCAATTGTCGGCGCAGAGCCCTGAGCCGACATTCGACAAGGCGAGCGCCGAGGCCGGGCATCGGCGGGCCGCGGAACGGCGATCCACCAGTTGCTTAGCGCGCTTTGTCCCCGCCACATCCGAAAGAGCTCTGAGCGACGCGCTGACGTCACCCAATCGCCGGTCCGTCGGGGCGGTCGCCATTGTTGCGCCATTGGTCCGAGCGACAATGGCGACGCGATGCGCGGCCGGCTTCGCCTCGATTCCGCGCCGCATAGCTTGAAGGTCCACTCCGTCCCGCGAAGCCGACAAGCGGCAACGCCCGCGATTGCCTCCTGCCCGCCTGAACGTCCCTGAACCTCCGGTGCTTGTGCCGCCGACCGTTCTAATTCCACGGCTCAGCGGCGACCCGATCCGGGACCTCAAGCGCCACCGATCAACTCAGTCGAGCGCCATCACCGGGCTTTCGTGGAATAGCCGGTCGGCATCCTCCTTGCGGCAAAGCTGGGTGCCCGGGGTCATCACCGCGGCGCTGGCCGCGGCGGAGCCGTGCTGGAGCGCCACCTCCACCGGTTTGCCCTGGGCCAGGGCGAGGGTGAAGCCGCCGACGAAACTGTCGCCCGCGCCCACCAGGCTGCCGATTGTGACCGGGGCGGCGGCGACATGGAGCTTACGCTCGGCGTCCGCCAGAACCGATCCGTCCGCCCCCCGCGCCACGATCACCATCTGCGCCGCGCCGCGCCGCACCAGGTTCGCAGCGAAGGCGGCACTGTCCGCGCGGGAGGCGAGAGGACGGCGGGCGAGCCCCTCCGCCTCGTGCTGGTCCATCCTGAGCACGAGGGGCGGTTTGGCCTGCCCGGCCGCGAGATGGGCCAGCGTCGGTCCGGAGGTGTCGAGGATGATGTCGACATGGCTGTCGGTGAAATCCTCGCAGATCCGGGCATAGAGGTCCGGCGCCGCGCCCGTGGGGCCGCTGCCCGACAACACCAGGATGCCGTCATCGGGCGCGGTCTTGCGGATCGCCGCCCGGGCCGCGGCGATATCCTCGGCCTCCCATTCCGGCCCGGGAAGCATGAAGCGGAGCTGCTCTCCGGTGGAGAGATCGGTAACGGCGAGGCTCTGCCGGGTCTCGCCCGGGGCCTCGTGGACCACCGGAGTGAGCCCGGCTTTCTCCAGGAGATGCAGGAGCGCATGGCCGGTATCGCCGCCGAGCGCCACGAAGCAGCGCGCCTCGCCGCCGAGTTGGGTGATCGCCCGGGCCACGTTGATGCCGCCGCCGCCGGGATCGGTCTCGGGATGGGTGCAGCGCAGTTTGACCCCCGGATGAACCTCGGAGACCGAGGTCGACAGGTCGAAAGCCGGGTTCAGTGTGACGGTGAGGATGTCGCGCATCTGGGCTCCGGAAGCGGTTTCTGGCCGGGATGTTTACGCTAACACTGCCAAACACGACGAGCGAAGGGAAGCCTCGCCGGACGCGGCAAGGTGCAGCGGCTCATCGGGTCCCCGGCGCCGCCGACGATCGAGACAGGACGGCGACCTCGAACCGGCCTAGAACGCGATATCCGGCAGGCTGTCGAAGGCCAGTTTCAGCGCATCCCCCCAGCCCGTCGAAATGGTCTGGAAATAGGGATCGTCCGCCTCGATCCGCCGTTCCAGACCGCGGACCAAAGACCCCTCTTCATAGAGTTGCAGGTCGATGGGCGGACCCACGGACAGATTCGCCTTGATCGTCGAATCGAAGCTCACCAGCAACAGCTTCACCGCCGCCTCGAAGCTCATCGCCGGGTCGTAGGCCCTGACCAGAATGGGCCGGCCGTATTTCGTCTCGCCGATCTGGAAAAACGGCGTGTCGGCCCCGGCCTCGATGAAATTCCCCTCCGGGTAGATCAGAAAGAGCCGCGGCGCCGATCCGTCGATCTGCCCGCCCAGGATCAGGGTTGCGTTGAAGGTGCTGTCGGCGCTCTGCCCGCCAGTCTCATGGGTGTCGATCACCTGCCGCAGCACCCCCGCCACCATCCGCGCCGCCTGAAACATCGACGGCACTTCGAGGATCGAGGGGCTGCGCTCGTCGGGCGCCTTGGTCCGCTCCTCGAGGATCGAGACCACCGCCTGGGTCGTCGCCAGATTGCCGGCGCTCATCACGGTGATCATCCGCTCGCCGGGCACCTCCCAGCTATGCATCTTGCCGAAGGTGGCGATGTTGTCGACGCCGGCATTGGTGCGGGTGTCGGACATGAACACCAGCCCCCGGTCGAGGCGCAGCCCCACGCAATAGGTCATCGTCCGTCCTTCCTATTGCTGGGCCACGTCGAGCGAGACGGAGAGCGTCTCGCCGCCGCTGCCGAAGCGGTGGCCCGAGACCGGCGCGGCCTCGGCATAGTCGAGCCCGGTGGCGACCCGGACATAACGGGTGTCGGGCGAGATGCCGTTCGAGACGTCGAACCCGGCCCAGCCGAGCCCGTCCACATGGGCCTCGGCCCAGGCGTGCCCGGCCTCCTGGCTCACCCGGTCGTTCATCATCAGGTACCCCGAGACATAGCGCGCCGGATAGCCCATGGCGCGGGCGGCGGCGAGGAAGACATGGGCGTGGTCCTGGCAGACCCCGTGGCCGGCCTCCACCGCATCCTCCGCGGTCCAGCCGGGATGGCTGACGCCGGTCTCATAGGCGATCCGCCCCCGGATCTTGGCCGAAAGGTCGTGGAGCCGGTCGATCTCGCCCTCGCCCTCCACCGACCGCACGATCTCGCGCACCCCCGGTCCGGCCCGGGTCAGCGGTGTCGAGCGCAGGAAGAGCCAGAGCGGCGTGAACCCGGCATGGGGTCCCACGACGCCCGCCGTATCGGTCAGTTCCACCTCCCCCTCGGACCGCACGATCAGCGTCGAAGTCCCGGGCTCGAAGCTCACCAGCTCCACCACGTTCCGGTGATGGTCCTCGAAACTCAGCTCCTTCTTGCCGCCCTCGATATGGGTGGCCCAGGCCGTGACCTCCTGCGCTCGGGTCGATTTCGGCGTCAGGCGGAGCTGCTGGAGGCCATAAGGCACGGCCTCGTCGTAGTCGTAGCGGGTCAGGTGGGAGATCTTCAGGCGCATCGCTTATTCATAGAACCGGTAGTCCACCTCGATCTGACGGCTGAGCCCGCCTAGGGCCGAGAGCGTTTCCTGAATATACTCGTGCAGGCCATAATCGAAGATCGCATCCACGTCCTGGCTGGCAAAGCGCTGGCAGAGCGCCTCGATCTGATCGTGGCAGGGATGCCGCGCCCCGTAATCGGTGGCGAGGTAGTTCAGATTGTCCCGGACCTTGCCGCAGCAGAAGCTCAGGCTGCGCGGCATCTGCCGGTCGTGGACGAGGAACTTGACGATCTCCCGGGGCCGCACCTGATGGCCGTAGCTCATCCGGTAGCCGCCCTCGCCGGAGACCGAGCGCAGGATCGTCTCCCATTGCACATTGTCGAGCCGCGAGCCCACCGCCATCGCCGAGGGCAGCAGCACGTAGTATTTCACGTCGATGATCCGGGCGGTGTTGTCGGCGCGCTCCATGAAGGTACCGATCCGGGCGAAATCGTAGCATTCGTTGCGCAGCATCGTGCCGTGCATGGCGCCGCGCACCAGGGCGGAGCGGTGGCGGATCAGGTCCAGCACCCGGGGCAGGTCGCGCTCGCTGACCTTCCGCGCCAGGGCGTCGCAGAGCCGCATCCAGCAGGAATTGACCGCCTCCCAGACATCCTCGGTGATCGCGGTGCGGACCACGCGGGCATTGCTGCGGGCACCCTCCACGGCGCGGAGGACCGAGGACGGGTTGTCCTTGTCCCTGAGCATCCAGTCGATCACCGCATCGCGGGTCGGCTCGCCGTGCTTGGCGGCAAAGCCCGGCCCCACCGCCGCGGCACGCAGGATCGAGCCCCATTCGTCCGTCGTGTCCCCGGCCCGGGTGAGCGCGATCCGCTGCCCGGTCTCGATCATCCGCGCGGTGTTCTCGGAGCGCTCCAGATTCCGCGCCATCCAGTAGAGCCCGCCTGCGGTCTTGCCCAGCATGCCCTACTCCTCCAGGACCCAGGTGTCCTTGGTCCCGCCGCCCTGGCTGGAATTCACGACCAGTGAGCCCTTCTTCAGCGCCACGCGCGTGAGGCCCCCCGGGGTGATCTCCATCCCCTCCGGCGAGACCAGCACGAAGGGGCGCAGGTCCACATGGCGCGGCGCGAGACCGGCGCGGGAGAAGATCGGCACGGTGGAGAGGCTGAGCGTCGGCTGCGCGATGTAGTTGCCGGGCCGGGCGCGGAGCTTGCGTTCAAACTCGCGCAGGTCCTTCTTCGTCGCCGCCGGCCCGATCAGCATCCCGTAGCCGCCAGAGCCGTGGACCTCCTTCACCACCAGCTCCGGCAGATGGTCGAGCACATAGGCGAGGGCCTCGGGTTCCGAACAGCGCCAGGTCGGCACGTTCTGAAGGATCGCCTTCTCGCCGGTATAAAACTCCACGATATCGGGCATGTAGCTGTAGATCGCCTTGTCGTCCGCGATGCCGGTGCCCGGGGCATTGGCAAGGGTGATGCCGCCGGCGCGGTAGACATCCATGATGCCGGGCACGCCAAGCGCGCTCTCGGGGTTGAAGTTCAGGGGGTCAATGAACTCGTCATCCACCCGCCGGTAGAGCACGTCAATGGGCCGGTACCCTTGCGTCGTCCGCATCGCCACGCGGCCATCGACGACGCGCAGATCGTGCCCCTCGACCAGTTCCACCCCCATCTTGTCGGCCAGAAAGGCGTGCTCGAAATAGGCGGAGTTGTAGATGCCCGGGGTCAGCACGGCGACGCAGGGCGGTCCGGTGGTGGCCGGCGGCGCGCAGGCGGCGAGCGAGCGTTGCAGGTGGCGCGGATAGCCCGAGACGGGCCGCACCCGGGTCTGGGAGAAGAGCTCAGGGAACATCTGGAGCATCGTCTCGCGGTTCTCCAGCATGTAGCTCACGCCCGAGGGCGTCCGCGCATTGTCCTCCAGCACGTAGAATTCATCCGGCCCGGTGCGCACCAGATCGATGCCGACGATATGGGTGTAGACGCCGCCCGGCGGGTTCACCCCGATCATCTTCGGCAGGAACGCCTCGTTGCGCGCGATCATCGCCTCGGGCACGCGGCCCGCGCGGACGATCTCCTGCCGGTGGTAGATGTCGTGCAGAAAGGCGTTGATCGCCCGGACCCGCTGCTCGATCCCGCGGCAGAGCTTCTGCCATTCCCGGGCCGAGATGATGCGCGGGATGATGTCGAAGGGGATCAGCCGCTCCTCCGCCTCGGCCCGGCCATAGACGTTGAAGGTGATGCCCATCAGCCGGAAGAGGTCGTCGGCCTCCCTCTGTTTCGCGCGCAGCCGCGCCGGGTCCTCGCCCTCAAACCAGGCGCCGAACTCGCGATAGGGTGCGCGCAGGCTCTCGCCGTCATCCCACATCTCATCGAAATAGCTCCCCATGGGGCCATTCTGGGCGGCTTGGGTGGCGGAACACAACCGGGTCGGGGGGCTTTCTGCCGCCGGTTCCGGCATTTGCCCGTTTCTTGGGCGCTCAGCTTGCCCAGATCAGGAGCGTGACGTGGTAGAAGATCGGCGCGGCGAAGATCACGCTGTCGAGCTGGTCCATGAACCCGCCCTGGCCGGGGATCAGGTGCGACCAGTCCTTCACCCCCCGGTCCCGCTTGATCGCGGCGAAGACAAGGCTGCCGAACATGCCGGTGATCGAGGCCAGCGCGGCCATCGCCATCGCGCCCCAGAGCCCGAACGGAGTGATCCACGACAGAAGCCCCCCGATCAGCGCCGCGCAGAGCACCCCGCAGGTCATGCCTTCAAGGGTCTTCGGGCTCAGCTCCGGCGCGATCCGGGTCTTGCCGATCCGGCGCCCGAAGAAGTAGTCGAGCAGATCGCCGAACTGCACCACCATCACGAAGAACACCAGAAGCAGGATCGCCCGATCGCCGTAACCGGGGATGTCGAGCGTCATCAGCGCCGGCACGTGGCTCATGCAGAAGACGCAGATCATGAGGCCCCATTGCGTCTCCGCCACCCGCACCAGGAACCGCTCCGGATGGCCGCGCAGGGCGGAGACCATCGGCAGCAGCAGGAAGGCGTAGACCGGGATGAAGACCGCGAAAAGCGCCGACCAGCCGAGCCCGACGAAAAGGTATTGCAGTGGCAGGATCACGAAGAAGGCCAGCGCCAGGGAGAGGTGGTCGGCGGTGTTCTTCTGCGCATAGGTCAGCAATTCGCGCATCGCCGCGAAGGAGGCGAAGGCGAAGAGGAGCACGACCCCGAACCGCCCGGTGAGCAGTGCCAGCGACAGGAGCACCACCATGATCCACCAGGAATGGACCCGGGTCATGAAGGTTTCGACGACCGGGTTGGTCTGGCCCTCCGCCACCCGCAGCCGCAGCATCTCTCCGAAGATCGTGAGCCCCAGCAGGATGCCGACGACACCGCCGGCGAGGAGCAGGATATCCGCCGTCGTCCCGGTCACGCCTCGACCCCGTTCTCGGGCGCCAGCGCCGCCAGCTTCGCCGCCGCCCGGGCCAGAAAGGCGGCCTTGCTCTCGCCCTCCTCGACCTTCACCGGCGCCCCGAAGGTGACAGTGCAAATGAACGGCAGCGGGATCACCTCGCCCTTCGGCATGATGTTGTTGAGGTTCGCGACCCAGGTCGGCACCAGGTCGACATCGGGCCGCGCCTTGCCGATATTGTAGAGCCCGGCGCGGAACGGCAGCAGCGGCGCCTCGGTCATGTTCCGGTTGCCCTCGGGAAAGATGATCAGCGACGAGCCCTCGTCGAGCGCTTCGAGGATCTTCTCAAGCGGGTCCTCCTCGCGGTGATCGGGGCGGCGGTCGATCAGCACACAGTTGAAGACCTCAGGGCCGACGAAGGCGCGCAGGCTGTTCTTCAGCCAATAATCCGCCGCCGCCACGGGCCTTGTCTTGCGCCGCATCGCCGGCGGCAGGACGGTCCAGATCATCGGCATGTCGGCATTGCTGACATGGTTGGCGAAATAGACCCGCTGCCGGTCCACCGGCTCGATCCCGTGCCAGTCGGCGCGCACCGCGGTGATGAATCGCGCCACCAGCGCGAGCGCATGGCCCGTGGTCCGGGCGGCGAGTGTGCGCAGGAAAGAGCCTTTGGCGAACATGACGGATTTTTGACGCCACGGCAGGCAAATGGGAACCCCCCGCCGGTCGGCCCGCCCGGCGGCCTTACTCCTCCGGCTGTGCCGGCGCCCCGCCTTCGAAGAGGTTGCCGCCGTGGTAGTCGCAGGGCGCCTCCTGCATTTCGAGATGCAGGCCGGTCCCGGTATAAGGGTGCGCCCGCGCGAGGTCCTCGTCGACCTCGATCCCGAGCCCCGGCGCGTCGGGCACCGGGATGTAGCCGTTCTCGACACTGAGCCCGCCCTTGATCAGGGCGAAATGGAACGGGGTCTCGATGGTCTCGGCGATCAGGATGTTCGGGATCGCCGCGGCGAGCTGCACATTGGCCGCCCATTCCACCGGTCCGGCATAGAGATGCGGCGCCATCTGGGCGTTCATGGCCTCCGCCAGCACCGCGATCTTGCGCGCCTGCCAGAGCCCGCCCGCGCGGCCCAAGGCCGGTTGCAGGATCGACGCCGCGCCGGCCCGCAGCACCGCCCCGAACTCGGCGATGGTCGTCAGCCGCTCGCCCGTCGCCACCGGCACCGGCTGGCCCGCCGCGACCCGTGCCATGGCGTCGATATTGTCCGGCGGCACCGGCTCCTCGAACCAGAGCGGGCGGTAGGGGGCGATGGCCTGCCCCATCCGGATCGCGCCATCCGTGGTGAACTGCCCATGGGTGCCGAAGAGGAGGTCCGCCCTGTCCCCCACCGCCTCGCGGATCGCCTTGCAGAACGCCACCGAGAGCGCGATGTCCGTCATCGCCGGGCTGTGCCCGCCCCGGATCGTGTAGGGCCCCGCCGGGTCGAACTTCACCGCAGAATAGCCCTTGGCCACCAGGGCCGCCGCCGCCTCCCCCGCCATCTCCGGCGAGACCCAGAACTCCGGCAGCGGGTGGTCAGGGCCGGGATAGAGATAGGAATAAGCCCGGATACGGTCGTTCATCTTCCCACCGAGAAGCGCGTGAACCGGCTGGCCGTAATGCTTGCCGAGGATATCCCAGCAGGCGATCTCGAGGCCCGAAAACACCCCCATCACGGTGAGGTCCGGCCGCTGGGTGAACCCCGCCGAATAGGCCCGGCGGAACATCAGTTCCACATTGGCCGGGTTCTCGCCGGCCATATGTCGCTCGAACACATCCGCAATGACCGCCCGCATCGCCTCGGGCCCCACCGAGGCGGCGTAGCACTCTCCATAGCCCACGATCCCGGTATCGGTGGTCAGTTTCGGGATGATCCAGTAGCGTCCGCCCCAGCCCGGTGCCGGGGGCGCCACGACAAAGACCTCCAGATCGGCGAGTTTCACGTTCTTCCTCCCAGAGGTCCCATGCCCGACCCAATCACGCTTCGCCGGCTCGGTCCAGACGACCTCGACCTGCTGCTCTCCGTCGAGCCGGGCCTTTTCGACAACGCGCCGGATCCCGAGCAGTCCAGGGCCTTCCTCGTCGATCCACGGAGCGAAATCGTCCTCGCCTTCGACGGCCCCCTGGCGGTCAGCTTCGCCAGCGGCACAATCCTGCTCCACCCCGACAAGCCGCCGGCGATGTTCATCAACGAGATCGCCACCCGCGACAGCCACCGCCGCCGGGGGCTCGCCTTTGCGGTGACCGAACGGCTTATCGCCATCGCCCGGGACCGGGGCTGCAAGGGGATCTGGCTCGGCACCGAGGCCGAGAATCAGGAGGCTCAGGCGCTCTACCGCAAGCTTGGCGGGGCAGAGCTTGCCGGCTTCTACTACGGCTGGGACGGTGCATTCTGAGACAAGAGAAGGCCCGTTCACGTCCATCCGGGCCCGGCCGCACTCCGGTCCGAGCGGCGGAAAGGCGCGTCGACGGGCCGTCCCAGGCCGCAACCGGCCCCGCAAAGCGACCTGCCGACGCCCTGGCCCGCGAATGGGGTCGGACCTCAGAACAGGATCACGTTCCGCTTCGCTCCGCCAGCCTTCGTGTCGGCGATGGCCTCGTTGATCTGCTCCAGCGTCCAGCGCCCGGAGACCAGTTCGTCGAGCTTCAGCCGCCCCTGGCCGTAGAGGTCGACCATCCACGGGATGTCCCGCTTGATCACGACATCGCCCATCTTCGAGCCGACGATGGCCTGCCCGGTGGCGGCCAGCATGTCCGGCGCGTAGCGCGCCTCCGACCCGCTATGAGGCATCCCCACGGCGATGATCTTGCCGCCGGGGGCGAGGTAGCGCGGCGCGGCATCGTAGACCGGGGCGATCCCGACCGTCACCAGAACGAGGTCCGCGCCGCGCCCGAGCGCCGCCTTCGCCGCGCGCCAGGGCTTCTCCTCGGTGGCGAGCACCAGGTCCGTGGCGCCGAACTCCGCGGCCATTTCGAGCTTGGCCTCCGACATGTCCACCGCCACGATCCGCCGGGCCCCGGCGATCCGCGCGCCCTGGATCGCGTTCAGCCCCACGCCGCCGGCGCCGATCACCACCGCGTCCTGCCCGGCGCGCAGTCCGCCGGCATTCACCACCGCGCCGACCCCGGTGATGACTCCGCAGGCCAGGAGCGCCGTCGCCTCCGCCGGTGTCTCGGTGGGCACCGTGACGATCTGGCTCTGATCGACCACGACCTTCTCGGCGAAGGCGCCACAGAACATGCCCTGCACGACCGGCACGCCGCTTGCATCGGTCAGCGGGCTGCCCGCTGCGCCCTCCGGGCTCTCGCAGGTCACCGGTCGTCCGGTCTGGCAGCTCAGACAGGTGCCGCAGGCTCGGATCAGGGTGACCACCACATTGTCCCCGACCGAGAGCCCCGCGACGCCGGGCCCCAGTGCCGTCACTTTGCCCGCCGCCTCGTGCCCGTAGACCGCCGGCAACACGCCGCCCCAGCCGCCCTCGGCATAGGAGATGTCGGAATGGCAGATCGCCACGGCGTCCAGCGTGACCTCCACCTCGCCGGCGACCGGCCCGCGCAGTTCGAGCTCTTCGATCACCAGAGGCGCACCGAAGTCCCGGCACACCGCCGCCCTAATCCGTGCCATGCCCGTCCCTCCTCGTTTTGCAAGAGACTGGGCTGTGGCGCGGCGGGCCGGTTGGCGGAATGCGACGCCTTTCCGCCCGTTTCAGGCCGCGACTTGTCGCGGGCGGCTCAGGAAGAGCGTGAGGCAGACCACCATCAGCAGTGCCGAGACGGCAAAGGGTGCGCCGGGGAGCCACGGGCCGCTTTCGGTGGTGAAGGCCCAGAACACCTGGGTCATCACGAGCGGCGAAAAGATCGCCGCGACTGAACGGGTTGAGTTCACCACCCCCTGCAACTCCCCTTGCTGGTCGTCGCGCGCGATCCGGCTCATCCGGCCTTGCAGGGCCGGGGTGACGACCGCCCCGAGGGCGGTGAGCGGGATGAACAGGAGGGCCACGAGGCCGTTCTCCAGCCAGACCAGCACCGAGAAGGCGAAGAAGTTGAAGGTGAAGCCGTAGAGGATCGTCGCCCGGTCCCCGAACCGGTCGAGCGCGATGCGGATCAGCCCGCCCTGCACCACCGCCATGGCGATCCCGAAGAACGCGAGCGAGAGGCCGACCGTCGAGGGCTCCCAGCCGAACTGCGCTTGGGTGAAATAGGCCCAGATCGACGGATAGACGATGAAGGCGAACTCGTAGAGGAAGAAGAGCAGGAGGAGGCGCTTGAGTCCCTCAAGTTCGCCGAGCTTTTTGAACGCCCCGAACGGGTTCGCCCGGCGCCATTCGAAGGGGCGCCGGATACGGTCGGTGACGGTTTCGGGGAAGGCGAAATAGCCGAAGACGAGGTTCGCGGCGGCGAGGCCGGCGGCGGCATAGAACGGCACCCGTGTGCCGAACTCCGCCAGGAGCCCGCCGATCACCGGCCCCAGCACGAAGCCCGCGCCGAAGGCCGCGCCGACAAGCCCGAAATTCTTCGCCTTCTCCTCGGGCGCCGACATGTCCGCGATGGCCGCCGCCGCCGTGGGGCCGGTGGCCGCCGCGACCCCGGCGACCATGCGGGCGGCGAGGAGGAGCCAGATGGTTCCGGCCAGTGCCATCACGATGTAGTCGAGGCACATGACCAGCAGCGAGGCGAGCAGGATCGGCCGCCGCCCGAAGCGGTCCGAGAGCGAGCCGATGGTGGGCCCGAAGGTGAACTGCATCACCGCATAGATCGTGGCCAGAATGCCACCCCAGAGCGCGGCATTGCCGAGGCCCGGCCCCTCGATGCTCTGAATGAGGTCCGGCATCACCGGCAGGATCAGCCCGATCCCGATCGCGTCGAGCATCAGCGTCATCACGATGAAGGCAAAGGCGCGGCGGCGCGGGGCTCCTGTCATGGCGTCCGGCTTAGCGGGTCATGGCAGGGCCGGCAAAGCGATTTGCCGCGGCGGGGGCCGCGATTTCGAAATCGCGGGTAAGACCTTTGGAAAGGTCTTACGCCTCCGCTGGAGGCGCGGGACTTGTGCGGGGGCTGATTGAGCGGCCTCGAATGTGCAGGCGACCCTCTACCTTTCGCCTGTTCGATGGCGCAAAGGTCGTTCTTCTTCCCCGCCCGAATAGCGCCGAAGGCGCCGGGCATCGACAGACCGTCCGGGCGGGCTGGCGATTGGGTGACGTTGGGCGCGGAGCTTTGAGCGAAGAGGTACTTGGCTGCCATAAACGCAGTCGCTCAGAGGTTGGATCGCCAGCCCCCGGCCTGTCGATGCCCGGCTCGCGTTGCGCCAGGTCCGAGAGCCGCACGGATCGCCGCGACCAAACCTCGCGATTTCGAACCCGCGGGCCCCTCGAACGGCCCTACCCCCGCCCGATCCGCATATGGGCGATGATCTGGCCGTGATCCGAGGCGAGCTTGTTATAGGGCGCCTCCGGGTGCGAGCCGTCGGTCAGATGGTCGTTCAGCACGCTGAAATACTCCATCTCGCCGATCCGGTCCTCGAACTCCGGCAGGAAATGCCGGCTCATATAGATCTGGTCGATCGACTCGAAATTACCGCCGAAGGCCGAGGTGTAGACCATGTCCCTGAGCGACTTGCGCACGAAGAGTTTTTCGGCCGAATGCAGCCGCACCCGCTCCACGGCCTCGGTGATCTCCAGATTCTCCTCCGCCGAATAGCGGTCGGACCGGTGCTCGGCATTGTGGCGCAGCATCCAGGCGTAATTGCGGAACGGCACCTCGCCGGAAATGATCTCCGAACTCACCGCGTGCTCGCCGTCGTTGAAATCGCCGAGCGCCATCACTGGATGGTCCCGGTGCAACTCGTCGAGGATCGCCTCGCGCAGCACAACCGCCTCTGCCATCCGCCTGACCGCCGCCCTGAGCGACCCGACGGCTCGCCCCAACGGATCGTAGCGCGTCAGGTCCTGCTCCGGGGCGAAGGCCGCGCCTTCGGGTGCCACATACTCCCCAAGCTTCGACTTCAGATGGCAGTTGAAGATTGTCACGACCTCGCCACCCACCGGCACCCGCACTTTCAGGATCGGCCGCGAGAGCCGTTTCATCGTGAAGCTCCCGGCCTCCCCCTCCAGCCCCCGGAGCGGCGCGAACGGGATCACCAGCGGCTCGGCGAGGTCCTGAAGCACTTCCGGCGCCCCCTCGAAGCCGAGCCGTGACAGCACCGCAACGCCGGGCCGCCGCTTCCCGGGCTCTCCGCTATCCGCGGCATTCGGGGCAAAAGCCAGGGCCGCCCCGGAATAGGGCCCGTATTCCAGCTTCCGGAAGATCGCCTTGCGGTGATAGCGCTTCGACCGGTCCGGCACCGAGGCTTCATTCGACGCGATCCCGATCTCGTCGGCATCGGCGATCACCCCGCGTAGGGCGTCCTCCTCGAAAATCTCCTGAAAGCCCACGATATCGGCATCCATCGAGACCAGCTGCTCGGCCAGCCAGTCGGTCTTCCAGGCGTGCTCCTCGGGCGTGTAGGTCTGGAAGCGGTAGTATTCCTGATCGGCGCCGATCAGGTTCTTCACGTTGAAGCTGGCGATGGTGAATCGGGTCACAGGTCTCTCTCCAGGGCTTTGGCGAATGTGGCGGCCTCGACATTGCCGCCGGTGGCGACGGCGATGACATCCTCGCCTTCCATCATGTCAGGCCGGTTAAGCGCGGCGGCGAGCGCGACGGCCCCGCCGGGTTCCAGCACCAGTTTCAGATGACGGAAGGCGGCGGCCATGGCGTCGAGCGCCTCGTCCTCGGTGACGACAATGCCGGGTCCGCAAAGCCGGGCCATGATCGGAAAGGTGATCTCGCCGGGGGAGGGGGTCAGGATCGCGTCGCAGAGGCCCCCCGCGGTGCGGTTGTTCCGCTCGATCCCGCCCGATGCGAGGGAGCGCGCCACATCGTCGAACCCTTCCGGTTCCACCGGTCGCACCTTCAGTCCGGGCGCTTCGGCTTCAAGCGCCAGAGCGATGCCGGAGGTCAGCCCGCCGCCCCCGCAACAGACCAGCACCTCCGCCTCCGCGATCCCGGCCGCGGCGGCCTGCTCGGCGATCTCCAAGCCCACGGTGCCCTGGCCCGCGATCACCTCCGGCTCATCGAAGGGCCTGATCAGCGTCAGCCCCCGTTCCTCCGCCAGACGGGCGCCGATCTCGTCGCGGTTCTGGGTGCTGCGGTCAAAGACGACGACTTCGGCGCCCAGGGCGCAGGTGTCGTCGATCTTCTGCGCCGGCGCGTCCGCCGGCATCAGGATCACCGCCGGCGCGCCGAACTCCCGCGCGGCCAGCGCGACGCCCTGGGCGTGGTTGCCTGAGGAAAAGGCGATCACGCCCCGCGCCCGGGCCTCGGGGGAGAGCGCCGAGAGCGCCGCCCGCCCGCCGCGGAACTTAAACGAGCCGGTGTGCTGGAGGCTCTCCGCCTTCACCCAGACCCGACGCCCGGCGATCCGGTCGAGCGCCTCGGAGCGCAGAAACGGCGTCCGCCTTGCATGGCCCTCAAGCCGCTCCGCCGCCGCGCGGATCATCCCGATATTCATGCCAGTGCTCCGATCCACTTCCGCAAAGCCGCCACCGCCTCCGGTTCGTCGAGGAACGGCACATGGCCGCGCCCGGGCACTTCCGCGTGGATCATGTCCGGCCGCCGGGCCATTTCATCGGCGGTCTCAGGACTCAGGAGGTTCGAGTTCGCCCCGCGGATCAGGCAGAGCGGCAGACCGGCGAGGGCATCGAAGAGCGGCCAGAGATCGGGCGCCGGCTGCGCCCCCGCCTCCAGCACCGCGTCCCGCAGCTTCGGATCGTAGCGGATCACGAGGCCGTCCTCCGTCTCCTCGTAATGCCGCTCGACCTCCTCCCGCCACCGGGCCATCGGCACGCCCTCGAACCCGGTCATGAACCCGGCCCGGGCCTCCGCCGCCTCGGCATAGCTCCGCTGCCTGGGGTTTCGCCCGATATAGCCCTTGATGACCTCAAGCCCCTCCGGTGCGATCTCCGGGCCCACATCATTCAGCGCCACGCCGATCAGCCGCCCCTTCGCCACCGCCGCGAGCATCATCGCGATCAGCCCGCCCCGAGAGGTCCCGAGGATCGCGGCGCGTTCGATCCCGAGATGATTGAGCAGGGCGAGGGCGTCCTGCCCCTCCTGCGGGATCGTATAGGTTGCCGGGTCCGCCCAATCCGATCGCCCGCGCCCGCGGTAATCCATGCGGATCAGCCGGACATCGGCGAGATGCGGCGCCACATAGTCGAAATCCCGCGTGTTCCGCGTGAGCCCCGCCAAGGCCAACACCGGAAGGCCGACTCCCTCATCGGTATAGTGGAGCCGTGTTCCGTCCCCGGCTACGAACTCCGGCATCAGACGAACTCCGGCACGGAGGTCAGATTCGCAACAATGTGATCCGGCCGCGCCCAGAGCCGGTCCATCGGCGCGCCGGCGCGGTTCACCCAGACGGTGCGAAACCCGTAGCCCGCCGCCGCCGCCGCATCCCAGCCGTTGGACGACACGAAAAGCACCTCCTCGGGCGCAGTGCCGAACCGGGCGCCCACCATGTCATAGACCGCGTCTGCCGGCTTGAAGATGCCGACCTCGTCGACGCTCAGCACCGCGTCCAGGAGCCCGCCGATGCCGGCGCTCTCCACCGCCGCGTCGAGCATCTCCCGCGACCCGTTCGACAGGATCGCCGTGGCCTTGCCCGCGGCCTTCAACGCTCCCAGCATCTCGGCCACTTCGGGGTAGGGCGCCAGCTCGCGGTAAAGCGCCAGGAGCCGTTCCCGCAATTCCGCATCCTGAAGCCCCGCCGCCTCCAGCGCCCAGTCGAGCCCGTCGCCGGTCACCTGCCAGAAATCCACGTGCCGCCCAGCGACGGCCCGGAGCCAGGAATACTCGAGCTGCTTCAGCCGCCAGTCCCGGGCGATCTGCGGCCAGTGCGCCGCCAGTGCCCCCCGCCCCGGCTCCGCCGCTGCCGCCCGCGCCGCGGCGGTGACGTCGAAGAGCGTGCCATAGGCGTCGAAAACGCAGGTCGTGATCGGCATGGCCCCTCCTCCGCGCGGAGAGTGTCATGGGGCATCGTTGGGTGAAAGCCGAAACACCGGGCTCCCGCGCGGGCCAAATCGCTTGGAAGCGATTTGCAAGGGTTTTGGAAAACCCTTGCGCGCCGCGGGGCGCGCAGCCGCTTCGAAGCGGCTGACAAGGGCCTTCCAAGGCCCTTCTCCCCTCGAAGATCAGTCGCCCGGCGCCAGGGTCTCGGGCTGCGGCATGCCGAGGACGTTGTAGCCGCCATCGACATGGACGATCTCACCGGTCGTGTAGGCCCCGGCCTCGGAGGCGAGCCAGACCGCTGTGCCCCCCACCGCATCGAGCGTCGCGTTGGACCGCATCGGCGCGTTTTGCTCGGTGTGCTTGAAGGTCCGCCGCGCGCCGCCGATCGCCGCCCCCGCGAGGGTCTTCATCGGCCCCGGCGAGATCGCGTTCACCCTGATCCCCTGGGGGCCCAGATCGTTCGCGAGATACCGCGTCGCGCTTTCCAGCGCCGCCTTCGCCACCCCCATCACGTTGTAATAGGGGATCACCTTCTGGCTGCCCTGATAGGTGAGCGTCAGGATCGTGCCGCCCTCTTTCATCAGCGGCGCCGCCCGCCGGGCCACATCGATCAGCGAGTAGCAGGAGATCTCCATCGAGCGCGCAAAATTGCCCCGGCTGGTGTTAAGAAACCGCCCCGAAAGCTCCGCCTTGTCGGAAAAGGCGATGGCATGGACCACGATGTCGATCCGGTCCCAGGCGTCCGCGATGGCGGAGAACGCCGCCGTCATCGAGGCGTCGTCGCTCACATCCGCTTCGACAACCAACTCGCACCCCAACTGGCCCGCGAGCGGCTCCACCCGCCTCAGCAGCCCTTCGCCCTGATAGGTGAGCGCGATCTCCGCCCCGGCGCCCCGCAGAGCCCGGGCGATGCCCCAGGCGATGGAGCGGTCATTGGCCACGCCCATCACCAGCGCCCGCTTGCCGTCCAGCGAGAGCGTCACGCGGTCAATCCCGCCAGGCCGACAGCAGCATCGACCCGTTGGTGCCGCCGAAGCCGAAACTGTTCGTCATCACCGTGTCGAGGCCGGCGTTTTCGACTGTCTCGGTGGCGATCTCCTCCGGTTTCAGCCGCGGATCGAGGGTCTCGACATTGATCGACGGCGCGATGAAATCGCCGCCGAGCATGATCAGGCAGTAGATCGCCTCCTGCGCTCCCGCAGCGCCCTGGCTGTGGCCGGTCATCGACTTCGTGGAACTCACGGGAGGCTGGGCGATCCCCTCGAATGTGCGCTGCACCGCCTCCATCTCCGGCCCGTCGCCGGCGGGGGTCGAGGTGCCGTGGGCGTTGATGTAGCTCACCGCGCGCCCCTCCGGCAGGGTCTTCAGCGCCAGCCGCATCGCCCGCTCGGCGCCTTCGCCGGACGGGGCAACCATATCGTGGCCGTCCGAGGTGGCGGCGAACCCGGTCACTTCGGCGTGGATCGTCGCGCCCCGGGCCAGGGCCCGGTCGAGGCTTTCGAGGACCACCATGCCGCCGCCGCCTGCGATCACGAACCCGTCGCGGTCGGCGTCGAAGGCGCGCGAGGCCCGCTCCGGCGTGTCATTGTACTTCGCGCTCATCGCCCCCATCGCGTCAAAGAGGCAGGAGAGCGTCCAGTCGAGTTCCTCGCCGCCGCCCGCGAACATCACGTCCTGGGTCCCGAGCGCGATCTGCTGCGCCGCCATGCCGATACAGTGGAGCGAGGTCGAACAGGCCGAGGTGATCGACATGTTCATGCCCTTGATCTTGTAGGCGGTGGAGAGATTGGCCGAGACCGTGGACGACATGCATTTCGGCACCGCGAAAGGCCCGATCCGCTTCGGCGCGCCGCTCTTCAGCACGGTCTGGTGCGCGGTGAGCATGGCCGAGGTCGAGGGCCCGCCGGAGCCGGCGATGAGCCCGGTCATCGGGTGGCTGATCTCATCCGCCGAGAGCCCCGCATCGACGATGGCCTGACCCATAGCGATATAGGCATAGGCCGCGCCGGGCCCCATGAAGCGCAGGGCGCGCTTGTCGATATGCTCCGCCGGGTCGAGGTCGATGGTCCCGGCGATCTGGCTGCGGAACCCGTGCTCGGCCATCTCCGGCACCGCCTCGATCCCCGATCGCCCGGCGCGCAGGGCGGCGTCGACTTCGGCGATACTGTTCCCGATGGGCGAGACGATCCCCATCCCTGTGACGACGACACGGCGCATGGGCGCTCCCTTCCGTGGCTTCGGGGGTGTTTAGGACAGGCGGGGGAAGCGGGGCAAGCCGGTTGGGACAATGCGTGAAGGGAGCCCGCGAGGCGAAGCCCTGGCGGCCAACGGGGTCGGCCGGGATATTCGGCCCTGGAGCGACAAAACTCTTCGAAGAGTTTTGCCAGACCCTTCGAAGGGTCTGCCCGCGGCGGCGGCCGCCACGGCACATGCCTTGGGCACCGCAAGCGATGACGTGTCAAAGGCTAACTCGCCGACAGCGCCACCTTCATGTCCTTGACCTCGTAGATCACCTCTCCGTCCGCCTCGACGCGCCCGTCGGCCACGCCCATGGTCAGACGGCGCGACTGCACCGCCTTGGTGAAATCCACGAAATAGCGGATCAGCTTGCGGTCCGGTCGGACCATGCCCTTGAGTTTCACCTCGCCCACGCCGAGCGCATAGCCGCGCCCCTGCCAGCCACGCCAGCCCAGGTTGAACCCGGTGAGCTGCCAGAGCCCGTCGAGCCCGAGGCAGCCCGGCATGATCGGATTGCCGGGGAAATGACACTCGAAGAACCAGAGCGCCGGGTGGATGTCGAACTCCGCGACGACATGGCCGCGCCCATGCTCCCCGCCGTCGGATGAAATCTCCGTGATCCGGTCCATCATCAGCATCGGCGGCTCGGGAAGCTGGGCATTGCCCGGACCGAAAAGCTCGCCCCGGGCGCATTTCAGCAGGTCGTCCTTGTCGAACCGGCTCGGGTAATCGGCCATATGGAATGCGGTCCCTTGCTGTCGTCCCGGGCTGTTAGAGCCCTCTAGCACCGGCCCGCGAAGACTGGCAAGGGCAGGGCGCCGCACCCGAATCTCCGGCTCTGCGATTGATTTGCACCCGCTCCGGCGCCATATTGTGCCCCGGCAGGGATGTAACGGGGCCCGACCTTGGTGACGACCGACCTGACGATGACCCAACGCGGCACGGCCTGGCTGGCCGGGGCCGATCTGCGCCCGACCCGGCAGCGGGTGGCGCTGGCGACGCTCCTCGTGGGCGACGGCCAGAACCGCCATGTCTGTGCTGAAAGCCTCTTCGACGCCGCCCGCAAGGCCGGCGAGAAGGTCTCGCTCGCCACGGTCTACAACACGCTCCGCGCCTTCTGCGACGCGGGCCTCCTGCGCGAGATCGTGGTCGACGGCTCCAAGAGCTACTTCGACACCCGAATCGACGACCACCCGCATTTCTTCTGGGAAGACAGCGCGACGCTCACCGACGCGCCGGCCGACGAGCTGGAAATCTGCCGTCTGCCGGAGGCGCCCGCCGGCGCCGAGATCGCAAAGGTCGACGTCGTCATCCGCCTGCGCCGCATCTGATCGCCCTTTGTCACCCTCCGGGCCCATGCTGCGCTCCCGCCCGGGAGATGGGTGAGGTTTGGCATGACAGATGTGATCTGGACCCTTGTCGTGGGCTTCGACGGGGTCGTCCTCGATAGTTGACCGGGGCATGAGGCACAAAAGCTGCTCGACAGCGGCGCGGCCCGGGTCAAGGTCGAACGCCAGCGGATGGGCGAGATCTGGGAGAACCGGGCCGACAAGAACCGGGCCCATATGCGCAACATGCGCCTCACGGGCATGATGGAGCGGACCAACCGCAACCATATCCAGTCGAGCGCCCAGGCGCAGGCCGGGGCGGGCCTCGCCATGGCCGCGATGCAGACCCAGAACCATTATACCGCCGATCAGGCCGAGGATCGGGCGCTCGCGCAGCTCGAGCCGAGCGTGCTGGCGGTCATGCCGCAAAGCTCCGGCGGGGTGCTCGTCAATTCGGCCTTCCGGCAGCAGGGCTCGGCGCGGACCCATGTGAGCGACTATGTCATCGGCGCCTTCCAGACGCCCTCGATCGGCGTCGAGAGCTACCGCAAGAAGATCAAGAAGACCGGGTCGATGGCCGACGAGAACGCGGTCTTCCGGATGCACTGGGCCACCATCGTCCGCCAGATGCGCCCGGCCCATTCCGGCCCCCCGGTGATGACCTCCTGGCCTTAGGGCGGGGGTCCGCGACGTCGCGAGCCCGGGTGCGGGCCGCCACGCTTTCCGCGGTCGGGAATGGTGCTACCAAGGGCCGGGCGGAACAGCGGGAGGAACGGAATGGCCGAGATCGTCGCGGCGGGGCGCCTCAGAACCTCGCCCTACTACCTTTCCACGCTCGCGGAGGGGGCGGAATCCCTCGTCACCTATAACCGCATGCTGATCCCGCGCGGCTATGGTGACCGCGAGGCGGAGTATTGGCGGCTGATCAACGGCGTTTCGATGTGGGATGTGGCCGGGCAGCGCCAGGTGCAGATCAAGGGGCCGGACGCCGCACAACTCGCGCAGATCCTCTGCACCCGCGATCTGTCGTCCCAGGTCGTCAATCAGGGAAAGTACGTGGCGATCTGTGACTATCGTGGGCGGCTCATCAATGATCCCATCGCGCTCAAGGTCGCGGAGGATTGCTACTGGCTCTCGATCGGAAACTCCGACATCTGGTTCTGGGCGCGCTGCGTCGCCGGCGAACGCGGACTCGATGTAGAGATCGGCGAACCGGACGTCTCGCCGCTGGCGGTGCAGGGACCCAAGGCGGAGGATGTCGTCGCGTCGCTCTTCGGCGACTGGGTCCGGCAGCTGCGCTATTTCTGGTTCGACGATGCCGAAATCGACGGCATCCCCCTCAAAGTCGCGCGGTCGGGCTGGTCGAAACAGGGCGGCTTCGAGCTTTACCTTCTGGACGGCACGAAAGGCGACAAGCTCTGGCAGATCGTCAAGGAAGCCGGGCAGCCCTTCGACATCGGCCCGGGCTACCCGAACCCGTCCGAGCGCACCGAAAGCGGCCTTCTGAACTACGGCACCGATACCGATGAGGACACTAACCCGCTCGAAGTGCGGATGGAGAAATTCGTCGATCTCGATCTCGACGATGCCGTGATCGGCATCGCGGCGTTGCGGCGGATCAAGGCCGAGGGAGTGAAACGCCAGCAGCTCGGGATCATGCTCGACACGCCGCAAGAGGCCGAGAACCAGTCCATATGGCTCCCCATCGAGAGAGACGGCGCCCGGGTTGGCCATATGACCCACAAAGCCTGGTCCTACCGGCTGGAGCGCATGATCGGCTATGCTCTGGTCTCGGTCGGGTTGCGGCCCGGCGACGAGGTTCAGGTCATCGGCGCGGGCGGTCCCCTCAGGGCAAGACTGGCGGAGCTGCCGTTTCGGGTCTGACCGGTTATCCCCGGATGTCGACCGCTTTCGGCGTGAAGCCTGCATCCGGCCGGTTTGGGAGTGAGGTCGCTCGGGCGGCCGGTTGATGCGCCGCCGACGTCATCTCGGCTCCGCGCCGCAAGGCTCGAACGTCCATAACGGGCTCCAGACGGCCATCAATGAGCGCCACGGCCTATGGCGCTTCCCGGCGCCTCAAGCCGCGAACGCCGCCGCCACTCTCAGAACCACTGCCCGGGCTCCATCAGCCCGAGATCGAGCAATTGCCGTGAATGCCATTCGAACGGCGCGGAATTGTGCCAGCGGAAGGTCTCGATATCGAAGGTGCTGCCCGGGTTCCGTTTCAGTGCCTTCGCGGTGCGAAACGAGCAGATCGCCGCCGTCAGATTGTGGTGCCAGGGGCAGGCGAAGGTATTGTACTCCGCCTCGTTGAATGTGTGATCGGGCAGAAGCTTCAGCCCCTTTCGGGCGCGGAAGATCGCGACCCGGTCGATCCGGCGCCGGACCTGCGGAATATGCTCCTCGAACCGCCATCTGAGCCCGCCATAGAAATCGAGCTGCCGGTCGAGCGCATGACCGTCCTCATCCTCGCGCGCCAGTGCGTAATAGCCCGATTTGTCGAGATGGGCGTTCTCGATCGAGACCGCGCTCGGGTGTTTCCAGAGATCGTCGGCATAGAGATCGACGACATAGGTCAGCACCGTGTCGCGCCGCTCTTCGGTGTTGAAGGCCAGCATCTCGCCCATCGTGCGGTGTTCGCAGAACGGGAAGAACAGGTATTCGGCGTTGTAGCAGTAATAGAGCCAGACCCCCGGCGCCGCCGTATTGACGGCATTGACCGCCCCCTCCACCGCGCCCTCGGCAATCGTGTCGTGATCGACGCGGTGGATATGGGGCGCCAGTTCCGCCGCCACCTCCACCCGCTTCGGCGCGAAGAGCACCAGCGCCATGAACCCGAGCCCCGCATGGTGCCGGAGCGTGCTGTCGACCTCGACCTCGTCCTCGGCAAAGATCAGCGCGACCGGCCCCTTGGCCAGGGCGGCGGCGCCGTCGCGCAGAAAGGTCCTGAGATCGTCGTAGCGCATCCTGCCGCCCGTTTTGCGCGAGACTCGGTTAATTCCCGGTGCATTGCAAGAGAGCGGGGCGGCGGCTAAACCCGGCTCGACCCTGCAGGACGGGCCCCATGACCGCGCCGAAAAAGCTCTTCATCAAGACCTATGGCTGTCAGATGAACGTCTATGACAGCGAGCGCATGGCCGAGGCGCTCGCCCTGCGCGGCTATGAGCAGACCGGCGAGGCGGCCGAGGCCGACATGATCCTGCTCAACACCTGCCATATCCGCGAGAAGGCGGCGGAGAAGGTCTATTCCGAGCTTGGCCGTCTGAAGCCGCTCAAGGCCGAAAAGCCTGACCTGAAGATCGGCGTGGCCGGCTGCGTCGCCCAGGCCGAGGGCGAGGAGATCGTGCGCCGCCAGCCCATGGTCGACCTCGTCGTCGGGCCGCAGAGCTACCACCGCCTGCCGGAGATGGACGCCGCGCTCGCCGAGGGCCACCGCGCCCTCGACACCGAATTCCCCGCCGAGGACAAGTTCGACGAGTTGAAGCGCCGGCCCAAGGCGAAGCGCGGCCCCACCGCTTTTCTCACCGTGCAGGAGGGCTGCGACAAGTTTTGCTCCTTCTGCGTGGTGCCTTACACCCGTGGCGCCGAGGTGAGCCGCCCCGCCGAGCGTATCCAGGCCGAAGCACGGGACCTCGTAGAGGCCGGGGTGCGCGAGATCACCCTGCTGGGCCAGAACGTGAACGCTTATCACGGACATCCCGGCGGGCTGGCCGGGCTGATCTGGGCGCTGGCCGGGATCGACGGGCTCGACCGCATCCGCTTCACCACCTCGCATCCGAACGACATGGACGACGCGCTCATCGCGGCCCATGGCGACTGCGGGAAGCTGATGCCCTACCTGCATCTGCCGGTACAGGCGGGCTCCGACCGGGTGCTGAAGGCGATGAACCGCAAGCATACCGCCGAGCACTACATCCGGATCATCGAGCGGCTGCGCGCCGCGCGCCCCGACCTGCTGCTCTCCAGCGATTTCATCGTCGGCTTTCCGGGCGAGACCGAGGCGGATTTTCAGGCGACGCTCGATCTGGTCCGGACCGTGGGCTTCGGCCAGTCCTATTCGTTCAAGTATTCGCCCCGCCCCGGCACCCCCGCCGCCGAACGCGATCAGGTGCCCGAGGACGAGAAGGCCGACCGTCTCGCCCGGCTCCAGGCGCTCCTGACCGAACAGCAGGCGGCGGCCCAGCGGGCGATGGTCGGGCGCGAGGTCACGGTGCTCTTCGAAAAGCCGGGCCGGATGCCGGGGCAGATCGTCGGCAAGTCCGGCCATCTCCACGCGGTCCATGCCGAGGGGCCGGCCGATCTGATCGGCCAGATCGCGCCCGTGCGAATCCGCGACGCCGCGCCCAACTCGCTCTCCGGTGCCCTGATCTGAGCCGCATCCGCCGCACTATCGGTCGATGCGGAACAATCAAGGTTACAAAACCCCATTGTTTCCCCTTGACCGGCCGGACCCGGCGAAAAGCCGCTTCACAACCCCCCATTTCTGGGTATCTTTCAAAGAATAAACAGAGTTTCCGCATCGGGGCCCTGCCAGGCTGCCCGCGGAGGCGCGGATGTGGGGGATTTAGCCGTGCTGAACAGACATTTTTCGGCCTTCGGGTCGATGTTTCGAACTACCTTGTGCGGGGCGGCGCTGGGCGCGCTCGCGCTGATCATGCCGGCCTCTGGGGTCCAGGCTCAGCAGACCGTTGTGGTGACCGGGACGGTTGAGCCGACGATCTGGATCGACCCCGATGGCTGCCAGCACTGGATCGCCGATGGCGGCGTCGAAGGCTATATGGAGGGTCGCGTCGATGCGAAGACCGGACGCCCGGTCTGCATGGATGTGAACACCTGCGCGGTGGCCAATGCGGATGTCCTGTTCCGCACAGACAGCCATCATCTGACCCATTCCGGCCGCGCCCAGCTCGAGCAGTTCTTCCGCTCGGCCGGTGCCTTCGCCTATGCGATCTACGGCCATACCGACAGCCGCGCCTCGGACGAGTACAATATTCGTCTGTCGGAGCGCCGTGCCGCCACCGTGGCCGGCGTCGCCCGCTCGGCCGGCGCCCGGGTCGCGCGTCAGATCGGCTTTGGCGAGCGCCGTCCGGTCGCCACCAACAGCACCGCCGCGGGGATGCAAGCGAACCGCCGCGTCGAAATCGTCTGCTACAGGTGAGCGCCATGATGATGATCAAGACACACGCACCGAAAGCGCTTCTGCTGACCGCGGGTTTCCTACTGGCCGCCTGCGAGGGGATCGGATTTCAGGGCCTGACACCGGCCGGCGGCGGGGTACCGCTGCGGGCCATCGGCGAGGATGGCGGGATCGACTCTGGCTCGCTCACCACGCTTGAAGCCGGCATCTTCGTCGACCCCGATGGTTGCCAGATCTGGATGATCGACGACGGCTTCGAGGGCTACTGGTCGCGCCGCCGCGATCCGGTCAGCGGCCTGCCGGTCTGCTTCGAGACGGCACCGCCCGGTTCGATCGTCGGCAACATCTCCTCCGATCCGGGTATCCGGGACTGGGTGCCGGCCCGGCGCTGAACCGCAATCCGACGAAGGTGTGGAAGGCCGCGGCACCGCCCGCGGCCTTTTCGTCTCCGTTTCGTGACATTCGGCCCGCCGCGCTTGCGCGCGCCCCGCCGACTTGCCAGCATGGGCGCGAGGTTCGAGCCCCAAGGAGAGCTGATTGGACATCACCGACCTGACCGAGCGCGTCGTCGAGTTTCCCGACAATTTCCTGCTCATCGACCTCTGCGGCGAACATGACCGCAACCTCACCGACATCGAAACCAAGCTCGACGTGCAGATCCAGCGGCGCGGCAACGAGTTGCGGATCTATGGCGAGGACGGCCCGGTGCGCGCCGCCGAGGAGGTGCTGCGGTCGCTCTATACGCGACTGGAGGCGGGTCGGCCCGTCGATCCCGGCGATATCGACCGCGAGGTGCGCATGGGCCCGGAGACCGAGACCGGCGCCCGCGACGGCGACCAGATGGAGATGTTCCAGCGCGGTCCGGTGGAGATCAAGACCCGCAAGAAGCTCGTCGAGCCGCGCACCGAGGCGCAGAAAGCCTATGTGCGGTCGCTCTTTACGAACGAACTGGCCTTCGGCATCGGCCCGGCGGGGACCGGCAAGACCTATCTTGCCGTCGCCGTGGGTGTGTCGATGTTCATCGGCGGCCATGTCGACCGGATCATCCTGAGCCGCCCGGCGGTCGAGGCGGGCGAAAAGCTCGGCTACCTGCCCGGCGACATGAAGGACAAGGTCGATCCCTACATGCAGCCGCTCTACGACGCGCTGAACGACTTCCTGCCCGGCAAGCAGGTGGCCAAGCTGATCGAGGAGAAGCGCATCGAGATCGCGCCGCTCGCCTTCATGCGGGGCCGGACGCTGTCGAACGCCTTCGTGGTCCTCGACGAGGCGCAGAACGCGACCACGATGCAGATGAAGATGTTCCTCACCCGCCTCGGCGAGGGCTCCCGCATGGTGATCACCGGCGACCGCTCCCAGGTCGACCTGCCGCGCGGGGTGACCTCCGGCCTGCGCGATGCCGAGCGGCTGCTGAAACACATCCCCAAGATCAGCTTCAACTACTTCACCGCCAAAGACGTGGTCCGCCACCCCCTCGTCGCCGCGATCATCGAGGCCTATGACGCCGATGACGCGGCCAGCTAGGATCGGCGGCTGGGTCGCGGCCGGCCTCTCGGCGCTCTGGTTCCTGGTCCATACTTTCGTCGGCGGGGCCGAGGCCGCCGGGCCGCTTCTCGCCTCGGACCTGCCATTGGAGGTCCGGGCGCCGGTCTGGATGACCTGGCACATGGTCACCGGCACGCTGGCATTGATGGCCGGCCTCTTTGCGCTGGGCATGGGGCAGGGGCGGCGCGACTTGATCGTCGCGGCCACCGGGCTTGCCGCGGTCATCGCCGGCGCGGGGCTGCTCGCCGCGCCGCTCACGGGCGCCGGCTACGGCCTCCTGCCCCAGGGTTGGCTCTTCGTGCCCATCGTCCTGGCCGGGCTGATCGCGCTCAGCGGCATGTCGCGGCCATGAGTGTCGACGTGATCCTTGAAGAACCGGCCTGGGGCGGGGTCGGCCTCGAGCGCCTCGCGGGCGAGGCAACCGAGGCCGTTCTCGCCCGCCTCGGCCTTGAGCCCTCCGCCTTCGGCATCGCGCTCCTGGCCTGCAACGACGCCCGCATCGCCACGCTCAACGCGGAGTTCCGCGGCAAGGGGGCGGCGACAAATGTTCTGAGCTGGCCCTCCGCCGACCGGACCGCCGCCGTCCCTGGCGAGATGCCGCTGCCCCCGGACCCGGCCGACCCGGAGCTTGGCGATATCGCGCTCGCCTTCGAGACCTGCGCCGCCGAGGCCCGCGCCGCCGGCCTCCCGCTCGCCCGGCACGCCACCCATCTGATCGTCCACGGCACGCTCCATCTTCTCGGCTTCGACCACGAGACCGAGCAGGACGCCGCCCTCATGGAGGGGCTGGAGACGGAAATTCTTGGCAATCTCGGCCTGCCTGACCCATATTCCCAGCCAGAGACCGAAACACGGTAGGAGACGATGAGCGACACGACAGACGGGTCGTCTAACGCCGCGCAGCGCGCGCAGGCCGACCCGCATGAGAGCCCCGAGCCGCAGCGCGGCCTGATCGGCAGGCTCTTCGAGGCCCTGAGCCCCGCCGATGCGCCGCAAGACGAGGCGCCCGGCACGGCAGGGCCGAACGGCCAAACCCCCGGACTTCTGAACCTGCGCCGGATGCGCGTGGAGGACGTGTCGATCCCCCAGGCCGATATCGTGGCGGTGCCGGTCACGATCACCTTGCCGGACCTCGTCCAGGTCTTCCGCGACAGCGGCAACACCCGCCTGCCGGTCTTCGACGGTACCATCGATACGCCGATCGGCATGGTGCATCTGAAGGACCTCGCGCTCCGCCACGGCTTCAACGGCGATCACGGCGATTTCGGCCTGCGCGAGATGCTGCGCCCGCTGCTCTACGTGCCGCCCTCGATGCCCCTCGGCGTGCTGCTGCAAAAGATGCAGGCCGAGCGGACCCATATGGCACTGGTGATCGACGAATATGGCGGCACCGACGGGCTGGTGACCATCGAGGACCTGCTCGAACAGGTGGTGGGCGAGATCGAGGATGAGCACGACACCGACGAGGACACTTACTGGACCGTCGAGGCGCCCGGTATCTATCTGGCCCGCTCCAAGACGCCGCTCGAGGAATTCGAGGCCGAGATCGGCCGGGCGCTCACCGATCACGACAATATCGACGAAGAGGAGATCGACACGCTCGGCGGTCTCGTCTTCATGCTGGCCGGCCATGTGCCGACCCGGGGCGAGGTGATCTGCCACCCGGACGGCACCGAATTCGAGGTGCTCGACGCCGATCCGCGCCGGATCAAGCGGCTCCGCGTCCGGCTCACTGGCGCCCCGCCGAAGCCCGGCGTCGAGCAACAAGGCGCCAAGAGCTGACGGAGGGCCCGGTGGCGGAGCGGCTGGCGCTCAATGTGGCGGGCTGGCCCTTGGCTTTCCGCGCGCTGCTGATCCTGGCTCTCGGCGCCAGTACCGCCCTGGGCCACCTGCCCTTCGCGATCCCGCTCAGCACCGTCACCGGCCTTGCGATCCTGCTCGCGCTCCCCGCCGCCACGCCGGGCCGCGCCGCCTGGACCGGCTGGCTCGCGGGTACCGGCTACGGGCTCGTGGCGCTGCACTGGATCGTCGAGCCGTTCCTGGTCGATATCGCCCGGCACGGCTGGATGGCGCCTTTCGCGCTCTTTTTCATGGCCGCCGGGCTCGGGCTCTTCTGGGCCCTGGCCTTCTGGCTGGCCGAGCGCCTCGGCGGCGGGCTCCTGGCCCGGGTCCTGGCGCTCACGGGGGCCGAGGCGCTGCGATCCCTGATCCTGACCGGCTTTCCCTGGGCGCTGATCGGCCATGTCTGGGTCGGCCATCCCGTGGCCCAGCTCGCCAGCCTCACCGGCCCCCACGGCCTCACGCTCCTCGCGCTCCTGATCGCCGCCGCCCTCGTGGCGCTCGCCCGCCTCGGCACGGCCGGGATCGCCGCCGTTGCGGCGGTTCTGGCCGCGACCGCCCTGGCTCCGGCGCTTCCGGCGCCTGCGCCGGGTCCGCCGGAGCCCGCAGCCCCCACCATCCGCTTGGTCCAGCCCAACGCCCCGCAGCACGAAAAATGGGACCCCGACAAGGCCCCGCTTTTCTTCCAGCGCGCCCTCGACTTCACCGCCGCTCCCGGCGGTGGCGCCCCCGACCTCGTGGTCTGGCCCGAAACCTCCGTCCCCTACTTCCTGGAATATTCCGGCTCGGCCCTGCCCGAGATCGCCGCCGCCGCGGGTGACAGGCCCGTCGTCATCGGCATCCAGCGCCTCGAAGAGCCGCGCTACTACAATTCCCTCGTCGTCACCGGTCCCGGCGGTGCCCCGGCCCAGATCTATGACAAAGCCCATCTCGTCCCCTTCGGCGAATACATGCCCTTCGCCGGCCTCCTCTCCCGCATCGGCATCCACGGTCTCGCCGCCAACGAAGGTGGCGGCTACAGCGCCGGGCCGGGTGGCGAGCAGGTCACCCTCCCCGGCATCGGCGCTGCCGTCCCGCTGATCTGCTACGAGGGCATCTTCGCCGAGGAGGTCCGCGCCGCCGCCACCGACCGCCCCCGGCTCCTGCTGCTCATTACCAACGACGCCTGGTTCGGGGAGTTCGCCGGCCCCTACCAGCACCTCGCCCAGGCCCGGCTGCGGTCCATCGAGCTTGGCCTGCCCATGGTCCGCGCCGCCAATACTGGGATCTCCGCGATCATCGATGCGCGGGGCAATATCATCGCCGAACTCCCCCTCGGCGAGGCGGGTTTCGTCGACGCGCCCCTGCCGCCCGCACTGCCGCCGACGCTCTATGCCCGGCTCGGCGACGCACCCATCCTTGCCCTTCTGGCCATCGGCCTCCTCGCCCTTTTCCTGCGCCGCCGAATCGCCGTTGACGCCACCGATCCCGGACCCTAAGTCCACCTGACTCAAACCGCCCGCACAACGGCTTCCTGGCGTGCCGGGCCAGACCTTAATGGAGCGCGTCCCATGTCCCGATCCGATTACGTCTTCACCTCCGAATCCGTCTCGGAGGGCCATCCCGACAAGGTCTGCGACCGGATTTCGGACGCCGTGCTCGACGCCTTCCTGGCCGAAGAACCCACCGCCCGCGTCGCCTGCGAAACCTTCGCCACCACCGGCATGGTCGTGGTCGGCGGCGAGGTCGGCCTTTCGGACCAGGACAAGCTCAAGAACTACATGGGCCGCATCGCCGAGATCGCCCGCGACTGCATCAAGGATATCGGCTACGAGCAGGACAAGTTCCACTGGAACACCTGCCACGTCCTGAATTTCCTGCACGAACAATCCGCCCATATCGCGCAAGGGGTCACCGGCGAGGGCAACCGCGCCGAGGGCGCCGGCGACCAGGGCATCATGTTCGGCTACGCCACCACCGAGACGCCGGACCTGATGCCGGCCCCGATCCAGTATTCCCACGCGATCCTGCGCCGCCTCGCCGAGGTCCGCAAATCCGGCGCCGAGCCCAGCTTGCGCCCCGACGCCAAGAGCCAGATCAGCCTGCGCTATGTCGATGGCAAACCGGTGGAGGCCACCTCCATCGTGCTCTCCACCCAGCATGAGAGCGAGGCCCAGACCTCCGACGACATCCGCGCCATCGTTGAACCCTACATCCGCGAGGTGCTCCCCGCCGACTGGATCACCGACGCCACCGAATGGTGGATCAACCCGACGGGGACCTTCGTGATCGGCGGCCCGGACGGGGATGCCGGGCTCACGGGCCGCAAGATCATCGTCGACACCTATGGCGGCGCGGCGCCCCATGGCGGCGGCGCGTTTTCCGGCAAGGACCCGACGAAGGTCGACCGCTCCGCGGCTTACGCCGCACGCTACCTCGCCAAGAACGTGGTGGCCGCCGGTCTGGCGGAGCGCTGCACCCTGCAACTCTCCTACGCCATCGGCGTCGCCAAGCCGCTCTCGATCTATGTCGATACCCACGGCACCGGCGAAGTGCCGAACCAGGAGATCGAGGCGGCGATCCCCCGGGTCATGGACCTCACCCCCCGGGGCATCCGCGAGCATCTGGTGCTGAACCGCCCGATCTACCAACGCACTGCCGCGTATGGCCATTTCGGCCGCCAACCCGAGGCCGATGGCGGCTTCAGCTGGGAAAAGACCGACCTCGCCGCGGCGCTGAAAGCCGAGATCTGAGATGGCCGCGCTCCGGGTCATCACCGGGGACATCACGACGCTCGCCGTCGACGCCATCGTGAACGCGGCCAACGAGAGCCTGCTCGGTGGCGGCGGGGTCGACGGCGCCATTCACCGCGCGGCGGGGCCGGGGCTCTTGGAGGAATGCCGCCGCATCGGCGGCTGCCCGACCGGCGCGGCGGTCATCACCGGCGGCTACGACCTGCCCGCCGCCCATGTCATCCATACCGTCGGCCCGGTCTGGCGGGGCGGCAGGGCGGGGGAGGACGCCGCGCTGACCGCCTGCTACCGCACCTGCCTGCGCCTCGCCGGCGAACACGGCCTGACCTCACTCGCCTTCTCCGCGATCTCCACCGGCGTCTACGGCTTCCCAAAGGACCGCGCCGCCCGCATCGCAGTGACGACCCTGCGCGAGGGTCTGTCGGAGATGGACATCCCACCCGCCACTACCCTCTGCGCCTTCTCGGAGGAGGACGCAGCGGTTCTGAGGGACGCCCTCGCGGAAGGCGCCTAGGCAAAGCGCGGGCTTAAGGGCGGCTTCAAGCCCGATGCACCGGATGCTGCGGTGTTCCCCAACGTCCGCCTTTCCAGGGGCGGCCCAAAACGTGACCAACTCAGAAACTGCTTATGGCGCATAGGTATTGGCAGGAGGCTCATGTCAGGCGCTCAGGAATTGCGGCCAGCAGTTCCGTTTGATCACCCGTTCGCAGTCCAACGCCCGCGCTAATCGGTCAAGAACTCCGCAAGCGTGATGTTGTAACTCTCCCAGCATGCGCTCCCGTGCAAGGGAATATGGTTGGCGGTCTCCAGTACCACCAGCTCTGCGCCCGGAATACCCGCCGCCAGCTTCTGCGCCTGCGACAGAGGGTGCACGGAATCGTCGCGCGCATGCAGGATCAACACCGGACAGCGCACCTGATCCAATAGATGCGCGTTTGTCGCATGATTGATCGCGTCGCGATTGCGCAGCATCGTTTCTGGCGGGCAGGCGGCCTGCGACATGCGCAGTACTTCGCGCATTTCTTCTCCAGGCCCCTCGGGAAAGTAGCTCGTCGCGAAGCCACGTGCGAAGGCGCTTTCAGGGCGGGCCCAGCCCTCACCGATCATAGCTCTCAATGCGTCGGGCGGGGCATCTGCGCTACGTCGCGCGCGACCCTCGACATATCCGCCCACAATCGCCAGCCGCGAAAGCCGTTCCGGGTAGAAGGCCGCGAAGGTCAGCGCTGTCATGCAGCCGCCCGAATAGGACACCGCGGCGAATCGGTCAAAGCCCGCTGCATCGGCGACAGCGGCCGCATCGCGCGCCTCGGTCTCATAGTCCAGATCGCGCAGGGCCCGTTCCGACTGGCCGCTCCCCACATTGTCAAATCGCAGGTATCGGGTGTGAAGCGCCATCGACGAGATCCAGGAGCGGTGCAGCCCATAAGCCCATTCCAATTCCAGGTCGTGGAGTGACACAGGCCCGAACCGCAGTACAGGCGGGCCCTCGCCGCTGACGGCATACGCGATTGCATGGCCATCCTCACTCCGGCAGAAGCGGATCCTTTGGGCCGCCTCGGCGGCAATGGGTGCCGAGGCCTGCGCCCCGGGGGTCGCCTCGCCCGACACCTCCGCCACAAGCATCACCCCGCGCCGGGCAACGGTTCGGATGACCGCCTGCGCCTTTCCGTCGTCGCCGACGGACTTTCGCGCGGACGCGATGCATGCGGAAATCGCGGACTCGGACACGATTCGACCGCCCCAGATCTCCTCAACCATCCGGTCTCGCGTCACAAGGTCTCCGGAATTGCGCACCAGCAGATGGATCAGGTCGAACACCTTGGGCTCCACGGCCACCGCTCTGCCGTCGCGCGTAAGCGTCAGGCGGGAATCATCCAGCGTGCAATCCGCGAAATGGTGCTCCATAGGCTCACACCTAGAACGTTTTCCTTCGTTCGAGCCAACAAAATGCACGCGCCGACAGGATTTCCCAAGGCAATCCCAAAGGTCTCCAAGCGTTCCCCTCAAGCGAGGGCATGCAGGATTGCGCATCTTCGGGTCATCATCCGAGGAGGCACACCATGATGACCCCGTTTCACCCCGACCTCGTGAAATGCCGCACCCCGGTCGCCCCGACCGCGCATGAGAGGCAGGCGCTGCGTGTCCAATGTCAAATCCGCCGCGCCGTGTTCTCCACTTTCGGCAAGAAGGCCCTTGTGCTTGTCCCGCGCTTCCCGTTGGTGGCGAAGCGGTCGCGCGTCAACTCGCGGTCCTGATACCAACACACCGGCCAGTTCGACCCGCTTCTTCGCAGCAGCAAGCAACCGATGCCAGCCTTTCACGTAGAGCGCTTAGCGACGGGGTATCTTCGTGCAAGGGCCAGGAGCCGACCTTCTGTCCATCGCAGGATGTTCCAAACTCGGGCTTTCTGTCACAGATGGGAACGACCGTTCTTGACACGGCTCAACTCCAAAGCCGCCCTTGGCGCAGACGCGGCGAGCTGGAGCTTTGCCCGCAGAACGGACCTCACCTGCCTCCGCTTTGCATCCCCCACCTCCGCCCGCTACACCGCGCCTCATGTCCCGCCAGCATCCCTCCGGCGCGCCGTGGCGCAACTTCTACGGCCGGCTCAAGGGCAAGGCGCTGAAGCCCGCGCAGGCGCGCTATCTGGCCGAGGACCTTGCCGCTCTCTCCCCCGGACCCGTGACCTGGGAAGAGAACCCCGACCGCACGCCGCTCGACCTCGCCCGCCTGTTCCCCGGCAAGGACATCTGGCTCGAAATCGGTTTCGGCGGTGGTGAGCACATGGTGCATCAGGCCCGTGAAAACCCCGGGATCGGCCTGATCGGTGCGGAGCCCTATATCAACGGGGTCGCCATGCTGTTGGGCAAGATCCGCCGCGCGGGTCTGACCAATCTCCGCATCCATCCCGGCGACGCGCGCGATCTCTTCGACGTCCTGCCCGATGCCTCCATATCCAAGGCCTTCCTGCTCTATCCCGACCCTTGGCCGAAGAAACGCCACCACCGCCGCCGCTTCGTCACGCCCGAGCACCTCGCCCCGCTCGCCCGCGTCTTGAAACCGGGTGCCGAGTTCCGTGTCGCTACCGACATCCCGGACTATGTCCGCCAGACCCTCCTCGAAGTGCCCCGTCCCGGGTTCACCTGGACCGCCGAGGACCCGACGGACTGGCGCGACCCCTGGCCGGACTGGCTTTCGACCCGCTACGAACAGAAAGCCCTGCGCGAAGGGCGGAGCCCGCACTATCTTACCTTCCGGCGCAGTTGACCCGGCGAAAGGACCCCTCATGACCCTCGCAACCCTCGGCCTCTACGGGCTCGGCACCATGGGCAGCGCGCTGGCGCTCAACATCGCGGAGAAGGGCTTCGGCCTGCACGTCGCCAATCGCACCGACGACCGTATCCCGGAGTTCATGGATGAGGCCGGCGAGCTGGCCGACCGCCTCACCGGCCATGACGACCTCGCCGCGATGGCCAAGGCGATGCCCGCCCCCCGCGCGATCATCCTGATGGTCCCCGCCGGCGCCCCGGTCGACGGCTCCATCGCCGAACTGCTCCCGCATCTCGCCCCGGGCGACACGATCATCGACGCAGGCAACGCCGATTTCAACGAAACCCGCCGCCGCACTGCCGAGCTGGAGGCCCGGGGCTTTGCCTTCATCGGCATGGGGGTATCGGGCGGCGAGGACGGGGCGCGGCACGGGCCCTCGATGATGGTCGGCGGCACGCGGGCGTCCTGGGAGGGCATTCGGCCCGTCATCGAGGCGATCGCGGCCAAGTTCGACGGCGCGCCTTGTGCCGATCATTTCGGCCCCGACGGCGCCGGCCACTTCATCAAGACGGTCCATAACGGCATCGAATATGCCGAGATGCAGCTTATCGCGGAACTCTACGGGCTGATGCGCGAAGGGGCCGGCATGGCGCCTGCCGCCATCGGCGCGCGGTTCGGCGATTGGAATGCCGGGCCGCTGAAGAGCTATCTCGTCGAGATCACGGCAGAGGTCCTCGCCGCCACCGACCGCACCGGCATTCCGGCGGTCGATGCCATCGTCGATGCCGCCGGGCAGAAAGGCACTGGCCGCTGGACCGTGATCGAGGCGTTGAAGCTCGGTCAGTCGGCGAGCGCCATCGAGGCCGCTGTCGCGGGCCGGGCCTGGTCCGCCGACCGGATCGGACGGGCGGCGGGCGCGGCGCTCTTTGCACCGGAACGCGGGGCGGTGGACCTGCCCGCCGACACCCTTGCCGAGGCGCTGCTGGCCGCGCGGATCGTCGACCACAGCCAGGGGTTCTCGGTGCTGGCCGCGGCCTCCGACGCCTTCGCCTGGGACCTCGACATGGCCCGCATCGCAGAGGTCTGGCGCGCCGGCTGCATCATCCGCTCGGCGCTCCTCGACGACATCTCCGCGGCATTCCGCGACGGCGCCCCCCACGGCCACCTCGCCTTCGCCCCCGCCATCGCCGAGACCCTCAAATCCGTCCTCCCCGCCCTGCGCCGGACCGTCTCCGCCGCCACCGCCTCGGGCCATCCGGTCCCGGCGCTCTCGGCGTCCCTGGCCTGGTTCGACACCATGATCCAGGCCCGTGGCACCGCGGCGCTGATCCAGGCCCAGCGCGACTTTTTCGGACGCCACGGCTTCGACCGGGTGGATGGCGGGGCCGGCCGACATGGGCCTTGGTGGGGGTGACGCGGCGCCGGGCCGCGCGAAGACCTCCGTCAGGCCCCCTGTGGTTGCCGGGCGCAAAACCTTTTGAAGGGTTTTGCCAGACCCTTCGAAGGGTCTGCCCTCGACCGCGACCCGAGACCGGACCGGCACAGAGCGCCGATCCGATGCCTCACCGCGACCGCCGCTTCGCCCTAAGCGTCGGGTCCGCCTCCGTGGGATCTTCGGGCCAGGGGTGTTTCGGGTAGCGGCCGCGCATGTCCTTTCTGACATCCGCGTAGGAGCTGGCCCAGAACCCGGGCAGGTCCGTCGTCACCTGCACCGGCCGCCCGGCGGGTGAGAGCAGCACCAGCCGCAACGGCCGACCCGCCACCACCGGATGCACCCGCTGGCCGAACAGCTCCTGCAAACGGAGCGTAACTTCCGGCGCGTCGCCGCCATAGTCGATCGCCACTTTCCGTCCCAGCGGGGTCGAAAAATGCGCCGGCGCCCTTCGGTCGACAACCTGCCTCTGTTGCCAGTTCAGCATCCCCTCCAGCGCGGGCAGGAGGTTGAACCCCCGCCACTGATTCGCCGTCCTAACGCCGCCCAGATGCGGCAGGAGCCAGTCTTCGAGCCCCGCCATCAGCGCCGTCTCCGACATCTCCGGCAGGTCCTCCGCACCGCCATCGCGAACGAGCTCTACCCGCGCCGCGAACCGCGCCGCCGCCCCCTTCAGTTGCAACCCCAGCTCTCGAACCCCGTCGAGCATCGCCCGTGCCACCTGGTCGGCCGGCGCCTCCGCCCAGGCCCGGTCGGCTAGCACCAGGGCGCCGAACCGTTCCTGCCGCCGCGCCTCCACCGCGCCGGCGCGCCGGGACCAGCGACACAGCTCCTGCCAGCGGATCGCACCCCCATGGACCGCCCGCAGTTCCGCCTCGGTGAGCGGTAGCGCCAGCCGGACCTTCGCCTCGCGCCTGTCCCCGTCGAGATCGGTGGCCACGATCAGCCGCTGCCCGGCCAGCGTATCGGCCGCGTCCAGCACTGCCCCCTTGCCGCCCGAGAGCAGGTAGCGCGGCGCCGGGCCGGGCCGCCGCAGCCCGATCCGATCGGGATAGGCCAGGGCAGCCATCTCGCCCGCGGACATCTCCCGCCCCGGCCCCTCGACCATCCGGCGGAGCCGCTTCGCCTCCGCCCGCGCCCCCTTGTCCCCCTCGCCCGACCGCAGCGCCCGAAGCCGCAACCCGAGGTCAGCTCCAGCGCCGCGCAGCGGATCGCGCACGCCCATCAGGGCGGCGAGGTCCGCGGCCCCCGGCCCCGCGCTCAGCAGCATGTGGCCGAGTCTCGGATGCAGCGGCAAGGCGGCGAGGTTGCGGCCATGGGCCGTGATCGCGCCGCCCCCGTCGAGCGCCCCGAGCCCCCGGAGCAGCTCCCGCGCCGCCGCCATCCCGGCCTCCGGCGGTGGCGTCAGAAAGGCCAGGTCCGCACTCCCCCAAAGCGCCAGTTCCAGGGCCAGCCCGGCCAGGTCCGCCGCCTCGATCTCCGCCGGCGGGTATTCGGACAGCGCCCCCTCCTCACCGCGGGTCCAGAGCCGGTAGCACCGCCCCGGCGCCACCCGGCCGGCCCGGCCCGTGCGCTGCGCCGCCTCGGCCTTCGTCACCTTCTCCGTCACCAGCCGCGACATCCCCGATCCCGGATCGAACCGGGCCCGCCGGGCCCGGCCCCCGTCCACCACGACGCGCACATCCTCGATGGTCAGCGAGGTTTCCGCGATGGCGGTGGAGAGCACCACCTTGCGCCCCTTGGTGGCGGGGGCGATGGCCGCGCGCTGGGCGGCAAAGGGCAACGCACCATAGAGCGGCCGCACCTCGACACCCTCCGGCACTCCCGTCAGAGCCGCCTCCACCGCCCTTATCTCCCGCTCCCCGGGCAGGAACACCAGCACCCCGCCTTCGGTCTCGGGCAGGGCGGCCCGCACTGTCTCCGCCACCTCGGCCGCGAGCCGCGCTTTCGGCCCGAGCGGCCGGTCCCGCCACACCACCTCCACCGGAAAGCTCCGCCCCTCGGCGGTGATGACCGGCGCCTCCCCCATCAACACCGCCACCGGCGCCGCATCGAGCGTCGCCGACATCGCCAGAAGCACCAGATCGGGCCGCAGCGCCGCCCGCACCTCCAAAGCCAAAGCCAGCCCCAGATCGGCATGGAGCGAGCGTTCATGGAACTCGTCGAAAAGCACGGCGCCCACGCCGGGCAGGTCCGGATCGGACTGGATCATCCGGGTCAGGATGCCCTCGGTCACGACCTCGATCCGGGCGCCCGGCTTGCTCTCTCCGCGCATCCGATAGCCCACGGTCTTGCCCACCGGTTCGCCCAGGCTCTCTGCCATCCGCTCCGCCGCCGCCCGCACGGCAAGCCGGCGCGGCTCCAGCATCACGATCCGGCCCTCGCAGAGCCCCGCCTCCAGCATGGCGAGGGGGACCCGGGTCGTCTTCCCCGCTCCGGGCGGCGCCTGCAACACGGCGCGCCCCTCACGGCGCAGCGCGGCGATCAGCTCCGGCAGGATCGGCTCGATGGGCAGCATGCTCGTCTCTATCGCGGGCGGCCCCTGGATGGCCAGCAGGCGCTCCGCCCGATCCCTGGCGGGCCAAATCGCTTCGAAGCGATTTGCGAGGGTTTTCGAAAACCCTCGCGCGTCAAACGACCACCTCCGCAGACCAAACCCGAGCGGACGGACTTCGGAGCCGGTCGAAATCGCTTCGAAGCGATTTGCTAGGGCTTTCGAAAGCCCTTCCCCGCCGGCCTCCGTCGCGCCCCTCTCTGGACAAGCCCCCCGACCCGGAAGACAACGGGTCATCGGAAAGGCGGGGCACGTGGCCATCAAGGACCTGGCAGCACGGATCAGGGCGGGGGACCGCCGGGCGCTCGCGCGCGCGATCACCCTGATCGAGAGCCGTCGTGCCGATCATCGCGCCGAGGCCACGGCGCTGCTTGCGGAACTGGGTCCCGACCGCCAGGCGCTCCGCATCGGCCTCTCCGGCACGCCCGGGGTCGGCAAGTCCACCTTCATCGAGGCGTTCGGGCTGATGCTCACCGGCCAGGGCAAGCGTGTCGCGGTCCTCGCCGTCGATCCGTCCTCGGCCCGCTCCGGCGGCTCGATCCTCGGCGACAAGACAAGGATGGAGCGCCTCTCCCGCGATCCGAACGCCTTCATCCGTCCCTCCCCGGCCCAGAGCCAGCTCGGCGGTGTCGCCCGCCGCTCCCGCGAGGCCGTCGCGCTCTGCGAGGCGGCGGGTTTCGACGTGGTGCTGATCGAGACCGTCGGCGTCGGCCAGTCCGAGACCCAGGTGGCCGAGATGTCCGACCTCTTCGTCCTGCTTCTCGCCCCCGCCGGCGGCGACGAACTCCAGGGCGTCAAGCGCGGCATCATGGAGACCTGCGACCTGATCCTGGTCAACAAGGCCGATGGCGCGCTGAAGACCACCGCGAACCGTACCCAAGCCGATTACACCGTCGCGCTTCGCCTGTTGCGCAAGCGCCCCCGAGACCCCGAGGGCATCCCCAAGGCGCTTACCGTGTCGGCGCTCGACGGTGCCGGGCTCGAGGCTGCCTGGGCCGAGATGCAGGCCCTCGCCGAGTGGCGCCGCACGCAAGGCCATTGGGACGCGATCCGCACCGCCCAGGCGCGCTACTGGTTCCACGAAGAGGTCCGCCAGGGTCTGATGGCGCAACTCTCGGGCGACCCTGCGCTCGCCGCCCGTCTGGCCGATCTGGAGGCCGATGTGGCCGAGGGCAAGATGACCCCGGCGGAGGGCGCCGCCGCGGCGCTGGTCCCGCTCTTTCAGGGCAGCCGAGGCCGCCCGCCGGCCCGCAAACGGGGTTGACAGGCCCCCAGACTCCTCTTACCCCGCCGGAACCGAATTCAGGCCCTGCCCGGCGCAGGGCTTTGTCGTTTGACCCGGCGGCCCGGCCTAGAGGCCCGAGGCCCCAGAGAGAGCAAGGAAGAGCCAGATGTCGCGCCGCTGCGAACTAACCGGAAAGGGGCCGATGACCGGCAACAATGTGAGCCACGCCAACAACAAGACCAAGCGCCGGTTCCTGCCCAACCTTCAGGACGTGACGCTCGCCTCCGACGTGCTCGGCCGCAGCTTCAAGTTCCGCATCTCCTCCGCCGCTTTGCGCACCGTCGACCATCGCGGCGGGCTCGACGCCTTCATGGCGAAGGCCAAGGACACCGACCTGTCCCCGGCCGCGCTGAAGGTCAAGAAAGAGATCGCCAAGGCCCAGGCCGCCGCCTGAAACGCCTGAAATGCGCGCTGAGCCGGAGGCAGGCGCGGCGCCCGGTCGCTGCCGGACGTCTTTTCCTTTCGCGCGCCGCCCGCTAGATCTTCCGGCATGGCCCTGATCCGATCCCTTGTCGGTCTGACGCTCGCGCTGCTGGTCGCCCTGACCTCGCAGCACGCCGCACTTGCCCAGGGGCAAGCCGCGGCCACGGGCCAGATGGTGATCTGCACCGGTGCCGGTCTCGTCACCATCCATCTCGACGCCGAGGGTAACCCGACCGAGCCGGGCCATTTCTGCCCGGATTGCGCCAAGGTCCTGGCCACCGCCCTGATCCCGGCCAAGGCCGATTGCGCCCCGGTCCCGCGTCCGGCCTCTGCGGCGCAACTCCCTGAACCGCCTGTGCTTTCCGCCCGTATGGCGGAGCGGCCCATGGCCCGGGGCCCGCCTCTCACTGTCTGATCCGACCCCTCTACTCATCTTTCAGACAGGAGAGCACAGATGGCTCCCAAGACCCTTTTCGGCGCCGCTCTGGCCGTCGCCGCCCTCGTCCCCCCCGCGCTCGCGGAAATCGAGATTCACGACGCCTATGCCCGCGCCTCGACGATGATTTCCGAATCGGGCGCGGCCTTCATGGTCATCCACAATCATGGTGGCCCCGACGACCGGCTGATGAGCGCCACCGCCGAGATTTCCGAGCGTGTCGAACTGCACACCCATCTCGAAGATCAAAACGGCGTGATGCGGATGGTCGAGGTCGAGGACGGCTTCGAACTACCCACCGACGGCGAAATCCTCATGGAGCGCGGCGGGCATCATGTGATGTTTCTCGGGCTCACTCAGCCGATGGAACAGGGCGATATCTTCCCACTCACCCTGGTGTTCCAGGAGGCCGGCGAGGTGACCATCGACGTGGTCGTCGATCTCGAGCGGATGCCCGCGGGTCATGGCGGCCACGACCACGGGTCGCACGATCACGGGTCCCACGACCACGGCTCGGGCGGCTGATCTGAGCGGGCGAAATCGCTTCGAAGCGATTTGAAAGGGCTTTCGAAAGCCCTTGCCCGGCTCAGGCCAGAAGCTCCGCCACCCAGGCCGGCACGGTCTCGGTGGCGGGGCCCTGCCGCACCTCGTCGAACCGCCCGGGCCGGCTCGGCGCAAGGTTAAGCTCCACGGTCCGGGCGCCCACCGCCCGGGCCATCTCGACGAAACCGGCGGCGGGATAAACCTCGCCGCTGGTGCCGATCGCGGCGAAAAGATCGGCCGCACTCAGCGTCCGGTCGATCTCGTCGAGCCCATGGGGGATCTCCCCGAACCACACCACATCCGGCCGCCCCGCCCCGGCGCCGCAATTCGGACAGCGCTCGCCCACCCGCATCTCCATCGGCGCCGGCCAGCGATGCCCGCAGGCGGCACAGAGCGCCCGATCGAGCCGCCCGTGTATATGCAGGACCTCCGATCCCGCCGCGCCATGGAGCCCATCGACGTTTTGCGTCACCAGAAGCACCTCGTGCCGCCCGTCGCGCTGCAACTCGGCAATCGCATGATGGGCGGCATTGGGCGCCACGGTCGCGGCCTCCGCCCGGCGCATGTTGTAGAACCCCTGCACAAGAGCCGGGTCTCGGGCGAAGGCCTCGGGCGTCGCCACATCCTCGATCCGGTGCTGCGCCCAGAGCCCGCCCTCGTCGCGGAACGTGCCGAGGCCGCTTTCGGCGGAAATCCCCGCGCCGGTCAGGATCACGATGTTCATGGCGTTCCCTTTCGATGCCCACCGTCACCCGGCGGTGCCGGGCAGGCAAGAGGAGAGCCCCCCGGGCGGGGTAAGGGTTTTCGAAAACCCTTTGAAATCGCTTCGAAGCGATTTGCCGCCCTTGAACCACCCGTTCGCCCCGGCGCATCCTGCGGGCAAGTTCGGAGCCCAGAGATGACCGCCATCCTCTTCGTCTGCCTCGGCAATATCTGCCGCTCCCCCGCCGCCGAGGCGGTGGCGCGGGCCAGGGCGCCGAACGCCGCCTTCGACAGTGCCGGGACCGCCGGCTGGCATATCGGCAAGCCGCCCTATCCGCAGATGCAGGTCGCCGCCTCCGGCCGCGGCATCGCCATGTCCGATCTGCGTGCCCGCCAGGTCACAGCGGCCGATTTCGACCGGTTCGATCTCATCCTCGCAATGGATCGCGCCAATCTCGCCGATCTGGAGCGGCTCCGCCCACCGGGCAACGGGGCCGAAATCCGACTCTTCGCGGAGTACGGCCCCGGCGGCGACGTGCCCGATCCCTATTACACGCGGGATTTCGAGGGTTGCCTCGACCTGATCGAGACCTGCCTGGACGGTCTTCTGACAGCCCTCAGCGGCAGATCGCCTCCGCCGTCTCGATGAAATTCTGAAACCGGTCCCAGAACGCCTCCGCCGAGGGGGTGTCGGAGATCCGCATCGCATGGGCGCGCTCGGGGTCCTCGAAGAACCCGGCGACCCGGGACCGGTCGGCGGGGCGCAGCGTCTGGTCCGCCGCCGCCTGCACGCAGGAGCAGAGCCGCGAATTTGCCGCCGAACGGTCCGCCGCGAGGCAGGCCCGGGAAATGTCGCCGGAGGCGCGTGGGGCGCCTCCGCCGCAGGAGGCCAGAACCAGAACTGCACTTGTTATCAAAAAGTTACGCATGAAACGGCCGCCTCGATCCGCCTGCCGCTCGTCCGGTTTTCCGGCATCTCTCGCGGCCCTTGCCCCTGCGGGGAAGTATGCGTCAGAGGCGCCGGTTTGGCAATTGCCAAACCAGAGCGCGCGCCCCGGGACGATGCGTCCGCTTGCCCGGCCCGTCCGGCCCGCGTAACAGGGTCATCCAGATGACGCGGGCCCGATGGACGCGGGAGGGAGGACACCATGAGCTACAGGGACGTGTACGCGGCCTGGCAGGCCGACCCGGAAGGCTACTGGATGGACGCAGCGCGGGCCATCGACTGGGTCGAACCGCCCTCCAAGGCGCTCTTCGACGGCAACGCGCCCCTCTATGAGTGGTATGCCGACGGCAGGGTGAACACCTGCTGGAACGCGGTCGACCGCCATGTCGAGGCCGGCCGCGGCGCCCAGGTCGCCATCATCCACGACAGCCCGGTCACCGGCACGATCCACAAGATCACCTATGCCGAGCTTCGAAACCGCGTCGCCCGCCTCGCCGGGGCGCTCGCCGCCAAGGGGGTGGGCAAGGGCGACCGCGTGATCATCTACATGCCGATGGTGCCCGAAGCGCTTGAGGCGATGCTGGCCTGCGCCCGGCTCGGGGCGATCCATTCGGTCGTGTTCGGCGGCTTCGCGGCCAATGAACTGGCCGTCCGCATCGACGACGCGCAACCGAAATGCATCATCGCCGCCTCCTGCGGGATCGAGCCCGGCCGCATCGTGCATTACAAGCCGCTGCTGGACGGCGCCCTCGATCAGGCCGAGCACCGGCCCGATTTCTGCGTCATCTTCCAGCGCGAAGAGGAGGTCGCCCGCCTCGAAGAGGGCCGCGATGTCGACTGGCATGCCTTCCAATACGGCGTGGCCGAGGCCGACTGCGTCCCGGTCGAGGGCAACCACCCGGCCTATATCCTCTATACCTCCGGTACGACCGGCCAGCCGAAGGGGGTGGTCCGCCCCACCGCCGGCCATCTTGTGGCGCTGAACTGGACCATGAAGGCGATCTACAACGTGAGCCCGGGGGAGGTCTTCTGGGCCGCCTCCGATGTCGGCTGGGTCGTCGGCCACTCCTACATCTGCTACGCACCGCTGATCCACGGCAACACCACCATCGTCTTCGAGGGTAAGCCCGTGGGCACCCCCGATGCCGGCACGTTCTGGCGGGTGATCTCCGACCACAGGGTGACGAGCTTTTTCACTGCCCCCACCGCCTTCCGCGCGATCAAGCGCGAGGACCCGGCGGGCGAGCTGGTCAAGGATTACGACCTGTCGTCCCTTCGCGCCCTCTATCTCGCCGGCGAACGCGCCGATCCGGACACGATCCAATGGGCCGAACGGGTGCTGAACGTGCCGGTCTACGACCATTGGTGGCAGACCGAAACCGGCTACACCATCGCCGGCAACCCGGCCGGGATTGAGGCGCTGCCGGTGAAGCTCGGCTCCCCCACGGTGCCGATGCCGGGCTATGACGTGCAGATCCTCGACGAGGCGGGCCAGCCGCTGCCCCGGGGAGAGCTTGGCGCCATCGCGGTGAAGCTGCCCCTGCCGCCCGGCACCCTGCCGACGCTCTGGAACGCCGAGGAGCGGTTCCGGAAGAGCTACCTGACCACCTTCCCCGGCTATTACGAGACCGGCGATGCCGGGATGATCGACGAGGACGGCTACCTCTACATCATGGCCCGCACCGACGACGTCATCAACGTGGCCGGCCACCGGCTTTCGACCGGCGCCATGGAGGAGGTCCTCGCCGCTCACCCGGATGTCGCGGAATGCGCGGTGATCGGGGTGACCGATCAGCTCAAGGGCCAGCTCCCGATGGGCTTCGTCTGCCTCAACAAAGGCGCGGTGGTGAGCCAGGAGGAGGTGACCCAGGACTGCATCACGCTTGTGCGCGACCAGATCGGCCCGGTCGCGGCGTTCAAGCTCGTGGCCGTGGTGGACCGGCTGCCAAAGACCCGATCCGGCAAGATCCTGCGTGCCACGATGGTCAAGATTTGCGACAGTCAGGAGTTCAAGATGCCGGCGACGATCGACGATCCGGCGATCCTCGACGAGATCCGCGCGGCGGTGCAGCCGCTGGGCTACGGCGGCTGACCCGCCCAAAGTCCGGGTCCGGGAACCACGGCACGGCGGTCGGGGCGACGCCGCAGGCGAGCGGCGCGCTCCTGGCCGCTCGACAGAACCGGGGAACGCGCCATATCCCCGCAATGATCCGACCGCTCGCCCTCGCCCTTCTCCGCGCCGCCCCTGCCGGAGCCGACCCGATGCTGATCGACGATTTCTCCGACGGCGGTGCCCCCGACTGGCGCGTCTTCACCGACCGGGTGATGGGCGGCGTCTCGACCGGGTCGGCCCGGGTCGAGGCGGGCGCGCTGCATCTGACCGGCACGGTCTCGACGGCCAATGGCGGCGGCTTCGTGCAGGCGCGGCTCGATCTACCCGGCCCGCTGCCCGCCGATACGACAGCCCTTCGCATCCGGGTCCGAGGCGACGGTCAGCGCTACTTCCTGCATATCCGCACCACCGATGCCCGGCGGCCCTGGAACTACTACCAGGCCGGGTTCGACACCGTCCCGGACTGGCGGGAGATCGATCTCGCTCTGGCTGACTTCCATGCCTCCGGCCGCGGGCTGCCGGCGCGCCCGGCGCCGGAGCGTATCACCTCGGTCGCCCTCGTCGCCTATGGCCGCGATCACGACGCGGATGTGCGCCTGGCGCGGATCGAGGCGCGCTAGGGCGACCTCCCGGCGGTCGTCGGATCGCGTCCGGAACCCGGACCGGCGGTGTCTGCCAAGGATCGCGGAGGCCCAAAGCGGGGCTATTCCCACCAGCGGTCCACCGCCGCGATATCGTCGTCGGACCAGCCGAAATGATGGGCGAATTCGTGAATCGTGACATGGGCCACCAGCTCTTCGAGCGTCACGCCGGGGCGTTCGGACAGCTCGTCGAGGATCGGCGCGCGAAACAGCCAGACCGTATCGGGGCCTTCGGGGATGTCCGAGAAACTCTTCTCGGTCATCGGGATGCCGGTATAGAGTCCGGTCAGGTCCCATTTGTCCTCCCCCGGTTCCAGCAGGTGGTCGGGGATGAACTCCTCGACCCGGATCAGCACCGACCGGGCCGGATCGCGGAACGCCTCCGGGAACTGCGCCACCGTATTGTGGGCGATCTGCTCAAAGCGTTCGAGGGACGGGTCGGACATGGCCGCTCATATGGACAAATCCCGCCGCCTGTGAAAGAGCCCGGGGCCGACAGGAGACCCCGATGACCACCACCCGTTTCGCCCCGTCGCCCACGGGCTATCTGCATATCGGCAACCTGCGCGCCGCGCTCTTCAACTACGCCATCGCCCGGGCCGCGGGCGGGACCTTCATCCTGCGCATCGACGATACCGATCCGGAGCGCTCGACGGAGGCTTATGCCGACGCGATCCGCGAGGACCTGACCTGGCTTGGCCTGACCTGGGACCGGGAGGAGAAGCAGTCCGAAAGGCTCGACCGCTATGCGGCGGCCAAGGACCGGCTGATCGGGCTGGGCCGGCTCTACGAGTGTTTCGAGACGCCCACGGAACTCGACCTGAAGCGCAAGAAGCAGCTCAATATGGGCAAGCCGCCGGTCTATGACCGCGCCGCGCTGGACCTGAGCGAGGAGCAGAAGGCGGCCTACCGCGCCGAGGGCCGCAGCGGTCATTGGCGGTTCCTTCTCGACCGCACGCGCATCGAATGGGAGGACGGTATCCTCGGCCCGCAATCCATCGATGCCGCCTCGGTTTCCGATCCGGTGCTGATCCGGGGCGACGGGCAGGTGCTCTACACCCTGGCCTCGGTGGTCGACGATACCGAGATGGCGGTGACGGATGTGGTGCGCGGGTCCGATCACGTGACGAATACAGCGACGCAAATTCAGATCATCGAGGCCCTGGACGGCGCGGTGCCGCGCTTCGCGCACCATTCGCTGCTGACCGGGCCGCAGGGGGAGGCGCTGTCCAAGCGCCTCGGCACCTTGGCGCTCCGTGACCTGCGCGGCCGGGGCATCGCGCCGATGGCGGTGCTGAGCCTGATGGCGCGGCTTGGCTCCTCCGACCCTGTGGAACTGCGCGACAGTGTCGCGGAGATTGTCGCGGGGTTCGACCTGTCTTCGTTCGGCGCGGCGCCCACCAAATTCGACAGTGACGACCTGGTGCCGCTGACCCATCGCTGGCTCGCCGCCCGGCCCTACGACGAGGTCCGCGAGAAGGTCCTCGAACTGGGCGTGCCGGAGGCGCTGGGCGAAGCGTTCTGGATCGCGGTGCGCGACAATATCGAGACCCTCGACGATATGGCCGAGTGGTGGCACCTGTTCTACGAGGGCGGTCACGCGAAGGTCGCCGAAGAGGACGAGGACTTCGTCGCCAAGGCCCTGACGCTGCTCGGAGATCCGCCCTACGGGCCAGAGACCTGGAGCACCTGGACCAGTGCCGTGAAAGAGGCGACCGGCCGCACGGGCCGTGCGCTTTTCATGCCGCTCCGGCGTGCGGTGACGGGTCGTGACCGGGGGCCCGAAATGTCCGATGTGATGCCGCTTCTTCAGGTCAAGCCGCGGATCTAGGGCGCCCAGGCATGGCCGCGGTCTGGCCAGAACCTTCGAAGGTTCTGGCAAAACTCTTCGAAGAGTTTTGGGCCGCCACATCCGTGGTCGGTGTTGGTCCCGTGAACCGGACCTCAGTTGTCCGCAGCGGCGCGGAGCAGACCCTTCGAAGGGTCTGAACAAAACTCTTCGAAGAGTTTTGCTGTCCCGCAGCCACCGGATTCGCGAGATGCCGCGGTCCGGCCGAGATCGGACCTCTGGCGGACCGCAGCCGATTTGCGGTAGGGATCGCAGTCCCAACCGCGTTCTATGAGCACGCCCCATGTCCGAACAGGCGAAATTCCTCGACGGCAGCCTGATGCGCCACATCACGGTCATGGCGATGACCGCGAGCCTCGGGCTCATGGCGGTCTTCATGGTCGACTTCATCGACATGGTCTTCATCTCCATGCTCGGGAAGGCGGAACTGGCCGCCGCCATCGGTTATGCCGGGGCGATCCTCTTTTTCACCACCTCCTTCGGGATCGGCATGGCCATTGCGGCCGGTGCCCTGGTGGCGCGGGCGCTGGGGCAGGGGGATCGGGACCTCGCCCGCCGGCGTGCGACCAATTCCCTTCTCTATGGCTTCGTTTTCGGCGCCGTCTTCGCCCTTGTCGTCTGGCTCAATCTTCGGCCACTGGCCGCCCTCCTCGGGGCCACCGGAGAGACCCTCGACCTCACCGTCTCCTACCTCGCGATCATCGTGCCGACCCTGCCCTTCCTCCTCCTCGGCATGACCGGGAGTGCGGTGCTCCGGGCCCATGGCGACGCCCGCCGGGCGATGATGGCGACGATCTGGGGCGCGCTGGTCAATCTGGTGCTCGATCCGATCCTGATCTTCGGGCTCGATCTGGAACTGACCGGCGCGGCCTTGGCCAGCGTTGCCGCCCGGATGACCATCGCCGCCACCGCGCTGCTGCCGCTCCTGCGCTATTACGGCGGGTTCTCGAAGATCACGCCGAAGGGCCTCGCCATCGACCTGATGCCGGTTCTGACCATCGCGGTGCCGGCAATCCTGACCCAGCTCGCCACGCCCGTGGGGCAGGCATATGTCACCCGCGCCATGGCCACCTATGGCGAGGCGGCGGTGGCGGGGATGGCCATCGTCGGCCGGCTCACCCCGGTCGCCTTCGGGGTCATCTTCGCGCTTTCCGGGGCCATCGGCCCGATCATCGGGCAGAATTTCGGTGCCGGGAAGCAGGACCGTGTGCGGGGCGCGTTCCGCGACGGCATTCTCTTCACCCTTGTCGTGGTCGTGGTGGTCTCCGGTCTGCTCTTCGCCCTGCGCCCGGGCCTGCGCTGGCTCTTCGAGCTTGACGGAGAGGCGCTCACCCTGGTCTTCCTCTTTGCCGGGCCGCTCAGCCTGCTCTTCTTCTTCAACGGGGTGCTCTTCGTCGCCAACGCGGCCTTCAACAATCTCGGCCACCCATTCTATTCGACCTGGCTGAACTGGGGACGCCACACCCTCGGGACGATCCCGCCGGTCATCCTCTTCTCACTCTGGCTCGGTGCGCCCGGCGTGCTGATCGGGCAGGCGGTCGGCGGGGTCCTCTTCGGAGCGCTCGCCGCCGTCCTGGCGCTGCGGGTCATGGCCCGGGGCGGCGCTCCGGACGATCGCGCGCCGTTTGAGCGCCAGCTCTCGCTCTTCCGGCTCTTCCACCATCGCCGCTAGGTCGCTGAGGAGCCCGTCGATCCAGTCCCGCTCCCAGGCGTCGAGGGGCTGGTGGCGGGAATAGATCGGGTCGGCGCGGTCGTTCAGGACCGGCGCGTGCCAGCCCTCGGTGGTCTCGGCAAAGCGCAGCGCACCGTCGCGTCCGTAGAGCCGCAGATAGCCCTGCACGACGACATCGATATAGCTCAGCAGGATCGGGTGGGCGGTGTCGGGCGGGGCGAGATGGCCGTGATGGACCTCGTAGACCGCCGTATGGGCCGGCGCGCTGTCATGGGTCACGAGATGGGTGACGTCGCGGCGGATATAGGCCCGCTCGCGTTCGTCGAGATCGGTCCAGTCGGCGCCGGGGACCTGGGCCGTGACGCCGTCGATCTGGTGATCCTCGGCCGGCTCCACCGACAGGAACGCCACCTCCCGGAGCGTCGAATGCCGCCAGACCCGGCGCCAGCCTTGTAGGGTGGCGGGGCGGGCATCGGGGAAGTCGTGGGTGGCAAGGTTCACCAGGCTGCCATAGCCGAAGAAGCGCGGGCTCATCGCCAGCCCCCCTTGGCCCGGATCGCGGTGGAGGAGGCGTCCGACATCGGCACGTTGACGAAGCACCAGGCGGGTGCCGTTGCGCGGGTGAGGAGGCGCGAGGCCCGCCCCGGCAGGCGCCAGCGCCGGTAGGTTCGGGCGGCTTTCGAGGTACGTGCCGGAATCCGCAGGCCGGGCCGGGCGAGGATGCCGAGCGGCACCGTCTCGATGATGTCCTGCCAGTCCTGCCAATGGTGGAACTGCGCCAGGTTGTCGGCCCCCATCAGCCAGACGAAGCGCCGCCCGGGATAGCGCACCCGCAGAAACGCCAGGGTCTCCGCCGTGTAGCGCGTGCCGATCCGTGCCTCGATATCGGTGATCGTGACTCTCGGATGATCCATCAGCCGCCGCGCCGCCGCAATCCTCTGGTCGAGCGGTGCGGGCCCGCGTGATTTCAACGGGTTACCGGGACTCACGAGCCACCAGACCCGGTCGAGGCCGAACCGGGTGAGTGCCGCACGGGTGATGTGAACATGGCCGGGATGCGCCGGGTCGAAGGAGCCGCCGAGAAGCCCGATGCTCTGCCCTTTCGGGGCGGTCGGCCACCCGGTGATCACATCCATCTCCTGTCGCGCGGCACCGTGCGAGTGCGGCGCCGAAAAAGCCGCAAGCGCCCCCGAAAGTAAACCCCGCCCGCCGCCGGTATCCGGGCCCGCCTTAACGGCGATGAAAGGCTTCGGCCTTAGGGAGGCGCGGTAGCCATGTCCGGAACCGCCGACGACCCATGTCCTTTTTCGTCTTCACTTGGATCACGATGGCGGGGGCGGTGTTCATGCTGGTTGCGCTTGTCCATCAGCAGGCGGCGAAGCTGCGCCGGTTGCGCGCGGACCTGCTCGGCACCCGGCAGGATCTGATCCGCCAACTGCGCCAGGCGGAGCTCTTTCGGATGGCCACGGAACACGCCAATGACGGCATCCTGGTGCAGAACATGGACGGCACCGTGGTCTGGCCGAACCCGGCCTATTGCCGGATCATGGGCCGGCGGCGGGAAGAGATCATGGGTCGCAATCCGCTCGAATTCGCGCTTCCCGACGACGAGACGCCGGATCTCAGGACCATCGCGCAATTCCGCTACGATCCAGAGGATCCGCGGCTGATCGGTCTGCAACTGTTCCGCAACAAGCGGTCCGACGGCACGCTGTTCTGGAACCAGATCAATGTCTCCTTCCGTGCCTCCGCAACCGGACGACAGCACGCGATCCTGGTCTGCCGCGATGTGACCGAGCAGATCGAACACGAAAACAAGCTCCGAGAAACCCGCAGCCGGCTCGAATATGCCGCGACGCATGACGCCCTGACCGGACTTGCCAACCGAGCCGAGTTGGTGCGGTTCTGCGAAACCGCGCTCCAGAACGCCGCACGGGAGGGGCACCTCGTCGGCATGCTCCATCTCGATCTCGACAAGTTCAAGGACATCAACGACACCCACGGCCACTCCGCCGGAGACCGGACCCTGACACATGTCGCCGACGTGATCCGCGGACAGGTCCGGACGACGGATCTGGCGGCCCGGGTCGGCGGCGACGAATTCGTCGTCGTCTGCCCCGGCATCCCCGATCTCGCCGCCTTGCGCGCGATCGCAGAGGACATCATCCGAGCGGTGCCATCGCCTTTTGACTGGGAGGGACGCACCCTGAGTTGCAACGCCTCGATCGGGGCGGCGGTCTCCGCCCCGGACATGCTGGATCCCGAGGATCTGATGATGAAATCCGACTTTGCCCTCTACGAGGCGAAGCGGACCGGGCGCAATACGGTCGCGGCCTATGATGGACGGCTCCATGCCCAGCAGACCTGGAAGGCGCAGCGCGCCAGCGACCTGACCCGGGTGGTCGAAGAAGGGGGCCTCGCGCATTGCTATCAGCCCATCGTCGATCACCGGACCGGGCGGATCACCGGCGTCGAGACCCTGGTGCGCTGGCCGCATCCTACGAACGGCCCGATCCCGCCGGGGGAGTTTCTGCCGATGGCCGCCGAGCTCGGGCTGATGGCTCAGATCGATATCGGGTCGATGCAGGCCGCGCTCGATCTCAAGCAAAACCTCGACCGCAGCGCGGACCATCGCGATCTTCGTGTTGGGTTCAACGCTTCGGAGGAAATGCTCGTTCACCCGGATTTCATCTCGCTGCTGATCCGCGGCGTCGAATCGCGCGGCGTCGCGCGCGCCGATATCGTCATCGAGGTGCTGGAAACGACGGTCCTCGGCAGCCCCGATGACAGCAGCCGGCAAGCCGCGCTGATCGCCGATCTGCGGGCGGCCGGATTTCAGGTGCTGCTGGACGACTTCGGTGTCGGCTATGCCGGGCTCGCCCATCTCGCCGGGCTCGCGGTCAGCGGGGTGAAGATCGACAAATCCCTTGTCCGGCACGTGCTGACCGACGAGACCAGCGCCAAGATCGTCGCCACCATCGCCGATCTGTGCAGCGACCTGGACCTCGGCGTCATCGCCGAGGGGGTCGAGGACCCCGTTCTGGCCGACCGGTTGGGGGAGATCGGTTGCGATGTGCTCCAGGGCTACTGGCTGGCCCGGCCGATGACCTCGGACCTCCTCTTCGAATGGCTGAACGCCCGTGCCGAGGGACCGGAGACCGCATCCGGCCCCCTGCGCCGGGTCCGCCGCGCCTGAGGCGCCCGCAGTGCCGTTGTTCCCGTGCCGCAAAGCCGCTAATCCTGCCGCGGATCGAACGCGGCCGGAGGGCGGGATGGCGAGCTATCAATATGTCTACCACATGGACGGGGTGTCGAAGACCTATCCCGGCGGCAAGAAGTGCTTTGAAAACATCCGCCTGAGCTTCCTGCCCGGCGTGAAGATCGGGGTCGTGGGGGTCAATGGCTCCGGCAAGTCGACGCTGATGCGGATCATGGCCGGGCTCGACACGGACTACGTGGGCGAGGCGTGGGCCGCCGAGGGGGCCAAAGTGGGTTACCTGCCACAGGAGCCGCAGCTGGACGAGAGCCTGAACGTCCGCGACAACGTCATGCTGGGCGTGGCGGAGAAGCAGGCCAAGCTCGACCGGTTCAACGAACTGGCGATGAACTATTCCGACGAAACCGCCGACGAGATGGCGGCGCTCCAGGACGAGATCGACAGCCAGAACCTCTGGGATCTCGACGGCCAGATCGATGTGGCCATGGAGGCCCTGCGCTGCCCGCCCGACGAGGCCGAGGTCGCGAGCCTCTCCGGCGGCGAAAAACGCCGAGTGGCGCTCTGCAAGCTGCTGCTCGAGGCGCCCGACATGCTGCTCCTCGACGAACCGACGAACCACCTCGATGCCGAGACCATCGCCTGGCTGCAGAACCACCTCATCGAATACAAAGGCACCTGCCTGATCGTCACCCACGACCGCTATTTCCTCGACGATATCACCGGCTGGATCCTGGAGCTCGACCGCGGCCGCGGCATCCCCTACGAGGGCAACTACTCCGCCTGGCTGGAACAGAAGGCCAAACGCCTCGAACAGGAGTCGCGGGAGGACAAGTCGCGCCAGAAGACGCTGGAGCGGGAACTGGACTGGATGCGCCAGGGCCAGAAGGCGCGGCAAGCCAAGTCGAAGGCCCGGATTCAGGCCTATGAGGAGCTCGCCGGCCAGTCAGAACGCGAGAAGATCGGCCGCGCCCAGATCATCATCCCGAACGGACCCCGGCTCGGGCAGAAGGTCATCGAGGTCGAGGGGCTCCAAAAGGCCATGGGCGACAAGCTCCTGATCGAGGGTCTCGATTTCTCGCTCCCCCCCGGCGGGATCGTCGGCGTGATCGGCCCGAACGGCGCCGGTAAGACAACGCTCTTCCGGATGCTGACCCGGCAGGAGGCGCCGGACGGCGGTGCGGTGAGCTACGGCGACACGGTGGAACTGGCCTATGTCGACCAATCCCGCGACGCGCTCGACGCGGACAAGACCGTCTGGGAGGAGATCTCCGACGGCGGCGAGATCATCCAGCTCGGCGACGCGCAGATGAACTCCCGCGCCTACTGTTCCGCCTTCAACTTCAAGGGCGGCGATCAGCAGAAGAAGGTGGGCCTGCTCTCGGGGGGCGAGCGCAACCGGGTCCATATGGCGAAGCTGCTGAAATCCGGCGGCAACGTCCTCCTGCTCGACGAACCGACCAACGATCTGGACGTGGAGACGCTGCGGGCGCTGGAGGACGCGTTGGAGAACTTCGCCGGCTGCGCGGTGATCATCAGCCACGACCGCTTCTTCCTCGACCGCCTCTGCACCCACATCCTCGCCTTCGAGGGCGAGGCTCATGTGGAGTGGTTCGAAGGCAATTTCGAGGATTACGAGGAGGACAAGAAGCGCCGCCTCGGGGCCGACGCGCTGGAGCCGAAGCGGGTGAAATTCAAGAAGTTCGCGAGGTAGCTTCGATCATGGCTGGCACGATCGCGCTGCGCTCTGTTGTAGGACGACCATGCCGTAGCGATCGGTCCCTTGGCCCGACGTGGCGCCGACTTGCCTGGATCGAATGACCGGATGACCCACCTGCCTCCTCTTGACGCCGATCCGGCCCAAGTTTTCTGGACCCCCGGCCAGGATGCGGGTCTCGCGTTTCTGGAACAGCCTGGCTCCTGCTGGCGGACTGCCACCTCCGCCCGTCTTGGTACCTGGCTGCTATCGGACCGCAAGAGAGTGCGCACTCGCTGGGCTGCCGAATGGGACCTCCGGCAGCAATCGGTTCTCTTCCAGCGGCCGGTTCTCTTCGAGGCTGTTCCGGCGGTCGCGACCGACCTCGTGTTCACGGGAGACCATATTCTTGTCAGCGGCAAGTGGCTGGTCAGCGGCCCGGCCGGCGACCGGCTCATTGGTGCCAATCGCAGGTTCTGGAAGCAACGGGGCGACAATGCCGGCTGGTCGCGGCAGTTTCACGACTACCTCGGCTTGGCACAGGAGGGCGCGTCGGCCCCCGCGATGTGGGATGGAGATGTCGGGGGCCTGGATTTCGTCGTGGACTGCCAGAATCTCCACAATTACTTCCACTTCATGCGCGAGGCGTTCTGTACCCTCACGATCATTGACCGAATTCCCGATTTCTCCGGTCGGGTGAGGATCGTCGGGCCCCGCAACGATCCTCCGGCCTTTGTCCACGCCTATGTGGATGCGCTGTTTCCCGAACTGAAGGGCAGGATCGACTTCCTTGCAGGTCCCCAACGCTTCGATCGGGCGATCATCGCCTGGGTCGGCGACATCCCGGGTCTGGCCCGGATCGACACGGATTTCGCCGATACGGTGGGGCCAGGCAACGAACTGGCGAACGGCTCCTACAAGGTGAACCCGGCCCGGGTGCTGCGTGGCAACGGCTACAGCCGGGCATTGAAGGATCTGCGCGATCGTGCCCTTGCGGCCGTCGCCGACATGAGCTTCGATCACCTGCCGCGACGGTTCTGGCTGGGTCGCCGCTCCAAACCCGGCCATGATCGAACCCCAGCGAACGAAGGCCGCCTGGTCGAGAGACTGCACGATAGAGGGTTTGGGACGGTCTATTTCGAGGACCTGTCCCCGCTTGCCCAGATCGGCACGGTGCATCAGGCCGACTGCATGATCTCCTATCACGGTGCCGGCTTCACGAACATGATGTTCGCCAATGCCGATACCGAGGTCATCGAACTCGGCACGCTTCAGACCGGGGTCCAGAGATGGCCGGACTTTGTCGGTTTCGCGCATCTCTCCGAGTGCGGCTATACGGTCGCGATTGCGGATTTTGAGCACGCCGGCACCGATCCGATCCCGCCGATGCGCGGGCGTGGGCTCTACCCGGTGAGGATCGATGACCCCGCAATCGACAAGCTGATCGGCCATATCGACGCTCTCTGAGCGGGACCCCGCATCAGACCCGGGTCTTGCGCGGTTCCAGACAGGAGGCATAGCCAAGCCGGGCCTCCTGATCGTGGTCCAGTCGCGACAGGATGAAATCGAAATCGGCATCGGAGATGTCGTCGGTCCGCACGCGCTCTTTCGGCCGGCCTTTGGCACCGACGTGGCCGGGAACATGGTGCCGCCCTTTCGTCGAGATCCCGAAGAGGCGTGAAACATCGTCGATGACACCGCCCGGCCGATCCTTGGCGGTGTCATAATCCACCAGCACGGCGTTGCACTCCCGATTGAGCAGCCCGAGGAAACAGGCGCTCTTGACCTTCCTGAGTTCGAGCGGATTGCGGAAGCGTTTTCCGGTTATCGGATGGCGGTCGATCTGATTGGCGACACCGCTGGCGCGATGCATCCCATCATAGCCCCAGCGCGCATGTCCAAAGTCCTTCGGGCGATACCGATCATACCATTCCGCGCGCAGAAAACGGGGAAAGTCGAGCCCCTCATGGGAGATCGTGAACGCGCGGTTGTGCAGGCTCGAGAGCCAGCCGAGCGGCTCGCGAACGACGATGACGACAAGCCCGGACGCGGCGATGCAGGGCATCGTGGGATATCCGTGTTTCCAGCCGTACTTCGTCGTCGACCGCGCATCCAGATTGTCGGCCAGAAGCCGATTGACATAGTTCGTGCCGGTCCGGCGTTCGCCGAAGATTTGAAAGTGGTCTATGGGCGTGTCGCCGTGGCGCACCCATTCAAGCACGTGGTCGGCCATTGTCCGTTCCGGTTCTGTCCGGTTGCAACGGTCCGGGATCTGCTCCGGTCCTCTGCTGGATAATGGCAGTTGTCTCGGAAACCTCAATCCTCCACCGTCGCGCCAAGTGCCGGCATCCCGGCCCTCGAGCGCGCGATGAACCGTCTTCTCCCTCGCCACGTCGGCAGCCGATGGATCCTCCGGGCCTGCGCGAGCGCGAGGACCGGCCCGCCGGAGCCGGAACGGATTGAAATCGGGAAGATCTTGGGGGCGCACGTCTGAAAATCGACGCAAGATCGGCGGAAAGCGCCGCACTGTCTCCCAATTGTCGCCAATTGTTGCTAATAGGAACGAGTGTGGGGGCGGAGTGTTCGGGTGGCACTCTTGATAGGACGCAGGCCGTGCTTGAATTTATCCTAGTGGTGGCGCTCGGCGCCATCATCATCTTCGGCTGGTCTGCTCGCCGGCCCAAAAAAGACAGCGCGGACGAGCGGACCAAGTCCCGTCCAACGCGCAAATAGTCCGACCCGAGCTCGCCGGAAGCGGCGCTCCGCAGGCGCGCTGCGGTGCGCGCGCGTACGTCTTTCGCCCCGGACGAGATTACCGTGATATGTCCTATTGCATAGGTTGTGCGTCTGTGCTCTATTGACATCAGAGAGCAGAAGTCGGGCGTTAACCCCTCTGGCAAAAAGAAAAATGTTCGCCAGGATGGGATTCGTCGTACAATCACAAGTACACATGTCAGCTTGTAGTTGAGTCAGCCCAGAGTTTGCCTGACCCGTTATTGGACCGGCAGAGGATGCTAGGATTCTATGACTGACGCCGATGTGAGGCAGCGCCACCGGCAGGCCGGCCGCAGGCTCCGTATTTCGCGACGGCTCCGAGAAGTGCGCGCCGTGCAGTCCTACCTTTATGTACTCTGCGCGGTCACGGGGACGGCGATGTTCCTGATCGGGCTCTATGGGGTTCTCGGCGCGCCGCTGCGGCCGCCGCGCTACCTGACCGTCCTGCTCGAACCTTCGGGATGGGACGAACGGATCGACCGCGGCTATTACGGTGTTCTCGCGCTGCTCGGATTCTGGCTCACCCTCGGGATCGGCGTTCGCATCGTGGCGAGCCTCGCTTTGGCTTTGATCCTTGGCAAGGTTCTGATGGTCGGCGAAACCTATCATGTCAGCGTGATGCTCCCGATCGCGCTGGCCATCAACCTGTCGCTGCTGCTCTATCGGATGATCTTCCGCCCGGACTGAGGCGTTGCACGGTGCGGCCACGGTCACCTGATGCCCTCCCGAATTTCCTTGATCCGACGCGGGCGATGCCCCATATGCCCAGACGCGACCGATCTTCTCTTCGACCTCTTTCCACCGACATCGGTCCGGAGCTCTCGAAAAAGACACCGCCAGGGCTGCCGCATGTCGCGGGCAGCAACCGAGAGCAAAGGAATCTCACACATGCCCAACGGCACCGTGAAGTGGTTCAACACCACCAAAGGCTACGGCTTCATCGCCCCCGAGACGGGCGGCAAGGACGTGTTCGTTCATATCAGCGCCGTCGAGCGTTCGGGCCTCACCGGGCTCGCCGACAACCAGAAGGTCACCTTCGAGGTCGAAGCGGGCCGCGATGGCCGCGAGAGCGCGGTCAATCTGGCGCTGGCCGACTAAGGCGCCGCGCCGCTTGAACACCGGCCATGGGCGGGCGATGTTTCCGCCCATGCGCCGCCTGATCCTCGCCCTCTGCCTGATCGCCGCTCCCGCCGCGGCGGAACTGGGTGGCACGGGCGAATCCACGGGCACCGGCGAGGAACTGGCCTTCGTCAAGGCGATCTTCGCCGAGATCCAGCCCCGCTCCATCGCGCTCAACCGGGAAATCTGCGGCTATATCGGGCTCAATCGCCTCGGCCGGCTGGTCCATACCCGGCACAATATCGGCGAGGAGGCGAGCTGCCGGCTGCCCAATTGGCCGCTGAAGATGACGGTGCTGGCCAGCTACCACACCCACAGCACCTACAGCGAAGAGTTCCTGTCCGAGCTGCCCTCGGATCTCGACCTGCGCTCCGATCTGGCCAACGACATCGACGGCTATATCGCGACGCCGGGCGGGCGGCTCTGGTATGTCGATACCGATGCGCTCCGCGTCACCCAGATCTGCGCCATCGGCTGCCTCTACCAGGACCCGAACTTCCGCGCGGGCCCGAAGGGAACGGTGCGTGAAAGCTATTCCTTCGACGACATCTTCAAGCGCATGTCGCGCTGAGGGCCCCTAGGGCCCCGACCAGTCCACGCCCAAAGCCTCCTCGACCTGCAACAGCCCATCGGGCCAGGGCACCATGAGCGGCGGCGCCGCCGCCTCGTCGCCCGAAAGCCAGATGCCGAAATCCGCGCGCCGCAGGATCACGCCCATCCGATGATGGATATCGCGGACATCGGCATTGGGCTCGCAGGTCACCACGGCCAGTTGCGGCACCTTGAGCCCGCCCGGCGCGGTCCAGGTATCGGTAATCGCGGCGAAGCCCAGCATCTCGCCATCCCGGGGCCGGATCGCCCAGGCGGTCTTGCGGCGCGTCTTACCGGTCCATTCGTACCAACCATCCACGGGCAGGATCGCCCGGCCCACCCCCTCGAAGGCGGACTTGTCGAAGACGGTTTCGGAGCGGGCATTGATGATCGTTTCCATCACCGGGCGGCCGCGGGCGTTCTTGCGGCCCACCGGGATCATACCCCAGCGCATCCGTTCGGGGCCCTGCGCGGTGAGCGCCAGCACCTCCTGACCCGGGGCGATATTGGCCCGCGGCGGGTCGTTCGGGACCTCCTCCGTCCCAAGCCAAGCCGCCACCTCCGCCATCGGACGGGTCAGGAAGACCCGGCCCGGCATTACTCCACGCTCTCCACCAGATCGAGCACCGCCGGGCCGATGTCCGCGACGATCAGAGCGACGCCCTCGGGGTTCGGATGGATGCCGTCGGGCTGCATGAAGGCGCGGACGGCCTCGGCCGTCCCCCCTTCGGTGCGCAGTCCAGCGAAGATGTCGGGGTAAAGGGGGGTGCCGTATTCCTCCGACAGATCTGTATACATCCCGTTGAAATCGCGCCGATAATCTGGGCCGTACTGGTTCGACGCCTGAAGCCCGACGAGCAGCACTTCGACCCCCGCCTCTTCAGCGGCTGCGAGGATGCCGTCGAGATTGGCCCGGGCGACCGCCGGGTCGATGCCGCGCAGGAAGTCGTTGCCGCCGAGCGCGACGATCATCGCGTCCACCTCGGGCGTGAGCGTCCAGGCCACCCGGCTGAGCCCTCCCGCCGTGGTGTCCCCGGACACACCCGCGTTGATCAGCGCGACATCGGCGCCCTCGGCAATCAGCCACGCCTCAAGCTGCGGCACGAAGCCCTCCTCCGGGGTCAGCCCGAACCCCTGGGTCAGGCTGTCGCCGAGCGCCGCGACGGTGACCGTCTCTGCCATCGCCATGCCCGTGCAGAGCGCGAGGGCCAGTCCGGTGTTGCGCCCCACCCGGATCGCCCCATATCCAAGTGAACCGATCCGTTCAAAAGGACCCTTCATGGCCGATCCGATCCTCCGCCTAAGCGGCGTGTCCCTGTCGCTCATGGGCAATGCGGGCCGCGTGGACATCCTGCACGACATCACGCTCTCGGTCGCGGCGGGCGAGACCCTGGGGATGGTGGGGCCGAGCGGGTCCGGCAAATCGTCGCTCCTCATGCTCATGGGCGGGCTCGAACAGGCCAGCGCCGGGCGGATCGAGGCGGTGGGCCAGGACCTGACCGCGATGGACGAGGATCGGCTCGCGCGGTTTCGCCGGGACAATATGGGGGTGGTGTTCCAGTCCTTCCACCTGATTCCGACGATGACTGCGCTGGAGAACGTGGCGACGCCGCTGGAACTGGCCGGGGTCCGGGATGCCTTCGCAAGGGCCGAAGCGGAGCTCGAGGCCGTGGGCCTCGGGCACCGGACCGGCCATTATCCGGGCCAGATGTCGGGCGGCGAGCAACAGCGCGTGGCGCTGGCCCGCGCCTCGGCGCCGCGCCCGAAGATCCTCCTCGCGGACGAGCCGACCGGCAATCTTGACGAGACCAATGGGGCGGCCATCGTCGACCTGCTCTTCGGGCTGCGTGACCGTCACGGGGCGACCCTGATCCTGGTGACCCATTCGACCGAGCTGGCGAGCCGCTGCGACCGGGTCGTGCGGCTCCGCGACGGGCGCATCGAGGCGCCGGTGGCGCGCGCCGCGGAATGAGCCTTTCCGTTGCCAGCCGGATCGCGCGGCGAGAGCTGCGTGGGGGGCTTCGAGGCTTTCGTATCTTCCTGGCCTGTCTCGCATTGGGCGTCGCGGCGATTGCCGCCGTTGGTACGGTGCGGGCCTCGATCCTCGCCGGGCTGGAGGCGGAGGGGGCGGCGCTTTTGGGCGGCGATGCCGAGGTGCAGTTCACCTACCGTTTCGCCCGCGACGATGAGCGCGCCTGGATGGAAGGGGTCGCGGAGCAGGTCTCCGAAACCGTCGATTTCCGCTCCATGGTCGTGGTGGAGCGCGAGGCGGCGGAGCGCGGGCTGACCCAGGTGAAGGCGGTCGACAGCGCCTACCCGCTGATCGGGTCCGTGGACCTCGACCCGCCCGTGCCGCTGGATGAGGCGTTCGCGGGAACCGACGGCCAACCCGGCGCGGTGATGGAGCGGGTGCTGGCGGATCGCCTCGCGCTCTCCCCCGGCGATGTCTTCAAGCTCGGCGATCAGGTTTTCGTGCTCTCCGCCATCCTCGACCGCTACCCGGACAATTCCGGCGGTGGCTTCGGGCTCGGGCCGCGGACCATGGTGCTGACCGAGGATCTGGCCGAAAGCGGGCTCATTCAGGAGGGCACCCTCTTCGACACCCAATACCGGCTCGACCTGCCCGAGGGGGCCGATCTGCAAACCTTGGAGGATGAGGCCGAGGCGCTCTACCGCGACACCGGGCTCCGCTGGCGCGACGCCCGGGCCGGGGCGCCGGGGGTGAGCGATTTTGTGGATCGTCTCGGCGCCTTCCTGATCCTCGTCGGGCTCTCGGGCCTCGCCGTGGGGGGCGTCGGTGTGTCGGCGGCGGTGCGCGCCTATCTCGCGGGCAAGACCGAGGTGATCGCGACCCTGAAGACCCTGGGCGCCGCCCGCGCCACGATCTTTCAGGTCTATTTCATCCAGATCGGGGTGCTCACACTCCTCGGCATCGCCCTCGGCGTGGCGCTGGGCGCGGCGATCCCGCTGATCTTCGCCCCGATCATGGAGGCGCGTTTGCCGATCCCCGCGCTCTTCGGCCTCTACCCGCTGCCGCTGATCGAGGCCGCGATCTACGGCCTCCTCGCGGCATTGATCTTCACCCTATGGCCGCTGGCGCGGGCGGAAGACATCAAGGCGGCGACGCTCTTTCGCGATGCCTTCGCGGGCGGGCGGGCGGTGCCGGCTTTGCGCTATGTGATCGCGACGGTGCTGCTGCTGGCCGCCCTTGTCGGCCTCGCCATCTGGTTCTCCGGCACCGCTTTCCTGACGCTCTGGACCGCCGGCGGCATCCTCGGGGCTCTCATCCTCCTCGCCCTCTCCTCCCTTGTCGCCCGCGCCATCGCCCGCCGCTCCAAGGGCGCCGCGCGGGGCCGTCCGGCCTTGCGCCTCGCCCTCGGCTCCGTCGGCGCAAGGGGTGGTGAGGCGACCTCGGTGGTCCTCTCCCTCGGGCTCGGCCTCGCCGTGCTCTCGGCGGTGGGGCAGATCGACGGCAATCTCCGCAGTGCCATCGAAAGCGACCTGCCCGAGGTCGCGCCGTCCTACTTCTTCGTTGATATCCAGCCCGACCAGATCGGCGGCTTCCGGGAGCGGCTGAATGAGGACCCGGCGGTGAGCCGGGTGGATAGCGCGCCGATGCTGCGCGGCATCATCACCCGGATCAACGGCGAACCGGCGATGGAGGTGGCGGGCGGGCATTGGGTGCTGCAAGGCGACCGGGGTGTGACATACTCGGCCCTGCCCGACGAGAACACCGTCATCACCGAGGGCGAGTGGTGGCCCGAGGAGTATAGCGGCCCGCCGCTGGTGAGCTTCGCCGCCGAGGAGGGGGCGGAGCTGGGCCTGACTCTGGGCGACGAGATCACCGTCAACATCCTCGGCCGCGACATCACGGCGACCATCGCCAGCTTCCGCGAGGTGAATTTCGAGAGCGCCGGGATCGGCTTCATCCTGTCGATGAACCCCGGCGCGCTGGCCGGGGCGCCCCATAGCTGGATCAGCACGGTCTATGCGGAGCCTGAGGCAGAGGCGCAGATCCTGCGCGATCTGGCCGGTGCCTATCCGAACATCACCGCGATCCGTGTGCGCGACGCCATCGACCGGGTGGTGGAGGCGGTGACGGGTATCTCGGCGGCCACCCGCTACGGCGCGGCGGCGACCCTGCTGACCGGGTTCCTGGTCCTGATCGGCGCGGCGGCGGCGGGGGAGCGGGCGCGGACCTATGAGAGCGCGGTGCTGAAGACCCTCGGCGCCTCGCGGCGGCGCATCCTGTCGAGCTTCGCGCTGCGCTCGGCCTTTCTTGGCCTCGCGGCGGGGGTGGTGGCGCTGGCCGCCGGGATCGCCGGGGGCTGGGCGGTGAGCACCTTCATCATGGAGACAAGCTACGAGGTGATCTGGGGCTCGGCCCTGGCCATCGTGGTGGGCGGCACCCTGGCCACTCTGATCGCCGGTCTGGTCTTTGCGCTCCGCCCGCTCGCGGCCCGTCCGGCGCAGGTGCTCCGGGCCCGGGAGTGAGTCAGAGATTTCGAAATCTCTGACAAGGGCTTTCGAAAGCCCTTTGCCCGCCCGGAGGCCAGCGATCTCCGCGCCCTCGGTCCGGTTCTCTGCATTCGAACCGCGCGGCCAGAGATTTCGAAATCTCTGGTAAGGGCTTTCGAAAGCCCTTGCGCGCTCAGAGGCCGCCGATCTCGCGGATATGGCCGACGATCTTCTCGACCCCCTCCCCGGCCTTCAGCCGGGCGAAGACGACCGGTCCGTCGCCCCGCATCCGCGCCGCATCCCGCGCCATCACCTCGAGCGAGGCGCCGACATGGGGCGCAAGATCGGTCTTATTGATGATCAGCACATCCGACCGGGTGATCGCCGGGCCGCCCTTGCGCGGGATTTCCTCCCCCGCCGCCACGTCGATCACATAGAGGGTGAGGTCCGCCAGTTCCGGCGAGAAGGTGGCCGAAAGGTTGTCGCCGCCGCTCTCGATCAGGATCAGCTCTAGGTCCGGCAGTTTCGCCTGCATCTCCGCCACGGCGGCGAGGTTGATCGAGGCATCCTCGCGGATCGCGGTATGGGGGCAGCCGCCGGTCTGCACGCCCCGGATCCGCTCGCCGGGGAGGATCTGCATCCGCATCAGCGCCTCGGCATCCTCTTCGGTGTAGATGTCGTTGGTGATGACCGCGAGGCTGACCTCGTCCTTCAGCGCCTCGGCGAGGCGGGCGGTCAGCGTGGTCTTGCCGGCGCCCACCGGGCCGCCGATGCCCACGCGCAGGGGGCCGTTGGGGGATCGTGTCATGTGAGGCTCACTCCGAACAGAAGCATGAAGCCGAGGCCGAGGACGATGCAGAGGGGCCCATAGAGGGTCTCGTCGAGGCGGCGGAAGGGCTGTTCCGGGCTCATCCGCTTCCATGGCGGGGCATAGGCGGCGAGCGCTCGGGCCTGGAAGACGAGGGCCAGCAGCAGCAGCCCGGCGGAGCGCAACCCGCTCTCCGGAAACCACGGCCAGGCGGCCGCGAAGAGCAGGGCGACGGTGACCAGCGAGGTCGGCACGGCGCCGGGCATGGACTCAATGCCCTTCGTGCCGACCACGGCCCGGGCAAGGCGCGCCTTGTCATGGAGCGGCCACCAGTATCCGAGCGCCCAGAGCAGGTGGATGGCGGCGATCACCACGAGGATGCAGGACAGACCGAAGGCCAGAATAGTCACGACCGAAAAATCCTGGGCTCAAGGGCCTGCCCGCGCATCGCCGCCGTGTCGATGGCGAATGCGCAGCCGCCGAGGTCGTCGAGGTCGCAGGTCAGGGCGTCTCCGACCACATCCGCGACGACACTTGAGAGCCGCGCCAGGATTTCGGCGCCCGCGGTCTGGCCCAGCGGCATCAGGCGCAGGGCGGCCTGGATCAGGTTCGAGACCATGGATTGCGCGTAGAGCTGAGCGACGGGTTCCAGCGGCAGGTCGGCAAGCCGTGCCGCGCGGCCCACGGCGACGGGGTAGGGCAGGTCGGGCAGGTCGAGGCCCCAGGCCGCACGGGTCGTCCGCGCGAAGGCCGTGCCCTGTTCGCAGGTCTCCGCCCGGCGGGTTGCCGAAGGGGCGAGCGCTGCGACAAGATCGGCGAGGTCCGAGAGAGACTCCGGCTCCGCCTCATAGGCGGCCTTGAGCAGGATCCCATCGTTGCGCCCCGTGCCGTGCCGCAAGAGATCGCTCAGCCAGCCCTCCAGGGTCGCCGCGTCCGTCACCGCGCCAGCCGCCACCGCCGCTTCGAGCCCGTGAGACCAGGCGAAGCCGCCCACCGGATAGCTCGGCGAGAGCCATTGCGCGAGGGTCAGCAGCGCCTCAGTGCGCATGGCCGTGATCGTGGGAGGACCCGTGGTCGTGGGAATGGCTGTGGCCATGGGTGCGGCCTTCGCCATAGGCGCCGCCTTCGGGGGTGAAGGGCTCAGTCACCTCCCGGACCTCGGCGCCGAGCCGCACCAGCATGTCGCGCAGCACCGGGTCCGGGGCGATCAGCAGGCGGTCGGCCTCGATCTGACAGGGCGCATGACGGTTGCCGATATGCCAGGCGAGGCGTGCGAGACCCTCCCCCGTCACCTCCAGGAGCGGCTCCGGCGCCGCAGCCACAGCGATGCGGCGACCGTCCTCGAACACGAAGGCATCTCCATCCTCCAGCGAGGCGGTGCGCGCCAGATCGACCAGAAAGGCCAGCCCGCCCTCGGCCACCAGCCGCTTGCGGCGCAGAAAGCGCCCCTCATAGGTCAGGGCGATCCGGTCCGCCGCCGGGCCCCCGGCCGCCCGCACCAAGTCGCGCGCCACGGGCAGGTCGCTCACTGCACCGCCCCGATCTCGACCGGCGTATAGGTGCTGCGGCCGTCGCTATCCTCGAACCAGGCGAGGAAACCGAAGCCCAGGTCTGGCAGGAAGACGAGGCCGTCCGTCGACTGGCTGTCGTCGTCATAGGCGATGATCATATCGATGGCCCGGTACTCGCAGCCGCCAATACTGACGCTGCGCTCCTCACTGGTCGCGTAGCTCTGGCCTTCCGGGAACACCCCGTCGGTGCTGGCCGAAACGACATCGAGCTGCCAGCGCTGCGCGGGCGCGATCGCGGGCATCTCCGCTGCCGGCATCGGGTAGCTGTAGGTCACCCGCGTGCCGAGATCCGGCGCGCCGTCGACGATGTCGATGCTGGAGAGCAGGTAGCTGCCCTGGCCAAGCTCGTACCGGTAGGTGGGATCGTCGTCATAGCTGCCATCGACCCGGATCACGCCGTTTTCCCGACCGGTATAGATCTCCGTCCCGCCGTCGTCGAAAGAGAGCCGGATGCCGCCGGCGAGGTCGGCGGCGGTGGGGCAGGCCAGGGTGGCGGCCGGCAGGAGGCTCAGGAGCGCCCCCGCCAGCCCTTTGGCGACGGGGCTCAGACGCCCGTGATGTCGCGGAAGACGTAGCGCGGGATGTCGTCCCGCCTTATGCCGCGCTTCAGCAGCTCCTCGTCGCTGAGTGCATTCAGCGCCTCGATCTCGTCCATCCGCGAGCGCCGTTCGATATAGGCGTTGAAGCCCTGACCAAGCCCCGCGAAGAACTGGTCGATCCGCTGCCGCAGGCGCGGGGGCAGGCTCAGGTCGGTGTCGTGAAGTGCCATTGGAAACCTCCGTTCGGGTCGGTTTCCTCCCATGGTCTTCAGAATAGTGCGTAGAATCTGTCATGTAACCACCCTTTCTGCAATGCAGCATTGCCGATGATGCAATTCACTCGTCTCAGAACATGAAATAGCGCTGGGCCATCGGCAACACCTCCGCCGGCTCGCAGGTCAGGAGTTCGCCGTCGGCGCGGACCTCGTAGGTTTCCGGGTCCACCTCCATCTCCGGCAGGGCGTCATTCAGCTTCAGGTCGGTCTTGCCGATGCCGCGGGTGTTCCTGACGGCAAGGGTTTCCTTGGCGAGGCCGAGGGTGGTGCCGATCCCCTCGGACTGGGCCGCTTCGCTGACGAAGGTCACGGCGGAGTTCTCCACGGACCGCCCGAAGGCGCCAAACATCGGCCGGGAATAGACCGGCTGTGGCGTCGGGATCGAGGCGTTCGGATCGCCCATCTGGGCCATGGCGATGGTGCCGCCGATCAGCACCATCTCCGGCTTCACCCCGAAAAAGGCCGGGTTCCAGAGCACCAGATCGGCGCGCTTGCCTTCCTCGATGGAACCGATCTCGTGGGAAATCCCGTGGGCGATGGCGGGGTTGATCGTGTACTTCGCCACGTAGCGGCGCACCCGCAGATTGTCGTTCTCGCCGGTCTCCTCCGGCAGTTGCCCGCGCTGCACCTTCATCTTGTGGGCGGTCTGCCAGGTGCGGATGATGACCTCCCCCACGCGGCCCATGGCTTGGCTGTCCGACGCGATGATCGAAAACGCGCCCATGTCGTGCAGGATATCCTCTGCCGCGATGGTCTCGCGCCGGATGCGGCTTTCGGCGAAGGCCACGTCCTCTGGGATCGACTTGTCGAGGTGGTGGCAGACCATGAGCATGTCGAGATGCTCGTCCACCGTGTTGACCGTGAAGGGTCGGGTCGGGTTGGTCGAGGACGGCAGCACATTGGCGTCGCCGCAGATCTTGATGATGTCCGGGGCGTGACCGCCGCCCGCGCCTTCGGTGTGAAAGGCGTGGATCGTGCGGCCCTTCATCGCCGCGACGGTGTTCTCGACGAACCCGCTCTCGTTCAGCGTGTCGGTGTGGATCATCACCTGCACGTCCATCGCGTCCGCCACCGAGAGGCAGCAATCGATGGCGCCCGGGGTCGTGCCCCAATCCTCATGCAGCTTCAGGGCGCAGGCGCCGCCCTTGATCTGCTCCTCCAGCGCGGCGGGGAGCGAGGCATTGCCCTTGCCCGCGAAGGCGAGGTTCATCGGAAAGGCATCCGCCGCCTGGAGCATCCGCCCGATATGCCAGGGGCCCGGCGTGCAGGTGGTGGCGAGGGTGCCGTGCGCGGGCCCGGTGCCGCCGCCGAGCATGGTGGTCAGGCCGGAATGGAGCGCATCCTCGATCTGCTGCGGGCAGATGAAGTGGATATGGCTATCAAAGCCCCCGGCGGTCAGGATCCTGCCCTCGCCCGCGATGGCCTCGGTGCCGGGGCCGGTGACGATATCGACGCCCGGCTGGGTATCGGGGTTCCCGGCCTTGCCGATCTTGGCGATCCGCCCGTCCTTGAGTCCCACGTCCGCCTTCACGATCCCGGTCCAGTCGACGATGAGCGCGTTGGTGATGACGGTATCGACGGCGCCCTCGGCCCGCGTGGCCTGAGACTGCCCCATCCCGTCGCGGATCACCTTGCCGCCACCGAACTTCACCTCCTCGCCATAGGTGGTGAAGTCCTGCCCGACCTCGATGATCAGATCCGTATCGGCGAGCCGAACCTTGTCGCCGGTGGTAGGCCCGAACATGGCGGCATAGTCGGCGCGGGAGATGGGGGTGGGCATTCAAGGGTCCTTTCGAGATCGCTTGTCCAGCCGGAGGGTCCGGTTCGTCGCGCGCCGGTCAGTCTGGCATCGCGAGGTCGGTCCAGGTCTGGAGGTTCGGCTGGACCGTCAAGGTCGGGAACCCAAAACGGGTGACCCGTTTGAACCGGGTCGTCTCGTGATGGGCCCGGAGGTAGTTTTCGATCACCTTCAAGTACTTGGCGTGATAGGAAAGGCTGCACAGCAGGAGCTTGTTGCACGTCACGACAAGCGGCACGAAGGCATAGGACCGCATCAGATACATCCGCGCGATGGCCTCCTGCACTCCGGGCCAATTCGGATTGGTGTAATCATCGACCGCGATCAGGCCGTTGTTTTCGGTGACCTCCATCGCGAATTCGATGTCCCGCACGGTGTGAACGACTTCGTGGCAGCCATCCACCGAAAAGAACGCGACGCGGCCATATCGCTCGCAGAACTCCTGTGCCTCCCGCGATCTCAGGGTCAGCGAATCGACCTCAACGCAATGCAAGGCGCCTTTGTCCAGGCCGTGAGCTTCGATGTTGGACGCCAAGATGTCCTTCTTTCCGACGCCGGCGCCATCGAGATTGAATTCCTGCATGTCAAAGACGTCGAGCGCGATCGCATCGAACCGACCCGCGGCGTCGAAGGTCTTGCACAGCCCGATCAAGAACTTGCCCTCAAAGACGCCGATCTCCGCGACGGGTCCCGGTCCGATCTCCAGGGCGAGGGGCCAGATCGACTGCCAGAGCTGCGGAACACACCACCCGTTGACCTTGTGGATGCCGGTGGAGAGGTAGTCATTCAGCGCTTCGACGGTGGTTGCCGGCCAGCGGTCCGCCGCGCTGTCCGCTTCACCGTCATCCATCTCGGCCTCAATGCGCGCTGCATCGGCATGATCAGCCGCCGCGGCCACATCGTCCGACTGGCGCCCGGGCCACCGTTGAGGGGATCGATCCGAGACGGTTCCTGGGGTGTCGTCATCGGTTCCGCGCGGCATTGTCAGAGCTCCCCCATGACCTTCTGATTGAACCCGTAGATGCGCCGCGCGCCTCCGATGGGGATCAATGCCACCTCGCGCCGCTGCCCGGGCTCAAACCGTACAGCGGTCCCCGCTGCGATGTCGAGGCGGCGTCCACGGGCTGCCTCGCGGTCGAAATCGAGCGCCGCATTGGCCTCGGCGAAATGGTAATGCGAGCCGACCTGGACCGGGCGGTCGCCGGTATTGGCGACCATCAGGGTCACCGCTTCGGCGCCCGCGTTCAGTTCCAGGTCACCCTCGGCGGTCATTACCTCTCCAGGGATCATCGCATGCTCCTGTTCTTCCGACCCGCTCATCGGATCGGCTCATGGACCGTCACTAGCTTGGTCCCGTCCGGAAACGTCGCCTCGACCTGTACCTCGTGGATCATCTCGGCCACGCCCTCCATCACCTGATCGCGGCTCACCACCTCGGCCCCCGCCTGCATCAGGTCCGCCACGGAACGGCCGTCCCGCGCGCCCTCGACCACCGCGTCGGTAATGAGCGCGATGGCTTCGGGGTGGTTCAGCCTGACGCCGCGGGCGAGCCGCCTGCGCGCCACTTCCGCCGCCATCGCGACAATGAGTTTGTCCTTTTCCCGGGGGGTGAGCTGCATCGTCTATAATCTCCAGACCTTCGGAACGGGCCGCCCGCTCAGCCGCTCCACGAGAGGCACGAGGCTCCGCCGAAGGGCAAACCCATCAGCGGCCAGCAACCGGACGAGAAGAATGTCATCCGCGATCAGGGCGGCGCCGGAGGGGGCCGGCGGCCGGATCGTCTTCGCCAGAGCCGCGGCGTCGGGCCCGACATGGAGCAGTGTCGCCATGGCCCGCGCACCAACACCAATGGCGGTCCGGTCGAGCAACCCGGCGATATCGCCGCCGATCCGCAGCGCGTCGGCAAAGATGAGCCGCCCGTCGCGCCGCACGCGCCATTGATCGACGAGCGCCCCGGACCGACAGCTCTCGCCCATCGCCATGCGGCCGAATACGATAGGTTCCACCAGAAGCAGCCGCGCGTCGCCTGCCAGATCGGCTTCGATCCGGCGGTGCAAACGGGCACCGTCATAAAGGATCGTCTCCTGGGGCAGCCAGTCGATCCGGGCCCCCTGCGAAGCCGCCAATGTAAGGGAGGCTCGACCCGGTTCCTGCCCCGGCGCACGGTAGCCCCGCTCCGCGGCTTGGGTCGTGAACAGAACATGGGCGTCGTCCTGCGCCCCAAGCGCCACGTCGAACCGGTCACCCCCGGTCATGCCCCCGGCAGTGTTCAAAGCGACGATCTGGAGGCAGTCGGTGCTCCCCTGGGGAAACAGCCCCTTCAGAGAGCCTGAGGTGCGGAAGGCGGCGATCCGGGTTCGGCCAGAGGTCCGGTCCGCGCGGGCTGAAAGGCTCAGCGTCCCGCGGGCGCGGGGCGGCCGGACGGGCGTCGCGGCGGTCCGGGTGATCGGGTTGGAGAAGGTGATGGCGGCAATGTCCGGGTCGCGAAGGTCGGACCATCATGGCCGGGGGATGCTCGGCCTGACAGTCCCCCGGATCGCTGTCCAGATTCTGGCGCCGGCCTTCTTTCCCCACTGCCCAATTAATGGGCAAGAGGGCGCCGAAATCGGCACCCTCTGATCGAATGTCGGACGGATCAGAGCGGATTGTCGATCCGCACCCGGGCCCGCACCCTGCCGGTCGTGGGCACGCGCCAGACCACGCGGAACTGGTCGCGGTCCGGCCCGAACTCCGGATCGAGCCAGGGCGCGTCATAGACCGCCTCGTCGAACTCGTCGGCGACGCGGCCATCGGGATGGCAGGTCTCGATGGTCCGCACCCTGCCGCCGAATGGCAGATTGACCAACGGATCCGAGACCCAGACCCGCTCCGGCACGGTCTCCTCGAGGACCACGCTGACCGGGTTGGCGATCTCGTCGCGCACCGCGTGAAACACGTTGCCTTCAAAGGTGACGTGCCGCATCCGCCCGTAGTCGAGATCGGCAAATGTGGTGTCCACGCTCTCTACCCGGTCGATGAAGCCGTTGATCGAGCGGAAGACGTTGCTGACGCAACTGAACCCGTTGAGATAGTGGCCCGGCCCATAGGGCTTCACCACGATGAAGTTGAACCAGTCGGCCACGTCGTTGGTCGTGAAGATGTTGCCGGTGATCGTCAGCCCGCCAAAGGAGAACTGCTCGCCGAGCGCGGGATCGGCGCTGTGCTCATTGGTCCATTCGATGAAGTTGTTGTCGACGTAATTGCCGGTCACGATCGACTTGACGTTGGGGATCGTGAAGATGATCCCGCCGAGCCGCACGCCGTCGGTCTCGCTATCACCGTGGAACCAGTGATTGCCGACGATCGTGCTCCCCGAGCCGCCGATCACGCAGAAATGCTTGAAGAGCGCGGTGCGGTTGTCGCGGATCTTCACGTCGTTGGCGTTGCAGTTAAACGCGATGGTGGAGCGGTCCTGGACCCGTAGCGGCATCTCGTTCGACTGAAAGTTGCAGCGGTCGATCATCATCCCCTGACAACCGCCACCGATGGAGGTCAGGCCGCGGTCGCGAGGCCGCGTGATGAAACAGTCGCGCAGATGGAACGTATTGCCCTGCCGCGCCAGCATGATGCCGCTCGCATGGCCGGAACACTGGAACTCGACATCCGAGATCACGAACTGGCTCAGGTCGTTGAAGCCGCTGAAATCCAGCATGTATTTGAAGCGGGTGAAGGTGAAGGTCTGGGTGCCCTCGGCATCGTAGAGCGGCTGGCTGAGCGTGAGGGAGCCCGCGCCGACATTGACTTCCCGCACATAGACCTCGCGGCCCACGCCATTGCCCTCGATCAGGCTGCCGCGCTGGATATTGGCGATGTTGGCGACATTGCTCAGCGTCGTCGGCGAGGCCGGCGCATAGGTCGCCTGGGAGGTGACGACGTCCGGATCCCAGGCCGGCCCCGCCTGCGGCTCGAACTGGCCGTTGCGGATCACCCGGCGGACCGCGAACTGGGTCTTGGTGCCCTCCACCGCCTGCATGTCGAGCGGCCCCTGGAGCCGGATACGCCGGCCTTCGAGATCGAGGGATTCGTGATCGGTGAAATTCAGCAGCGCCTGAAACGCCTTGCGGAACGCCATGTCCTCGTCGCCGCCGAAGGCGTCGAGATAGGACGGATAGTCGAAGTTGCGGCGCAGGATGAGCCGCGCGCTGTCGGGCATCACCACCTGGCCGGCGAACTTCACCTCGCTTTGCATGCTGACATTGTTGGCCAGCAGGTAGGTGCCGTCTGAGACCAGGACGGTGCGGCCATTGGCATCCGCGTCCGCCGCCTCGAAGGCATCGGCATCGTTCGTGGTGCCATCGCCCTTGGCACCGTAGTCCCGGACATCGACGAAGCCGAGGAGATCGCGCAGGAAGACACCGGTCACATCCTCGATCGAGATGTCGTCGATCCGCACGACGCCGCCATTCGGGCCGGTCAGGTCGAGCCCGATATACCCGTAGAGCGCTCCGGTCCAGGTCATGTCGACCCCGGTCCGGTCGCCGGTGCCGATGATCGCGCGGACCTCGACGACATCGCCGTAGCTGGTCAGCGCCACGGACTCGGCGAACTCCGGCAGGCCGTTGACCTTGGTCCCGCCGGCGCCGCCCGGCCAGCCGGAGATGCGGACAGAGGGCAGGGCGCCGGCCACCGCCTTGATCCGGACAGTGACCTGGAGATAGCAGCCCGGCAGGATCGGTGTTTCGCCCATATAGCGCACCCGCGTGACCGACTGTGCCTTGACGACTTCGAGACAGCCGCCGAAATCCTGATCCGCCGGGACGAAGGCGCCGGTGCCGGACCCGGCATAGGTGTCCGAGCCCGGGGTGCCGTCGCCGCTCGACCAGACATCGAGCCCATCCGCAAAGGCGGGCGGCATCAGGACCAGCCCGTCGGTAATCGCCTTGTTCATGCTATCCCCTCTCGGCCGATGCGGGGCGGGGGGCCCGGCGCCCGGCGCATATCGATCCAGTCCACCGGGCGCGCGTCGTCCGGATGGCAAGAAGGGGTATCAGGGCGCCCTAAAGAGCCCCTGAGGCCACCGTTCGGTGGGGGTTGCCGGCGTTAGAAAGGTGCTGCGCAGTCAGGCGCCCACATCGGGTGCGGGCAGGATCTGAACGCCATTGATCTGCCAGCCGTCGGGTGTCTCGACCATCTGATAGTCGAGGATATGGAGCCCGCCCGCGGCATCGCGGATCATCACCTTCTGCCAGAGCCGGCCGCTGATCTCCCTGAGTTCCAGAAACTGGGCGTCGGAATTGGTCCAGACCATCGGATAGCCGCGCTCCACCATCACGCCGAAATTCTCTGGCGTCCCGAACATCCCCTTGATCGCCGGGCTGGCGAAGCTCCAGGCGGTCTCCACATCGCGGTCGTTGAAGGCCCGAAGCTGGGTTCCGATGACGGTCTCGATGGCGCTGTTGTCCTGCGCGGTGGCCGGATGGGAGGCGAAGAGGAGCCCCATGCAGACGACAAGAATGCGGATCATTTCGGCCTCCCCCGTTGTGCCTCGATACGTCTGATACGTGCCTCGAGGCTCTTCGGGTTAATCTCGCCGGCATCCCGCGGCAGGACCCGCCGAAAGGCGCGTTCCAGTTCTTTGACTCCATCGCGCTCGTACCAGCGCCCATGGGAGAGGATCACCCGCTCCGGCGCCCAGTCGATCATCTGCTGGATGCGGCCCTGCAAATACCTGCGGTGAAAGGAAAAACTCATCGCCATGTCGATCGGCATCTTGCCGTCGGGGTCGGCGATCCCGGCAACCCAGACAATCGGGCGTTGCCACCACGCCATCCGGTCTGTCTCGAAGTTCTCGATCAGGTCGGTAAGGATCAGCGTGCGGCTCGGCCCGTGAAAGAACACCGCCTCGCTATGGGCCGGACCCCGCACGATCATCTGCGCGATCTGACCGTCCCATTCCGACGGTGCCTCGTCGCCAAGGTCCCGGTCGAAGCGCAGCGTCACCCCCTTCTTCGCCGCCCGCGCCACAACCCCCGGTGCGGCCCAGGACAGCGCGTCCGGATAAGCGGCCTGCCAGGGCGCGACCCAGACATAGTGCAGCCAGTTCGGCGCGATCAGGTGCCGGACCGGCCCAAGGGCGTCGATCTCCGCTCGCAAAGCGTCGGTCAGCTCGGTCGGCGAATGCACCCAGAGCCCGCCATCCGAGAGGCGCACCACCGTCGCCCGAGTCGAGAACGGCAGCCCAAGGAACCGGATCGCCGGCCCGTCGATGAGCCAGATATCCTCTGCCACGGGTTTCAGCGTATTGAGCGGCGGATAGGTCATCGGACCTCCGTCGAGAGCTTAGACGCTCGTGCAGATATACTTCATCTCCAGGAATTCCTCGATCCCATGGCGCGAGCCTTCGCGGCCGAGCCCGGATTGCTTGACCCCGCCGAAGGGGGCCACCTCCGTCGAGATGATCCCGGTATTCACCCCCACGATCCCGTATTCGAGGGCCTCCGCCACCCGCGCCACCCGGCCGATATCCCGGGCATAGAAATAGGAGGCGAGGCCGAAGATCGTGTCGTTGGCGAGCCGGATCACATCGGCCTCGTCCTCGAACCGGAAGAGCGGCGCGAAGGGGCCGAAGGTCTCTTCGGTGGAGACCAGCATCTTAGGCGTTGCGCCCGCCAGGATCGTCGGTTCGAAGAAGAGCCCGCCGAGATCGTGAGGCCGGCCTCCGGTCAAGACCCGTCCGCCTTTCGCAAGGGCGTCGTCCAGATGGGCCTGCACCTTGTCGAGTGCCGCGGGCTCGATCAGCGGCCCGAGATCGGTGCCGTCCGACAGCCCGTCGCCCACTCGGAGCGCCGCAACGGCGGCGGTCAGCTTCTCCGCAAAGGCATCATAGACCCCGGACTGCACATAGATGCGGTTCGCGCAGACGCAGGTCTGGCCGTTATTGCGGAACTTGCAGGCGATGGCGCCCTCGACCGCCGCGTCGAGATCGGCGTCGTCGAAGACGATGAAGGGGGCGTTGCCGCCCAGCTCCATCGACACCTTTTTCACCTGATCGGCGGCCTGGCGCAGCAGGATGCGGCCCACTTCGGTGGACCCGGTGAAGGTCAGCTTCCGCACCACCGGGTTCTCGCAGAACTCCTGGCCAATCGGCGCGCCCTCGGCGGCGGTCAGCACGGAAAAGAGCCCCGCCGGCACCCCGGCCCGCTCCGCCAGCACCGCCAGCGCAAGGGCGGAGAGCGGGGTCGCCTCGGCCGGTTTCACCACCATCGCGCAGCCCGCGGCGAGGGCCGGCGCCGCCTTGCGGGTGATCATCGCGTTCGGAAAGTTCCACGGCGTGATCGCCGCAGCCACCCCCACCGGCTGGCGGATCACCGTCAGGCGCTTGTCGGGCTGATGCCCGGGGATCGTCTCGCCATAGATGCGCTTGGCCTCCTCGGCGAACCACTCGGCGAAACTGGCGCCATAGGCCACCTCGCCCCGCGCCTCGGCCAGAGGTTTGCCCTGCTCGGCGGTCATGATCAGGGCCAGGTCGTTCTGGTTCTCCAGCATCAGCTCGTACCAGCGCCGGAGCACGCCGGCCCGGTCTTTCGCCGTCCGCGCCGCCCAGTCCCGCTGCGCGGCCTCGGCGGCGGCGATGGCCCGGGCCGCCTCGGCCCGTCCGAGATCGGGCACATGGGCAATGACATCGCCCCGCGCCGGGTTCGTCACCTCGAAGGTTGCGCCGTTGTCGGCCCCGACCCAATCGCCTGCCACATAAGCCTTGTCGCAGAGGAGCGCCGGGTCGCGCAGCATCGCCTTGAGGTCGGTGGTCTCGTCGAGCATCTGCGGGCCTCCCCTGCCGTGTCGCGCGCAAGATGGGCTTGCCACATCCCGGCGTCCAGCGGATTGTCGCGCCGAGGAGGAGGCATGGAGCTCGACGACGCCTACGCGAACGCCGCCTACATCCCGGGCGGCGAGGACTATCCCGAAAGCTGGGCCGAACGGGCGGCCGAATTCCGTGCCGGGGCGGTGGCGGAGCTCGACCTGCTCTACGGCGAGAGCCCTCGTCAGACCCTCGACATCTTCCACCCGACGCGTCTCTCGCGCGGGCTCGTCGTCTTCGTCCATGGTGGCTACTGGCTGAAGTTCGACAAGTCGTTCTGGTCGCATCTGGCCGCCGGCGCGGTGGCGCGCGGCTGGTGCGTGGCGATGCCGTCCTACGACCTCTGCCCGACGGTGCGGATCGACGAGATCACCCGGCAGATCGCCCGGGCGGTGGATGCCGCAGCGGCCCGTGTCCCGGGACCGGTAAGGCTCGTCGGACATTCGGCGGGCGGGCATCTGGTGGCGCGGATGGCCTGCACCGATATCGAGCTGGCCTGCGCCGACCGGATCGCGAAAGTCGTCCCGATCTCCCCCATCGCCGACCTTGAGCCGTTGATGCGAACCTCGATGAACACCGATCTAGGGATCGACGCCGATCTCGCGTCCCGCGAAAGCCCGGCCCGCCTCGAACGCCGCGATGTGCCGGTCACCGTCTGGGTCGGCGCCGACGAACGCCCGGCCTTCCTCGATCAGGCCCGTGGGCTTGCCGAAGCCTGGGGCTGCGGCCATGTCGTGGAGCCCGACCGCCACCATTTCGACGTGATAGAGGGCCTCGAAGACGGCGACAGCCCGCTCTGCGACGAGGTCCTGGGTTAGGTACGATTGCCTCAGCGCGCCGACGCCCGCCGATGTTGCACAGATGCCATGGTCCTGCGTCAGAACTGGCTTTGGTCCCCGTCCCGAATAGCCTCGGCAATGAACTCCTCTGGGTCTGACGTGAAGGATCGATAGAGCTTGAAGTGCGGCGTCTCGCGGTAATCCACCTCTGCAATACCGAGGCGCGTGATCTGCAAGACCCGTGCATTCGGCACCGCCATCAGGATCGGGGAATGGGTCGCCATGATGACTTGCGAGACAGCGCTCTCCTGGATGCGCCACAGAATGCGCAGCAGCTCCAACTGACGTTTCGGGGAAAGAGCGCTCTCCGGCTCGTCCATGAAGTAGATGCCCTGCCGGGACATCCGCTCCTCGAAGAACCGGACAAACCCCTCGCCATGGCTCCAGGACAGAAAGTCGGCGGTTGGGCTCCTTGCCTCGTCCAGATACCGAGCGACGGAAAAGAACGTCTCCGCCTTAAAGAACCAGCCGGTCGTGACCTTGGGCAGCCAGCCGGCCCGCAGAACCTCGGCAAGACCGGCGCCGCTCTTGTCGATGGCGTTCGAGTGATCGACGGGACGATAGCCCTTGCCGCCGCCGGCCTCGTCATATCCGCTGAGCGCGGCGATGGCTTCGATGAGGGTCGATTTGCCGGTTCCGTTCTCGCCCACGAGGATCGTGACGGGCGTCGTGAACTGGAGGTCAAAATCCTCGTCCCTGAGCCATGGAAGATCGAAAGGATAGCCGGCCCGGCCCGCCATTCTTTCGTCAAGGATCATCAGACGCTTGAGAAACGGAGCGGGGAGGTTCGTTTTGGATCGACGCCGGGCCACTCTTGTCATCCCCGTATGTACGCTCGGCTACCGTTATCAGACAAACGTGCGAGAAATATGGCCGAACCCGGTGCGCCGCCGGGAGGTCGACCTGCGTGGTCCGCGACGTTCCCGGCCGCAACCGCCCCTGCCGGTCTTACCCTTTCAGAAGCCGTAGGCCCTGAGTCACATCCGCCCGCACCGCGAGCCGCAGCCCCGGCTCGTCCCCGGCCCGAAGAGCGGCGAGGATGCGTTTGTGGTGCTGCGGGGGATCGGCGCGTTTCAGCCTGCCGTAGAGCGCCCGCATCGTGGGGCCCAGTTGCAGCCAGACCGTCTCTGTCAGGGCCAGCATCGCCGGGGCCTGGGCGCGCAGGTAGAGCGTGCGGTGAAAGTCCAGATTGGCGCGGATATAGCCCGGCGCATCCTGCCGTGCGATGGCCTGCCCGACCGTGCCGTTGATGTCCGAGAGCCGGTCGATCAGCGCCGGATGGGCCCGAGGCAGGGCGCGGCTCGACAATTCCGGCTCCAGAAGCGCCCGGATCGAGGCCAGCTCCTCGATCCGTTCATTCGTCAGTTCCGGCGTCGAGACCCGGCCCGAAGCGCTGAGCGACAACGCTCCCTCCGCCGTCAGTCGCCGCAGGGCCTCGCGCACCGGCGTCATGGAGACGCCGAATTCGCGCCCGATCCCGCGCAGGGTCAGCGCCTCGCCCGGCTGCATCTCGCCATGCATGATCCGCGCCCGCAGCGCCCGGTAGATGCGGTCATGGGCGGCGCCGGTCTGCTCGCCATGGGGCTTCTGCATCAGCATGGGGGAAGTGTGATCACGCCCGCCCCGCCGGTCAATCCCGGAACCGGATCCTGTGCAGGTCCGGGCCGTTCTCCGCCAGCCAGTCGCGGCAGCGGCGGTGCTCCGGAAAGAGCCGCGCGACGACGGCCCAGAAGGCCGGGGAGTGGTTCATCTCCTCCAGATGGCCGACCTCATGCGCTGCGACGTAATCGAGGACCTCCGCCGGCGCCATGATCAGCCGCCAGGAGAACATCAGATCGCCTTTCGACGAGCAGGACCCCCAGCGCGAGCGTGTGTCGCGCAGGATGATCTTCCCGTAGGACCGCCCTAGCAGGCCCGCATAGCGGTCCGAGGCCGCCGCCAACCGGTCCCGCGCCGTAGCCTTGAGGAAGGCTTCCAGCCGCGGTCCGGTTCGATCCGGCGGTACCTCCAACACCCCTTGACGCAGCCGCACGCCCCGGCCCGGCCCCGCCACAAGAGGCATCTCGCGGCCCTCGAACGGCACCGTGCCGCCGATGGCCACCGGTCGTGCCGTCGCCAGGTCGGCCAGATGGCCGCGCAGCCAAGCCTCCCGCTCCCGGGCGAAGCCGAGCGCCTTCCGCTCGCTCACGAAGCGCGGCACGGTCAGGGTCACCCGCCCGTCGAGCTGGGAGACGCGCAGGCTCATCCGACGCGCCCGCGCCGAGCGGCGCAGCACGATCTCCACCGGGGGGTTGCCGTTAAGGACATGCCGTCCCATATCCGCCTCCTGCCGTGCCCCTTTGCTTTTGACAGGGCAGGCCGCATATGGCAGGGGAGCGCGATCCGCCGCAAGCCTGCGAAGAAGCCCAAAGGACCAACGATGCCCAAGGAAGAATGGGGAACCAAGCGCGTCTGCCCCACGACCGGCAAACGCTTCTACGACCTCAACGCCGATCCGATTATTTCCCCCTATACCGGCGAGGTGGTGACCCTCGATACCGGCAAGACCCGGACCATGGTCGCCGATCCCGAAGACGCCCAGACCAAGAAGCTCAAGGCCGAGGAGAGCGAGGACGACGAACTGGTGCTGGAGGATGACGACGACGATGACAGCGACGTCGATCTCGGTGACGATGTGCTGGAGGACGATGACGACGACGATACCGTCTCGCTCGACGACATCGCCGATGTGCCGGGCAGCGACAGCGACGACTGACGCGATGATCGACCGGGCCCGGCCCGGATTTTTGACTTGATATCGGCCAGGCGGCCCCGTAGAGAGCCGCTTGTCGATTTGGGGCCTTAGCTCAGTTGGGAGAGCGCTTGCATGGCATGCAAGAGGTCAGGGGTTCGACTCCCCTAGGCTCCACCAAATCCCACCGTTTTCACATTCCGCTCAACCCGCCATGTGGGCCGTTGCCTGGGCTCCTGCGGCTGGCTAGGGTCCGGCCATGCGCCGCCGCCCGAGCCCCAATCTCAGCCGCCGTGCCGCCCTGACGGGGCTTCTGGGATCGATCGCCGGGGCCGCGTTCGCAGAGGCGCCGCCCAGCTCTCTGCGCCCGGTTGCGCGCCCCGGTTCGGCCGTTGCGGAACCGACGCGCCTCCGCCCGGAAGGGCGGCCGAGCCTCGCCGATCTGGTGGCCGAGGCGGGGCTGAGCGGGATCGTCGGCCTCGCGCTCGCCGATATGCGCACCGGCGACCTCATCGAAGAACATCGCGGCGCGATCACCCAACCCCCGGCGAGCGTGGCCAAGGTCGTCACCGCGCACTACGCCCTCGCGGCCCTAGGCCCGGCGCACCGGTTCGAGACCCGGATCACCGCCTCCGCGCCGGTCCGCGACGGGGTGCTCGACGGCGATCTGATCCTTGTCGGCGGCGGTGATCCGACGCTGGTGACCGACGATGTGGCGGCTCTCGCCGAGGTCCTGGCCCAGGGCGGTCTGCGCGAGGTCCGCGGCGCCTTCCGCGTCTATGGCGGCGCGCTGCCCTACCGCGAGGAGATCGAGCCCGATCAGCTCGACCATCTCGGCTACAACCCCTCGGTCTCCGGCCTCAATCTCAATTTCAACCGGGTGCATTTCGAATGGGCGCGCAACGGGTCGGGCTACGATGTCACTCTCGATGCCCGCAGCGAGGCCCACCGCCCCGCGGTTCGCATCGCCCGGATGAGCGTCGTCGACCGGCAGACCCCGATCTACACCTATCGCGACGGCGGCGGCATCGACGAATGGACCGTGGCCCGCCGGGCGCTGGGGGAGCGCGGGGCGCGCTGGCTGCCGGTCCGCAAGCCGGCGCTCTATGCCGGCGACGTACTGCGGACTTTCGCCCGGGCCCGAGGCATCGTCCTGCCCGCGCCGGAGCGGACATCGGTGATCCCCGACGGACCGGTCCTCGCCACCCATCACAGCGCGCCGCTCGAAACCCTGGCGCGCGATATGCTGAATTTCTCGACCAACCTGACCGCTGAGGCGCTCGGCCTCGCCGCGTCCCTCTCGCGGGGCGGCGCGGTGCCGGATCAGGCGGCCTCTGCGGCGCTGATGGCCGATTGGGCCGGCGAGACCTTCGGCACTTGGGCGCAGTTCGCCGATCATTCCGGCCTCACGGACACGTCCCGCATCTCGGCCATCGATATGGCCCGGATGCTTGCCCGTCCCGAAACCCACCGTGTCCTGCGCCCGATCCTGAAGCCGATTCCGCTCCGCGACGAGGAGGGCAACCGGATTTCCGGCCATCCGGCCGAAGTCCACGCCAAGACCGGAACACTCAATTTCGTCAATGGGTTGGCGGGGTACGTCACGACGGCCCGCGGAGTGCCGCTCGCCTTCGCCTTCTTCGCCGCCGACCTGCCGGCCCGAGCCGCGGGCAAGGCCAGCGGCGACGAAGTGCCCGCCGGTGCCCGCAGCTACGCCGCCCGGGCCCGGAGGCTGCAACAGGTGCTCTTGCAGCGCTGGGGGTTGAGCGCGGTCGGGTAGGACAGCGCGCGGGAGCCAGGCGGGCGTTGCTTAGGCTCAGGGTCTAACTGCCCCCGCCCGGAATCAAGCCGAAGGCGCCGGGCATCGACAGACCGTTTGGGCGGGCTGGCGATTGGGTGAGGCTGGGTACGTAGCTCGGAGCAAGGGAAGTGCTTGGCTGGCATAAAGCGCAATAGCTCAACCGGTGGATCGCCATCCCCCGGTCTGTCGATGCCCGGCTTGCGGCACACCAGAGCCGGTGCGCGTGCTTTTTAGTGGGGGAGCCGGATCAGATCGACCGGCGGACGTTTCACACAGTCATGTGCCGCGCCCGCGCCCCGCGCTCGATGGCGGCGGCGTGGAGCCGGTCGATATTGAGTTCATAGCGGATTTCCTCGAGCATCCGGCCCTCGGGCTCGGCAATGGTGCCATCCGCCGCGGCCACATCGCAGGCCAGCGCATAGGCGGTCTCATTGAGCCGCTCCGGCAGCCCCTCGCGGATCAGCCCGAAAAGCGCGTCGAGCCCGTCCTCCTGATCCAGAAGGTCGAATACGGTCTGCGACATCCGGGTCAGGTCGCGGTCGTCGTAATCGGCGAAGACCGGCAGGTTGTTCACGATATTGGTGATCTTCACCAGTTCCGAGGTGCGGATCGTGGCATCCGCCGCCGACACCGCGATCATGATCGCGGCAAGGCTGTCCTGCGGCGTCAGGGGGGCGGGTTCGGTCATGGGCAGCTCCTTCAGGCTTTGGCCCCGATTTATTGACGGGGCCCGCGCCGGGCAATAGGACATCGCGCGGCACCCTGCCGCCCGATCCCGGAGAGCCCCGATGACCGATCTCAGAGACGCCGCGATGACGTCCAAGGCCTGGCCCTTTGAAGAGGCGCGCCGGATCGCGAAACGCTATGAGACAGTGCCGCCGGAGAAGGGCAACGTGCTCTTCGAAACCGGCTACGGGCCGTCCGGCCTGCCCCATATCGGCACCTTCGGCGAGGTGGCGCGCACGACGATGGTGCGCCGGGCCTTCGAGGTCATTTCGGATATCCCGACCCGGCTGATCTGCTTTTCCGACGACATGGACGGTCTCCGCAAGGTGCCGGGCAATGTGCCGAACCAGGCGCAGATGGCCGAGGACCTGAACCTGCCGCTCACCAAGGTGCGCGACCCGTTCGGCACCCACGACAGCTTCGGGGCCCATAACAACGCGCGCCTCAGGGCCTTCCTCGACGGCTACGGCTTCGAGTACGAGTTCATCTCCTCCACCGAGTACTACCGCGAGGGGCGCTTCGACGAGATGCTGCTGACCGCGCTGGAGCGGTTCGACAAGCTGATGGAGATCATGTTGCCGACCTTGGGCGAGGAGCGGCGCGCGACCTATTCCCCCTTCCTGCCGGTCAGCCCGAAGACGGGCCACGTGCTCCAGGTCCCGACTCTGGAGCGGAACCCGGCCAAGGGCACGATCGTCTACGAAGAGCCGGACGGCGAGCGGGTCGAGGTGCCGGTCACCGGCGGCAACGTAAAAATGCAGTGGAAGCCGGACTGGGCGATGCGCTGGGCGGCTTTGGGCGTCGATTACGAGATGTCGGGCAAGGACCTGATCGATTCTGTGACCCAGGCCACCAAGATCTGCCGCGCCCTGGGTCGTACCCCGCCCGAGACCCTGACCTACGAACTCTTCAACGACGAACACGGCCAGAAGATTTCCAAATCCAAGGGCAACGGCCTCTCGATGGAGGATTGGCTGGCCTATGCCGCGCCTGAGAGTCTGCAATACTTCATGTTCCAGAAGCCGAAGACGGCCAAGCGGCTCTATTTCGACGTGATCCCGAAGGCGGTTGACGAATACCACCAGCAGCTCCGCGCCTATGCCGATCAGGAGCCGGCGCAGCGGCTGGCGAACCCGGTCTTCCACATCCACGGCCACAATGTGCCGGGCTCGAACATGGTGGTGTCCTTCGCGATGCTCCTGAACCTCGCCAGCGTCAGCCATGCCGAGGACAAGGAGACGCTTTGGGGTTTCATCCGCCGCTACGCGCCCGAGGCAGGGCCGGAGAGCCATCCGGACCTCGACGCGGCGGCGGGTTTCGCGGTGCGCTACTACAACGACTTCGTGAAGCCCGCGAAGATGTTCCGCGCGCCGGACGCCAAGGAACGCGCGGCGATGGAGGACCTCGCGGCGCGGCTCGGCGCATGGGACGGCGGCACCGACCCGGAGGAGCTGCAAAGCCTCGTCTTCGCGGTGGGAAAGGAGCACGGCTTCGAGCCGCTCCGCGACTGGTTCAAGGCGCTCTATGAGGTGCTGATGGGCGCCAGCCAGGGTCCGCGCTTTGGCGGGTTCATCGCGCTTTATGGCGTCGCTGAGACCGTGACGCTGATCGAACAGGGCCTGGCGGGAGAGTTGGCGGCCTGACGGGGTCAGACCTTTCGAAAGGTCTGATCCGCGTTTTCGAAAACGCGGTGCCCCGCTGGCTTCCACCGTGCCGCCAAAGTCGCAACCGCGAGAACACCTCCACCGGGCCACAAGACCTTTCGAAAGGTCTTACCAGCGTTTTCGAGAACGCTGCGGACGCGCCGTCGACGGCGCGTCCCCGCCCGGTGACCTACTCCAGCGCCGCCATTACCGCCGCCTTCGCGTCGCCGCCATCCTTCGCCGTGACCCCGTCGAGCCAGCCGTCAAGGATACCCGGATTGGCGGCGAGCCAGGCCCGCGCCGCATCGTCCGGGTCCTCGCCGTCATTGAGGATCGCGCCCATGATCTCGTTTTCCATCGCGAGGGTGAATTCGAGATTCTGCAGGAGCGCCCCGACATTGGGGCAGGCATCCACGAACCCGGCCGAGGTATTGGTGAAGACGGTGGCGCCGCCGAGATTGGGCCCGAACCAGTCATCCCCGCCTTCCAGGTAGGTCATCTCGAAATTGGCGTTCATCGGATGCGGTTCCCAGCCGAGGAAGACGATGGGCTCGTCGCGCTGGGTGGCGCGCTCGACCTGGGCAAGCATCCCCGCCTCGGAGCTTTCCACCACCTCGAAACCCGAGAGGCCGAAGGCATCCGCCGCGATCATGTCCATGATCAGCCGGTTGCCGTCATTGCCCGGCTCGATGCCGTAGATCTCCGCCTCCAGCGCGTCGGCCTGCGCCGCGATATCGGCGAAATTCGCGATCCCGAGCCCGGCCGCGACAGAGTTCACCGCGAGCGTGTACTTGGCCCCTTCGAGGTTCGCGCGCACCGTGTCCACGGTCCCGGCCTCGCGATAGGATGCGATGTCCCCCTCCATCGTCGGCATCCAGTTGCCGAGGAAGATGTCGACGTCGCCCTCGGCCAGCGAGGTATAGGTCACGGGCACCGAGAGCACCTTGATGTCGGTCTCGTAGCCGAGCGCGTCGAGCACCAGGGTCGTGGCCGCGGTGGTCGCGGTGATGTCGGTCCAGCCCACGTCGGAGAAGACGAGCGTGTCGCAATCGGCGGCGGCACTGCCGGCGGCGGCGATCAGAGCGAGGGCGGAAATGGAGGTCCGCAAGGTCATGGATGAAGTCTCCCTGTTGTTCTTGATTGACCAGTCAATAAAAGACCGGATAGTCTCGCTCGGCAAGCCCTTCAGGAGGTCCCGTGCCCAAGCTCGGAATGGAGCCTATACGCCGCGACGCGCTGGTGAAAGCCACCATCGCCGAGATCGGCGCGGCGGGCTCGCTCGACATCACCGTGAGCCAGATCGCCAAGCGGGCGGGCATGTCGTCGGCCCTTGCGCACCATTACTTCGGTGGCAAGGAGCAGATTTTTCTCGCCGCGATGCGCCATACGCTAACCGTGTTCGGGGGTGAGGTGCGGGCGGCTTTGCGCGGGGTCGAGGGGCCGCGCGGGCGGCTCGAGGCGGTGATCGGCGCGAGCTTCTCGCAGCCCAATTTCCGGCCCGAGACCATCGCCGCCTGGCTCAATTTCTACGTGCTTGCCCAGACAAGTCCCGAGGCGCAGCGGCTCCTGACCGTCTACCAGCAGCGGCTGCATTCCAATTTGGTCCACGACCTCCGCCCCCTCGCGGGCCGCGCCGCGCCCTCGATCGCCGACCGGATCGCGGCGCTGATCGACGGGCTCTATCTGCGGGTCGGGCTCTCAGGGAGCGACGATATGGGCGAGAGGGCGATGGCTCAGGCCCTCGCTGCCCTCGACCGTGAACTCGCCGCATGTTCTTCAATTCCCACCGAGGCCCCATGACCGACACCTATCCGACCCAGCCCGAGGCCAGCCATTTCGTGAACGGCGCCTATGTCGAAGATACGGCTGGCGCGCCGCTCGACGTGATCTACCCCGCCACCGGCGAGGTGATCGCGACGCTGCATGAGGCCACGCCCGCGATCGTCGAAGCGGCCCTGTCGGCGGCGGAGGTGGCGCAGAAGGCGTGGGCCGCGCTGACCGGCACCGAACGGGGCCGTATCCTGCGCCGCGCGGCGGATTTGATGCGGGAGCGCAACCATCCGCTTTCGGTGCTGGAGACCCGGGACACCGGCAAGCCTTATCAGGAAACCTCGGTGGCTGATGCCACGTCCGGCGCCGACGCCCTCGAGTATTTCGGCGGGCTGGCGGGGGCGCTGACCGGCGAGCACATCCCCCTTGCTGGCGGCGACTGGGCCTATACGCGGCGCGAGCCGCTTGGGGTCTGCGTCGGCATCGGCGCCTGGAACTATCCGACCCAGATCGCCTGCTGGAAGGCCGCGCCCGCGCTGGCCTGCGGCAATGCGATGGTCTTCAAACCCTCCGAAACCACGCCCCTGTCGGCGCTCAAGGTGGCGGAAATCCTCCACGAGGCGGGCCTGCCGCCGGGGCTTTTCAACGTGGTGCAGGGCGCCGGGGCCGTGGGCGCGGCCCTGGTCGGCGATCCACGGGTCGCCAAAGTCTCGCTGACCGGATCGGTTCCGACAGGGCGGAAGGTCTATGCGGCGGCGGCGGAGGGTATCAAGAACGTGACCATGGAACTGGGCGGCAAGTCGCCGCTGCTCATTTTCGACGATGCCGATCTCGACAGCGCGGTGTCCGGCGCGATCCTCGGCAATTTCTACTCCTCGGGGCAGGTCTGCTCCAACGGCACGCGGGTCTTCGTCCAGACCGGGATCAAGGAGCCGTTCCTCGAGTGCCTGACCGCCCGGCTGGAAAGTGCCGTGATCGGCGACCCACTGGAGCCCGAGACGAATTTCGGCCCCCTCGTCAGCGCCCGCCAGATCGAGATCGTGGAGGGCTATATCGCCAAAGCGATCGAGGAAGGCGCCCGCCTCGTGACCGGCGGCAAGCGGCTCAATCGCAACGGGTTTTACCTCGAACCCACCGTCTTCGCCGATGTCACCGACGACATGACCATCGCCCGGGAGGAGATTTTCGGCCCCGTCATGGCGGTGCTCGATTTCGAGACCGAGGAGGAGGCGATGGCCCGCGCCAATGCTACGGAGTTCGGGCTGGCGGCGGGGGTCTTCACCCGCGATCTGACCCGCGCGCACCGGGTCGTGGCTGGGTTCGAGGCCGGCACCTGCTATATCAACAGCTACAACGATGCGCCGGTCGAAATGCCCTTTGGCGGCTCGAAACTCTCCGGCGTGGGCCGGGAGAACGCCAAGACCGCCATCGAGCACTATTCCCAGTTCAAGGCCGTGCATGTGCGGATGTCGCCGCTGGAGGCCCCGTTCTGATGCGGTGGGCTGATCCAAAGGAGCGCTTCCGCGCGCTTTCATTCCGCCAGCGGCACCGCGACGCGCAGACCCGGGCAGGGGGCTGAGATGGAGGCCGATTTCGTCATCGTCGGGGCCGGCAGCGCGGGATGCGCGCTGGCCTACCGGCTGAGCGAGGCCGGGGCCTCGGTCATCGTCATCGAACATGGCGGCTCGGATGCCGGGCCGTTCATCCAGATGCCCGCGGCGCTCTCCTATCCGATGAACATGGCGCGCTACGATTGGGGGTTTCGGACCGAGCCGGAGCCGCATCTGAACGGCCGGCGTCTCGTGTGTCCGCGTGGCAAGGTGATCGGCGGCTCGTCCTCGATCAACGGCATGGTCTATGTGCGCGGCCATCCGCGCGATTTCGACCATTGGGCCCAGGCCGGGGCCCGTGGCTGGGCCTTTGCCGATGTGCTGCCCTATTACCGGCGGATGGAGCACTGGCATCCGGGCCCTGAAGGCGGCGATCCGGACTGGCGTGGAAGTGATGGGCCTTTGCATGTGACCCGAGGTCCTCGGGACAACCCGCTCCATGCCGCCTTTGTCGAGGCCGGGCGGCAGGCGGGCTATGGCACCACGGCGGACTACAATGGCGCTCGCCAGGAAGGCTTCGGCGCCATGGAGCAGACCGTGTGGCAGGGCCGGCGCTGGTCCGCCGCGAATGCCTATCTCAAACCCGCTTTGACCCGGCCCAACTGCACACTGGTGCGGGGGCTGGCGCTGCGTGTGGTGATCGAGGAGGGCCGCGCCCGCGGCGTCGCGATCCGCCGGAGCGGGGCGGAAGAGGTGATTTCGGCCCGCCGCGAGGTGATCCTCGCCGCCTCATCGATCAACACACCGAAGCTCCTGATGCTTTCCGGTATCGGCCCGGCGGGGCATCTGGCGGAGCACGGGATCGGCGTAGTCGCCGACCGTCCCGGTGTGGGCCGCAATCTTCAGGACCATCTGGAAGTCTACTTCCAGATCGCCTCGCGCCAGCCGATCACGCTCTACAAGCATTGGAACCTTTGGTCGAAGGGGCTGATCGGGATGCGCTGGCTGGTCACCCGCACCGGCCTCGGCGCGTCGAACCAGATCGAGAGCGTCGGCTTCATCCGGTCGCGCCCGGGCGTGGATTACCCCGACATCCAGTACCATTTCCTGCCCATCGCTGTGCGCTATGACGGGCAGGCGGCGGCGGAGGGGCACGGGTTTCAGGCCCATGTCGGGCCGATGCGTTCGGCCTCGCGGGGGGAGGTGACGCTGCGCTCGGCCGATCCGGAGGAGGCGCCGCGCATCTTCTTCAACTACATGTCGGAAGCTTCCGACTGGGCCGAGTTCCGCACTGCCCTGCGGCTGACCCGGGAGATTTTCGCCCAGCCCGCGATGCGGCCCTACGTGAAGCACGAGATCCAGCCCGGCGCCGATCTGCAAAGCGACGATGATCTTGACGGATTCATCCGGGAGCACGCCGAGAGCGCGTATCACCCCTGTGGCACCGTGCGGATGGGGGCGGCGGACGATCCCGGCGCGGTGGTGGACCCGGAATGCCGGGTGATCGGGGTGGCGGGGTTGCGCGTGGCGGACAGTTCGATCTTTCCCCGGATCACCAACGGCAACCTCAACGCCCCCTCGATCATGGTGGGCGAGAAGGCGGCGGATCACATCCTGGGCAAGGGGATGCTGCCCCGGGACGAGCGCGCGCCATGGGAGCCGGTCGACTGGGAGGGCGCGCAGCGCGAAGGCGCGACGGCGGCGGCGCTCGTCTGACCTCAGGGTTGTTGCCCGCAGTTTTCTCTAAGGCTTTCCCGGTTCCGTACCGAGCGTTGGACGACGCGAATCTCGACCCGTCTCACCTGACGGGGCCTACACTTCGCCTTTGCGGACGGAGCGGACCTGACGGAGCGGCGCGCGTGCGGCTGGACCGACCTCGGGTGGGCCCACAACACCTGTCCCACCGCTAGCGCTTCAAAGCATCAGCGCCACGCGAGCTGCCGGCGGATCAACATCGGCCCTCCCGGGGGGAGGTCGGGCCGGGCGCATGCGCGCCGCGTTGCGTGGGATGGTGGAGGTCCCGCGTCGAGCGGACCAGCGGATAACGTCCGCAATGGGCTCAAAGCCGACCTTCGAAGCACGTGCCGCGCGACCCGCCAGAACCCGTTTGCGCCGCTTCCCGGCCCGCGCGATAAGGGCGTTACATCGCCGATGGGAGGTCGCAGATGCCGTTCAAACCCGCCAAATGGCCCCGCAAGCTGCGCTCCCAGGAATGGTTCGGCGGTGACAGCAAGGATGCGATCTACCACCGCGGCTGGATGCAGAACCAGGGTTTTCCGCAGGACCTCTTCGACGGCCGCCCGGTCATCGGCATCTGCAATACCTGGTCCGAACTGACCCCCTGCAACGCCCATCTCCGCGACCTCGCCGAGCGGGTGAAGAACGGGGTCTGGGAGGCCGGCGGGTTCCCGGTCGAATTCCCGGTCTTCTCGCCCGCCGAAAGCTCGCTTCGCCCGACCGCGATGATGTTCCGCAACCTCTGCGCGATGGATGTGGAAGAGGCCCTGCGCGGCAAGTGCATCGACGGCATCGTCCTCATGGTGGGCTGCGACAAGACCACCCCGGCGCTCCTGATGGGTGCGGCCTCGGTGGACCTGCCGGCCATCGTCGTCTCCGGCGGGCCGATGCTGAACGGCTATTTCCGGGGCGAGACGGTGGGCTCCGGCACCCATCTCTGGCGCTTCTCCGAGGCGGTCCGCGCCGGCGAGATGACGGCGGCCGAGTTCCGCGAGGCGGAGGCATCGATGTCCCGCTCCCCGGGCTCCTGCAACACGATGGGCACCGCCTCGACCATGGCGTCGATGGCCGAGGCTCTGGGCATGGCGCTTTCGGGCAACGCGGCGATCCCGGCGGTGGATTCAAGGCGCCGGATGATGGCGCAGCTCACCGGGCGGCGCATCGTGCAGATGGTGAAGGACGACCTCAAACCTTCCGACATCCTTACCCGCCCGGCCTTCGAGAACGCGATCCGCACCAATGGCGCCATCGGCGGCTCCACCAATGCTGTGATCCACCTGCTGGCCATCGCCGGCCGGGTCGGGCTCGACCTGGGTCTTGAGGATTGGGACCGGCTCGGCCGCGACGTGCCAACCATCGTGAACCTGATGCCCTCGGGCAAATACCTGATGGAAGAGTTCTTCTATGCGGGCGGGTTGCCGGTGGTGCTGAAACGTCTCGGCGAGGCCGAACTCCTGCACAAGGACGCACTCACCGTCTCGGGCGGGCCGATCTGGGACGAGGTCAAGGATGTGCAGAACTGGAACGAGGACGTCATCCTGCCGACCGAGAAGGCGCTGACCGTCTCCGGCGGCGTCGCGGTGCTGAAGGGGAACCTTGCCCCGAACGGCGCGGTCCTGAAACCCTCCGCCGCCTCCGAGCATCTGATGGTCCATCGCGGCCGCGCCGTCGTCTTCGAGGATATCGACGATTACAAGGCGCGGATCGAGGACGAGGATCTCGATATCGACGAGACCTGCGTGATGGTGCTGAAGAATTGCGGGCCGCGCGGCTATCCCGGCATGGCGGAGGTCGGCAATATGGGCCTGCCGCCGAAGGTGCTGCGCAAGGGGATCACCGACATGGTGCGGATTTCCGACGCGCGGATGTCCGGCACCGCCTACGGCACGGTGGTGCTGCACACCTCGCCCGAGGCGGCCTTGGGCGGGCCGCTCGCGGTTGTCCGGGACGGCGACATGATCTCGCTCGATGTGCCGAACCGGCGGATCGAATTGCAGATCACCGATGAGGAGTTGACGACCCGTCTGGCCGAGTGGCAGCCGAGCGTCGAACGGCCTTCCGGCGGTTGGGCACAGCTTTACCATGACCGGGTGATGGGGGCGGAGACCGGGGCGGACCTGGATTTCCTCGTCGGCTGCCGGGGTAACGACGTCGCGCGAGAGGCGCATTGAGATGACGATGCCCATCGCCCTGGCGGGCATCGGAAAAATAGCGCGGGATCAGCATGTTCCGGCCATTGCGGGCAGTTCCCGCTGGGCGCTGGCCTGCACCGTGTCGCGCAACGGGGCGGTGGAGGGCGTGCCCCCCTTCACCGATCTGGCCGAGGCCCTCGCCGCCCATCCCGAGGTTCGGACGATCTCACTCTGCCACCCGCCGGTGCCGCGGTTCGGGATCGCCCGGGCAGCGGTTGCGGCGGGGCTCAACGTGATGCTGGAAAAGCCCCCCGGTGCGACGCTGGCCGAGGTGGCGGAACTGGAGCGGCTGGCCGCGGCGCAGGGCGTGACGCTCTACACCACCTGGCACAGCCGCATGGCGCGCGGCGTGCCGGCGGCGAAAGCCTGGCTCGCGGGCCGCGAGGTGACGTCGGTCCGGGTGCGCTGGCTCGAAGACATCCGGCACTGGCATCCCGGGCAGGACTGGGTGCTCGAACCGGGCGGCATGGGCGTCTTCGACCCGGGCAGCAACGCGCTCTCGATCCTGACCGAGATCCTGCCGATGCCGGTCCATCTGCGGGAGGCTGAGCTCGACGTGCCCGCCAACCGGCAGACCCCCATCGCGGCGCGGCTGCACTTTTCGGAGGACGTCGAGGTCACCTTCGACTGGCTGGAACAGGGCGATCCGGTCTGGGACATCGTGGTCGAGACGCCGGCGGGGGCACTCACGCTGGAGCAGGGCGGCGACCGGCTCCTGATCGACGGGCGGGACCAGGCCGTGGCGGGGCAGGGGGAATATCCGGCGCTCTACGAGCGGATGGCCGAACTGGTGGAGACCGGCGCGAGCGAGGTGGATGTGTCCCCGATGATCCATGTGGCGGACGCGATGACCCTTGGCCGACGGATCGAGGTGGCGCCGTTCGAGTGGTGAATCCCGGCCGGCACTCCTAGACCGCCGCCCCCGACTGGATCGGATCGCGCCGGCGCCGGCGCCGGTAGCCGCCCGGCGTGGTGCCATAATGCTCGCGGAACCGGCGATGAAAATAGCTCATGTTCTCGAACCCGCATTCCTCCGCCACGGCCGCCAATGGCCGGGTCGTCGAGGAGAGCAGCATCGCCGCGTGCTGGATGCGCACCCGGTTGAGATACTCCGTCGGCGAGAGGCCCAGATGCGCCCGTGTCTGGCGGCAGACATGCTCGTGCCCGCGCCCTGCGACCCGCACGAACCCGGCTGCCCCCTGTCGGAACACTTCCGGCCGCTGCGCCGCGCGGCAGGCTTCCACCAGCCAGTCCGGCGCGCCCCGGCGCACCGCCGCGCCGTCGTCGAGCACGTGGGTCAGGATCGAGAGCAGGAAATTCTCGATCCGGGTCAGCGTCCTGAGCGACGTGCGCAGATCGAGCGTCAGGTTCACTGCCCGCTCCAGCCGCGATCCGGCCATGCGCACAGTCTCCGGCAACACTTCGCCGGACCAGAAGAACCGCCCGCCGAACTCCGCGCCGTAGCGGCTCTCCAGATGGGCCGCTGTTTCGGCGCGGAACATCACGTTGAGGATACGGCAGCCGAGCGTGGCATCGGCTTGGACCGCATGGCAATCGGACGGCCGGATGAAGACCAGATCGCCCTCCCGCAGGGCCTCTCGCGCGCCATTGATCCAATGCGTGCAGGCGCCGCGTTCGAGCAGAAAAAGCTCGTAGTAATTGTGCCGGTGGCGCAGGGCAGGGGGATCGGAGATCAGGTCCTTGCGGGCGAAATGGAACATCTCAGAGGGCCGCAGATAGGTGTCAATCCGGAACATCTCCTCACGCATAGCCGCCCCTTTTTCCCTTTCGCACGCGCAGAAACCCAAGAGCAAAAATCAAAGGAGTGCAGTTTTTTGTCAAGGTGGGGTCTCCGAACACGGGCCGCACAGGCATAGCCTTGCTGTCCGAGGAGACCCCCCGATGCAAACCGACACGCTGGACCTGAGCTTCGCGCCGGTCCGCAACCCGCAGCCGAAGCGGCTCAGCCCCGCCGAGATCGACCACTACAACAGCGCAGGCTATGTGCAGCCGTTCGACATCTTCGGCGCCGAGGAGATTGCCCGGATCCGCGCCTATTTCGACGGGCTGATGGCCGATCTCGGCCCGGACGGCGCCTACGGGATCAACTGCTATCAGGCCCGCATGGCCGGCATCTGGGACATCGCGACGGACCCGCGCATCCTCGACCATGTCGAGGATATCGTTGGGCCCAATATCGTCTGTTGGGCCTCCGCGATCCTGTCGAAACAGCCCCATGACCCGAAACGCGTGCCCTGGCACCAGGATGCGAGCTTCTGGAAGCTCAGCCCGGCGCGCACCGTCACCGTCTGGCTCGCCATCGACGATGCGGATGCGGCGAACTCGGCGATGCGCTTCATCCCCGGCACCCACGACAAGGGCGCCCTGCCGACCTCCGAGCGCGGCGAAGGTTCGGTCTTTCACAAGGGCACCGCCAATGCCGAGGCGCTGGGCGAACCCTTCACCAATGCGCTCAAGGCCGGCCAGATCAGCCTTCACGCGGATATGCTGGTCCACGGATCGCTGGCCAACAGTTCCGACCGGCGCCGCTGCGGGCTCACCCTGCGCTATTGCCCGCCCGAGGTGCGCATGACCGATCCCGACTGGGCCCGCGGTGTCGAGGCGATCCTCTGCCGCGGCAGCGACCCCACTGGCCAGTGGCAGCACCACACGCGCCCCGACAACGACGATATCCGGGCGACGTCCAGCCCGCACGTGATCGGCAACAACTGAGGATGGCCGCTTGAAGATCAAATGGTACGGGCACGCGGCCTTTCGCCTCCTCCCGGCGAGGGGACCGACGGTCATAACCGACCCCTACACGCCAGAAGGGGTCGGTTATGCACCGATTGAGGACGTGGCCGACCTCGTGATTGTCTCAAGCGACGATGACGACGCCCATTGCCGCGCCGACCTGATCAAGGGCGATCCTATGGTGCTGAACGCGCTGACCATCGCTCAGGCTGGCGGCCAGGGAGAGGCCAGGGGGATCGAGGTCGACGCGATCCAGGCGATGGAATGGGAACACCACCCCGAACATGAGGTTCCGGGACAGAACGGCATGTACCGGTTCACCCTCGACGGCATCCGCTGCGCCCATATGGGCGATGTGGGCAATCCGCTGACCGACAGCCAGATCGCGTTCTTCGAGGATGTGGACGTGCTCTTCGCGCTGGCCGGCGGCTACCTGACCATCGAACTGCCCGACCTGATGAAGATGATCTACGCGGTCCGCCCGAAGCTGGTCATCCCGATGCATTTCCGCACGCTGACCTACAAGCCCCGGAACACGATGTGGATCGAGAGCTTTCTGGCCCATTTCAAGGACGAGGACGTCGATTTCGCCTTCGGTCCTGAGGTGGAGCTGACCAAGGACGACATCCCCGACGCCACCCGCGTCCTGGTGATGGATTACCTGCGCTGAGAGGCGCAGTCTGGCGACGTCCCGGCACGAGCGCGGGGGCATCATAACGAAGGTCCGGCACCGCAAGCCGGGCAAATAGGGAGGAAGACCCATGCGACTGACGAAAGCCGTCCTGCTTTCCTCGGCTCTGGCCCTGACCGCCGTTTCCGGCGCGATGGCTCAGAACGTGGCGCGCGAGGACACCGTGATCTTTGACCTCGACCGGACGATTTCCGACCCGGAGAACTTCAACTGGTTCACGCCCGGAACCAAGCGGATGCACGGCGCCCACCAGACCATGTGGGAGCCGCTTTTCATCCTGAATTACGGGTCGGGAGAGGTGGAGCCCTGGCTGGCCACCGGTTTCGAGGCGAACGAGGCCAATGACGTCTTCACGATCTCGCTGCGCGACGGCGTGGCATGGTCGGATGGCGAGGCGTTCAACGCCGATGACGTGCTCTTCACCGTCGAGATGGCGCTCGGCAACGAGGAGCTGAGTTCGCGCGAGGCCGCCACGATCCGCGCCCAGGTGGCGAGCGTGACGAAGATCGACGACCTGACCGTCGAGTTTACCCTGAACGCCCCGAACCCGCGCTTCATCGTCGAAAACTTCGGCGTGCGCATCTTCGGCTCGTTCCTGATCATGCCCGAGCATGTCTGGGCCGGTCAGGACCCCGCCACCTTCACCTTCTTCCCGCCGATCGGCACCGGGCCCTATACCTACACGTCGTCCGCGACGAACCGGGCGATCTGGGACCGCAACGACGATTGGTGGGGCGCTCAGACCGGCTTTATGGACCTGCCGGCGCCGCAGCGCGTCGTGTTCCTTGAAACCGGCGGCGAGGAGAGCCGCGCCCAGCTCATGGTGACGAACCAGCTCGACGCGGCGCAGAACGTCACCATCGGCACCTTCGAGGCGATGCAGGCGCAGAACCCGGCGGTCATCGCCTGGTACGAGGACTATCCCTTCGCCGCCGCCGATCCCTGCGCCCGGCAGCTCGAGATCAATACCACCGTCGCGCCCTGGGACAGCGCCGAGATGCGCCGCGCCGTGGCCCATATCATCGACCGGTCCCAGATCGTGAACGTGGCCTATGAGGGCACGACCACGGCCTCGACCACGATGTTTGCCGATTACGGCTCCATGGCGCCCTTCGTCGATGCCATCGTCGAGGCGGGTTACGGCCTGCCGGAACGCGCCGATGTCGACGCCGCCCAGGCGCTGATCGAGGGCGAGGGCTGGACCCGCAACGGCGATTACTACGAGAAGGACGGCGAACGGCTGGCGGTGGAAATCCACGTCAATTCCGCCTCGACCGAATATACCCGGACCATCGACGTCATCGTCGAGCAGCTTCAGCGGGCCGGGATCGATGCCCGCTCGGTGCCGGTCGAAAACGGTGTGTTCTGGGGCGAGGTGCTGCCCTTCGGCGCCTATGAGATGTCCTATAGCTGGCTCTCCTGCGGGTCGGTGAACGAGCCCTGGGCCTCGATGGGCCGCTACACCGTGGCCGATGTCGTGCCGGTGGGCGAGCGCAGCCCGGGCTTCAACAACACCTCGCGCTGGGACGGCGCAGGGGCGGAGGCCTATTCGGCCATCGTCGACGATATCGGCAACCGCGCCCTCGGCGATCCGGAGATCCCGGCGCTGGTGGCTGAAGCCTATCAGTATCTCGATGCCGAAGTGCCGTTCATCCCGCTGGTGCAGGCGGCGAAGCTCCTGCCGTTCAACGAGACCTACTGGACCGGCTGGCCGACCAACGAGAACTACTACAACCACCCGTTCTTCTGGTGGAACCATACCCATCAGATCATCCACAACCTCGAAAAGGTCGAGTGATCCGGGTGTAGATTGCGTGACCAAGGCCCCCCGATCCACCCGGTCGGGGGGCCGAACCTATCGGGCGGGCCTGGTTCGGGAATTTTCCGGGCCATGATCCGGCAGAGGCGGGCCGCGCGGAGGGGTGCGGCAGGGAGGACGCCATGACGAAGATACCGACTAGCTACCTGATGAACCGGGCCTTCACGCTGGTTCTGACGGTCTTCATCGCCGCGACGCTGATCTGGATCATTCCCCGGCTCAGCCCGGTCGACCCCGCCGAGATCATGCTGAGCCGGATGGCCGCGGGCGGCGGCGCCGTCGCCAATTCCGATCAGATCCTCGCCCAGTTGCAGGAGAATTTCGGGCTCAACGACCCGCTGATCGTGCAGTACTTCAAGTATCTCTTGAACGTCGTCACCCTCGATTTCGGGCTCTCGACGGCGAACTTCCCGACGCCCGTGTCCGAACTCATCGGCCAGGCCCTGCCCTGGACGCTGGGCCTGATGATCCTGTCGCTGATCATCACCTTCATCATCGGCAACCTCCTCGGCGCGCTGATGGTCTGGGAGCACACGCCGAAGCTCTGGAAGGTCGCGATCCCGGCGGCCATGGTCTTCACCTCGATCCCGCCGATCCTTTCCGCCCTGCTCCTGATGTGGATCTTCTCGGCCAATCTGGGATGGTTTCCGCTGACCGGCTCCTACGGCCTCCTCGTGGAGCCGGGCTGGTCCTGGGACTTCATCGTCTCGGTCCTGCATCACGGCTTCCTGCCGGCGCTCTCCATCGTCGTGGTGACCTTCGGTTTCTGGGCGCTTGGCATGCGCGGCCTGATGATCACCGTGCAGGGCGAGGACTACACCACGCTGGCCAAGGCCAAGGGGCTGAAGAACCGCTACATCCTCTACCGCTACATGATCCGCAACGCGATCCTGCCGCAGATCACCGCCTTCGCGCTGAAGATCGGCCTCCTGATCGCCGGTCAGGTGCTGGTGGAGCGCATCTTCGCCTATAACGGGATGGGTAAGCTCCTCTACGACGCGATCCTCAACCAGGATTTCCCGGTCATCCAGGGGGTCAGTTACGTCATCATCCTGATGACCGCGCTCAGCGTCTTCGTCGTCGATCTGATCTATCCGCTGATCGATCCCCGCATTCGCCATGAGGGGAGCTGAGCCATGACCGACCAGCAGTCACAGGCCCATGCCGGCGAGGCCCAGACCGCCCAGGCGGATATGTCCGGGGTGACGGAAAAGCAGATGCGCCGGATGCGGCGTTTCGACAATCCCTGGCGCAATCCGAAGCTCATGTGGGGGGTCGGCATCCTCCTTGGCATCGTGGCCATGGGCATTCTGGGCCGCATCTTCTGGGACCCCGATCTGGTTTTCGTGGGCTCCGCGATGCCGCGGCAGGCGCCCTACGGGTTCGAGAACCTGCGCGGGCAGGAGGGGTTGCTGGCCCATCCGCTCGGTACCGACGGGTCGGGCCGCGACATGCTGGCGGCGATCATCATCGGGGCGCCGAACTCGCTCTTCGTGGGGCTCCTGGCCTCGCTCGTGGGGATGTCGGTCGGCATCGTGCTCGGCTTCACCGCGGGTTTCGTCCGGGGCCGCACCGACGATGTGATCCGGGTTCTGTCGGACGTCATGATCACCATCCCGCCGCTTCTGATCCTCGTCGTGTTCCAGGCGGCCTATGGCGATGTGACGCTCACCATGATGGCGCTCCTGATCGCCTGTTTCGTCTGGCAATCGCCGACCCGCCTGATCCGGGCGCAGGTGCTCTCGATGCGCGAGTCGGGCTATGTGCAGATGGCCCGGCTCTCCGGCGCCTCGACGAGCCACATCATGTTCCGCGAGATGCTGCCGAACCTGGTTCCCTACCTCTTCGGCTCCTTCATCGCGAACGTGACCACCTCCATCGTCACCGCCGTGGGGCTCGAGGTCCTGGGCCTCGGCCCGCAGCGGATCCCGACGCTCGGCCGCACGATCTACGAGGCGATCAATGCCGGCGCCCTGATCCAGAACCTCTGGTGGTGGTGGGGCCTGCCGACCTTGCTGCTTGCCGTGATGTTCATAGGGCTCCTGCTGATCAATCTCGGCCTCGATGAAGTCTCGAACCCCCGGCTGAGGAAGCTCTGAAGATGGCCTGTGACGCACAATCCGGCTGGGCCGGGCGCAAAACTCTTCGTCGAAGAGTTTTGCCGCGATCCTTCGACGAAGGATCGGCCTGCCCGACCCCGAACGCTCTATTCCGGGAGACCGCACAATGACCGTCCTCGATCTCCAGAACGTCTCCATCGACTTCCCGACCTCCAAGGGCGTCGTCCACGCGGTGAAGAACTTCACCCTGCAAATCCCAAAGGGCCGCCGCGTCGGCTTCATCGGCGAGAGCGGGTCGGGCAAGACCACCACAGCGCTCTCGGCAATGCGGATGCTGGCCTCGCCGGGCTTCGTCTCCACCGGCAAGATCTTCCTCGGCGAGGACCGCACCGACGTGCTCGGCCTTTCCGCCGAGGAGATGCGCCAGGCCCGGCTCAGCCGCATCGCCTATATCCCCCAGGGCGCGATGAACTCGCTCAACCCGGTGATGCGGATCGAGAACCAGATCTGGGACGGGATCGTGGCCCATGAGGGCAAGACCGACCCGGCCGAACTGAAACGCCGTTCCGAGGAGGTTCTCGCCGGGGTCGGGCTCGAGCCCCATGTCGGCCGGCTCTACCCGCACGAGCTCTCCGGCGGCATGAAGCAGCGGGTCTGTATCGCCATCGGCGTCTGCCTGGCGCCTGACATCATCATCGCCGACGAGCCCACCTCCGCCCTTGACGTCATCACCCAGCGCCACGTCATGCAGACGCTCCGTGAGGTGCAGGACCGGATCGGCGCCGGGCTCATCCTGATCGGCCACGATATGGGGCTGATGGCGCAGTCGGTGGACGATCTGGCGGTCATGAAGCTGGGCGAACTGGTCGAATTCGGCAGTGTCCGCCAGATCATCGAACGGCCCGAGCACCCCTATACGAAGGAGCTGATTTCCTCCGTCCCCCTGGTCGGCGGCGAGAGCTTCCTCGACCCCGCCGACCAGCCCGCGCCCTCGAAGATCGAGGCGGGCGCGCCGCCGCTTCTGGAGTTCAAGCAAGTCTCCAAGGTCTACGGTGCCGTCACCGCGCTCCACCCGATGAGTTTCACCCTCGAAGGCGACACGCCGAAGATCATCTCCATCGTCGGCCAGTCCGGCTCCGGCAAGTCGACGATGGGCTCCATCATGCTCGGCTTCAACCCGCCGACCTCCGGCCAGGTCCTCTTCGAGGGCCGCGATATCAACCGGCTCTCGGCGGCCGAAGCGCTGCAATTCCGCAAGGATGTGCAGGCGGTGTTCCAGGACCCCTATGCCTGTTTCAACCCGTTCTACCGGGTCGATCACGCGCTGAAGTTTCCCTACAAGCAGTTCGGCTATTCCAAGTCGGACGCGGAGACGCAAAAGGCCATGGAGGAAGCCTGCACCGCCGTCGGCCTCGATCCCTCCGCAGTGCTGCGCCGCTACCCGCACCAGCTCTCGGGCGGCCAGCGCCAGCGGCTGATCGTGGCGCGGGCGCTCATGCTCTCACCGAAGCTGCTGATCGCGGACGAGCCGGTCTCCATGGTCGATGCCTCGCTCCGTGCCACGATCCTGAAGAACATCTACGACCTGAAGGAGAAGTTCGGGATCTCGATCCTCTACATCACCCACGACCTCGCCACGGCCTATCACGTGTCGGACTACGTCATGGTCCTCTACCACGGCCATATCGTGGAGGCCGGGCCGCCGAAGGAGGTGATCGGCGATCCGCAGCACCCCTATACCCAGCTCCTGATCGACTCGATTCCCTGGCCGGATGTGGACCGGGACTGGGGCTCGGCTTCGGACGCCCGCGCCGATCTCGACCGGCTTCAGGCCATCAGCGACCGGCCGGAGACGGTGTTTCGGGGTCAGGTGCCGGGATTCGCGCTCGCCACCGGCTGATCGATGACCCATTCCCTGCGGCTGACGGCCGAGAAGATCGGGAAGCGGATTGATCTGATCCGCACCAGGCAGGCCCGGGCAACGCGGCCCATCGCGCCGTTCCGGATCGAATACCTGCCCGACGCCGCGACCCGCCCCGATCCCGGATTGGCCTATGCCGATGCGCCGCCCGAGACGCTCGGCTGGAACGAGTATTGGGGCGCCCAGAACCTCCACTTCGTGCTGCGGTCCGTCTTCACCGTGCCGCCGGGCTGGGAGAACCCGGCGCTCCACCTGCCGCTCGGCGTGGCGGGGGACATCTTCACCCATCCCGAGGCGCTGCTCTATATCGACGGCCGGCCGCTGGCCTCCGCCGACCGCTACCACCACACCATCGCCCTCGATCCAGCCCTGGCCGACGGGACCGAGCGCGAGCTGATGCTCCACGGCTGGACCGGCCTCACCGGCTGGCCGCCGGACCCGGGCGATCACTCGAAGCTCTTCCTGAAGCCCTGCGCCGTGATCGACCGCGATCGCGAGCTGGAGGAATTCGCCACCTTCGCTGAGGTCGCATTGGACGTGGCCTGCGAACTCCATGACGACCGCCCGGAGAAACACGGCCTCCTGAGCAGTCTCGACAGCGCCTTTCTGGCGCTCGACACCCGCGATCCGATGGGCGACGCCTTCCGTGCCTCGATCCAGGGCGCACGGGAGCGGCTGGAGGACGGCATCGCCAAGGCGGGCAGCCCGATCGATGTCCGGCTCCACGGTATCGGCCATGCCCATATGGACGTCGCCTATCTCTGGCCCATCGACCAGATCCGGCAGAAGAACGCGCGCACCTATTCCAACGTGCTGCGCCTGATGGAGGATCATCCGGGCTTCAAGTTCTCCCATTCCCAACCGCAGCTCTATGCCTGGACCAAGACCGATTTCCCCGAGATTTTCGAAGCGATCCGGGAGCGCGTGATGGAGGGCCGCTGGGAGGTCCTGGGCGGCATGTGGGTGGAGCCCGACGCCAACATGCCGGGGCCCGAGGCGCTGATCCGGCAGATTCTGGTCGCCCGGACCTGGGTGAAAGACAATCTGGGCGCGGGCGCCGAGACGCCTGTCCTGTGGCTGCCCGACACGTTCGGCTTCCCGGCCTGCCTGCCGCAGATCATGAAACAGGCGGGGCTCAAATGGTTCGTCACCAACAAGGTGAACTGGAACCAGTACAACCAGATGCCCAGCTCCACGACCTGGTGGGAAGGCATCGACGGCTCCCGGGTGCTGGCCCAATTCCTCACCACCCCGCGGGACGTCCAGCACCTGCCGTTCCCGACGAACTACAAGTCCGACCTCTCGGCGGTGGAGGTGATCGGCACCTGGCGCCGCTCGACCGCGAAGGAGAGCGTGCAGGACCTGATGATCTGCTACGGCTACGGCGATGGCGGTGGCGGGCCCACGGACGAGCTGATCCGCCGGGCGAGGGCATTCGGGGCGATCCCCGGCGCGCCGCGGCTGACGCCGTCGACGGTGCGGGACTATTTCGAGACCATCGAGAAACTGCCGGGCCGCCGCCCGGTCTGGTCGGGCGAATTCTATCTCGAAGGGCATCGCGGCGTGCTGACCTCCCAAGGTTGGATCAAGCGCGCCAACCGGACCTGCGAGGCGCTGCTCCACGATGCCGAATTCGTTGGGGCGCTGGCTGTTCTGGAAGGCGCCGAGGCGCCCGATCTCGACGAAGCCTGGCGGCTTCTTCTGCTGAACCAGTTCCATGACATTCTGACCGGCACCTCCGTGGCGTCTGTCTTCGCGGACGCCCGCAAGGATTTCGCCCGTATCGTGATGCTCGCTGAGACCGCCCTCGAAGAGGCGGCGAAGGCGCTGATGCCGGCCCTGCCGGAGACCGCGCGTCTTCTGCTAATCGATGCGGCACCCAAGGGTACGGCCCGCCATGTGGTGCTCGAGGGCGCCGAAGGCCGCTTCGCGGACGCGGCCACCGGCGCCCCGCTCCCCGCGCAGCCCGTCGAGGACGGGGTCCTCATCGCGCTGCCCAAGCGGCCCGGTTACGCGCTGACGGCGCTTGCCCCGACCGCCGCCGTCGCGGAGCCCGCCGACACGGTGACCGCCACCGAGAGCCAGGGCTGGTTCGTCCTCGAAAACGGGCTCCTGACCGTCGAGATCGGCCCCGACGGGATGCTGCACCGGCTCTACGACAAGGAAGCCGCCCGCGACGTCCTGCGGCCCGGCGCGCGGGGCAATCAGCTTCAGGCGTTCGAGGATCGCCCGGTGAGCTGGGATGCCTGGGACATCGATATCTTCTTCGAGGAGCGCGGCGAGGTGGTCGCCGACCTGACCCGGCTCGAGATCGTCGAGACGGGGCCCCTGCGGGCCGTCGTCGCGCTCGAACGGCAATGGCGGCATTCCGTCATTCGCCAGCGCATCTTGCTGCACCAGGGCAACCGGCGGATCGATTTCGAGACCGAGGTCGACTGGCACGAGAGCCATTTCCTCCTGAAGGCCGCGTTCCCGGTCACGGTCCGCTCGCAACTCGCCACCTACGAAATCCAGTGGGGCCAGGTGGAGCGGCCGACCCATCGCAATACAAGCTGGGATGCCGCCCGCTTCGAGGTGCCGGCGCAGAAATGGGCGGATCTGAGCGAGGCCGGCTACGGCGTGGCGCTCTTGAACGACTGCAAATACGGCTACGACGTGCAGGGCGACACGCTGCGGCTGTCGCTCATCAAATCGGCGACGATGCCGGACGAAGGCTCCGATCAGGGGCTCCACGCTTTCGCCTATTCCCTGCTCCCGCATCCCGGGAACTGGCGCGAGAGCGTGCCGCAAGAGGCCTATGCCCTGAACCATCCGGTGCGGGTGTTGCCGGTTCATGGTGCGGCGGGGCGCGGGTTGGCCGGGCCGCTGGTGCGCTGCGACGCGCCGAACGTCACGGTGGAGACGATCAAGCCGGCGGAGGACGGGCGCGGGCTGATCCTGCGGCTCTATGAGGCGCAGCGCGGCCGCGGGCCGGTGCGGCTCAGCTTCGATCCGCGGATCGTCGGGGTCGAGCGGGAGACCCTGCTGGAGGAGGGCGGTCAGGCGATGGCGATGGACGGCGATAGCGTGAACCTGACCGTCGCGCCTTACGAGATCGTGACATTGCGTCTCCTGACGGCGGATCTCTGAAGGGCCAAATCGCTTCGAAGCGATTTGCAAGGTCTTTCCAAAGACCTTTTGCGCCCTTCGGGCGCGTCAAATTCTTCGCAGAGAATTTGCCCGATCCTTCGTCGAAGGATCGCTCCTAACCCGGACGGATGAGCCAGGGGGTATCGAACCAATGCTCTTCGAGGTTCGCGCCGTCGCCGATCCGGTCCACCACCGCGAACCGCCCGGGCGCATGGAGTGGCGTCAGCACGCCGTGCCAGGTGCCGGCGCGGTAATTGACCCCTTGACCCGGCGCAGCGATGAAGGCTAGCGGATCCCCCGGCACGCCCCCGCTATCCGGCGCAACGACCACCAGAAACGGATGCTCCGTCATCGGCAGGAACGCCTGGGCGCCGAGCGGGTGCCGTTCGACCATCTCCAGGCTGAGCGGCAGCTCCGCCACCTCGCTTTCGAAAACCGAGATCCCGATCCGCGCCTCGCGATCGCAATCGAGCCGTGCCAGATCGTGCCAGCGCCCGCAGCGCCCCTGATTGATCAGTCTGTCCGGCGCCCCCGCCGCCTCGATCACATCGCCGAAGGGTGCGAAGGCCCCAGTCGTTAAAGGCGCCGCGACGATTTCTCTCACTGCACCAGCGTCCCGAAGAGCCTGAGCCGCGACACCCCGCCATCGGGATCGATGTTGAACCGCACATGGGTGACCGGCCCCAGCTCCACGACCTCGTCCCGGAACTCATGCACCCGGTCCGGCCCGAGCTTCTGCGGCTGCATCAGCGTCTTCCAGAACATCGAATCGGTGACCAGCGCATCGGTCAGCCCGTCGCCGAAGGCCGCCATATCCACCGCCTGGAGCCAGCAATTGTCCGGGAAGTTGCCTTTGAAATGGGCGGTGTCCACGACGATCTTACTGACCTCGCCGCGCGCGCCGAGGGCCAGCACCATCCAGTCGAAGCCGGGCTCGCGCCGGCGCCGCGTCTCCCAGCCGTCGCCCATATTGACGCCGCGCCCGGGCGCCAGCAGGCGGTGGTAATCGCCGTAATGGGCATCCGAGAAGGCCAGGATGCGGCCCCCGTTCAGCGCCGCCGCCAGATCGAGCTCGCCCCGCCGGTTCACCGCATCGAGCTCCGGCACGCCGAAGACCCTGAGCCGCGCAATACCGCCATCGGGGTAGATGCTGATCCGCAAGTGAGACCAGCTCTCGAAATTCTCGCAGCGGAAGAAGTGATTCGCGTCCGGCCCCAGCGGCCGGTGCGGCAGGATCGTGACCCAGGTCGTCTCCGCATCCGGGTCGCCGTCGAGCGGTCCTGCCGCCTCGATCCGCACGGCGGGGGCGAAATTGCCGGTGAAATGCGTCGTGGCCACGTCAAAGCCCAGCACCCGCCCCTGCGCGGCCAGCGCGATCACCGCGTGATCGTTGCCGCCGTCGCGCCGGCGCCGCGTCTCCCATCCGTCCATCCACTTGCCATGATCGTCGAACCTGCCCTCGATGAAGACCGGCTCGCTGTCCTGAAGCATCCGTTCCAAGGGCGCGAAGAACTCGTCCGTCGCGCTCACGGCCCGGGCGCCGAGGCCGGCGGAGGCCAGATTGATGCCGGTCCGGGCAAAGAGCGGGACATCGGGGTTGAGCGTTTCGATCGTGGGCATTTTCGGGGCCTTCTACTGGGGCAGGAGCGCGTCGAGCCGCAGCCGCGCGATGCGCTCGACCTGGGCGCAGGCGGTAACGAACTCCGTCGCACTGTCATTGTCGATCCGGGCGCGAAAGGCGGCGAGAATGCCGGCCTTGTCATGGTCCCGTACCGCGATGATGAAAGGAAAGCCGTGGATTTCCATATATTTGGCGTTGAGCGTGGTGAACTCGGCGCGCTCGGCGTCGGTCAGGGCGTCGAGGCCGGCGCTGGACTGCTCCGCCGTGCTTTCCGCCGTCAGCCGTTTCGCGGCGGCGAGCTTCCCGGCGAGATCGGGATGGGCGGTGAGCACGCCGAGCCGCTCCTCGTCGCCGCCCGCACGGAACGCCCGGCAGAGCGCGGAGTGCAGCCCCACGGCGGTATCGTGCGCGGGACCCAGTTCCAGCTCATAGGCCCGCTCCGCCACGCAGGGCGAATGCTCGAAGATGCCGCCGAAGCGCTCCACGAAGGTCGCCCGGTCCATCTCGCTCGGCCGCTCCCGTGCCTCGGGTGGATGGTGCTCGGCCCAATGCCGGGCGATATCGATCCGCCGCGCCACCCAGGCGCCGCCGCGCGCCTCGAGATGGTCGAGGAACCGGATCAGGCCGGCGATCTTGCCCGGCCGTCCGACCAGCCGGCAGTGCAGCCCGACGCTCATCATTGCCGACCGCCCGGCCTCCGCCTCGGCCAACAGCACATCGTAGCTGTCGCAAAGGTAGTCGCCGAAATCCCGCCCTGTGACCCAGCCGGGCGCCGTCGAGAACCGCATATCGTTGGTCTCAAGCGTGTAGGGGATCACAAGCTGGTCGCGCCCCTCGATGCGCCGCCAATAGGGCAGGTCGTCGTCCATCGTGTCGGACACCCAGGCAAAGAGCCCGGTCCGCGCGGCCAGTTTCAGCGTGTTTTCCGAGCAACGGCCGGTGTACCATCCATGAGGTTTCTCGCCGGTGATCTCCTCATGAAGCCGGATCGCCGCCGCCATCTGCGCGGCCTCCTCGGCTTCGGTCATGTCCTTGTGCTCGACCCATTTGAGCCCGTGGCTGGCGATCTCCCAGCCGGCCTGCTGCATCGCGGCGACCTGGGCCGGACCCCGCGCCATGGCCGTGGCCACGCCGTAGACCGTCACCGGAACTCCGCGCGCGGTGAGCAATCGATGCAGCCGCCAGAACCCGGCCCGGGCGCCGTATTCGTAGACTGACTCCATGTTGAGATGCCGCTGCCCGGGCCACGGCTGTGCGCCGGGGATGTCCGACAGGAAGGCCTCCGAGGCGATGTCGCCGTGCAGGATCGCGTTCTCGCCGCCCTCCTCGTAGTTCAGCACCAGTGACACGGCGACCCTGGCCCCGCCCGGCCAGCGCGGGTCCGGCGGCGTCGGGCCATAGCCGTGCATGTCGCGCGGATAGCGGTCGGGCATGGGCACCTCGAAGCGGCTCTGTTGGGACCGAAAACCCTTACCGCCCCTTGGCCGGGGCTTGCAAGCGCGCGCAAAGCACTGGAAAGTCGGTCGGCCAGGGAAAGGGGCGGCGATGGCCGACGGATATCTGACGACCCATGTGCTCGACACCGCCCGCGGCTGCCCGGCAGCGGGGCTGGCGATCACGCTCTACAGGCTCGGCGCGGGGCGGGAGAAGATCGCCGAGACGGTGACCAATGAAGACGGCCGCACCGACGCCCCCATCCTGCCGAAGGAGGCTTTCGCGACCGGGAGTTACGAGTTGGTCTTCGCCGCCGGCGCCTATCTCCGCGCCACCGGCCAGGCCGGGGCCGAGCCGCTCTTCCTCGACGAAGTGCCGATCCGCTTCGGCATGGCCGAGGACGCGCATTACCATGTGCCGCTGCTGCTCTCGCCCTACGGCTATTCGACCTATCGGGGAAGCTGATGGGGATCGAGATCACAGGTCTGGACCATGTGCAGCTCGCCATCCCGAAGGGCGGCGAGGAGAGGGCCCGCACCTATTTCATCGGCCTTCTCGGCATGACTGAGATCGAGAAGCCTGATGTGCTGAAACCCCGCGGCGGCTTCTGGCTGACCTCGGGCAGCCTCTCGCTCCATATCGGCATCGAGGAACCCTTCGCCCCGGCCAAGAAGGCGCACCCGGCCTTCCTGACCCCGGACCTCGCCGCCCTCGCCGCCGATCTGCGCGCCGCCGGCGAGGTCTTCTCGAAGGCCGAGGACCTGCCCGGCCTGATCCGGGGCTACGGCGCCGACCCGTTCGGCAATCGGATCGAGTTCATTGAGCGCGTCGAGGCCGGGCCATGACCGATGCGGTGATCCTCATGGATTGGGTGGAGTTCGCGATCCGCTGGCTCCATGTCATCACGGCAATCGCCTGGATCGGCTCCTCGTTCTATTTCATCGCCCTCGATCTCGGCCTGAACCGCAACGTTCCCGGCCCGGCCGATGGCGAGGAATGGCAGGTCCATGGCGGTGGCTTCTACCATATCCAGAAATACCTCGTGGCGCCCGAGGCGATGCCGGAACACCTGACCTGGTTCAAATGGGAGAGCTACGCGACCTGGCTCTCCGGCGCGGCACTGCTCGCCGTGGTCTACTGGCTCGGTGCCGAGCTCTACCTGGTCGATCCGGCCAAGGCCGATCTGCTGGTCTGGCAGGCGGTCCTGATCTCCGCCGGATCGCTCGCCGTTGGCTGGATCATCTACGACCTCCTGTGCAAATCGCCCCTCGGCGACCGGCCAACGGTGCTCATGCTGCTCCTTTTCGTGCTCCTGATGGTGATGAGTTGGGGCTATAATCAGGTCTTCACCGGCCGCGCGGCGCTGCTGCATCTGGGCGCCTTCACGGCGACGATCATGTCCGCCAATGTCTTCTTCATCATCATCCCGAACCAGAAGATCGTGGTGGCCGATCTCAAGGCCGGCCGCACGCCGGACGCCAAGTACGGCAAGATCGCCAAGCTGCGCTCGACCCATAACAACTACCTGACCCTGCCGGTCATCTTCCTGATGCTGTCGGGCCATTACCCGCTCGCCTTCGGCACCGAGTACGCCTGGCTGATCGCCGGGCTGACCTTCCTGATGGGCGTCACGATCCGGCACTATTTCAACACCATGCACGCGCGCAAGGGCCGCCCGAACTGGACCTGGGCGGCCACGGTCGCGATCTTCCTCGCCATCGTCTGGCTCTCCACCCTCGGCGGCACCGAGACCTGGGACGAAGCCGAGGCGCGCCAGATGGCGCCCCACGAGGCGCGCTTCGCGGAGGCAGAGGGGTTCGAGGAGGCCTATGATCTGGTGATCAGCGCCTGCTCGATGTGCCATGCGCGGGAGGTGTTCTGGACCGGTCTCGCGTCGGCGCCCAAGGGCGTGTGGCTCGAAACAGAGGCTGACGTGGCTCGCCATGCCCGCGACATCTACCTGCAGTCGGGCGTCAGCCACGCGATGCCGCCGGCCACGGTGAACTGGCTGACGGCGGAGGACCGCGCGGTGCTGGTGGCCTGGTATCGGGCCGGGGCCGGATAGCGGCACCCGGCAGGAACCGTCCTCGCGGGCGGCAAACCCTTGCCAGGGTCTGGCGCCCCGCTGCGGATGCCGGCCCGGGGCCGTCCCGCGAGCCGGCCCGCCGCACTCCGCCTTCCCCCCATCCGCGCTCCGGGCTAGACCGGGTTTATGGCGGCATGACGCATCCTTGTCCTGCATGACCGGCTCTGCGTCGGTCATGCCGGCGATCGCTGGCCGCTACGGCTGATTTCACGGAGGGGACATGAGCGCCTGGGATTTCTGGATCGACCGGGGCGGGACGTTCACCGACATCGTCGCCCGCCGGCCGGACGGTTCCCTGGAGACGATGAAGCTCCTCTCCGAGAACCCGGAGCGCTACGCTGACGCCGCCGTCGAGGGTATCCGGCAATTCATGGGCGCCGAATTTGGCCGCGAAGGCTCCATCGGCGCCGTGAAGATGGGCACGACCGTCGCGACCAATGCGCTTCTGGAACGCAAGGGCGAGCCGGTTCTGCTGCTGATCACCGAAGGGTTCGGCGATCTCCTCCAGATCGGCTACCAGACCCGGCCCAGGCTTTTCGATCTGCATATTCAGCGGCCCGAACTGCTCTACCGGGAGGTCGCGGAAGTGCCCGAACGCCTCGACGCCGAGGGTGGGGTCCTGACCCCGCTAGACGAGGAGGCGGTGCGCGCCGCGCTGCGCTCAGCCAAGGCGCGGGGCATCACCGCCACCGCCATCGCCTTCCTCCATGCCTGGCTGAACCCGGCGCATGAGACCCGCGCCGCCGAGATCGCGCGGGAGGAGGGCTTCACCCAGGTCTCGGTCAGCCACGAGGTCTCGCGGCTAGCCAAGCTCGTGGGTCGCGGCGACACGACGGTGGTCGATGCCTATCTCTCCCCGATCCTGCGCCGTTATGTGGCCCAGGTCGCGGGGGCCCTCGATGTCGGGATTGTCGCGAAGCGGCTCCTCTTCATGCAATCCTCCGGCGGGCTCACCGATGCGATGCGCTTTCAGGGCAAGGACGCGATCCTCTCCGGCCCGGCGGGCGGCATTGTCGGCATGGCCAAGACCGGCGAGGCGGCAGGTTTCGACCGGCTCATCGGCTTCGACATGGGCGGCACGTCGACCGATGTCAGCCATTATGCCGGCACCTACGAACGCTCCTTTGAGACCGAAGTGGCCGGCGTCCGGATGCGCGCCCCGATGATGGACATTCATACGGTGGCCGCGGGCGGAGGGTCGATCTGCAAGTTCGAGGATGGCCGGTTTCAGGTCGGCCCGGAAAGCGCCGGCGCCGATCCAGGCCCCGCCTGCTACCGCCGCGGCGGGCCGCTCACGGTGACCGATTGCAACGTCATGCTGGGCAAGCTGAACCCGGACCATTTCCCGGCGGTCTTCGGTCCCGGCGGTGACGAGCCCCTCGATGTGGAGGCGGTTCGATCCGGCTTCGCCCGGCTCGCCGCAGAGATCGCCGCCGCCACCGGCGAGCCCGAACGCAGCCCCGAGGACATGGCCGAGGGGTTTCTCCGCATCGCCGTCGACAACATGGCCAACGCGATCAAGAAGATCAGCGTCGAGCGCGGCCATGACGTGACCGGCTACACCCTGCAATGTTTCGGCGGGGCGGGGGGCCAGCACGCCTGCCTCGTGGCCGATGCGCTCGGCATGTCCCGGGTGCTGATCCACCCCTTCGCCGGAGTGCTCTCGGCCTACGGGATGGGGCTCGCCGAAATCCGTGCGCTCCGCGAGGCCCAGCACGACGCGCCGCTCGAAGACATGGACGCCGCCGAGGCCGCCCTCGGCCGGCTCCGCGCCGCGGCCCGTGCCGAACTCACCGTACAGGAGGTCGAAACCGCCCGCATCGCTGCCCGTGCACAACTCCGCTATGACGGCGCGCACCATGCGCTGGAGATCGACTGGGGCACCGAGGCCGAGATGCGTGCGGCCTTCGAGGCCGCTCATCTGGCGCGGTTCGGCTTCACCTCGCCGGAACGGGCGATCCTCTTCGAAATGCTCTCGGCCGAGGCCATTGGCCGGCTCGACGCTCTACCCGACATGCCCCGCCCCGAGGGTCTACCGCAACCGCTTGCTCATATTCCGATTCACGGGCAGGGCAACGCGCCGCTCTACGACCGGGGAGAGATTGGCGCGGGGCAAAGCGTCGATGGCCCCGCTATCCTGACTGAACCCACCGGGACCAACGTGATCGAACCCGGCTGGCGCGCCCGGATCGACGAATATGGCAACCTGATCCTCGACCGCACCGGCCCCGCCCCCCGCCCTTCCGCCGCCGGAACCGAGGCCGATCCGGTGGTGCTTGAGGTCATGTCGAACCTCTTCATGTCCGTGGCCGACCAGATGGGGGCCACGCTCGCCAACACCTCCTGGTCGGTCAACATCAAGGAACGTCTGGATTTTTCCTGCGCGATCTTCGACGCGGCGGGCGATCTTGTGGCCAATGCGCCCCATGTCCCGGTCCATCTCGGCTCCATGTCGGACAGCATCAAGACGGTGATGGCGCAGGTGCCCGGCATCGCCGATGGCGACGCCTATATGCTGAACTCGCCCTATAACGGCGGCACCCACCTGCCCGATGTGACCGTCGTCACCCCGGTCTTCGTCGCCGGCCGCCCGGCCTTCTGGCTCGGTTCCCGGGGGCATCACGCCGATATCGGCGGCCGCACTCCGGGCAGCGCTCCCCCCGACAGCACCCATATCGAGGAGGAAGGCGTGCTGATCGACCTGGCGAAGCTGGTCTCGAAAGGCCGGCTCCTGGAGGAAGAGGCCCGCGCGGTCCTTGCCTCCGGCCGCTATCCCTGCCGCAATCCGGACCAGAACATGGCCGATCTCAAGGCTCAGGTGGCGGCCAACGAGACCGGCAAGCGCGAGCTTCTGAAGGTCTGCGACCATTACGGCGCCGAGGTCGTGACCGCCTATATGGCCCATGTTCAGGACAACGCGGCGGAGAGCGTCGCCCGCGTCATCGACCGGCTCCGCGACGGGGCGTTCAGCTACGCTATGGATACCGGCCAGCGGATCGAGGTTGCGGTTCGGGTGGATCGGGAGGCGCGGAGGGCGGAGATCGACTTCACCGGCACCTCTGCGCAGCACGAGGGCAACTACAACGCGCCCAAGGCCGTGTGCCGCGCCGTGGTCCTCTATGTCTTCCGCACCCTCGTCGGCACCGACATTCCGCTGAACGAGGGCTGCCTGCGCCCCTTGCGGATCATCGTCCCCGAAGGCTCGATGCTGAACCCGCGCCCGCCGGCCGCGGTCATCGCGGGCAATACCGAGGTCAGCCAGGCGGCGTGCAACGCGCTCTATGGGGCGCTGGGCGTGCTGGCGGGAAGTCAGGCGACGATGAACAATTTCGTCTGGGGCAACGACGAGTTTCAGAACTACGAGACCATTGCCGGAGGCACCGGGGCCGGCGACGGGTTCCCGGGCTGCGACGCGGTGCAGGGGCATATGACGAACACCCGAATGACCGACCCCGAAATCCTCGAACGCCGGTTTCCGGTGCGACTGGAGACCTTCGCGATCCGCGAAGGCTCCGGCGGGGCCGGGCACTGGCGCGGCGGTCACGGCGCGCTCAGGCGGCTCCGGTTCCTGACGCCGGTCACGGTCACGACGCTGTCGGGTCATCGGGTGGTGCCGCCGTTTGGCGTCGCCGGTGGTGCGGACGGGGCGGTGGGCGGGAACCGGGCAGAGATGCCGGACGGGGAGCGCATCGACCTGCCGGGCAACGCCGAGATCGACCTGCCCGCCGGCGCGGCCTTTGTCATGGAGACGCCAGGCGGGGGTGGTTGGGGCGCGGTGGATTAGGCGGGCAAGACTTTTCGAAAAGTCTTGTAAGGGATTTCCAAATCCCTTGCGCCCTATTGGGCGCCGATCCTTCGCGAAGGATCGGATCAATTCTTCGTCGAAGAATTGGGCCCGCTCAGGTGGCCGAGAACCGCCATTCGGTGATCTGCCGGTAGATCTCCCCGGGCTCCAGAACGACCGATGGGAATCCCGACTGGTTCGGCGCGTCTGGCCAGCCCTGGGCCTCTAACGCAAGCCCCCGATAGAGAGGCCGTCCGTCGAAGACCTGCAAGCCCGGCTCGGTGGTCGCCATCTCCAGCCGGACGCCGCGCCGGCCCTCCAGCGCCGCCACCGGCATCAAGGCCCGCCGGGACTCGGCGAGACAGAAGCAGGTGTCGAGGGCTGGCTCGCCGGGCGCAACCGCGCGCGCATTGCGAAAGTCGAACGCGGTCTCGTCCACCGGGGCGACCTCGCCGGTCGGGATCACTGCGCCGTCCACCGGCAGGTAGCTGCCCGCATCCACCCACAGCCGCTGCCCGGCCCAGCCGCCGGGCCCGTCGAGACACCAGTAGGAATGGTTCGCGAGGTTCATCCAGGTCGGCGCGTCGCTGGTCGCGGTCAATGTCAGCCGCAAGGTCGCCGGCGCCTCGACCTCGAAGATCGCCCGCACCTGACGCGCCCCAGGGAACCCGCCCTCGCCATCGGGCAACGCCACTGCCAGCACCGCGCGCTGCGGGCCGGTCTCCGCCACCTCCCAGACCTTCCGATGCAGTCCGGCGGCTCCGGAATGGAGCAGATGTATGCCCTCGTTAGCCTCGAACCGGCAGACCCGAGCGCCGATCTCCGCCCGCGCCCCAGAAATCCGGTTCGCCACCGGGCCCACGATGGCGCCGTGAAAGGGCATCGTCGTTTCATAATCCACCAGCCGCGATGAGCCCAGCGTCAGGGAATGCGCCACGCCCCGTAGGCGCACGTCCTGGAGGATCGCGCCGTAGGTCAGAACGGTGACTGCCAGGTCCCCTGCCGCGAGGTCGATGGTCTCGACTGCCCGCCCAGCAGCGGTTGTCCCGAAGGGCCTCAGCGCGGCAGCCAATGCACCCCCGCCGGCGCGATCTCGACCCCGTCCCAGACCTGTGCTTCGGGCGCGTAGTTGAAGACGAAGAGGTGGCTGTCCGTTCGCCGCAGCCGCAATCCCGGCGGCAGGTCGAGGGGCTCCAGCCCGGCCTCCCGCGCCATCCCGGCCACGATCCGATAGAACGATTCGTCGTCCGGCCAGCCCGCCAGATAGCACAGCCGCTCGCCGACGATCACCGGCTGCCCGTCCGTCGACGCCAGCCGCACCGGTGCGCTGCCCTCGACCTCCTCCCGCCAGTGCCGCAGCGCACCGCCGCCTTCCAGCGGTACGGAAGCGCCGGGCGGCAGGCTCTCGACCCGCACCACGCTGACATCGACCCCCGGCAGGTCCGGCCCGAGCGGTACTTTGATGCTCATCTCCTCGGTCTTGCCGTCGCTGCGCGGGCCGACCAGCGCCCGCCCCTCGAACGCCCCGAGCGCCGCACGCAGCGGCTCGGACATCGCCATCAACCCTGGAACCAGCACGAGCTTGTAGCCCGAGAGGTCCGCACAATCCGGCGGCAGGATGTCCACGTCGAGCCCGGCCCGGCGGCAGGCCCGGTAGGCGGCGAAGACCAGCCGGAAGAGGTCGAAATCCGCGCCCTGCGGCTGCGCCTCCCAGGCCCAGGCGCTCTCATAATCGAAGACGATCCCGACCGGAGCCGCAGAGGTCCCGGACTCAGACATCTCCGCAAGCTCCCGCGCCACCTGCGCCGCCTCGGCCAATGCCGGGGCTGGAGCGCTGTCGGGGCGAAGGAGCCCGGCATGCATCTGCTCCTGTGCAAACGGCGCCTGCCGCCAGCGGAAATAGCAGACCGCCTCGGCACCGTGGGCAAAAGCCTCCCAGGCCCAGAGCCGCGCCATCCCGGACAGCGGCGCGGGGTTGTAGGGCGCCCAGTTCACCGGGCCGGGCTGCTGTTCCATCACCCACCAACGGCCCCGGCCCACGGCGCGGTAAAGGTCGTGGTGGAACGCCTGATTGTCCGGATCGCCCTGCCGCAGGAAGCGCAGCTTGTGCGCCTCGTCCCCCTCGATCCGATCCGACAGGAACCCGATCGGATAGCTGTCCCAACTCGCCGCATCAAGGTCCGCCCCGACCTTCCAGTGATCGAAACTCACCTCGCGGCCCATGTAATTGTGCAGGATCGGCGCGTCGGAGCATTTGCGGATTTCCTCTACCTGTACCCGGTTAAACGCCACGATCTGATCCGAGGCATAGCGGCGGAAGGCCAGCACATGGGCCGGGTTCGGTTCGGTGACGGTAAGGTTGGGCAGGTCGATCTCGTCGAAGCTGCGGTATTCCATCGACCAGAATACGTTGCCCCAGGCGCGGTTCAGGGCGTCGGGGCTCTGGTAGCGCTGGGCCAGCCAGTCGCGAAAGCCTACGCGGGCGGCGTCCGAATAGCTCAGCGTCGTGTCGTGACAGGCATATTCGTTGTCGGTTTGCCAGGCTTGGATGTGCTCATTTGATCCGTAGCGCTCGGCGAGCAGTCGTGTAATCCGCCGCGACTCCTCGCGGTAGCCGAGATGGGAGAAGCAATAGTGCCGCCGCGAGCCGAAGCCCCGGGGGCGCCCCTCCGCATCCACCGCCAGCATGTCCGGGTGCTTCTCCAGCATCCAGCGCGGCGGCGTGGCGGTGGGGGTGCCGAGCACGATCTTGAGTCCCGCCTCGCCCAGCACCGCGATGGCCCTGTCGAGCCAGTCCCACTCAAACCGTCCCGGCTCGGGCTCGATCCGGCTCCAGGCAAACTCGCCGATCCGGACCCAGGAGAGACCCGCCTCGACCATCCGCGCGGCATCCTCGGCCCAGATGTCGTCGGGCCAGTGTTCCGGGTAGTAGCAGACCCCGAGCGCGCGCTTCATAGCAGCACCCGTGGCTCGGCGCGGCCTGTCCCCGCGCCTTCGACGGCGAAAGTCATGCCGGTCGCCGGGCGCGCCGCCTTCGCCTCCGCCGAGAGGCCCACCGCGGCCGAGGTGCAGTAGAGCGTCGTCAGGCTCTCGCCGCCAAAGGCCGGGCAGGAGGTTTGGGTCGCCTCCATGTCCACCGCGTGCAGGACCGCGCCCTCGGGCGAATAGCAGGCGACCCGGGCGCTGCCCCATTCGGCGATCCAGAGATTGCCCTCGGCATCGGTCACCGCCCCGTCCGGGCGCCGGTCGTCGCGGCGCAGGTCGAGCGCCGGGTCCGGCTCCCCGGCGGGCCAGCCATCGGCCTCGGCCAGCCGCACCTGCATCACAATCTGTGTGGCGGTGTCGGTGAAATAGGCGCAGCTCCCGTCCGGCGCGAAACAGATCGCGTTCGGGATGGTGATCTCCGGGTAGAGCAACCGCAGCTCGCCGCGATAGTAGCGGTAGATCGCGCCGGCGCCGGGCTCGGCATTGAGCCCCATCGTCCCGATCCAGAACCCGCCCCAGGGATCGGCGCGCCCGTCATTGGAGCGGGTGACGGGATTGTCCGCCTCGAGCGGGCAGATGGCCTCGCGCCGCCCGCTTGCGAGATTGAAGAGGAAGAGTTCCCGTTCGCTGGCGATCAGAAGCTCGTCACGGCTGACCCAACCGGCGGCGGAGACCCGCTCGCCAAAGGACCACTCGCCCTGCGCGTCTGCATCCCGGGTCATCAGCTTGCGGTTCAGGATGTCGAACCAGAAGAGCTGGCCGCGTTCGGGGTGCCAGAGCGGCCCTTCGCCGAGGGTGCAGACGCGGTCATCGAAGATCATGGCGCCGCCTCGTCGTAAGCCGCCACAATGTCCCGCGCCCGGACCGCGATGTCCGGGACCGGCCGGCCCGGCACATAGAGCGCCGTGCCGATGCCGAACCCGTCCGCCCCGGCGGTGCGCCAGGCGGCGAAATTCTCGGGCGCCGCGCCGCCGACGGCATAGACCGGCACCTCGGAGGGGATCACGGCCCGCATCGCCTTGAGCCCCTCCGGGCCGATCAGGGATCCGGGAAAGAGCTTCAGACCGGTGGCGCCGGCGGCGATGGCGGCGAAGGCTTCGGTGGGGGTCATCACGCCGGGCCAGCTTTCGAGTCCCGCTGCCCGGGTGGTGCGGATCACCGCCGGGTTGCAATCGGGCGAGACGACGATCCGCCCGCCCGCCTCCGCGACCTCGGCCACGTCCGCTGGGTTCAGCACCGTGCCCGCGCCGATCACCGCGCGGTCGCCCGCCGCGTCGGCGATGGCCCGGATCGAGGCGAAGGGCTCGGGTGAATTGAGCGGTACCTCGATCACCGTGATGCCGGCGTCGATCAGCGCCTCTGCGGCGGCCACGGCCTCATCCGGCGCGATGCCACGCAGGATGGCGATCAGATTGCGCCTCATATCCGTTCCTTCTCCTGCCGCCACGCCGCGGTCAGCCCAGCCCGAACCATGGCCGAGCCATCGGCGAGCGTCGCGGGCGCGCCCTGGGTGTCGAGCGCGGCGGCATAGGTCCGCGCCAGCGCGCCCTCGCCGATCACCGCGATCTGCTGGCCCAGCCAGTACGGCCGGGCGGCGGCGAGTTCGGCGCCGATCAGAAGGCCCGAAAGCCGGGCGCGTCCGGCAGCCGGATCGGTGAGGCCGAGCAGCGGTCCGGCCCTGAGGGTGAAGAGCGAAGCGGCGAGCCGCTCGGGCCGTGCCAGCCCCTCGCCAACCGCCGCGGCAAACGACGCCTCGTCCCAATCCTCAGTCAGGCTGTGGCGGAGGATGGAGTGATCGCTCAGGAGCCCGAAGAGTTCGCCGGTCAGGAAGGTGCGGAAGGACACGACCTCGCCGGCGCTGATCTGCACCCATTTGGCATGGGTGCCCGGCAGGCAGGCGACGCCGTCCCAGCCCGGATTGAGCGCGAGGAACCCGGCGATCTGGGTCTCCTCGCCGCGCATCACGTCCGGCGGGGCGGCCTGTTTCAGGCCCGGCACGATCCGCACCCGGGGGGCGTCCGGCACCCGGGCGAGCGTGCCGGCGAGGGGCGGGCAGGGGACGGCGGCATAGGGCGCCTCGGCCCAGCCCTGGCGCGAGCCGACCATGCCGCAGGCGATGATCGGAACCTCCCCGGGCCAGCCGGTTGTCACCCGGGCAAGCGCCGGGCCGAACTCCACGCGCCCGAGCCCGCCCATGCCATCATCGGAGGCGGTCTCCGCCAGAACCGTGCCGCTTTCCGCCATGGCCCAGGCGCGCAGATGGGTGGTGCCCCAATCGACGGCGATCCAGGCCGCGTTCTGCGCCGCGTCGCTCATGCGCCGTAGACCACGCCGGCATCGGCGATCAGGCATTGGCCGGTCACCGCCGCGCTCGCCTCGGAGGCCAGGAACAGGACCGGGCCGACGATATCCTCGGGGCGGAGCGGACGGTCGAGGCTCTGGCGGGTCCGCCGGAACGCGGCGGCGGCGTCCTCGGAGATCCACATCTCGCGCTGTTTCTCGGTCAGCACCATGCCCGGCGCCACCGCGTTGACTCGGATGCCCCGCGACCCCCATTCCCGGGCCAGGGACCGGGTCATGCCGACGACCCCGGCATTGGCGGTGACGTAGGGCGCAAGGCCCTCCGCCCCCATCTGAGGCACGATGGAGGACAGGTTCACGATCCGCCCTCCGCGCCCGGCCATGCTCTCCGCCGCGCGCTGGCAGGCGAAGAAGTAATGGTCGAGATTGATCGCCATCTGGGCGTCCCAATCGTCCGGCCCGACCTCAAGCGCCGCGACCCGCCGGTCATCGGCAGCGTTGGTGACGAGCACGTCGAGGGGGCCATGGGCCGCCTCGGCGTCGTCGATGGCCGCGCGCAGGCGGGCCGGGTCGGTGACATCGCCTTGCAGGAAGAGCGGGCGGCAACCGGTCGCCGCCGCCATGGCGTCGACGAACGCCGCCCGGTCACTCCGCCCGATGAAGGCGACCTGCGCCCCTTGGTCGAGGAACCCCTTGGTGAGCGCCGCACCGATGCCGGCGCCGCCTCCGGTGATGAAGACCGAGGCGCCGGAAAGATCGCCGTAACTGGTCCCACTCAAGCCGCCTTCCCCGTGCGGCACCAGGCTGGCAGCCACGCGCCATGGGCCGCCATCAGGTCATCGACAAGTGCCCGGATCTGGCGAAGGTCAAGCTCGGCAGCGGTGTGCGGGTCCAGCATCGCGGCATGGTAGATGGGCTCCCGGGTCTCGGTCAGCAGCGCCTCCACCACCAGTTCCTGGACGTTGAGATTGGTCCGCATCAGCCCGATGAGGTGTTTGGGCACATCCGTAACGGTCGTGGGCTGCACGCCCTGATCATCCACCAGACAGGGCACCTCCACCGCCGCGCCTTCGGGCAATTGCGGCAGGCAGCCGTGATTGGCGATATTGCCGTAGATCACCGACGGTTCCCCGGTCACCACCGAATTCATGATCGTCGCCGCGTATTCGTGACTGGGCGCGAGGTCGAGCCCGTCCCCGGCGATCAGCCGGTCGCGTTGGGCCGCCCACTCCGCCATCTGCTCCTCGCAGCGGCGGGGATATTCGTCGAGCGGGATGCCGAAGCTCTCGATCAGGTCCGGGCGATGCGATTTGATGAACCACGGCACGTATTCGGCGAAATGCTCGGAGCTTTCGGTGACGAAATAGCCGAACTGATCCATCACCTCGTAGCGGACCTTGTTGGGGCAGCGCGGATTGGCACCGGTGGCGGTCGGGAACCGGCCCGACCGGTAGCCGTCGTGCAGGGCCGGATAGAGATCGCGGCCGTCCCGATCCGTCAGCTCAAGGAAGAACGAGACGTGGTTGATCCCGGCGGCGCGGTAGCGGATCTCCGAGACCGGCATCCCGAGGTCCCGGGCCAGTTCCTCCGCGGTTCCTTGCACCGAATGGCAGAGCCCGACCTGGGCGATATCGGGGTAACGCGCGGTCAGGGCCCAGGTGTTGATCGCCATCGGGTTGACGTATTGCAGCAGGATCGCGTTCGGGCAGACCGCGCGCATATCCTCGGCCACGGCCCAGAGATGCGGCACGGTGCGCAGCCCCCGCATGATCCCGCCGACGCCCAGCGTGTCGGCGATGGTCTGGCGCAGCCCGTAAGCTTTGGGCACTTCGAAATCGGTCACCGTGCAGGGCCGGTAGCCGCCGATCTGGAACGCGACGATGACGAAGTCGGCGCCGTCGAGGGCGCGGCGCTGATCGGAATGGGTCTCGATCGTCGCGCCGGCGCCGAGGGCCGCGCTCATCCGGCGCGCGACCAGGGCGCTCTCCTCCAGCCGGGCGACATCGATATCCATCAGCGCGATGGTGGCGTCACTCAGCGCCTCGCGGTGCAGCGCATCGCCGATGAGGTTCTTCATGAAGACGGTGGAGCCCGCCCCGATCATGGTGATCTTAGTCATCTCGCGATGTCCAGGTTCGAGATCACTTCACCGCCCCGAGCGTCAGCCCGGCGATGAAATGCCGCTGCATCAGGAAGAAGATCAGCACCGGCGGCAGGGCGGCGACGATGCTGCCCGCGCTCATCAGGTGATAGGCGGCGCGGTACTGCGCGTTGAAGCTCGTGATGCCGGCCGTCACCGGCTGGCTGTCTGGGCCCTGGGTCAGCACGATGGCCCAGAAGTAATCGTTCCAGATGAAGGTGAAGATCAGCACCGCCAGCGCCGCCAATGCGGGCTTCATTAGCGGCAGCACGACGAAGAGGAAGATGCGCCATTCCGCGACGCCCTCGACCCGCGCCGCCTCGATCAGGGGAAAGGGCAGGGCGCGGATGAAGTTCCGCATGAAGAGCGTGCAGAACCCTGTCTGGAACGCGATGTGGAAAAGGACGAGGCCGGTCTTGGTGTCATAGAGGTTCATGTTCACCGTCAGGTCCCGCACCGGCACCATCAGGATTTGGAACGGCACGAAGTTCCCGGCGATGAACATGAAGAAGATCAAGAGGTTACCTTTGAACCGATAGACGCCGAGGGCAAAGCCGGTCATGGAGGAGAGCGCCACTGCCCCGATCACCGTCGGCACCGTGATCAGCACCGAGTTCAGCAGGTAGCGCGGCATGTCGCTCTCGAAGAAGACGCGCCCGTAATTGTTGAAGAGCTCGAACGACGACGGCCAGCCCCAGTAATTCCCGGTGGTGAAATCGGCGTCCGGCTTGATCGAAAAGAGCGCCACCGCGATCAGCGGCAGGAGCCACAGGATCAGCGCCACGGGCAGCAGCGACTGGTAGCTGATCTGCGCGGCGCGGGAGCGTTTCTGGATCGGGGTCGGAAACATCAGCGGGCCCCCTTCTCGTCGCGCCACATCGAGTAGAGGAAGTAGCAGATGAAGCCGAGCATGATGAAGAAGAGCACCACGGCGATGGCCGCGCCATAGCCCATGCGGAAGCCGAATTCGGAGAGCGATTCCTCGAACATGTAGAAGCTGAGCACCCTTGTGGAGCCGAACGGGCCGCCATTGGTCATCACCGAAATGAGGTCGAAGGACCGGAGCGCGCCGATGATCGTCACGACAAAGGCGATGAAGGTAGCGGGCCGAAGCTGCGGCAGGATCACATACCAGAGCATCCGCCAGCCCTTGGCCCCGTCGAGCCGCGCGGCCTCGACCTGTTCGGGGTCCACGGCGTTGAGCCCGGTGAGGTACAGGATCATGCAATAGGCGGTCTGCGGCCAGAGCCCGGCGGCGATGATCCCGTAGGTCGCCAAGGTCGGGTCGCCGAGGATGTTGAGCGGCCCGAGCCCGAAGACGCCGAGGAGCCCGTTCAGCAGCCCCTCCCTTGGCAGGTAGAACCATGAAAACACGAGCCCGACCACGACCTGGCTGAGCACGAACGGGAAGAAGAAGAGCGATTTATAGAGCCGGATGCCCGCGACGGTCTGGTTGAGGAAGAGCGCGATAAAGAGCCCCGCCGGCATCGCCAGCAGATAGAGGATCAGCCATTTCACGTTGTTCCAGAACGAGATCTCGAACTTCCGATCCATGTTCCGTTCGACGATGACCACCTCTTCCTCACCCGTTTCCGGGTTTAGCTCGGTCTCCAGTACCATCGGGATTTGGACGATCTCGGCGCCGGTTTCGGGGTTCGTGCCGACGACAACCGGCTCGCCCTCGACCCAGCGGGTGCCGTCGATGCCGAGCAGCCGTTCGTAATTGTCGGTCCCGACCCATTGCTTTTCGCCGAGCCCGTCCCATTCGTGGAAGCTGATCCAGACCGACTGGAAGATCGGGATGATGACGTAGACGGCGAAGAACAGGATGCCCGGCAGAAGGAACAGCCATGGGGTGAGGCTGATCTCGTTGCGCTTGTACCAGCCGCGGCGGCGGGCGGTCTCGGCGCGGACCGGATCGGCAGCTATCGCCATCTCGGGGACCTCCGGGCGGGGTGGGGCTGCGGCCCCGGGTCAGTCGGCAGGGGAGGCCGGGCCCGGTGCGGGCCCGGCGCTCAGATCGTCAGTAGATGCGCTGGCGCGCGTCCTCGAGACGGAGAAGGATGTCTTCGAGGTTGTCCGGGAAGACCATGAACTCCTGAAGGCCCTCCATGCCAACGCTCGCCATCTCCGCCGGGAAGTCGCGGTCGAAGAACTGCATCACGCCGCCGCCGGCATTGTTCGACAGCATGTCGAAGCCCTGCTGGATGAACTTGTCATCGCTGACGCTCGCATTGGCATTGACCGGCAACTGGCCGAGCGCGTCGCCGCCATTGATCCGGCTCTGCACGTCCGCCGAGGTCACGAAGCGGAGGAATTCCTTCGCCGCTTCCACGTTCTGCGCGCCGGAGGCGATGTGGAACGTGTCGGTCGGGGCGTCCTCGGCGAAATCGACATCCGGGTTGATGACCGGGAACTGGTAGAAGTCGAGCTGGTCGTCGGTCAGCCCACCATCCCGCATCGCCGCCACCGCGAAGTTGCCCATCAGATAGGCCGCGGCCTCGCCTTCGAGGATGAAGGGCAGAGCTTCCTGCCAGCTATAGGTCTGGTGGTCATCGATGAAGGCGCCCATGTCGATGAGTTGACGCCAGTTGGCGAAGGTCTGGCGCACCCTTTCGTCGGTCCATTCGATCTCGCCGCGGGCCAGGGCCATGTGGAAGTCATAGCCGTTGGTGCGGGAGTTGATGTAGTCGAACCAGCCGCCGGCGGTCCACAGGAACTTGGAGCCGATCGTGTAGCACTTGCGGCCCGAATCGAGAATCGCCTGGCAGTTCGCGATCTCCTCGTCCCAGGTGGCGGGCTCTTCGAGGCCAAGCTCCTCGTAGATATCGGCGCGGTAATAGACGCCCCACTGGTAGTAGGTGTAGGGCACGCCCCACTGCGCGTCGTTGATCGTCATCGCGCCCTTGGTCGAGGCGAGGGCTTCGAATTCCGGCTCGGCCCAGAGATCGGAGACGTCCATGAAGAGGTTGGCGTTGACGTAAGGCAGCATCCGGTTGGCCGCGTACCAGTTCACCACATCCGGCGGATTGGCCGAGAGCGCGTTGCGAATCTGGGTCTTCCACGCCTCGCGGTCGACGATCTCCAGCTCCACACTCAGGTCGGGGTGCAGCGCGTCGAACTCGGCCGCGAGACCCTCCATCACCGCGCGCGGCGCGGGGTTCGACATGTCCGAGATGATCCGCAGGGTGCCGGACAGGTCCTCCGCGGTCGCGGGGACCGCAATGGCACCGAGGGCCAGCGCCGCAGCCGACGCCTTCAGAATGGAATGCATGGTGTCCTCCCTTAGCTTCCATCCAGGTTCCATTATATGAAACCTTGTTTTGGATATTGAAATTCTAAGTCCATCCCCCCTATGCTTGTCAACAGCCCAAAGACGGCGGGAGGCCGCGCGGGCAGGAGGAGACAGGGAGGAGGACCCATGGCGAGCCCCGGGTCGCAATCCGGCGATGGTACGGTGGGCAAGGCGCTCGACGTCCTCGACCGTGTCGCCGCGTTCGGCCGCCCGGTGCGGTTCTCCGAACTGCTCGCCGATGCGCCGTTCCCGAAGGCCACGCTCTACCGATTCGTCCAGACGCTCACCAGCCAGCGGATGCTGACCTACGACCCCGAGCGCCAGACCTATGCCCCGGGCGTCCGCCTTGTCCGGCTGGCCCATGCCGCCTGGGCGCAATCCTCCCTTGCCCCCATCGCGCGGCCCCATATCGACCGGCTCAGCGCCGAGACCGGGGAGACCGTGCATCTGGCGCAGCTCGATCACGGCCAGGTGCTCTATGTCGACAAGCGCAACGCCGCCGATCCGCTCTCGATGTTCTCGCAGACCGGCAAGGTCGGCCCGGCCTATTGCACCGGGGTCGGCAAGGTGATGCTGGCGTTCCTGCCGGAGGAGGAGCTGGCCCCGATCCTCGGCCAGCAGAGCTTTCACGCCTTCACCGACGGAACCCTCACTTCAAGGACCGCGCTGCGCGCCGAACTCGCCGATATCCGCGCCAACGGCTACGGGTTCGACCGTGAGGAGCACGAACCCGGCATCATCTGCATCGCCATGCCGATCCTCGACGGCGCGGGCCGGGTGCTTGGCGCGCTCTCGGTCACAAGCTCCACCGCCCGCACCAACCTCGCCGGGCTGGAACGCCTGGTGCCGCGCCTGAAGGACACCGCCCGCGCCATCGCCGCCGACGCCGCCGGCTGGCATTTCCCCCAGACCGTGCCCGCGCGGGACGACAAAGGAGACTGAGCCCATGTCCGGAGTGACCCTATCGAGCGTGATCAAGCGCTATGGCGAGACCCAGGTGATCCACGGCATCGACCTGAAGATCGACGATGGCGAGTTCTGCGTCTTCGTCGGTCCGTCGGGCTGCGGGAAGTCGACGCTACTCAGGATGGTCGCGGGGCTCGAAGAGACCACCGAAGGCCAGATCAATATCGGCGCCCGGGACGTCACCCGGATGGACCCGGCGGAGCGCGGCGTGGCGATGGTGTTTCAGACCTATGCGCTCTACCCCCATATGTCGGTCGAGCAGAACATGGGCTTTGGCCTGAAGATGAACGGCCACCCGAAGGCCGAGATCGCCGAGAAGGTGGCCGAGGCGAGCCGTATCCTGAAGCTCGACGAATACCTCAAGCGCAAGCCCGCCGCGCTCTCAGGCGGCCAGCGGCAGCGGGTTTCCATCGGACGGGCCATCGTGCGGGGGCCGGAGGTGTTCCTGTTCGACGAGCCGCTCTCGAACCTCGATGCGGAGCTGCGGGTCGAGATGCGGGTGGAGATCGCGCGGCTCCATCAGGAGATCGGCGCGACGATGATCTACGTCACCCACGATCAGGTCGAGGCGATGACCCTCGCGGACAAGATCGTGGTGCTGCGCAAGGGCGTGATCGAGCAGGTCGGCGCGCCCATGGACCTCTACCGCGACCCCGACAACCGCTTCGTCGCGGGCTTTATCGGGTCACCCTCGATGAATTTCCTGAACGGCGTGGTGGAAGGCGGCACGGTGACCTGCCCCGGCCTCGGGGAGAGTTTTTCGGCGCCGGCCTCCGCCACGGATGGTCAGCGGGTCCTGGTCGGGGCCCGGCCCGAGCACCTGGAGATCAAGCCGGGCGACAGCCACGATGTCGAACTGACCGAGAGCCTTGGCGGCGTCTCCTATGCCTACATCACGGCGAGCACCGGCGAGAAGCTGATCGTCGAGGAGCGCGGCGACCATCGCACGACCTCCGGCGCCAGGATCGGCCTCCATGTCGACCCGGCCCGCGCCTTCGTGTTCGACGCGGCGAGCGAGGGGCGGCTAAGGTAGATCTGTTCGCCGAATAGGCGCGTGCTGCCGACGCATTCCGGAATCTGAAACTACCGCGCCGGCTCCGGCGTGCCGCGCAGCGCGATGATGCCGGCGGTGACGATCATCGCGAGGCCGGAGAGCCGCCCCGGCCAGGGGCTCGGCCGGTCGCCGATCCGCCGCCGGAGCCGCTGCGCCGCAGCCCCGAAGGCCACCAGGATCGAGCCATCGATCACCAGATAGGTCAGTCCGAGGATCGCGATCTGCGGCGCGAGTGGCGCTGCGGGGTTGAGGAATTGCGGGAAGAGCGCCGCGAAGAACACCACCGCATAGGGGTTCGCCGCCGAGGTCAGAAAGCCCTGCATGAAGCGTCGGCGCGGCGAGGGCGGCGGGACGTCCCGGGGCCGGCCGGCATCTCGGATCATCCGCAGGCCAAGCCAGACCAGATAGGCCACGCCGAGCCATTTGATCGCGGTGAAGAGCTCCGCCGAGGCCGTCACCAGGGCGGCAAGGCCGAAGCCGGCGGCGAGGATTTGCAGGGCGTTTGCGCTGAGATCGCCGGCACCGATCGGCAGCGCGCCCCGTAGCCCGTGGCGCAGGCTTCCGGCGATGAACAGCACCTGGCTCGGCCCCGGGGGATGGGCGAAGAAGATGAACACGGTGATCAGATAGGCGAGGTAGGTCTCGGGGCTCATGGTTCGGTCTCCATCGGCCCGGCACGCGATCGCGCCGACGCCGTCCGTTCGGTGAGGCAAGAGCCTTCGAAGGCTCTTGCAAATCTCTTCGAAGAGATTTGCTTCGTGACAAGGCGGGCAAGGCAACTCTCGGGGGTCATTGTCCGGTCTCCCTGTGGCCGCTGCGCCGCCGCGCGAGTGTCTTCGTCCCGGCAGGGCCAGAGCCTTCGAAGGCTCTGGCAAATCTCTTCGAAGAGATTTGCATCTCCCCTGGCAGGTGCCAAGGCTCGATCTCCCCGGTCTCTTTCGGCTTCATCCGGTCAGGCTCAGCCCGGCAAGGATCAGCGCCGCGATGAAGACGGTCTCTGCGACGATGAGACCGATGGCCGGCCCGCCGACCGAGAGGACGCGGCCGAGATCGGTCTTCATCCCGACCGCCGCGATCGCCGTCAGCAGAAACCAGCGCGACGCGGTGCCGAGCGTCTCGACCACAGGCGCCGGAACCAGGCCGAACGAGGTGGCCGCCGCCAGCACGAGAAAGCCGACGACGAATCCCGGGAGCAGCGGCGGGCGCGCGGTCCCGTCCCGGTCCCGGTCGAGGCGGCGCAGCAGGACCGACAGGATCACCACGACCGGGGCGAGCAGGGCGACACGGATCAGCTTGACGAGAGTGGCCTTGTCGCCGGCGGTCTCCGAGACCGAGTACCCCGCCCCCACCACCTGCGCCACGTCGTGGATCGTCGCACCGAGGAAGATGCCGGCCGCCCTCTCGTCGAGGCCGAACGCGCTGGCGAGGATCGGATAGAGGATCATCGCCAGCGTCGACAGAACGGTGACCCCGATGATGGTGAAGATCAGCCGCTCCTCGGAGCGGGCGTCGCGCGGCAGCACTGCGTTGATTGCGATCGCCGCCGAGGCGCCGCAGATCGCCACCGAGCCCGAGGTGAGCAGCGCAAACCGCCAGCGCTCGCCGAAGAGCGGGGCGATAGCCAGGCCGAAGCCGATGGTGAGGATCACGGCAGAGACGACCAGCGCGATGGCCTCCCAGCCAAGCCCGGCGATCAGGCCGAAGGAAATCCGTGCCCCGAGGAGCGCGACCCCGATGCGCAGGATCCCGCGCGCCGCGAAGTCTACCCCCGGGACGGTCCGCCCCTCGCGGCCCAGAAAGCCGAGCGCGATGCCCAGCAGCAGGGCGAGGAGCATTGCCGGCGTCGCATAGTGATTGGCCAGAAACTGAGCGCTGACCGCGACCAGGACCGCCACCATGATGCCGGGAAAGAGCGCGGCGGCTCTGGCGCGGGGGGACGTCACCTCCATCTAGGAACCCCGGGCGAGAAGCCGCCGGGTATCGCGGGCGATTTGGCGCTCTTCGTCGGCGGGCACCACGTGAATCGGCAACTCGCCGAGGAACCGCAGATCCGTGGCGATCCGGTCGCGGATGTCGCCCGCGTTCTCGCCGATCCCGCCGGTAAAGGCGAGCCCGTCGACGCCCCCCATGGCCGCCGCCGCCCCGGCCCCGTGGCGCGCGGCCCAGTAGCAGAAGTGGTCGACGGCGAATCGCGCCTCGTCGTCATCCCGGGCCAGCAGCGCGGCCATGTCGTTGGTTCCGGCGAGGCCCTTGAGCCCGCTGTCGTGATTGAGGAGGCGGGCGGTCTCCGAGATGCCGCGTTCCTCGGCGATCCGTAAAACCGCCATCCCGTCGATGCTCCCGGTTCGGGTCCCCATGGTCAGCCCGTCGAGCGGCGAATAGCCCATGGAGGAGGCGACGCTCCGCCCCTCCCGGATCGCGCAGAGCGAGGCGCCGTTGCCAAGATGAAAGGCCAGCAGGCGAGGCGGCAGATCGGGGCCAAGGTTCTCGACCATCGAGGCATAGGACAACCCGTGAAAGCCGTAGCGCCTTATGCCCGCGGCGCGCAGATCGACGGGCAGGGCATAGGCGGTCGCCACCTCCGGGTTCGTCGCGTGGAACGCGGTGTCGAAGGAGCCGAATTGCGGCAGATCCGGCG
>JANQRL010000022.1 GCA_028284605.1 Paracoccaceae bacterium | reverse complement strand
CCCGCCGGCGTGGCCACGGCGGGAAGCGCCGCCGACGCGCTCGCCCGGATCGCCGGTGCCGCCGCCCCGTTCGCCTCGCGCGGCGACCGGAGCGGCACCCATCAGGCCGAACTCCGGCTTTGGGAGGCAGCGGGGGTCGACGCGGTGGCCGTCTCCGGCACCTGGTATCTGGAAACCGGCTCCGGCATGGGGGCCACGCTCAACGCGGCGGTGGCGCTCGACGCCTACGCCCTCACCGACCGAGGCACCTGGATCGCCTTCGGCAACAAGGGCGGGCTGGAGGTCGTCTACGAGGGGGACCCGGCGCTCTTCAACCAGTACGGTGTGATCGTGGTGAGCCCGGACCATTGCCCGAACGTGGCGCTGCCGGAGGCGGAGGCGTTTCGCGACTGGCTGCTCGGGGAAGAGGGTCAGGCGGCGATCGCGGCCTTTGAGGTGGGCGGCGAGCCACTCTTCTTTCCGAACGCCGAATAGGCGGAACGGACCTGCTCGATCAGCGCTGATGTGTCAGGCCGGGCGCCGAGTTTTCGCGAAAACTCGGACCTGATCTTCGCGAAGATCAGGCTCCGCCACCGAAGCGCATCCTCCTAAGCCGGCACCAACGCCCCTACCCTCGAAAGCCCTGGGCCACGACGAACTTCTCCGAACTGTCGGAGCGTGAGGCCGGCGGCTTGATATTCGCCACCTTGTCGAAGCGCCGCTTCAGCACCTTCTGAAGCTCGCCCTCCGCCCCTCCGGCGAGCACCTTCGCGACGAAGGTGCCGCCCACCTCGAGGACGTCGAAAGCGAACTCCGCTGCCGCCTCGCAGAGCGCGATGATCCGCAGATGGTCGGTCTGTTTGTGGCCCGAGGCGGCGGCGGCCATGTCCGACATCACCACATCCGCTTTGCCCCCGAGCCAGTCCTTCACCTGATCGTCTGCCCCCGCGTCAAGAAAATCGAGCCGGTGGATCTCCGCACCCGCGACCGGTTCGACCTCCTGCAGGTCGATGGCCAGAACCCGGCCCCGGGGCTGGTCCTCCTGCTCTCCCAGAGCATTGACCCGCTGCACGGCGACCTGGGTCCAGCCCCCCGGCGCGCAGCCGAGATCGACGACCCGCGCCCCGGGCCGCAGAAACCCGAGCCTGTCGTCGAGTTCGAGGAGCTTGTAAGCCGCACGGCCCCGGTACCCCTCGGCTTTGGCGCGTTTCACGTAAGGATCGTTGAGCTGGCGCTGCAGCCAGCGGGTCGAACTGAGCTTGCGGCCCCGCGCGGTCTTGACCTTCACGGTCAGGTCGCGCTGGCCGCGTCCGCTGGATTTGCGTGCCATCGGGGCGCCTCCTGAGCGTGGGGATAGCGGCGCGCGGAGCTTGCGGCAAGCGCAGTGGTCGGGGCGCCAGACCCTTCGAAGGGTCTGGTGAAACTCTTCGAAGAGTTTCATGGCGCCGGTCGCACACCGGGATCGCCCCAAACCGAGCCAACCATCGGTGGCAACGATCTCTCCGGGGCCAGACCCTTCGAAGGGTCTGACAAAACTCTTCGAAGAGTTTTGCCGGCCAACCGCCGCAAAGGCCCGAATACCGAAATCGCGCGCCGCCAGCGGGTCCTAATACGGCCCGTCCTCCAGCACCCCGTCCGCACTCATCTGCTGATAGAGCAGTCCCTCGCGCAGCCCCCGATCCGCCACGGTCAGCCGGTCCGTGGGCCAGAGCCGCATCAGCGCCTGGAGGATCGCCGCCCCGGACATGATCAGCGCCTGCCGGTCCTTGCCGATGCGCGGATCGGCGCGGCGCCCGGCAGGGCCAAGGCTCAGGTAATCGCGGATCACCATATCGATCTGGTCCGAGGTCATCCGCAGACCATCCACCTTGGTCCGGTCATAGCGGCGCAGCCCCAGATGGCTCGCCGCCACGGTCGTGACCGTGCCGCTGGTGCCGATGATCTGGAACCCGTCGCGATGCTGCTCCTCGGCATAGGGCGCGAAATCGGCCAGGTTCTCCTCGAAGAAGCACGACATCAGCGCGAACCGCCCGGCATCCTCCTCGACATCGGCGAACTGGTCGCGGAGCGTCGCCACGCCGAGGGGCACCGAGATCCAGTCCACCACCCGTGCCGCCGCGAAGGGCCCCGGATCCTGCCGGAACCCGGCATGGAGCCGCATGATCGAGCGAGGCCGCTCGGCCCGGGGCACCTTGGTCAGGTCGATCCACACGAGCTCCGTCGAGCCGCCGCCGATATCGACGACGAGGAGCTGGTCGGTCTTGGTCGAAACCAGCGGCGCGCAGGAGATCACGGCGAGCCGCGCCTCTTCCTCCGGCGCGATCACTTCGAGCTTCAGCCCGGTCTCCCGCGCCACCTGCTCCATGAAGCGCTCGCCATTCTGGGCCCGTCGGCAGGCTTCGGTCGCCACCAGCCGCATGTGCCGCACGTCATGGCGGCGCAGCTTCTGCATGCAGATGCGCATGGCCCCGAGCGTGCGGTTCATCGAGCTGCGCGAGAGCCGCCCGGTGCTTTCGAGCCCCTGCCCGAGCTGCACCGATTTGGAGAAACTGTCGACCACATGAAACTGGCTGCCCTTCGGCTGGGCAATCAGCATCCGGCAACTATTCGTGCCCAGATCGAGCGCCGCGTAGAGCGCGGCGGGATCGGGCGGGGTCGGCGCGGGGCTTTCGACCGGCTTCGGGAACGCGCCCGCACCTTCGGGACGCCTGGGCGCCATTCTGAACGCCCTCCAACTTCGAGTTGAGTCAAACTTAAGGAGCCCCCCGCATTCTGGCAAGCATTGTCACGGGCTCATGAGGATCATGAGAGCTTTGGGGGCGGCACGGGCTGGCGCCGGATACCGGGGGGCGCCATATCGACCGGAGTCGCTTGCGCTTCTGGCAATGTCGAAATCGGACGCCGCACTGCGCGTCGCGAGGCGTAGAACCGCGGGAAGTAACGGGAGAGTCGCATGGCTCAGGTCACCATCGTCTACTGGCGCGATATCCCCGCGCAGGTCATCGTCGGCCCGGGCCGGCGCGGGGTGAAACGCCCCCTGCCCGAGCGCTTCGAACAGGCGATCGACCGGGCCGCGATGAAGGTGGGCGCCAAGGATGCCGATGCCTATCTCTCCGAATGGCGCAAGGCGGAGCCTTACGAGGTCGAGGGCGCCGCGGAGGCGGTCGCCGAGGCCGAGGCGGCGCGGCTCGATACAGAATATGACGCAGACAAGATCAAGGCGCTGATCGCAAACGACGGCTGGGCGTGATCCTGACCCGGGCAAAGGAGGCCGTGATGGCATTACTGAACTTCAAGCGGCGCGAAGAGCCAACCGTCGCCCATGGCGATCTGGAACCGTTCCTCAGCGGCTATTCCATTGAGGTGATGCCGCGCACCGCCGAGAAGGTGGAGGATTTCCGCGCCATCCTGCCCAGGGGCACGCGCGTTTATATCGCCCATCTCGACGGGACGCCGATCGAGGACATGGTGGCCACGGCGAAGCGCATCCGCGCCGAGGGATTCGACCCGATGCCGCATTTCCCGGCCCGGATCATCGCCGATGAGGCCACGCTCGGCGACTGGATCGCCCGCTATCAAGGCGAGGCCGGGGTCGATCAGGCGCTGCTCCTGGCCGGCGGGATCGGCGGGCAGAAGGGGGAGTTCCACTCCTCCATGCAGCTTCTCGAGACCGGGCTTTTCGACAAGGCCGGATTCACGCGCCTCCATGTCGCCGGTCACCCGGAGGGCAGCAAGGACATTGACCCGGACGGCAGCCGCACCAATGTCGATGCGGCGCTGAAATGGAAGCAGGAGTTTTCCGAGCGCACCGACGCGGAGATGGCCATTGTCACCCAGTTCGCCTTCGATGCCGGGCCGATCATCGACTGGGCCAGTGATCTTCGCGCCGCCGGGATCGGCCTGCCGGTCCATATCGGCATCGCGGGCCCGGCGAAGCTTCAGACGCTGATCAAGTTCGCCATCGCCTGCGGCGTCGGCCCCTCGCTGAAGGTGCTGCAACGGCGGGCCATGGATGTCTCGAAGCTGCTCCTGCCTTACGAGCCCACCGATGTGCTCTCGGCGCTCGCCGCCCACAAAGCCGCGCATCCCGATTTCGCCATCGACCAGGTCCACATCTTCCCGCTTGGCGGGATCAAGAGTGCGACCCAATGGGTCACCGACAATGCCGGCGCCGCCGGCCGGCCCGCCGCCATCAGCCAGGGATAAGACATGACCCGAACCGTCGTTGAATCGAAGACCCGAACCGCCGTGATCGGCTTTGACGAGCCGTTCTGCGTGATCGGCGAGCGGATCAATCCCACGGGCCGCAAGGTGCTCGCCGCGCAACTGGAGGCCGGCGATTTCTCCACCGTGGAGAAGGACGCCCTTGAGCAGGTGGCCTGCGGGGCGACGATGCTCGATGTGAATGCGGGGGTGGTCTACAATTCGAACCCGAACCCGAACGAGACCGAGCCGCCGCTGATGGCGAAGATGCTCGAGTTGGTGCAGGGGCTCGTGGACGTGCCGCTCTGCATCGACAGCTCGGTCCCCGCGGCCCTGGAGAAGGGCCTGGAAGTGGCCGAGGGGCGGCCGCTCCTGAATTCCGTGACCGGCGAGGAGGAGAGGCTCGAGGCGATCCTGCCGCTGGTGAAGAAGTACAACGTGCCGGTGGTGGCGATCTCGAACGACGATACCGGGATTTCCGAGGATCCGGAGGTGCGGTTCGCGGTGGCCAAGAAGATTGTGGAACACGCCGCCGATTACGGCATCCCGGCCCATGACATCGTGGTCGATCCCCTGGTGATGCCGGTGGGCGCCATGGCGACCGCCGGGCGGCAGGTCTTCACGCTGGTGCGCAAGCTGCGCGACGAGCTGGGGGTGAACACGACCTGCGGGGCCTCGAACATCTCCTTCGGGCTGCCGAACCGGCACGGGATCAACGCGGCCTTCCTGCCCATGGCCATCGCCTCGGGCATGACGAGCGCCATCATGAACCCGGTACGCCCGGTGGAGATGGAGGCGATCCGGGCCGCGAACATGCTGATGGACAACGACGCGAACGGCTCGGCCTGGATCGCATTCTCGCGGATCATGGACGCGCACAAGGCGGGCACCCCATTCCCGGAGGCATCGACCGCGGCTGCCGCGTCCGGGGCGAGCCGGGGCGGACGGCGCGGAGGGCGGCGCCGGGCCTAGACAGGGCTTAACCGGCGCTTAACCCTGTTGGGGTTTGGTCGGGGCATGACAGACCTTGCCCCCTTCCCCCGCCACACCCATGCCGAAGACTGGATCAGGCAGATCTTCGCCGCCAAATCGGCACGCACCGGCGGGGTTGTCCGACGATCCGTTCGGTGGGTGGAGCGCGAGATCGGACGTGATCGGTTCATCGCCGAGGTTAGGGCGCGGGGCTTTCACGCGCTCGAATGCGCCGGGCAGTTCGTCGTGATCTGTGCGCCGTCGCCCGTGAGAATGATCTGCTAGTGAGCTGATTTTCGTCGAAAATCAGTAGATTCCGAGTTTTCGACGAAAACTCGTCCGAGCTTCACGCAAGTCGCGCAAGCGCCAATTGCAGCACCATCGCCTCCGCCCCGACACCGATGAAAGTCACGCCGTCCTCGACGGCGGCAGCCACATGACCCGGTTCGAACCAGATCGCCCCCGCCGCCTTCCCCGCCGCCCGGGTCCGGGCGATGATATGGGACGCCGCCTCCAGCACCTCCGGGTGCCGCATTTCCCCGGGATGGCCCAGATCGGCGGAAAGGTCCGCCGGCCCGACGAAGACCCCGTCCACCCCCTCCACCGCCGCGATGGCGTCGATATTCTCCACCGCCGCCGCGCTCTCGGCCTGGACGATGAGACAGACCTCGTCATTCGCCGTGGCAGCGTAGTCGGCGATCCGCCCATGGCCCGAGGCCCGCGCGACCGACGCCCCCATGCCGCGTATTCCCGCAGGCGGATAGCGCATCGATGCCGCGGCCCGAAGCGCGGCCTCGGCGTCGTGAATCAGCGGCACGATCATCGTCTGCACGCCGAGATCGAGCACCGGTTTGACAATCCAGTCCTCCGCCGCCGGCACGCGGACCACCGCATGAGCCGGCGTGCCCGCAAGCGCCCGGACCTGCGCCGCGATCGTGTCGAGGCTATTGGGCCCGTGTTCGGCATCGATCACGCACCAGTCGAAGCCGGCATGGCCGGCAATCTCCGCCGCCGCCGGACTTGCCAGAGTCAACCAGAGCCCGCGCTGCACCCGCCCCTCGCGCAGCGCGGCCTTCAGCCCGTTGACCGGGGCCGGCATCGCTCAGCGGTAATGCAGCGACCGGCCGTTGTGGAACACCTGCACCTTGTCGGGCTCCGCGGTCAGCCGCACCGACTGGCCCCGCACATCGGCATGGATGCCCGGCAGCTTGGCGATCACCGGATCGTGCTGCGGCGCATCGCGGAAATAGAGCAGCGTGACCTCGCCGAGCGCCTCGGTGATGTTGACCACGCCCTCATAGACGAAGTCGCCCTCGGTCTCGATGAAGTCCTCCGGCCGGATGCCGACATTCACCTTCAGCCCCTTGTCGGCCTCCTGAGTGGCGACCGCGGCCACCGCCGTACCGCCCTCATCGAGCTTCACCGTGGTCTGATTGCCGGTAGCGACGATCTCGCCCGGCAAGAGGTTCATCGCCGGAGAGCCGATGAACTGGGCGACGAACTCGTTCTCGGGCCGCTGGTAAAGCTCCAGGGGCGTGCCGACCTGGGCGATCCCCTTATTGGCCAGAACCACGATCCGGGAGGCAAGCGTCATCGCCTCCACCTGGTCGTGCGTGACGTAGATCATCGTGCTCTCGGGCATCGATTCCTTGAGCTGCGCGATCTCGATCCGGGTCGCCACCCGGAGCGCCGCGTCGAGGTTCGAAAGCGGCTCGTCGAAGAGATAGACCTTCGGGTCCCGCACGATGGAGCGCCCGATCGCCACCCGCTGCCGCTGCCCGCCCGAAAGCGCCTTCGGGAGCCGGTCGAGATAGGGGTCGAGCTGCAGGATCTTCGCGGCCTTGCTCACCGCCTCGTCGATCTCCTGCGGCGTCTTCTTGGCGAGCTTCAGGGCAAAGCTCATATTGTCCCGCACGGTCATGTGCGGATAGAGCGCGTAGGACTGGAACACCATCGCAATGCCGCGCTGCGCCGGCGGGATGTCGTTGACCACGACGCCGTCGATCTCCAGCGTGCCGCCGGAGATTTTCTCCAGCCCCGCGATCATCCGCAGCAGCGTGGACTTGCCGCAGCCCGAGGGGCCGACGAAGACGATCAGCTCGCCCTGTTTGATGTCGAGGTCGATATGCTTGAGCACCTCGACCGTGCCCCCGTAGGTCTTGGCGACGTCCGTCAGTTTGAGATCGGCCATGGGTCCTCCCCTTTATCTCTTTCCGTCGCATCGAAGCGCCAGGCAAGTCTGCCAGGGCCCCAGATGCAATTGTCCATCCGCCGAGACATGGGCGCTGCCCAGCTCGGCCCCGATCGGCAGCCACTCCCCCTCCGGCAGCGACAGATCCGATGGCGAATTCGACACGTTGAAGGCGCAGAAGATCTCCTGATCCTCGTGGCACCGGGTGAAATAGACCACGTCGCCCAGATGCTTCACCCCGTCATGAACCCCCTTCATCAGCGCCTTGTGGTTGCGGCGGAAGGAGATCGCGCGGCGGTAATGGTGCAGGATCGTGGTCGGGTCGTTCTCCTGCCGGGCGACGCTCAGGTGCAGATGCTCCGAGGAGACCGGCAGCCAGGGCCGGCCCTGGGAGAAGCCGCCATTGCGGTTGCTCTCTTCCCAGACCATCGGCGTGCGGCAGCCGTCGCGGCCCTTGTATTCCGGCCAGAACTCGATGCCGTAGGGGTCCTGAAGGTCGTCGAAGGAGACATCGGCCTCGGGCAGGCCCAGCTCTTCGCCCTGATAGAGGCAGACCGAGCCGCGCAGGCACATCATCAGCGTGCAGAGAAGCCGCTGCGCCGCCGGCGTCAGGTGCCAGCGGGTCGTGTGGCGCACCACATCGTGGTTGGAAAACGCCCAGCAGGCCCAGCCATCGGCGGCGGCGTGATCGACCCGGTCCATCACCTCGGCCACGCGGGCCGCGACGGGCAGGTCGCGGGACAGGAACTCGAAGGCATAGCACATCTGCATCAGATCATCGCCGGCGGTGTATTCGCCCATGATCTCAAGCCCGCGCTGCGCATCGCCCACTTCGCCCACGGCGGCGGCGTTGAACGGGTCCATCACGGCCCGCAACCGGCGCAGGAACTCGAGGTTCTCGGGCCGGTTCTTCGAATAGAGATGTTCCTGGTGGTTATAGGGGTTCACCGAGGGCGCGATGGTGGCGTTGCGCCGCTCCGGCGCGAGCGGCGGATTGTCCCGCAGATGCGCGTCGTGGAAGTAGAAATTGATCGTGTCGAGGCGGAACCCGTCGACGCCGCGGTTGAGCCAGAATTTGGCGACCCCCAGCAACTCGTCCTGCACCGCCGGATGGTGGAAATTCAGGTCCGGCTGGGAGTCGAGGAAGTTGTGCAGGAAATACTGCTCACGCCGCGCATCCCATTGCCAGGCCGAACCGCCGAAGATCGACAGCCAGTTGTTCGGCGGCGTGCCGTCGGGCTTCGGGTCGGCCCAGACATACCAGTTGGCGCGCGCATTATCGCGGCTCGCCCGGCTTTCGGCGAACCAGGGATGCTGGTCCGAGGTATGGCTCAGCACCAGATCGATCATCACCCGAAGGCCCAGCCGGTGCGCCGTCTCCACCACCGCGTCGAAATCCGCGAGGCTGCCGAACATCGGATCGACGTCGCAATAGTCGCTCACGTCATAGCCGAAATCCTTCATCGGCGAGGTGAAGAACGGGCTGATCCAGATCGCATCGACACCGAGCGAGGCGATGTAGGGGAGCCGCTGGACAATCCCGAGCAGGTCCCCCACCCCGTCCCCGTTGCTGTCCTGGTAGGACCGGGGGTAGATCTGATAGATCACCGCCCCGCGCCACCAGTCCCGGTCCGCCGCTTGGGCGGAGGCGGGGGCATGTGCCTCGGCAAGGCTCATACGCGGTTCCTTACTTCACAGAGCCGGCGAGCAGCCCGCGGACCAGGTATTTCTGCATCGCGAAGAACACCGCGAGCGGCACCGCGATGGAGACGAAGGCGGAGGTCGCGAGGATCTCCCAATCGCCGCCCCGTGTGCCCAGGAGCTCCACGATCTGCCGCGTCATCACGGTGGTCTCCCCGGTCGCGTCGATCAGGAACACCAGCGCCACGAGCAGGTCGTTCCAGGTCCAGAGGAACTGGAAGATGGCGAAGGAGGCGAGCGCCGGGAAGGAAAGCGGCAGGATGATCTTCACGAAGATCTGGAAATCCGTGGCGCCGTCGACCTTGGCATTCTCGATGATATCGCGCGGCAACCCGACCATGTAGTTGCGTAAGAGATAGATCGCGAGCGGCATCCCGAACCCGGTATGGGCCAGCCAGACGCCTAAATACCCCTTTCCGATCCCGATCGCATTATGCAGCGTCAGCAGCGGGATAAGCGCCAGTTGCAGGGGCACGACGAGGAGGCCCACCACGGCTGCGATCAGGAGCGCGCGCCCGGGGAAATCCATCCATGCGAGGGCATAGGCGGCAAAGGCCGCCACCAGGATCGGGATGATCGTCGCCGGGATCACCACGGTCAGCGTGTTGAGGAAGGCCCGCGCCATGCCTTCGGAATTGTCCTCGTCGAAGAGCACGAAATTGTAGTTCTCCAGGGTGAATTCCGGCGGCGTCGTTGCATCGACGAAGACCCGCTGCGCGCGGCCGCTGATCTGGTCGCCATTGCCCTGCCAGACATAGGCGCCGTCGGCCTCCAGCGTGAAAGTCTCGCCATCTCCGAGATCGGCGGTGTCGCCGGGCTGGAACGCGCCGAGCGCCCGGCTCGACGTGCCCCAGGCATTCATCTCGCCGGTGAAATCCTGGCCCTCGAAAAGGTTGCCCTCCACCACATAGAGGTCGTCGCCCACCTCCACCCGATTGTCGTCCGGGTCCGCGGCGCGGATCTGCAGGGTCTGCTCGGCGGGGAACATCGCCGACCACCAGCCCGACGCGGTGATCTGGTCCCCGGTGCGGAAGGACGACACGAAGAGCCCCAGCGTCGGGAAGATCCAGAGCAGGACGAGCGCCAGGACCGAAAGGTTCAGCGCCCAGACGACGGCGGGTTTGCTGCCGGCCATGCTATCCATTGTCTTCTCCCATACGGTCCCGGCTGATCATCGTAGCGGCCATCAGCGCATCTCCTTGCGGGCGTTGTAGACGTTCCAGATCAGGATCGGCGTCACCATCAGCATGATGATCATCGCACTGGCCGAGCCCACGCCCCAATCGTTGGCGCGGAACAGCTTGTCATACATGTAATTGGCCAGAACCTGCGTCTCCCATTGCCCGTTCGTCATCGCGAAGACGATGTCGAAGACCTTGAGCGTGGCGATGGTGATCGTGGTCCAGACCACGACGATGGTGGTCATGATCTGCGGGATCTTGATCTTGAAGAAGATCTGGAACGGGTTGGCGCCGTCCACGATCGCCGCTTCGACGGTCTCCTCCGGGATGCCGCGGAGCGCGGCGGAGAGGATCACCATGGCAAACCCGGTCTGGATCCAGACCAGCACCGCCATCAGGAAGAAATTGTTCCAGAACGGGACCTGGAGCCATTGCTGCGGCTCGCTGCCGCCGAACAGGAGGTAGAGGTGGTTCAGAATACCGATCTGGGCCACGTCCTCGGGCCGCGCCTCATAGACCAGTTTGAAGATCACCGCGGCACCGACGAGCGAGATCGCCATCGGCATGAAGATGATCGACTTGGCCACATTGCCCCAGCGCAGCCGGTCGGTGAGCTGCGCGGCCAGGAGGCCGAAGCCGGTGGAGGCCGCCGGCACCACGATCAGCCACAGCAGGTTGTTGCGCATCGCTTCCCAGAACTTCGCCTCGCCGAACATGAAGGTGTAGTTCTCAAAGCCGACGAACCGGTATTCGCCGCCGGGCAGCCGCTCGGTGAGCGACAGCCGCATCGTCTCGATCACCGGATAGGCCAGGTAAAGCCCCAGCGCGAACATCGCGGGAAACAGGAAGACCCAGGGCCGGATCATGTTGGCGCGGTTGATGTTGCGGCCGATATTGGGGCCCCTGGCGGGGAACAGCACTTTGTCGAGCAGCAGGTTGGCGAAGTAGAAATACCCCACACAGCCGCCGACACCGATGACGATGGTTACGATACCCTGCAATGCTGGATGCATGGCCCCCTCCCCTGACGCTCTTGGTCTTCTTGGTCTTCTTGTTGGTGGGGCCGGCCCGGGCGCCTGAGCGTCCCGGACCGGCCGATATCTTCAGTCCGTCCTGATGGACATCTTACTTGATGGCGTCCCAGCTGTCCTGGATCGCGGAGGTCACCTCTTCGGCGCTCGCGCCGCCGACGTAATCCACCATGCCGGTCCAGAAGCTGCCCGCGCCCACGGCGCCCGGCATCAGGTCGGAGCCGTCGAAGCGGAAGGTGGTGGCGTTGAGCAGAATTTCGCCCTGACCGCGCAGGATGCCGTCCTTGTAGGTGTCGATATTGACGCCGCTATGGGGCGTCAGGAACCCGGTCTGGGCCATCATCACCTCATGGGCCACCGGCAGCGTCAGGAACTCGACGAAAGCCATCGCCCCTTCGCTCGGATCGGTGATCGCCATCAGCGTGCCGCCGCCGAGCACCGGATTGCCGAGGTCCTTTTCGGCGAAGGACGGGAAGTAGAAGAAATCCGCATCCTCGCCCGGCACCACATCATCGGGGAAGAACGCCGTGGCGAAGGACGCCTGCCGGTGCATGTAGCATTGCGGGGGCGAGGCGAACATGCCGGTCGGGCTGTCGCGGAAGTCGGTCGCGCCCACGGCCGCGGCGCCGCCGGCGACCATGTCGTCGTTCTTGGCGAACATGCCGAACGTGTCGATGGCCTCGATCACCCGGGGGTCGTTGAACGCCATCTCGTTGGTCACCCACTGGTCGTAGACCTCCGGCGGATGGGTGCGGAGCATGATGTCCTCGACCCAGTCGGTCGCCGGCCAGCCGGTCGCCGCGCCGGAGCCGAGCCCGATGCACCACGGCGTCTCGCCATCGGCGATCATCTGCTCGGACAGCGCGATCAGGTCTTCCATGCTCTCGGGCACGTCGTAGCCGGCATCCTCGAAGTTCTCCGGCGAATACCAGACCAGGCTCTTGACGTTCACGTTGTAGAAGAAGCCGTAGAACTGATCCTCGCCGTTTTCGTCGGCATAGGTGCCCAGATCGACCCAGGACTGACCGGCGGCGTAGTTGTCGCGGACCCAGTCGGCGAGACCGGGATCGAGCGGCGTCAGCAGGCCCTGGGAGGCCATCACCGCGGCGAGGCCGGGCTGCGGGAACACCGCGATATTCGGCGGCGAACCGGCCTCGGCGTCGATCACGATCTGCTGTTCCATGCTGTCGGAGCCGACATAGCTCACATCCGCCCCGGTCGCCTCGGTGAAATAGGCGATGGCGCTGCGGAAGATCTCGTCTTCCGGCGAGAGCCACGGCCCGAACACGGTCACCGACTCGCCGCTGAGATCGGGCGCATTCGCGGCCCATGCCTCGTAGCTGTCCCAGGTGAAGTCGCCCTCGCCCACCGGGAAGATCAGGTCTTCCGCCTGGGCCGTGCCGGCGACCAGCGCGAGGGTCGCAACACCGGCATAGAGTGCTCTTTTCATGAATTTTCCTCCCGTACGCGCGTCGCCGCGCGGTTGCTCCGGCGCATTGGCTGCGCCGTCCTAAGCTTATGGCATCGTCGGCGCGTTGTGCGAACCATCCTTTCGGAATCATCGGCCAAAGCGCTTTGGACGCAGGCACCGTCGCGCATCGCGTTAGCGCTGTCAATGCAAGTCGACTTGCGAAAATGTCCAACGAAATGCTGCACTTGCAGCATTCGCCAGCGGCAGACGCGCCCTTTGACGGCGCGCGATGTTAGCGCTAGCCTCCTCGTCGAAGGAATCCGAAGGCGGGCACGGCGGGGCATGAATCTCAAGCAATTGTCGGAGACGCTGGGGCTCAGCCCGACCACCGTCAGCCGGGCGCTGAACGGCTATCCGGAGGTTGCCGAGATCACCCGCAAGCGGGTTGAGAAGGCCGCGCGGGCGCATAATTACCGGCCGAATTCCCGCGCCGCCGGGCTGGCCACGGGCCGCGCCATGGCGATCGGCCACGTGATCCCGGTTTCCGACACGCAGGAACTCGTCAATCCGGTCTTCGGCGATTTTCTCGCCGGCGCGGGGGAGACTTATGCCGGGGCCGGATTCGAGATGGTGCTCTCGATCCTCGACCGCGACAATGAAGAGAGCGTCTACCGCAACCTCAAATCGCGCGGCGCTGTGGACGGGCTGGTGATGCACTCGCCGCGGATGCGGGACGGCCGGATCGGCTTTCTGACCAAGCTCGGCCTGCCCTTCGTGGTCCATGGCCGCGCCTCCGGGATCGCCCTGCCCTATAGCTGGCTCGATGTCGACAATCGCCGCGCCTTTGCCCGGGGCACGCGGCATCTGACCGGGCTTGGCCATCGCCGGATCGGGCTGATCAACGGTCGCGAGCATCTCGATTTTGCCTATCGCCGGCGCCTCGGCTATTTCGCCGGCTTGGCGGAGGCCGGGATCGAGGCCGACCCCCTGCTGATGGCGTCTGAGGAGATGACCGAGGGCTATGGCTATCAGAGCGCTCGCGCCATGCTCGACGGCGAGGACCCGCCCACCGCGTTTCTCGTCGCCTCGACGATCTGTGCCCTCGGCGCCCGCCGCGCCGTCGAAGAGCGCGGGCTGCGGCTCGGCCGCGACATCAGTCTCGTGGCCCATGACGACGCGCTCTCCTATCTGCGCAATGACGGGCCGGACCCGGTCTTCACCGCCCTGCGCTCCTCGGTGCGCGAGGCCGGGCGGCAGGTCGCGCGGATGCTCTTGAGCCGGATCGCCGAGCCCGGGCGCGCGCCGGACCAGATCCTGCTCGAAGCCGACCTCATCCCCGGCCAGTCCTCCGGACCGGCCCCGACCGGAGCCTGACCCATGCAGTTTGCCCGCAGCGCCTTTCCCGACGGCTTCCTCTTCGGCGCCTCGACCTCGTCCTACCAGATCGAGGGCCATTCCTTCGGCGGCGCCGGCCTGACCCACTGGGATACCTTCGCGGCCACCGCCGGCAATGTCGTGCGCGCCGAACACGGAGCCATCGCCTGCGATCATTACCACCGCTACGAGGAGGATCTCGACCTGCTCGCCGCGGCCGGGTTCGACGCCTACCGCTTCTCCACCAGCTGGGCCCGGGTCCTGCCCGAGGGGCGCGGCACGCCGAACCCGGAGGGGCTCGATTTCTACGACCGGCTGACCGATGCGATGCTGGAGCGCGGGTTGAAACCCTGCTGTACGCTCTATCACTGGGAACTGCCTGCCGGGCTCAACGATCTCGGCGGCTGGCGCAACCGCGACATCGCGGAGTGGTTCGCCGATTACACCGAGATCATCATGGGCCGGATCGGCGACCGGATGTTCTCCGTCGCGCCGATCAACGAGCCCTGGTGCGTGTCCTGGCTGGCGCATTTTCTCGGCCTTCAGGCCCCCGGTATCCGCGATATCCGGGCCGCGGCGCGGGCGATGCACCACGTGCTCCTCGCCCATGGCCGCGCGATCGAGGTGATGCGGAGCCTCGGGATCGGCAATCTCGGAGGGGTCTTCAATCTCGAATGGGCCGAACCCGCCGATGACAGCGACGAGGCCCGCGCCGCCGCCGCGCGCTATGACGGCATCTACAACCGGTTCTTCCTCGGCGGGGTCTTCAAGGGCGCCTATCCGGACGTCGTGCTGGAGGGGCTGGAGCCGCATCTGCCCGCCGGCTGGCAGGACGATTTCGCGACGATCCAGGCGCCGCTCGATTGGTGCGGACTGAACTACTATACCCGCAAGCTCCTCACCCCCTCCGAGGGCCCCTGGCCGGGCCTCGACGAAGTCGAGGGTCCGCTGCCGAAGACCCAGATGGAGTGGGAGATCTATCCCGAGGGTCTCGCGAAGTTCCTGCGCCGCACCGCCGCCGAGTATACCGGTGACCTGCCGCTCTACATCACCGAGAACGGGATGGCCTCCGCCGACCGTGTGACCGAGGGCGCGGTCGACGACCCCGACCGGATCGCCTATCTCGACGCCCATCTCGAAGAGGTGCGCAAGGCCGCCGCCGACGGCGTGCCGGTGCGCGGCTATTTCGCCTGGTCGCTGATGGACAATTACGAATGGGCGCGCGGCTATGACATGCGGTTCGGGCTCGTCCATGTCGATTTCGAGAGCTTGCAGCGCCGCCCGAAAGCGTCCTATCACGCGCTGAAGGAGGCGCTCGCGCGCTAAAGGCTCGGACCGACGACGGAGCGGCCATGTCCCGCCATCCCCCGAACACGCTCTCGCTGGTCGCAGATATCGGCGGCACCAATACCCGCGTCGCCCTGGCGCGCGGGCCCGAGGTGCTGACCGGGACGATCCGGCGCTACCGCAATGCCGATTATCCCGGGCTGGAGACGGTGCTGCGCGCCTTCATCGCCGAGGAGGATGATGTCGATTGCACCGGCGCCTGCGTGGCGGTGGCCGGGCCGGTGCGCGACGGGCGCGCGACGCTGACCAATCTCGATTGGACGATCGACGAGGCGAGCGTGGCCCGGGCGGCGACGGCGGAGATTGTGGCGGTCCTGAACGACCTTCAGGCCCAGGGCCACGCCCTCGGCGCGGTGGCGGCGGACACTCTGCGCGCGGTCGCGTCCGGTCCGGCGGCGGCGGCAGAGGCGACCCGGCTGGTGGTCGGGATCGGCACCGGATTCAATGTGGCACCGGTCTATACGGATCGCGGGCGGCGGCTGGTGACCCCGTCGGAGAGCGGCCATGCCAATCTGCCGATCCGGACCGAGGCGGATCTGCGGCTCTGCCACTATGTCAGCACCGCCCATGGCTTTCCGGCGGTGGAGGATGTGCTTTCGGGACGCGGGCTGGAGCGGATCTATGCCTGGCTCGGTCGGGAAGCGGGCGATCCGGCGGAGGCCCATGCCGCCGAGATCATGACCGCCTGCGCCGACGGGTCCGACCTCCGCGCGGTGGAGGCGGCGCGGGTCTTCGCGCGGCTGCTCGGCACGGTCTGCGGCAATCTCGCCCTGATCCATCTCCCCTTCGGCGGGCTCTATCTGGCAGGTGGTGTGGCGCGGGCCTTCGGGCCGCATCTGGCCCGGTTCGGTTTCGGAGAGAGCTTCCGCGACAAGGGGCGCTTTGCCGGTTTCATGACGAACTTCGCGGTGAGTGTGATCGAGGACGACTATGCCGCGCTCACCGGCTGTGCCGCACATCTGGTGGATTTGCAGGAAACCGGCTGAGCGCGCGTGCGGTGTGCGCGGTTCCGTCCGCGCTTGCGAAGAGCGCCGGCACGGCACGCATCGTCGCGGCGCGCTCTGGTCCGTTCATGGCCGAGCCGGGTTATGCCGCGGCCCAATACGGTGCCTGTTCCCCGCCGGTCGCCGCTTGCCGGCCAACGCGACAGGCACGGCGCCGGCCCTCCGCGACACACAGGCGCGAGCGCCACACTGCGCGGCCCGACACGACCGTCGCGAGAGTTGACGGTCCGATGCCGTTTCCTGCCGCGCCGGTCGCCTCAGTGCAATTGCTGCTGCACGGTCCAGGTCAGATCGGTGAGCGAGAACGGCTTGGGCAGGAAGACCGAGTTCGGCACATCGGCCTGCTCGTCTCCGAACGCCTCTTCGGCATAGCCGGAGACGAAGACCACCTTGGTGTCCGGCCGCTCGGCCAGCGCGCGTTTCACCCATGTCGGACCATCCATGCCCGGCATCACCACATCGGTGACGAAGAGATCAACCTTGAGTTCGGGGTCGGCAAGCATGTCGAGCGCAGCCTCGGCGCTTTCCGCCTCGAGCACGGTATAGCCACGCAGCCGCAGGGCGCGCGAGGCGAAGGCCCGGACCGGCGCTTCATCCTCGACGAGGAGCACCACGCCGTCGCCCTGTTCCAGCGATATCAGGGCCCGGTCGCCCTGGCCGGCGCCCATCTCGCGGACCGGTTCCGGCGGCCCGTCGAAGGCCGGCACGTAGATATGAAAGACGCTGCCCGATTGCGGATCGCTGTCGGCGAAGATATAGCCCCCGGTTTGTTTGACGATGCCATAGGCAGTGGAAAGCCCGAGCCCGGTCCCCTCGCCGGTGACCTTGGTGGTATAGAACGGCTCGAACACTTTCGAGAGCTGATCGGCCGGAATGCCGTGGCCCTGATCGACCACCCGGACAACCACGTATTCGCCCGCCGGAACCGTCGCGCGGTCGCGCTCCAGCGGCTCGGCGAGCGCGACATTCTCCGTCTCGATCAGCACTTCGCCCCCGTCCGGCATCGCGTCGCGGGCATTCACGACGAGGTTCATGATCACCTGTTCGAGCTGGCGCTTGTCGGCGCGGATCGGTAGCAGCGCCGGATCGTGGTTCAGGGTCAGCGTCACCTTCTCACCAACAAGCCGGTTCAACAGATGGGTGAGATCCGCGAGCGTATTGCGCAGGTCGAGCACTTCGGGCCGCAGGTTCTGCTTGCGGGAAAAGGCCAGGAGCTGGCCCACGAGGCTTGCTGCGCGATTGGCGTTCTGATGGATTTGAATCAGGTCGCCGTAATCCTGGTCGCCCTGGTCGTGGCGCAGGAGCAGCAGGTCGCAATGGCCCGAAATCGCGGTCAGCAGGTTGTTGAAATCATGGGCCACACCGCCGGCAAGCTGGCCGATCGCCTGCATTTTCTGGCTCTGGACGAACTGCGCTTCGAGCGACTTCAGCTCCGTGACGTCGTTGAGGACCGCGATCAGATGCGCCGCGCCCGGATCGCCGCCCGGATCGCTCATGGGGCGGCTCAGGATCACCTGCACGAAGGTCTCCTGTCCGTCGCCGATCCCGCGCAGGAATTGCGGCGGCAGCGGGCCCCGCGCCCCTGCCGCTTCGCGCAGCCAATCCGCCACCGGCCGGCCGAGCCCGTCGAGCAACTCGCTGAGCCGGGTGCCTGGCCGGATATCGGTATGGAGCAGGTCGCGGGCGCCACGATTGGCGCAGAGCACCTCGCCGCTGGCCGCCACCTTCATGAGAGGGACCGGCAGGTCTTCGACGGCGTCCCAATCCGACCCGGCGACAGGCGCCGTCGCCTCACCGGGCAGCAGGTAGATCTCGCGCCGCCCGCCATTGCCCTGCAATTCCGCCACCAGGGACCGGACCGGCCCGTCGACCGAATTCACCCGATGGATCTGCCCGGACACCAGCGGCAGGTCGAGAAACACCCGGTCGATCGATTTCGCGCGCCCGCCGATCAGCCGGCGGAACGCGTCATTCATGTAGAGCACCGTTCCCGACGGGCCCGCCGTCATCATCGGCAGGCCGAGCGCGTCGGCGCCGCGGCCCGCGCCCATCCGTTCGGTGATATCCTCGAGCCGCCAGAGATAGGCCTCATCACCGATCTGATGCACGGAGAGCCGCACGTGACCGCGGCGCGTGACGATATCCTCCCGCGCCGCGCCCAGGGCATGGGCCTTCGATTGCAGCCGAAACAGCACCGCGCCCGGATTGGCGAAGAGATCGGTGAAGGCGAAGCTGAGCGTGTCCTGCACCCGCTCGCCGAAGCGCTTGTCGGCGGCGGGGTTGCGGTACTTGATCTCGCCGTCGCCCCCGGTGACGAAGGAGGGTGAGGCGTCGTGTTCGACGAAGTCCGCGGCGGCGCTGACCAATATCTCCAACCGGTGGCGCCGCAGCAGCCGCAGCCCGGCCACCCCGAGACCGGCAAGGCCGAGCACCGCGCCGCCGATCTGAAGCCCAAGGCGCAGGGACGGATCGACCACCGCCAGGCTCGCCACCGAGGCCAGCACGGCGAGCCCGAGGGCGACCCAGGGCTGCGGCACGACGCGGCGCAGACCGCTCAAGGACGCCTCCGACATCAGTTCTGCCTGTGACACGGCCTACCCCTTCGATTCGTTTCCGACCACTCGACCGCAGAAGTCTTAAATGTGGCTTAACCTGCGGCTGCCGAGCCTAGACGAAGAGCGCCCCTACAATCAAGAGTTGTGTCTCTATCGGCGCAGCACGAATAGGGCGAATCCGTCGCCGTCCGGTCCGGGACGCAAGACCGCACGACTCTCTTCGCGCCAGCCCGGCATGCGCCGTAGGAACGCGTCGATCCGCGCCGCGTTTTCCCGCGTCAGGACCGAGCAGGTCGCATAGGCGAGAATGCCGCCGGGACCGACGCGCGGGGCAGCGGCGTCGAGGATCGCATCCTGAGTCCGGGTCAGCGCGGCGAGCCGGTCGGGTGTCAGCGCCCATTTGCCTTGCGGGTCGCGGCGCCAGCTTCCGCTGCCGGAACAGGGCACGTCGCAGAGCACGAGGTCGAAGCGCCCTGCCAGATCGGCGGCGGCGACGCGGGTCACTGTGGCGCCGGCGCGGGCCGCGCGGGCCGGCAGGTCGCGCATCCGCCGCGGATCGGCGTCATGGGCAAAGACCGTGCCGCCGGTTCGCGCCGCCAGCGCAAGGGTCTTGCCGCCAGCGCCGGCGCAGTAGTCGAGGATCCGCGCGCCGACCGGGATCGGCAGCCGGTTCACGACCTCTTGCGAATGCGCATCCTGAAGCTCGATCAGGCCGTCTCGAAAGGCGTTGGAGCCGGTGATTCGCCGCGGATTCTCAACGACCTCCAGGGCGGTGCTGACCTTGGCGTGGGGGCGGGTCGCGATCCCCTCGGCGGCGAGACGCGCGGCCGCGTCGTCGCGGCTCGCGCGGGCCGAATTGACCCTGACAAAGACCGGAGCCCGGTGGCGCAGGGCCTCCAGAACCGGCGCGGCATCGGCACCGAGGTCGGCCGTCAGGACCGGCCAGAGCCAGTCCGGACAGTCGCGTGCCTCGGCGCCCTCCGGCACCCGTCCCGCCGCACTCTCCGCATTCGTGAGACGGGCTGGCGCATGTCCCTTGCCCGTGAAGATCTCCGCCGGGTCCTGTCCCGCCGCGCGCAGCGCGCCGATCATCAGGCCGCGCCCGGTTTCCGCCCCGCCAAGCGCGGCGAAGGAGCGCCGGCAGCGCAGGGCATCGTAGACATGGTCGCGGATCGCCGCCCGGTCGCCGGAGCCGGCGAAGCGGTGACCGCGCCCCCAAGCGGTCAGCGCCGCCTCCGCCGCCCGACCGCCTAGGATCTCGTCGAGGATGTCGACCGCGGCGGAGATACGGGCCGCCGGGATCATCTCAGGACATGAATTTCGGCCTGCATCATTCTGATCGTGCTACATGATCCGGTAATTCGGACTTTCGCGGGTGATCTGAACGTCATGGACATGGCTTTCCTTCAGCCCGGCCCCCGTGATCCGCACGAAACGGCAGTTCCGCCGCATCTCCGCCACCGTCGCACAGCCGGTATAGCCCATCGCCGCGCGCAGGCCGCCGACGAGCTGATGCACCACCGCGCCGGCCGGACCCTTATAGGGCACCTGCCCCTCGATCCCCTCCGGCACCAGCTTGTCGCTGGCCGCATCCTTCTGAAAATACCGGTCCGCCGAGCCCCGCGCCATGGCGCCGAGCGACCCCATCCCGCGATAGGCTTTGAAGCTGCGGCCCTGGTAGAGAATGACCTCACCGGGGCTCTCATCGGTGCCCGCGATCATCGAGCCGACCATGGCACAGGAGGCGCCGGCGGCGATGGCCTTGGCAAAATCGCCGGAATACTTGATCCCGCCATCGGCGATCACCGGCACGTCCCCTGCCCCGGCCGCGCAATCCATGATCGCGGTGAGCTGCGGAACGCCGACGCCCGCCACCATCCGCGTCGTGCAGATCGAGCCCGGCCCGATCCCCACCTTCACCGCATCAGCGCCCGCATCGATCAGCGCGCGCGTCGCCTCCGCCGTCGCCACGTTGCCGGCCACGATCTCGACCTCGTTGGAGAGCCGCTTGGCGCGCTCCACCGCCTGCGCCACGCCCTCGGAATGGCCATGGGCGGTGTCGATCACCACCATATCGACGCCCGCATCGACCAGCGCCTCGGTCCGCGCGAAGCCCGCATCGCCGACCGTAGAGGCCGCCGCCACCCGGAGCCGCCCGAGCGCGTCCTTGCAGGCCATCGGGTTGAGCACCGCCTGTTCGGCATCCTTCAGCGTCAGGAGCCCGGTGAGCTTCCCTTCCCCATCGGTAATCAGCAGCTTCTCGATCCGCCGCCCCTTCATCAGGCTGCGCGCCTCCTCGCGGTCGGCGGGCTCGCGCAGGATGGCGAGGTTGTCGGCGGTCATCATCACCCGCACGGGCGTTGCGTCGTCCTCGGCAAAGCGCATGTCGCGGTTGGTGACGATGCCGACCACCCGCCGGTCCCCGTCCACCACCGGAAACCCGGTGATCTTATAGCGCTCCATCAGCGCCTTGGCGTCGGCGAGGGTCTGGTCGGCGGTCAGCGTGATCGGGTTGTAGACGATGCCCGAGACGAAGCGTTTGACCCGGCGGATCTCCCGGGCCTGGGCCTCGATGTCGAGATTGCGATGCACCACTCCCATGCCCCCGGCCTGGGCCATGGCGATGGCCATCTTGCCTTCGGTCACCGTGTCCATGGCGCTGGAGAGCAGCGGGATGTTCAGGTCGATGCCCCGGCTCGCCCGGGTCCGGGTATCCGCCGTCGAGGGCAGGACATTGGAGGCCCCGGGAACCAGCAGTACATCGTCGAAGGTGAGCGCCTCGCGAATCTCCATTTTGGCCTCCGGGAGATGGGATCGGTTGGCGCGTCGCTATCTCACGGAAGCGGCGGCGGCGAAAGGGGCGAATTCGCACCCGCCGCGGGAGACGGCCCGCGGCCTCCGCCGCCCCGCCCGGCGCGGGCGTGCCGGCCCCGGCAGAACCCGCGCTCGATCCGCCGTCACCGGGTCAGCAGAAACTCCGCCACCGCCTGATAGGCCGGGAGCGATGTCGGATCGATGAATCCGTTCTGTGCGCGCGGGAACGACGCCAGACGCACAAGCACCATCTCGGCGGTGGGATCGACATAGATGGTCTGCCCATGCACGCCCCGCGCCGCGAAAGCGCCATGGTTGTTATGGAAGACCCACCATTGGCTGGTGTAGCTCCCGTCCGGGATCGTCGGGAAGCCACCGAACCTGGACTGGTCCCCGCCCGCCGCGATCCTCTGCACCACTTCGGCGGGGAACAGGCGTTCGCCGTTGATCTCGCCCTCATCGAGCATCAGCTGACCCAACCGGCCAAGGTCGCGCAGGCCCGCGGTCACACCGCCGCCCGCAAACGGCACACCGTAGCCATCGACGGTCTGGTAGGCGTCCTGCTCCGTCCCCATACGGCTCCACAGCCGTTCAGAGGCGAGGTCCGTCACGGACGTCCCCGTGGTCCGGGAGATAATCCAGCCCAGCATGTCGGAATTGACCGTCTTGTAATGGAAGGCGTCGCCGTGATTGCCCTCCGGCGCGACCTGCTGAAGGTATTCCCAGTAGCCGTTGGGGCCCTGATAGCCCTCCGGCTTCGGCAAGGGGCTGGCGGCGGCGGAATAGAGCCAGATGTCCGCATTGGGGTCCGAGTAATCCTCGGAATACTGGACCCCCGTGGTCATATCCATCACCTGCCGAACAGTCGCGCTGGCGAAGGCGCTGTCGCCGATCTCCGGGATCACGTCACGCACCAGCAGCGCGTCGTCGAGCACGCCTTCGGCGACGAGGATCTCGGCGAGAAGGCCGGTGATCGACTTCGTCATCGACATGATCGCGTGCTTGCCGTCCTCTTCGAGGCAGCCGAAATAGCGCTCATAGACGACCTCGCCCCGATGAAGGATCAGGAGACCGTCGGTGTAGTTGGCATGAAGCGACGCCTCCCAGGTCATTTCCTCGTTGCCGTTCAGCGGCAGGAAAGTGAGCGCATCGATCTGCTGCCGGAGGTCGGCGAACTCCGCCGGGGCGGGATAGGTGAGCGGAACGGGCGCGCCGAGGCCCCGGCTGATCTCCTCCGTCGGCAGGAACTCGCGAAGGTGGCAGACGGACCAGCGCAGCTTGGGAAAGCTGAAATAGTTGGCATCCGGCTGCGTGATCAGTCTATCGGGCGGCGGCGGAAACCCTTGCATCCATCCCATCGCCACAGGGTCCGACTCCTGCGCGGACAGAACGTCGGGGTGAGCCGGGACCGGCGCGATGACGGCCGATGCGGCGATGGCAACTGCGCTTAAGGTCGATGTCAGGCGATGCGAACTCATGAGATACTCCACTCTTGGCAAACCGGATGCCGGCACAGACATCGGGGGAGATAGGCCGGACCCGCGCCGTGTCCCGCGTTTCAGACCGGCGTGCCGACAATCGGGCGCCTGGCGCAAGCCGCTCTCCGCCTCATGACGTTTGTGAGCCAAAAGACGACGCGATCCCCCTGTCGTCTCGCCGTCGCGCGGCTATCTTCCCCGAAACCCCTCCAAGGCGCCCCGAATGACCCAGGACCCGCTCGTCATCTTCACCCCCTCCGGCAAACGCGGGCGGTTTCCGGCCGGCACGCCGGTGCTGACCGCCGCCCGGCAGCTCGGGGTCGATCTCGATTCGGTCTGCGGTGGGCGGGGTATCTGCTCGAAATGCCAGATCACACCGTCCTATGGCGAGTTCCCCAAGCATGGCGTCACCGTCCGCGACGACGCCCTTTCCGAATGGAACGCCGTCGAGGCCCGCTACGACGAGAAGCGCGGGCTGGCCGAGGGCCGGCGCCTGGGCTGCCAGGCCACGCTCCAGCACGATGTCGTCATCGACGTGCCGCCGGAAAGCCAGGTCCACCGTCAGGTCGTGCGCAAGGCCGCCTCGACCCGGGCCATGGTCATGGACCCGGCGACGAAGCTCTATTTCATCGAGGTGCCGGAGCCGGATATGGACGAGCCCCGGGGCGACCTCGAACGGCTTCAGGAGGCGCTCGCCAAGGACTGGGGCATCGGCGCGCTCGACGCCCCCCTGCCGCTTCTGCGGAAACTCCAGCCCACGCTCCGCAAGGGCGGCTGGCAGGTCACCGTGGCGCTGCACAAGGATCACCGCGACAGCGCCCACCGGCTCATCGATCTCTGGCCGGGCTATCACGAGGGGCGGCTCTACGGGCTCGCCATCGATCTCGGCTCCACCACCATCGCCGCGCATCTGACGGACCTCCGCAATGGCGAGGTGCTGGCCTCGGCAGGGCTGATGAATCCCCAGATCCGCTTCGGCGAGGACCTGATGAGCCGGGTCAGCTATGCGATGATGAACCCCGGCGGCGATCTGGAGATGACCCGGGCGGTGCGCGAGGCGCTGAACCAGCTTGCCGGCGATCTGGCGCGCGACGGCGGGATCGAACCAGAGCAGATCGTCGAGGCGGTCTTCGTCTGCAATCCGGTCATGCACCACCTGCTGCTCGGCATCGATCCCGTGGAACTGGGCCAGGCGCCCTTCGCACTCGCCACCTCTGACGTCCTCACGCTGGGCGCCGCCGACCTCGACCTGACGGCCGCGAACGGCGCCGCCCGGGTCTACATCCTGCCCTGTATCGCCGGCCATGTCGGCGCAGATGCCGCCGCCGTGGCGCTCTCCGAGGCGCCGGAAACCTCCGAGGACCTGGCGCTGATCGTCGATGTGGGCACGAACGCCGAGATCCTGCTCGGCGACCGTGCCCGCGTCCTCGCCTGTTCCTCGCCCACCGGCCCGGCCTTCGAGGGCGCGCAGATCAGCTCCGGCCAGCGGGCGGCGCCGGGGGCCATCGAACGGGTGGAGATCGATCCGGTGACGAAGGAACCCCGGTTCCGCGTCATCGGCTCCGATCTCTGGTCCGACGACCCCGGGTTCTCGGAGGCCACGGCCACGACGGGCATCACCGGCATCTGCGGCTCGGGCATCATCGAGGCCGTGGCGGAGATGCGCCTCGCGGGCCTCATGGACGCCTCCGGCCTGATCGGCTCGGCGGAACAGACCGGCACGCGCCGGGCGATCCCGGAAGGCCGCACCCATGCCTATCTGCTCCATGACGGGACCGCCGATGGCGGGCCGCGCATCCTCGTCACCCAGGGCGACATCCGCGCGATCCAGCTCGCCAAATCCGCGCTCTACGCAGGCGCGCGGCTGCTGATGGACGAACGCGGGGTGGACAAGGTGGACCGGGTGGTGCTCGCCGGGGCCTTCGGTGCCCATATCTCGCCGAAACACGCCATGGTGCTCGGCATGATCCCCGACGCGCCGCTCGACAAGGTGACAAGCGCCGGCAATGCCGCCGGGACCGGGGCGCGGATGGCGCTCTGCTCGGTCGAAGCCCGGGCCCGGATCGAGGAGAATGTGGGCAGGATCACCAAGATCGAGACCGCCATCGAGCCGCGCTTTCAGGAGCATTTCGTCAATGCCAACGCGATCCCGCACGCCACCGACCCGTTCCCGCACCTGCCCGATCTGCCGGATGTCAGCTTCAATACCGGCGGCGCGGCGGAGGGCGGCGGGCGGCGGCGGCGGCGGCGCGCCTGAGCTTGTTCCGACCGGGGCTCCGGCATAGCGTCGGCGGGGGGTGCCGATGACCGACAATTCCGATCAGCGCAGCTTCTGGTCCGATATCGCGGGCGCGAGCTGGGTGGCTCAGCAGGGTTTTCTCGACGGGCTGCTGCGGCCGGTTCTCGATCTCGTGCTCGACCGGACGGATCTCGCGCCGGGTCAGCGGGTCCTCGATATCGGCTGCGGCACCGGGGCGAGTTGCCTCGCCGCCGCGGACCGGGTCGGGGAAAGCGGCCATGTCCTTGGCGTCGATATCTCGCCCACGCTCCTCGATCTGGCGCGGGAACGCGCCGCCGGTTGCGCCCATATCGAGTTGATCGAAGCCGATGCCGCCGCCCATCCCTTCGAGTCCGCCGACCGGGACCACCTGATCTCCCGCTTCGGCGTGATGTTCTTCACCGACCCGGTTGCCGCCTTTGCCAACATGGCCCATGCGCTCCGTCCCGGCGCCCGCGTGGTCCTGGCGGCCTGGGGGCGGATCCCCGAGAACCCCTATTTCACCGAAGCCGCGGCGGCCGCCACCGATGTGCTGGGCCAGATGCCGAGGCCGGAGGACCCCTACGCCCCAAGCCCCTTCGCTTTTCGCGATTCCGACCGGGTCGTTGGCCTGCTCCGCAGCGCCGGGCTGGCCACGCCGAGTGTCGAGGTGATCAGGCTCGATCTGACGCCGCCGGGGGCCCTCGACGACGTTGTGACACATCTGCTCAATGTCGGCGCTGCTGAAGCCGCGATGCGGCACTTCGAGGCCGATCCGGCGCAACGCGACGAGGTGGCGGCGGGCCTGCGCGCCCGGTTCGCCCGGTTCGAGACCACCGACGGGTTGCGCATTCCGGCGGAGATCAACCTCTTCACCGCGAGCCGCGCCTAGGCCGACCACTGCCGAAGGATTGCCGATGAAACGCCTCTTCCCCTCGCTGCCGGAGAACGCCCATCTCGGCGATGTCTTCAAGATGTTCCCGGCCCATGTGCGGCCGCTCCTGGAATATCACGACCTCTTGCTGCGCGGCCCCTCGGACCTGACCGTGGCCGAGCGGGAACTGATCGCGGCCTATGTCTCGGGGCTCAATGCCTGTGCCTTCTGTACCGGCGCCCATGTCCTGTTGGCCCGGGCCTTCGGGGTGGAGCCGTCGGTGATCGACGCGCTTCTGGCCGATCCGGCGACAGCACCGGTGGAGGAAAATCTTCGCCCGCTCTTGGCTTACGTGGCGAAGCTCACGCTCAGCCCGTCGAAGATGACCGAGGCGGATGCGGAGGCGGTCTACGAGGCGGGTTGGTCCGAGGCGGCGCTCTACGACGCGATCCAGACCTGCGCGCTCTTCAACTTCATGAACCGCATCCTCGAAGGCACCGGGATCACCGCCTATCCGCTTGACCCCGGCGCCGTGGATGAAGCGGAGTTGGAGAAGCGCCGGAGCCGGTCTTACCTCGATTTCGGCCGCGAGCTTGGGATCGTGGACTAGGATAGCTGACGCTCGGTCCACCCCGCCGAGTTCGCCCGGACTCCCCAGTCCATCCTGATCCGGCACAAGCCGGGCATCGACAGACCGGGGGATGGCGATCCTGACTGTGAGCTACAGCGCTTTATGCCCGCCAAGCACATCCCCCACTCCGAACTCCGCACGCAGCCTCACCAAATCGCCAGCCCGCGGGACGGTCTGTCGTCGTCATTGGTCGCTCGGACCAATGGCGCGCCCAATAACGACCCCGGCGCCTTCGGCTTGATTCCGGGCCGAGAAGCTGAACGAGCTGGAGCGGGTTAGCTAGGCCCTGATCTACGGGATTATTCAACCAGGTCGAGGCGTTAACGGGGCACGCCTCACTCTAGGCAACCTCCCGCATGATCTCTTCGGTGAGGTCTCGCAATGTCCCAAAATAGCCCCGCGACCGGGCGGGCTGTGTCGGGTCCGAGGTGATCGCGACAACAAGCCGCCGGTCCGGCGCCACCGCCAGCATCTGCCCGCCATAGCCCCGGCCATAGACCACCTCCGCGCCGCCGAGCCGGGTCAGGAACCAGCCGTAGCCGTAGCGGTCCCCCGACCAGGGCGACCGCGCCCGGGGCACCCAGCTATCGCTGAGCCAGGCTGCGGGAACCACCTGCTCGCCCTGCCATTGCCCGCCCTGGGCCACCATCTGCCCGATCCGCGCCAGGGCCCGGGGCGAGAGCGCCATGTCGTTGCCGCCGAGATAGCGCCCCTGCGGGTCCTGCACCCAAGGCGCGAAGTCAATGCCGAGAGGCTCCCCGAGCCAGCGCCGGGCGAGGGTCAGCAACGACTCACCGCTCTGTCGGCTGAGCGCCGCGCCAAGGAGATGCCAGCCGCCGGTGGAATAGATGAAGGCGCCGCCGGGCGGGCTCCGCATCTCGCGGTCGAGCGCCGCCCCCACCCAATCCCCGCTCGACACCCAGGCGCCGTAATTGGGGCCTGACGTGCTCCCAAGCCCGGCCTGCATCGACAGCAGGTGGCCGACGGTGATCCGGTCCCGGTCATCGCCCGTCTCCGGTTGCCCGAGCAGCGGTAGGAGGAGTGCCTCCGGCCCCGGCAAAACACCGCGCCCGATCGCGATCCCGGCCAGCAGCGCCAGAAGCGTCTTCGACACCGATTTGACATTCGCCATCCGGTCGAGCCCGCGCCCGCCATAGCTTTCGGCGAAAACCTCCGCGCCGCCCTGCCGGACCACCAGGGCGTGGAGACGGCCATCGAGCGCCTCGGCGGTCGCGCGAAACCCGCCGACCTGGGCAAGGGCCGGGGCGGCGAGGAACGCTGCGGGGAGAGCCAGGACGCTGCGGCGCGGGATCATCGGGACTCCTTTCCCAAGGCAGTTTGGGGGCCGGCGCTCCGCGGGCAAGAGGGCGCCGGTCACGCTGCCGTGTGTCCGGCCGGTTGATGCCGGGCGGGTCGCGGCTGAATCGGTCGGCTGCCGGTCATCGCGAGACGGCAATCCGGGCGATGAGCGACGCCACCTCCTCCGGGCGGTCGAGGGTTGGCCAATGCGAGGCGCCGTCGAGGATCACCCGGTCGAGATCGTCACCGGCGAGCCAGTCGAGCGAGGCGGCCGCGCAATTGTCCGGGTTGTAGAGATAGGTCGCGGTTGCCGCCTCTCGCAGCACGTCTCCCGGCACGTGCCGCGCGCCGAACCGAAACGCGTCCCTCCCCAGAGACCACAATGCGACAGGATCGGCCCCCGCGACGCGCGCGCGATAGCCGGCGAGGATATCGGCATGGGGCCCGCCTTTTGCGATCAGGTCGTCAAGCCGCGCCAGAAAGGCGGACCGGAAGGCCCGCGGATCGTCGTGTTCCGCCGCGGTGCCGGAGAAATAGGCGTCGTCCGCCGTCAGGTTGCCCTCAAGCGAGACGATCCGCTCGATCCGGGGAGCGCCGCCCTCCCTCGCGGCACGGGCGGCCAGGGAGGCGATGATCGATGCCACGGAATGCGCGACCAGGGTGCGGGCGCCCAGAGCGGCGCAGCGCTCGCGCAGGAACCCGGCGAGGCCGGCGAGCGATGTCCGCTCGAGGGCGGGCGCGCCGAAGCCCGGCAGATCCAGCGGGTGAAAGCGGACGTGACGCGCGGCCGAGGTGCCAAGCAGCGGTGCGAACATCGCGCCGGTATCGCCGAAGCCGGCGATGCAGACGACAACGGGCCTCGCATCTGCGCGGTCCGGGAGCCGCCCGGCCGGCGCCGGCGCCGCCGACAACATCGACGCCGGCCCGGTCACGACCGCCGCGCGATGACGCGCAGGTCCACCACCGCCCCCTCCCGCACGAAACCCGCGACCGCGATCGCCATCCATGCCGAATAGGGCGCGCGGACATGTTCCTCGCGCACCTGCCGGAAGAGATCGAGGTGGTGGCGCAACCCGATACGGTCGTTGGTCATCTCCACCACATGCGCGAAACCGAGCCTCGCCTCGCGCAGGACCGCGCCGACCTTCGCAACGCCGGAGCGGATCGGCTCTACGACGTCCGTCGGCATCGTGCCGTCGGACCGGGCACCGGTGAAGCCGATCATGACAGGGACCCGGTCATGTTCCCGACCGGGCGACATGCGCCAATCCTCGACTTGGGATGGCAGGTCGGGCGGGGGACGATGGAGCGCGGCATGGGCGGGGCCTGACATGGATCGTTGATGGGTATCACCTTAGCGGTTCGGTGCCCGGGCCGCACCCGTCGGCATAGACGTTCAGCGCTGCGACCCGACGTCTTCGGACGCACCGCGCACACCGGCCGGCCGCGCGGGCGTCCGCCGCGCCCATCTGACCTCTTTCCCCTGCCCCGCGACGGGCGTAAGCCGCTCCCATGAGCGAGTTGCCCCACGACATCGACATCCCTGCCCGGCGCAGCGCCGACGATAGGCGGGCGATCCGCAACGTGGCGGTGCTTGTGGCGGCTCAGGCGATTCTCGGCTCGCAGATGCCGATGATCTTCGTCGTCGGCGGGCTGGCCGGCGGGATGCTGGCGACGAATCCCTGCCTCGCCACCCTGCCGATCTCGCTGATCGTCTTCGGCTCGATGACCACGGCGCCCTGGCTCTCGCCGCTGATGCAGCGCCGGGGCCGGCAATTCGGTTTCTTCGTCGGCGCCCTCGGAGGCGCGCTCGGCGCCGCCATTGCCGCCTGGGCGCTCTATATCGGGTCCTTTCCGCTCCTTCTCGTGGGCAGCTACCTGACCGGCATCTACATGTCGGCCCAGGGGTTTTACCGCTTCGCCGCCACCGACACCGCGTCGGAGAGCTTCCGGCCCAAGGCGATCTCCTATGTGCTGGCCGGCGGGCTCTTCTCTGCGATCATCGGCCCGCAGCTCAACAAGGTGGTGCAGGACGCCTATGTGATCCCGTTTCTGGGCACGTACCTCGCCATCGTGGCGCTGAACATCGCTGGTGCCGTACTGTTCTTCGGCCTCGACCTGCCGAAGGGAACGAAGTCCGAGCCGAGCCCGATGCCGGCCGCCGCCGCTCGCTCGCGTGGCGAACTGCTGAAGGAGCCCCGCATCCTCGTGGCGATCATCTGCGGCATGGTCTCTTACGCACTGATGAACCTGGTGATGACCTCGACGCCGCTTGCCGTCGTGGGCTGCGGGTTCACCACCGGCAACGCCAACGATATTGTCTCTGCCCATGTGCTGGCGATGTTCGTGCCGTCCTTCTTCACCGGGCATCTGATCGCCCGGTTCGGGGTCGAGCGGATCATCGCCGCCGGTCTCGTGATCCTCGCCGGCGCGGGCGCCGTCGCGCTCTCGGGCGTGGAGCTCTACAATTTCTACATCTCGCTCATCCTGCTCGGCCTCGGCTGGAATTTCGGTTTCATCGGCGCCACCACTATGCTGGCCTCGGCCCATCGCGCGTCCGAGCGTGGCGTCGTTCAGGGGCTCAACGACACCATTGTCTTCGGCTGCGTGACCCTGGCCTCGCTGGCTTCGGGCGGGCTGATGAACTGCTCGGGCGGCTCGGCGGTGGAAGGCTGGACGGCGGTCAACATCGCCATGGCGCCGTTCCTGGCCCTGGCGGGCGGGGCGCTGATCTGGCTGGCGATGAAGCCGCGCCTGGCCTGACCATTTCCACCTGGCGGACGGCGCGTCGACGCGCCGTTTCGAAGCGCCGTCGACGGCGCTTTGTCACGCGATCGCGCGATCGCGTCATCCCGGCCCGTCGACGGGCCGTCCCCGCCCGATGTCAAACGGCTACCCTGAGGCAAAAAACACAGGTGATGTGGTGGTCGGGGCGGCGAGATTCGAACTCACGACCCCCTGTACCCAAAACAGGTGCGCTACCAGACTGCGCCACGCCCCGGACCGTGGCCCCGTTTAGGGACAAGTCGGGGCTTTGGAAAGCCTCAACCGTCCGCTTCGGGACAGGGCGCGATGGCCGGATGGTGCAACCGGTCCCCCGGCACCACACCGAGCCGGTCCGCGACCCCGCCATTGATCTCGAGGACGAACTGCACGGCCTCGCCGCCCGGGATCGGGGTCTCGTCGAGCGGGATCGCATTGGCATGGATGCGGCCGATAGTGCCATCGGCGCCGGCAAAGAGCATGTCGAGCGGGATCAGCGTGTTGCGCATCCAGAAACTGACCCGCTGCGGCCGGTCGTAGACGAAGAGCATGCCGGCCATCAGCGGCATCTCCTCGACATACATCAGGCCCCGCGCCCGCTCCGCGTCGTCGTCGGCCACAGCGACACTGAACCGCGCGGTGCCGAACCCGCCTTCGATCGTGACCGCGCCCGGCGCGCAGGCCAGCGCGGCGACCGGAAAGGCGAAGACCAGCCAGAGCGCGCCGATTAGCCATCGCACGGTCACTCCGGCGGCTCCCGCGTCGCCATTTCCCAGGAGCGGATCTCCGTCGCCATCTGCCCGCGCCGGCCCTCGACGACGCGCATCGCCACCGCCTCTCCCGGTTGCAGATCGGCCAGGCCGGACCGGCGCAGCACCTCGATATGGACGAAGACATCGGCCTCCAGGCCGAAAATGTTGGCAAAGCCAAATCCCTTGGCCTTGTCGAACCATTTGATCCGCGCCGGCTCCAGCGGCGCCGCAGCAAGCTCTTCGGGGTCCATCTCCGCGAAGTCGCTCAGCCCCGCCGGCGCCGTGGCCTCCGGCGGACGGATGTCGAGCACCTCGACGGCCTGGAGCCCGCGCGCTGTCTCCTGCACCTGGACGTCGATCCCCGATCCGTCCGCGACGGAGCTTTGTCCGTAATTCCGCAGCACATTGGCGTGCAGCAGGATGTCCGGCCCGCCATCGCTGGCGATAACGAAGCCGAAGCCCTTGGCAGGATCGAACCACTTCACATGGCCGGAAACCCGCCGTCCGATCTCATCTGTGTCGCTGGTCATTCTTCTTGTTCCGATGCGCCGGGCCCATCCCCCAGCGATCTCCGGTATCTGTGACAAGTTTCTCGTGAAGCTCAAATCGCGCCTTTGCGCAAGCTCTGAAATTCACGTGACGTGAAATTCAAGGGTGCAGTCGCGTAACTTTCCAAGGGTCCGAGAAACCGAGGCGCGACCATCTGAAGCGGTCATGCAACCTAAAGGCACCGTCGGCCCAGAACTCGATTTCCACCGGCCGGAGCCGGAAGCCGCCCCAGAAGGGCGGCCGATCGGGGTTCGTGCCTTTGGCCGCCGTCACCCGGGCCACCTCGGCCATCAACGCGCTCCGCGAGCTGAGCGGCTCCGACTGTCGCGACGCCCAGGCACCGAGCCGGCTCTTGAGCGAGCGGGAGCGGAAATAGGCATCCGCCTTCGGCCCATCCTCCCGTTCGACCGGACCGCGAACCCGTATCTGCCGCCGCAGCGACTTCCAGTGCAGCACGAAAGCCGCCATGCCCGCCCCATCGATTTCCTGCGCCTTTCGGCTCCCGTAGTTGGTATAGAAGAGAAACCCATCGTCTTCGATCTCCTTCAGCAGCACCATCCGGACATTCGGCAAACCTTCGCCGTCCACCGTCGCCAGCGCGATCGCGTCGGGATCGTTGGGCTCGCTTTCGCGGGCCTCGTCGAGCCAGGCGCGGGCCAGGTCGAACGGATCGTCGCCTGTGAAAATGCCGTTGCGTTCGCTCATCGATTCGCTCCTTCGGGGCCTCGCCCGTCGCCCCAGACACCCGCGTCGCCGGGCGGCTTGATGCCCCTCGGTCAATCGCCTACACCGGACCCGAACCGGGCCCCGGGCGCAAGAGGTCCCGGGCCGAAAGGGACATGGATGACCGAGACTTTGCCGGGACTTATGCGCGGCCGCCGAGGACTAGTCATGGGCCTGGCCAATGACAAGTCGATTGCCTGGGGTGTCGCCAAGGCCTGCGCCGAGGCCGGGGCGGATCTGGCCTTTTCCTACCAGGGCGAGGCGCTGAAAAAGCGGGTCGATCCGCTCGCCGCCTCGCTCGGCTCCGACATCGTGCTGCCCTGCGACGTAGCCGACGAAGCCTCGCTCGATGGGCTCTTCGCCGCCCTCGGCGAACGCTGGGATCACCTGGATTTCGTCGTCCATGCCATTGGATTTTCGGACAAGAACGAGCTGCGTGGCCGCTATGTCGACACCTCGCGCGCCAATTTCGCGATGTCGTTGGATATCTCGGTCTATTCCTTCACCGCCGTTGTCCAGCGCGCCGAAAAGATGATGCGAGAGGGCGGGTCCTGCCTGACGCTGACCTATTACGGCGCCGAGAAGGTGATGCCGCATTACAACGTCATGGGGGTGGCCAAGGCCGCGCTCGAGGCGTCGGTGCGCTACCTGGCCGAGGACCTGGGCCGCGACGGGATCCGGGTGAACGCGATCTCCGCCGGACCGATCAAGACCCTGGCCGCCTCCGGCATCGGCGATTTCCGCTATATCCTGAAATGGAACGAGTTGAACTCGCCGCTCCGCCGCAATGTCTCGACCGACGATGTGGGCCGCTCGGCGCTCTATCTACTGAGCGATCTCGGCTCCGGCGTGACCGGCGAGGTGCTGCATGTCGATGCGGGCTACCATGCGGTCGGCATGAAGGCCGTCGATGCGCCGGATATCGACGTCGTCACCGGCCGGAAGGAGGCGTGATGGGCGGCCTCGCGCTCGAACATCTGCTGCTCTTCAACCTGACGCTGCTGGCGGCCTGGATCAGCCTGGGCCCGGCGATGCTGGTGGCGGTGCGCGCGACACTGGTCTCGGGCCGCGCGGCGGGGATCGCAACCGGGCTGGGCCTTGCCACCATGGCGGCGCTCTGGACCGGTATGGCGCTCCTCGGGCTGGAGGCGATTTTCACCCTCTTCCCATGGGCCTACGCGGCGTTCCGCATCCTCGGCGCGGGTTATCTCTTCTACCTTGCCTGGACCGCCTGGCGCCATGCGCGCGACCCGCTGCCGCAAGACGCGGTGGCGCCGAGACGCGCCTATCTCGGCGGCCTCCTGGTCAATCTCGGCAACCCGAAATCCGTGCTCTTCGCCGCCTCGGTCCTCGTCGTGATCTTCCCCCCCGATCTGAGCCTCGCCGCCAAGGCCCTGATCGTCGCGAACCATTTCATCTTCGAGGTCCTGGCCTACACGCTCCTCGCCGCCCTCTTCAGCCGGCCCGAGATCGGCGCCGGCTATCTGCGGCTGAAACCCTGGCTCGACCGGCTGACGGCGGGTGTGCTCGGCGCCCTGGGCCTGCGGCTCCTCGCCGACCCGCGCCCCTGAAGGAGACCCGCATGACCGACCGCCTGCCCCACGAGAAAGGCTTCCATGTCAGCTGGGACCAGATCCACCGCGACGCAAGGGCGCTGGCCTGGCGGCTTGACGGGCATGGGCCGGACGACGGGCGCTGGAAGGCGGTGGTGGCGATCACCCGTGGCGGCATGGCGCCGGCGATGATCGTGGCGCGCGAGCTCGACATCCGCACCGTCGATACGATCAGCATCAAGAGCTACGACCACCAGACCCAGAGCGAGCCCCAGGTCATCAAGTCCCCCGATATGGACCTGGTCGGCACCGGCCACGGCATCCTCATCGTCGACGACCTCGTCGATACCGGCCGCACCCTGGAAGTCGTCCGCGAGATCATGCCCGAAGCCCATGTCGCCACGGTCTACGCCAAGCCCATGGGCCGTGAACAGGTGAACACCTATATCACCGAGGTCAGCCAGGACACCTGGATCTTCTTCCCCTGGGACATGGCCCTGCAATATGTGGAGCCCTATCGCGGCACCGACTGACCTCCTTCATCTTGGTGGAAAAACGCCCGCCGGAGGCATGAAAGAATAGAGCGCGCCGCAGGCGCACAATTGGATCACACCGATGCCCCGCACCGCCGCCACCTTCGCCCCGCCTGTGATGGAGGCCCGCCGCTGGCTCGACGGCGTGACCTTCCCGCCCGACCGCCCCCTGATCAATGTCAGCCAGGCCGCCCCCGTCGCTCCGCCGCCGGAGCCGCTCCGCGCGGCCATGGCCGAGGCGGTGCGTGCGAGCCCCGACGTGCATCTCTACGGCCCGGTGCTCGGGCTGCCCGAGCTTCGGGCCGCGCTGGCCGAGGAAACCGCCCGCCTCTACGGCTCCCCCGTCCGGGCCGATCAGGTGGCGATCACCGCCGGCTGCAACCAGGCGTTTTGTGCGGCCCTTGCCACGCTCTGCACCGAGGGCGATGAAGTCATCCTGCCCACGCCCTGGTACTTCAATCACACGATGTGGCTCCAGATGAGCGGCATCACTCCGGTGCCCTTGCCCACCGGCGCCGACCTGCTGCCCGATCCGGAACGCGCCGCCGCGCTCATCACCTCCCGCACCCGCGCCATCACTCTGGTCACCCCGAACAACCCCGGCGGCGTCGAATACCCGCCCGGCCTGATCTCGGAATTCGCCGAACTGGCCCGGCGCCACGGCATCGCGCTGATCGTCGACGAAACCTACCGCGACTTCCTCTCGCGCTCCGGCGCGCCGCACGGGCTCTTCGCCGATCCGGGCTGGGACGAGACGGTGATCTCGCTCTATTCCTTCTCCAAGTCCTACCGTCTGACCGGCCACCGCGTCGGTGCCATGCTGGCGAGCCCCGCCCGCCTCGCAGAGGCCGAGAAATTCCTCGACACCGTCGCGATCTGCCCGCCGCAGCTCGGCCAGCACGCCGCACTCTGGGGGATCGCTAATCTCCGGCAATGGCTCGCCGGGGAACGCGCCGAAATCCTAGACCGCCGCGCCGCCATCGCCGAGGGCGCGCCGCGTCTCGAAGCGACGGGCTGGCGGCTCCTCGGCGCCGGCGCCTATTTCGCCTATGTCCAGCACCCGTTCGGCATCCCCAGCGACGATCTCTGCCGCCGCCTCGTCCCCGAGGCCGGCATCCTCGCCCTGCCCGGCACCATGTTCACGCCGGAGAGCGACGCAAGCGGCACACGCCAGCTCCGCATCGCCTTCGCCAATATCGACCGGCAGGGCATCGCCGCACTCTATGACCGGCTCGAAAGCCTCGCGCTCTGAGCTTGCAGGCCCCGGCCCCGGCCCCTATTCACTCCCGCAACCAAAAGAGACAGGGACCGCCCCCATGGCAGAGAGCAAAACCCGCCGGATCGGCGTCTGGGTCATCCTCATCCTGCTCTTCATCGGCCTCATTGGCTTTGGCACGACGGGGCTCTCGGGCAATGTCCGCACCCTCGGCACCGTGGGCGAGAAGGAGGTCACGGTGCAGGATTATGCCAACGCGCTCTCCGACCAGATCAACGCCTTCACCGCCGCCACGCAGCAGCCGCTTTCCTTTCCCCAGGCCCAGGCTATCGGCCTCGATCAGGCGGTGCTGAACCAGCTCGTCACCCAGCGGGCGCTCGACAACGAGACCACCCGCCTCGGCCTCTCTGTCGGCGACGAGATCGTGGCGGAACAGGTCGTGCAGATCCCCACCTTCCGTGGCCTCGACGGCAGCTTCAACCGCGAAGCCTATCAGTTCACCCTGGAGCGGCAGGGGTTGAGCGAGGCGCAGTTCGAGACGAGCCTGCGCGAGGAGATGGCCCGCACCCTGGTCCAGGGCGCCGTCGTCACCGGCATCCCCGCGCCGGACGCCTATGCCGAGGCCCTGGCGCGGTTCATCGGCGAGGAACGCGATGTCGCCTGGATCCGGTTCACTGCCGACAATCTCAGCATCCCGATCCCGCCCGCGACCCCCGCCGAGCTTCAGGCGTTCCATGCCGACAATGGCGACCTCTTCACGACGCCCGAGCGGCGCGAGGTGACCTATGCCTGGATCACGCCGGAGATGATGCAGGGCGATCTGGAAATCGATGAGGACATCCTGCGCGAGATCTATCAGGAGCGGATCACCGATTATCTTCGCCCGGAGCGACGGCTGGTGGAACGGCTGGTGCTGCCCGATGCCGAGAGCGCAAGTGCGGCGGCGATCGCGCTCACAACCGGCGGCGCGACGTTCGAGAGCCTCGTGGCCGACCGCGGCCTTGACCTCTCCGATGTCGACCTAGGCGATGTGGCCGAGGACGATCTGGGCCCGGCGGGTGCGGCGGTCTTCGCGGCGGAGCCCGGCGATGTCGTGGGCCCGTTCGAGACCTCCCTCGGCCCGGCGCTCTTTCGGATGAACGCGATCCTCGACGCCCTCGATGTGCCCTTCGAGGACGCCCGCGAGGACCTGCGCGCCGAGGTCGCCGCCGCCCAGGCAAGGCGCCGGATCGAAGACAAGATCGACCCGATCAACGATCTGGTGGCCGGCGGCGCGACGCTCGAAGACGTGGTCGCCAATACCGATATGGAACTGGGCAGCCTCACCTGGGACCCCTCCGTCACCGACGGGATCGCCGCCTATGCGGCATTTCAGGACGTGGTCGTGACGGCCCAGCCCGGCGATTTCCCCGAGCTGCACGATCTCGACGATGGCGGGCTCTTCGTGCTGCGGATCGATGCCGTCGTGCCCCCTGCCGTGCCGCCGCTCGAGGCGGTGCGAGAGGAGGTAGGCGCGGCCTGGCTCCGCGTCCAGACCAACGCGGCACTGGCGCTCCAGGCCGAGCGGCTGATCTCGGAACTGATCGCTGAGGGCGGCTTCACCCCGGCACAGCCGACGCCCATGATGGAGACCGGCCTCACCCGCCGCAGCTTCATCGCCGGCACGCCGCCCGAACTCATCGAGCGGATTTTCGACGTGGCCGAGGGTGGCATCGCGATGGTGGAGACCGAAGACGGCCCGATCATCGCCCGGGTCGAGGCGGTGCGCCTGCCCGTCTCGGGCGATGCAGAGGTGGCACGGCGGATCGGCACGCTGGGCGAACAGGCCGGGGCGGCCATCGCCGACGACCTCTTCTTGGCCTTCCTGAACCAAATCCTCGCCGGGACCGAAGTGCAGATCGACCAGGCCGCGATCAACGCGGTCCATTCCAATCTGCAATAGGCCATGGCACTAACCCCGGATTTCGAGGCGTTCCGCCCGGGCCATGAGGCGGGCCTGAACCAGGTCGTCTACCGCAAGCTCGCCGCCGATCTCGACACGCCGGTCTCGCTGATGCTGAAGCTCGCCAATGCCGGGCGGCACGCCTTCGTGCTCGAAAGCGTGACCGGCGGCGAGGTGCGGGGCCGCTATTCGATCATCGGCATGAACCCGGACCTGATCTGGGAGTGCCGGGGCGAGACCTCCCGGGTGAACCGGGCCGCGCGCTATGACGAGGACGCCTCCGAGGACATGCCGGGGCCGCCCCTCGACGCGCTTCGGTCGCTCCTGGCCGAAAGCCGGATCGACCTGCCCGAGGACCTGCCGGCCGCCTCCGCCGGGCTTTTCGGCTATCTCGGCTACGACATGATCCGCCTTGTCGAGCACCTGCCGGACGTCAATCCCGATCCCCTCGGCCTGCCTGACGCCGTGATGCTGCGGCCCTCGGTCGTCGCCGTGCTCGACGGGGTGAAGGGCGAGGTGATCCTGGTGGCCCCGGTCTGGGCCTCGGGCGGGCTCGACGCGCGCGCGGCCTACGCCCAGGCGGCGGAACGGGTGATGGATGCCGAGCGGGCCCTTGATCGCCCCGTGGCCGACGCCACCCGGGCCTTGGGTGAGATCGAACCGGCCAACCCGCCGGTCTCCAACTTCACCCGCGACGGCTACAAGGCGGCGGTGGAGCGGGCCAAGGAGTATATCCGTGCCGGAGATATCTTTCAGGTCGTGCCGGCGCAGCGCTGGCGCCAGACCTTCCGCGAGCCGCCCTTCGCGCTCTACCGCTCGCTGCGGCGCACCAACCCCTCGCCCTTCATGTTCTTCTTCAATTTCGGCGGCTTCCAGGTGATCGGTGCCTCCCCCGAGATTCTGGTCCGGGTCTTCGGCACCGAAGTCACCATCCGCCCCATCGCCGGCACCCGCCCGCGCGGCGTGACAGCGGACGAGGACCGCGCGAACGAAGCCGATCTGATGGCCGATGAGAAGGAACTGGCCGAGCACCTGATGCTCCTCGATCTCGGCCGCAACGATGTCGGCCGGGTGGCGAAGATCGGCACCGTGCGCCCGACCGAGGAGTTCATGGTCGAGCGCTATTCCCATGTGATGCATATCGTCTCCAATGTGGTGGGCGAGTTGTCGGACGATCACGACGCGCTCTCCGCCCTGCTCGCCGGCCTTCCCGCTGGGACTCTTTCCGGCGCGCCGAAGGTGCGAGCGATGGAGATCATCGACGAGTTGGAGCCGGAAAAGCGCGGCATCTATGGCGGCGGCGTGGGCTATTTCTCGGCGGGCGGTGACATGGATATGTGCATCGCGCTCCGCACCGCGGTTCTGAAGGGCGAGGACCTCTACACCCAAGCGGGCGGCGGTGTGGTCTATGACAGCGACCCCGAGGCGGAGTTCATGGAGACGGTTCACAAGGCCCGGGCGATCTGGCGGGCGGCGGAGGACGCGGCGCGGTTCCGGGGCGGGAACTAGCCTGCGTCTCGCCGCAACAGGGGGGATGTCCCTCAACCGAGTTTTCGCGAAAACTCGGACCTGATCTTCGCGAAGATCAGGCGCCCCAGGGATCAAGCAACTGCTCGACATTGGCAGGCCGAGTTTTCGTCGAAAACTCGGAACATTCTGATTTTCGACGAAAATCAGGGCGCCGGCCCGCTAATCCCCCCGAAGGATCGCGCTCACCGGCACCAGCGCCACCTGGCCCCGGCGGTTGGCTGTCCCCCAGAGGATCAGCGCCGAGATCGTGTCGGGCCGGGCGCGGGCCAGCATCACCACGCCGCCCTCCTGCCGGGCCCGGAACGCGGCCTGGTCGAGGAACCGGCGGATCACCCGCGCATCCTCCCCCTCACCGTCGAGATCGCGGTAGATCACCGCGCTCGGCACCTCCGCCGCCTCCGCCGCCCGCAAGGCCGCGTTGAGCCCGCGCGACACGGTCACGAAACCGCGGCCGTCAGCGGCGAGCGCGGCCATGGCCTGATCGGTGACCCCACCCGGCCCCTGAAGTCCGGCGGCGCCCGCATCGAGGAGCGCGACCGCCTCCGGCACCGCCTCGAAGGCGGCGCCCAAGGTCACCTCGACATCCGCGGGCGCGGCGCCCTGCGGCAGGCTCGGCACCGCCAGCACCTCGAAGCCCGCGGCGCGATAGCCCGCCGCAGCCTCGGCGGCATCCGGCGCCGCCGGATCGACCCCCACGCTGATCGGAAACGGCAAGCCGCCCAGGGCCGTCACCGCACCGTCGAGACTGCCGTCATCGACCACGACGATAGCCATCATCGGCAGCCCCGCCTCGTTCTCGAACGGCTCGGCATAGCGCAGGAGCGCCGGGGCGTCGGCCGGCAATTCCTCTACCGTCAGCACGTCGCCGCTCTCCGCCGGGGCGGTGGCGGCCTCTTCGGAGGCGTCGGCCCCGGGGCGGCGGATCACCACCCCGTTTCCGGCGCTGGGCAGGCCCGCCGTCTCCCCGGCCAGCGCGAGGCGGGTGCCGGCGTCCTCGGTCGCCGGTGTCCGGTCGGTCTCGGACGTGACGATAGCCGGCTGTGGGGGCCCGGTTTCGCCGGATGCGGCGTCCGCCACGGGCGCAGCCTCTTCGACCTCACCCGTCGCCTCGGAGGTCTGCGCGCCCCCGGTCGCCGCGCCGTCATCAGCGCCGCGCGCGATCCGCTCCGCCGACGCAGCGTCTACGCTGCCCGTTTCCCCGGCCGATGCGACTGGCTGGGCGGCCTCGCCCGGCACATCGGGACCGGCCGGCTCCTCGACCACCACGATCTCTTCGGTTGCGTCCGGCATCGCCTCCGCGGTCGACGATTCGGGGGTCGGCGGCTGGGTTGGTTCGGCGGAAATCGAGGCGGTGCCGTCAGCGCCCGGCACAACCGGAGCTGCGGCCTGGGGATTGGGCAGGACCGGAGCCTCGCTGCCCGCCGCCAGTTCCGGCGTGGTGCCGGCTTCCGGCGTGGCGAGACTGCCCTCGATCCCCGTGGCCACCGGTGCGTCGCCGGGGGCGGTATCGGACAGCGCCGCCGCGGTGCCCGCTTGGGGCGCCGCGACCTCGGGCACGCTGCTCGGCATATCGTCCTGCGTCGGGGCCGCTGCCTCGGTCACCGGGGCCGCATCGGGCTCGGCCACGGCCGCCGCTTCGGGAGCCGCGACCTGCGGCGCCTCGGGGGGGGTGTTGCCGGCCGGCTGCCCGGCCAGGAGCGATGCCACCGAGAGGATCACGAGGCTTGTCACCGCGCCCCAGATCAGCCCCGACACAATCCCGCGTCCCATCCCACATGCTCCGCTGCTCTGCCCCGCCGCTTCTCCGCCCGGCCTTGACGGCATCGGGGCTTGCGGCTCATTTAGGCCAGACTATACCGCGCGATCCCCGGGTCGCGGTAGCCCTTTTCGCAACGGAGGTCCGGGCGGTGCTTCTCCTCGTCGATAACTACGACAGCTTCACCTACAACCTGGTCCATTACCTGGGCGAGCTCGGGGCCGAGATCGAGGTCCACCGCAACGATGCGCTCGACGTGCAGGCGGCGATGGCGCTCCGGCCCGCCGGGATCGTGCTCTCCCCCGGGCCCTGCACACCGGACGAGGCGGGCATCTGCCTCGCCCTGGTCGAAGCGGCGGCGGAGACCCGAACGCCGCTCTTGGGCGTCTGTCTCGGTCATCAGGCCATCGGCCAAGCCTTTGGGGGCACGGTCACGCGCTGCCACGAGATCGTCCACGGCAAGATGGGCCGGGTGACCCATCGCGGCGGCGGCGTCTTCGCCGGCCTGCCCTCGCCCTTCGAGGCGACGCGCTACCATTCCCTGATCGTCGAGCGGGAGACCCTGCCTGAGGGCCTCAAGGTCACGGCGGAACTCGATGACGGCACGATCATGGGCCTCTCGCACCGCGAACTGCCGATCCACGGCGTGCAGTTCCACCCCGAGAGCATCCGGTCGGAGCATGGCCACGCGCTCCTGAAGAACTTCCTCGACCAGGTGCCGGTGCCCGCATGAGCGACGCGATGAAGCCGCTGATCTTCGCCGCCTCGGAGGGGCCGCTGAGCCGCGCCCAGGCGACCGAAGCCTTCGAGCACCTCTTCGAGGGCACCGCGACCCCGGCGCAGATGGGGGGCCTTCTGATGGCGATGCGGGCGCGGGGCGAGTCGGTCGCCGAATATGCCGCCGCCGCCGCGGTGATGCGCGCCAAATGCGTGGCCGTCGAGGCGCCGGAGGGGGCGATGGACATCGTCGGCACCGGCGGCGACGGCAAGGGGACGCTCAACATCTCCACTGCCACCGCCTTCGTGGTGGCCGGCGCAGACGTGCCGGTTGCCAAGCACGGCAACCGGAACCTCAGTTCCAAATCCGGCGCGGCGGATGCCCTCGGCCAGATGGGGATCGAGGTGATGGTCGGCCCGGAGGTGGTGGAGCGGGGCCTGCGCGAGGCCGGGATCGGCTTCATGATGGCGCCGATGCACCACCCGGCGATCCGCCACGTGATGCCGGTGCGCCAGGAGCTGGGCTCGAAGACGATCTTCAACATTCTCGGCCCCCTGACCAACCCCGCCGGGGTGAAACGCCAGCTCACCGGCGCCTTCGCCATCGACCTGATCTTCCCGATGGCGGAGACCTTGCAGCAACTCGGATCGGAAGCGGTCTGGATCGTCCACGGCGCCGACGGGACCGACGAGGTTTCGATCAGCGGGCCGACATCGGTGGCGGAACTGCGGGACGGCAAGATCGCCTCTCGCGAGGTTCATCCCGAAGAGGCCGGCCTGCCCGAGCATCCGTTCAAGGACATCCTCGGCGGCACGCCGGAGGAGAATGGCGCGGCATTCCGGGCCCTGCTCGACGGCGCGGAGGGGGCCTATCGCGACGCGGTGCTGCTGAACGCGGCGGCGGCTCTGGTCGTGGCGGATAAGGTGAGGACCCTGCCGGAAGGCGTTGAACTGGCGCGCGAAAGCATCGATAGCGGTGCGGCGCTCCGGGCCGTTGAAACGCTCGCCCGCGTGACGCAGGGCGCCGCCGCATGAGCATCCTCGACGAGATCAAAGCCTATAAGCTTGAGGAGATCGCGGCGCGCAAGGCCGAGATTCCCCAGGGCGAGATCGAGGCCCGGGCGAAAGCCGCCGACCCGCCGCGCGGCTTCGCGAAACGCCTCGGCGAGGCGACCCGCGATGGGTACGGCCTGATCGCAGAGATCAAGAAGGCGAGCCCCTCGAAGGGCCTGATCCGCGAGGATTTCGATCCGCCGGCTCTCGCCAAAGCCTATGAAGACGGCGGCGCGACCTGCCTCTCGGTGCTCACCGACGGGCCGTCCTTTCAGGGCGACGACACCTACCTGACCACCGCCCGCGCCGCCACCGCCCTGCCCTGCCTGCGCAAGGATTTCCTCTACGATCCCTGGCAGGTGGCCGAGGCCCGCGCCCTCGGCGCCGATTGCATCCTGATCATCCTCGCCAGCGTCAGCGACGCTCAGGCGGCGGAGCTCGAGGCCGCGGCACAGCAGTGGGACATGGACGCTCTGCTAGAGGTCCATGACGAGGCAGAACTGGAGCGCGCAGAGCTGCTTGAGAGCCGCATGATCGGCATCAACAACCGCGACTTGAACACGTTCGAGACCAGCCTGGAGACCACACGGAGGCTCTCGCGGCTGGTCCCGCCGGACCGGTTGATGGTCGCGGAGAGCGGGCTTGAGACGCCGGAGCACCTGGCCGATCTGGCGCGCTTCGGAGCGCGGGCGTTCCTGATCGGCGAGAGCCTGATGCGGCAGGCGGATGTGGCCGGGGCGACGCGGGCGCTGCTGGCGAATCCCTACACGGCCGCGGGGCTTTAGATGGCGAAGCTCACCCATTTCGACGGCGCCGGTCAGGCCCATATGGTCGATGTCACCGACAAGGACGCGACCGACCGGGTGGCGGAGGCGACGGGCTTTGTCCGGATGTCCGCCGAGACCCTGGCGCTTGTCACCGAAGGCCGCGCCGGCAAGGGCGATGTGCTGGGCGTCGCGCGGCTCGCCGGGATCATGGGGGCGAAGAAGACCGCCGACCTGATCCCGCTCTGCCACCCCCTGCCGCTGACCAAGGTGGCCCTCGACCTCACGCCCGACCCGGACCTGCCCGGCGTCCGGATTAGGGCGACGGTCCGCACCACGGGTCCCACCGGCGTGGAGATGGAGGCGCTCACCGCCGTCTCGACCGCGGCGCTGACGATCTATGACATGCTGAAGGCCGCGCAGCGCGACATGGAGATCGGCGGTATCCGGGTGACGCTCAAGGATGGCGGCAAGTCGGGGCGGTTCGAGGCGCCATGATCTCGGTCGCCGAGGCGCTCGACCGCCTGTTTTCTCTGGTCTCGCCCCTGCCCCCGGAGCCCGTGCCGCTGACCGAGGCGGCGGGCCGGGTCCTGGCCGAATCGCAGATCGCCCGGCGCGCGCAGCCGCCCTTCCCGTCCTCGGCCATGGACGGCTATGCGGTGCGGGAGGCGGAGGTGCGGCCCGGCGCGGAGTTCCGGGTGATCGGCGAGGCCGCGGCGGGCCGGCGCTTCGCCGGGCAGGTCGGCCCCGGCGAGGCGGTCCGGATCTTCACCGGCGCCCCGGTGCCCGACGGCGCCGACCGGATCGTCATCCAGGAGGATGCGGTTCGGGAGGCCGACCGGCTGACCCTCGGCGATACTCTCACGCCCGACCGCTATGTCCGGCCCGCGGGGGGCGATTTCGAAGCCGGTTTCACCCTCGACGCGCCCCGGCGGCTCACGCCGTCCGACATCGCCCTCCTCGCCGCCATGAACATCGCCGAAGTGCCCGTGACACGCCGGCCCGTCGTCGCCCTGCTGGCCACCGGCGACGAACTGGTGCCCCCCGGCGGCGCTCCCGGCCCGGACCAGATCATCGCCTCGAACAGCTACGGGCTCCATGCCCTCCTGCGCGCCGCCGGCGCCGAGCCCCGGCTCCTGCCCATTGCCGCCGACGATGCATCTTCCCTCGAAACCGCCTTCGGGCTCGCCGAGGGCGCCGATCTGATTGTGACCAGCGGCGGCGCCTCGGTGGGCGATCACGACCTCGTCGGGCCGGTGGCCGAGGCGCTCGGGATGGAGCGCGCCTTCTACCGGATCGCGATGCGCCCGGGCAAGCCGCTGATGGCCGGCAGGCTCGGCGATGCCGCCATGGTGGGCCTTCCGGGAAACCCAGTCTCGGCAATGGTTTGCGGGCATATCTTCATTCTACCGATGATCCGCGCGATGCTCGGTCTCGGCGCCGCCCCGGCGCCACGAGACCGCGCGATCCTGGCCGCCGATCTGGGGCCGAACGGTCCGCGCGAGCATTACATGCGCGCGGTTCGTGAGGCCGATGGAAAGGTCCGCGCTTTCGACCGTCAGGACAGTTCCCTGGTCACCGTGCTCGCCGGGGCCGATTGCCTCCTCGTCCGGCCGCCCCACGATCCCGCCCGCCAGGCGGGCGAAACCGTGGAGGTTGTCGACCTCGCGCCCTGATCGCGCGCGGCCTGTTGACACAAAACGGGAACACATCTAGAACATCGCGCAAACAGGCCGCCCCCTGTCAACGCGCGAGGCCGCATGGCCCGGGCCACCGCACTGGGAGAAACCCATGCTGACGAAAAAACAGCTCGACCTGCTTGAGTTCATCCACAAGCGCGTGCAGCGCGACGGCGTGCCGCCCTCCTTCGACGAGATGAAGGAGGCCCTCGATCTGCGCTCCAAATCCGGCATTCACCGGCTGATCACGGCGCTGGAAGAGCGCGGATTTATCCGGCGGCTGGCCCATAAGGCGCGGGCGCTGGAAGTGGTGAAGCTGCCCGAGGCGCTGCAACCGAAGGGCGGGTTCACGCCCCAGGTGATCGAGGGCGGGCGCCCCGACAGCACCCCGCCCGACGCGATCCCGGTTTCGACCGGCGCGGTGGACCTGCCGGTGATGGGCCGGATCGCTGCCGGTGTGCCGATCGAGGCGATCCAGCACCGCACCCATGATGTCTCCGTGCCGCAGAGCATGGTCGGGCGCGGCGAGCATTACGCGCTCGAAGTGAAGGGCGATTCGATGATCGAGCTTGGCATCAATGACGGCGATGTCGTGGTGATCCGCGAAACCAAGGTGGCCGATGACGGCGATATCGTCGTGGCCCTTGTCGAGGACGAGGAAGCGACGCTGAAGCGGTTCCGCCGCAACGGCACCTCGATTGCGCTTGAGGCGGCGAACCCGGCTTACAAGACCCGGTTCTTCAACGAGGACCAGATCAAGGTGCAGGGGCGCCTGGTCGGGCTGATCCGCAGCTACTGAGCGGCGGCGACGCGGCGGTCCCGGTCGCGGGAGAGCGCCGGCGTGTTCCAGAGCCGGTCACCGGTGATCTGGCGGGCAGTGACGATCTCGGCCTTGTCTGCCGCGACGAGCAGCGCCAGAGCGCCGGTCTCCCGCAGACGCATGAGGTCGTAGGTGTCGCAGGGCCGCTCCGCCTCATCCACGACATTGGTGATCAGCAGGTCGGCGCCGCCGCAGCCCTGAAGTTCGGCCAGCGCCGTCTTGCCGCGGACCTGAAGCACGTCGAGCCCGCCGGCCTCGAAGCGGAGGGTGCGGCCCTCGGTCTCGAACGCGGCCCTTTCTGCGGCCTCGGCCTGCGCCACCGGCGCGCCGTCATTCTCCAGCCAGCTGTCGGCAGCGAAGCCGTCACCCCGCGCGGAGGAGAGCGCCCGGCCCTCCTCGGTCATGACCCCGATCAGCGTGCCCCGGTCGGAGATCAGGACCGCCGGCCGCTCGGACCCGGCCCAAAGGACGAAAGCCAGGCCGGCGGGCGCGAACCCGGCCCATCGGCCGGGACCGCGCCAGAGGATCACCACCAATGCGCCGAGGGCGAGGATCGGCAGGACGATGGCATCGGGGCTCGGCACATGGCCGACGGCGCCCTGCCGGCTGGCCACCGCCTCCGCCACGCCGAGGATCCAGGCGAGACCCTTGTCCATCAGCCAGAACCCGATCCCGTGGAGCCCCAGCGGCGCCAGACACACCGCCAGCACCGCCGCCGGCATCACCAGAACCCCCATGAGCGGCACCGACAGCAGGTTCGCGATCAGCCCATAATGGGCGATCATGTTGAAATGCGCCGCCGCGAAGGGCGCCGTCGCCAGGCCCGCAACCAGAGATGATAGGACCACCGCCAACGGCGGGCGGAGCCAGCGCGGCATCTGGGGCAGGTCGAGATCGCGCAGGGCTCCGAAGACGGCGACCAGGGCCACGGTCGCGGCGAAGGACATCTGAAAGCCCGGGCTGGTCAGTTCTTCGGGCCGGTGCAGCAAAACGATCACCGCGGCAATGGCCACGGCGCGCAAGGTGAGCGCACGGCGCCCAAAGAGCACCGCGACGAGCATCACCGAAACCATGATGAAGGCCCGTTCCGTCGCCACCGACCCGCCGGAGAGCGCCAGGTAGCCCGCCCCGGCGAGCAGCGCCACCGCGGCGGCGATCTTCTTCACAGGCACCCGCAGCGCGATGACGGGGACGAGGGCCAGCCCGGTCCGGACCAGCGCAAAGATGAACCCGGTCAGGAGGCCCATATGCAGGCCGGAGATCGCCAACAGATGGGCGAGGTTGGAGTGGCGCAGGTTCTCCACCGTTCCGGCGGACATCGCCGAGCGGTCGCCGACCATGATCGCCGCGGCCACCGCCCCGGTCTCCCCCGGCATGGCGGCGCGGATCCACGCCGAGGCTTCGGCGCGACCCCGCGCCAGCCAGAGCGCCCAGCCGGGCTCGGGCGGGGCCAGGAGCAGGGCCGGCGTGCGGCTGTAGCCCACGGCGCCCAGCCGGTCGAACCAGGCCATGCGGGCGAAGTCGAAGCCGCCTGGCTCCACCGGTCCCGAGGGGGGCGAGAGATGCCCCGTCAGCATCACTCGCATTCCAGGCTCCGGCGTGAGCCAGTCCTGATCGCCATGGAGCGAGACCCGCACCCGGGCCGGGGTCCGCGCCGGGCTCAGCCGTTTCAGGCGGACCTCGTCGAGGGTCAGCCGTGTCTTGTCGCTGGCCGACCGGTCGACCTTCACCACCCGCCCCTCGATGGCCCCGTAATAGCGCCAGTCGAGCACCGGGCCGGCGACCGCATGGGCCCGCGCCCCGGCGATTCCGGCGCCGACGGCCATCAGGACCAGCGCCACGGCGAGCGGCGCCCAGGCCGGCGGCAGGACCCGGGACGCGGCCAGCCCCCCGGTCCCGATCAGTCCGAGCGCCGCATAATCCGGCCATCCCGGCTCCACCGGCCAGGCGAACCAGAGCCCGATCCCGAGTGCCAGCGCCACCGGGACCCAGCCCAGAAGATGCCCCCGCTGGGCCAGCAGCGCCGTGGCGATGAGGTCGCGCACTTGTCCCGCCATCCCCGTCCTAGTATGGCCCGAACGAACCCCAACATGGTGAAGGAAAGGTTAATCCGCCCATGGCCGCGCCCGCCCCAGTCGTGACCCGTTTCGCCCCTTCGCCGACCGGTGCGCTGCATATCGGGGGCGCGCGCACCGCGCTCTTCAACTGGCTCTATGCGCGGGGCCGGGGTGGGACGTTCCTGCTTCGGATCGAGGATACCGACAAGGCGCGCTCGACCGCCGAGAACCGCCAGGCGATCCTCGACGGGCTCACGTGGCTCGGGCTCGACTGGGACGGGGAGCCCACCTCCCAGGCCGAGGGCGCGGCGCGTCATGCCGAGGTTGCGCGCCGGATGCTCAGCGAAGGAACGGCCTATAAGTGCTTTTCGACGCAGGAGGAAATCGAAGCCTTCCGGGAGGCGGCGCGGGCCGAGGGACGCTCCACCCTGTTCCGCTCGCCCTGGCGCGACGTGCCGGAGAGCGACCACCCCGACGCGCCCTATGCGATCCGGCTCAAGGCGCCGCGCGAGGGCGAGATCAGTATCGAGGACGCCGTGCAGGGCAAGGTCACCTGGCAGAACGACCAGCTCGACGATCTGGTCCTGCTGCGCTCGGACGGCACGCCGGTCTACATGCTGGCCGTGGTGGTGGACGACCACGATATGGGCGTGACCCATGTGATCCGGGGCGACGACCACCTCGCCAATGCCTTCCGCCAGAGCCTGATCTATCGCGCCCTCGGCTGGGAGGCGCCGGTCATGGCTCATATCCCGCTGATCCACGGGCCCGACGGCAAGAAGATGTCGAAACGCCACGGCGCCACCTCCACGGTGGAGTATCGCGACATGGGCTACCCGGCGGCGGGGATGCGGAACTACCTCACGCGTCTGGGCTGGAGCCATGGCGACGACGAGATCTTCACCGATGCCCAGGCCCGGGACTGGTTCGATCTGGGCGGGATCGGCAAGGCGCCGGCGCGGTTCGACGCCAAGAAGCTGGCCCATATCAGCGGTCAGCACATGGCCTTGGCGGACGATGCTGCACTGCTGCATGAACTGGAAGCATTCCTCGCCGCAACGGGGCGAAAGGCCCTGACGGACCCCCAGCGCGACGGGATGTCACGGGCTCTTTACTGTCTGAAGGACCGCGCCCGCACCTTCCCGGAACTCCTTGAAAAGGCGCATTTCGTCCTCGGCACCCGGCCGTTCGAACCGGACGAAAAGGCGGCCAAAACCCTGACTTCGGTATCCAGCGGTATACTGGAAGAATTGACTTTGCAGTTGCAGCATGTTAGCTGGACCCGCGACGCTCTGGAGGATGCGGCGGGCGCGCTGGCGGAGGCTCACGGGATGGGGTTCGGCAAGCTCGCAGGCCCGCTCCGCGCCGCCCTCTCCGGGCGGTCGGTCTCTCCCAGCGTCTTCGACATGATGCTCGTCATCGGCCGGGAGGAGACGCTCGCCCGTCTGGCCGACGCCAGCGCCTGAGGCCGCTTCCACACGTCGCGTGTGCAGCCGCCGCCCCGGGCGCCATACTCGCCGCGCTGGCATCCGCCGGCTGCGATCAGCAAGAGGACCGACGTGATGGCCGATACCCAAGGACCGAGAACCGCGACCCTGACCATCGACGGAGAGAGTTATGAGTTGCCGCTGTTGACGCCCACCGCGGGACCGGACGTGATCGACATCCGCAAGCTTTACGGCCAGGCCGGGGTCTTCACCTACGACCCCGGCTTCACCTCCACCGCGGCCTGCGACAGCACGATCACCTTCATCGACGGCGGCCAGGGGGAGCTTCTGCATCGCGGCTACCCGATCGACCAGCTCGCCGAGAAGTCGCATTTCCTCGAGGTCTGCTACATCCTGCTCTACGGCGAACTGCCCTCGGCGGCGGAGCTGGAGGATTTCGAGCATCGGGTGACGATGCACACGATGATCCATGAGCAGATGAACAATCTGTTCCGGGGGTTCCGCCGCGACGCCCATCCGATGGCGGTCATGGTCGGCGTGGTCGGCGCGATGTCGGCCTTCTACCACGATTCGACCGATATCAACGATCCCTGGCAGCGCGAGGTGGCCTCGATCCGGCTGATCGCGAAGATGCCGACGATTGCCGCCTGGGCCTATAAATACACGATCGGGCAGCCTTTCGTGTATCCGAGGAACGACCTCGATTACGCCTCGAACTTTCTGCATATGTGCTTTTCGGTCCCGGCCGAGGAATACCAGGTGAACCCGATCCTGGCCCGCGCCATGGACCGGATCTTCACGCTTCACGCCGATCACGAGCAGAACGCCTCGACCTCGACGGTGCGGCTTGCCTCCTCCTCCGGCGCCAACCCCTTCGCCTGCATCGCCGCCGGGATCGCCTGTCTCTGGGGTCCGGCCCATGGCGGCGCGAACCAGGCCTGCCTGGAGATGCTGCGCGAGATCGGCACGCCGAACCGCATTCCGGAATATATCGAGCGCGCCAAGGACCGCGACGATCCGTTTCGGCTCATGGGCTTCGGGCACCGGGTCTACAAGAATTTCGACCCGCGCGCGAAGGTGATGAAGCAATCCGCCGACGAGGTGCTGGAGCTTCTGGGGATCGAGCACAATCCGACGCTCCAGGTCGCCAAACAGCTTGAGGCGGCGGCGCTGGCCGATCCCTATTTCGCCGAGAAGAAACTGTTCCCGAATGTCGACTTCTATTCCGGGATCATCCTAGAGGCGATGGGCTTCCCGACCTCGATGTTCACCCCGATCTTCGCGCTGTCGCGCACCGTCGGCTGGGTCAGCCAGTGGAAGGAACAGCTCGCCGACCCGCAGCTCAAGATCGGCCGCCCGCGCCAGCTCTATCTCGGCGAGGTGATGCGGGACTACGTGGACATCGAAGACCGCTAAGCGCCGCGCGACCCCCGGACCGGGACGCGATGCCGCAGTGCGGCGGGGCTGAAATCGGGGCGTTGCGCGCTAGCTCCTCGGGTAAGAGAGATCCAGCCCGAGAGAGACAATGGAACAGCCCGCCGCCCCGTCCCGCTTCGACGCCGAATTCGTCCCGGTTCATGTGGCACCGAAGGACATCCACGACCGGATCGCGCTGCGCTTCGTGAAATTCCTGCGCGTCTTCGCCGACCGCTTCTTCGCCAAACGCTACGGCCACCGGGCCGTCGTGCTCGAAACCGTGGCCGCGGTGCCCGGCATGGTCGGCGGGCTTCTCCAGCACCTCAAGGCGATCCGCCACATCCGCGACGATCAGGGCTGGATCAGGGAGATGATCGAGGAGGCCGATAACGAGCGGATGCATCTGATGACCTTCATCCAGATCGCGCAGCCCACCCGGCTCGAACGCTGGCTGATCCTGATCGTCCAACTCGTCTTCTACAATTTCTATTTCTTCCTCTACCTCTTCGCCCCGAAGACCGCGCACCGCGTCGTCGGCTATCTCGAGGAGGAGGCGGTGGTCAGCTACACCCAGTATCTGGCCGAGATCGATGCCGGAAAGATCGAGAACGTCCCCGCCCCGCAGATCGCCCTCGATTACTGGGAGTTGCCCGAGGGCGCGCGGCTCCGCGAGGTGGTCTTCGTGATCCGAGAGGACGAGGCCCGCCACCGTGACGCCAACCACGGCTTCGCCAACGCCATCGAGGACGGCACCGCGCCGTAAGGCGCCTCAGCGCCCCTCGTAAGCCGCCGGGCGCTTTTCGAGGAAGGCGAGCACGCCCTCCTGAAAGTCCCGGGTCTGGCCGCATTTGCCCTGAAGCTGGGCTTCGAGCAGAAGCTGGGTCTCCAGATCGTTCGAGAAGGACGACCGGATCGCGGTCTTCAGGTGCCGGTAGGCCACGGTGGGGCCCTTGGCGAGATGGGCGGCGCGGGCCTGCCAATGCGCCTCGAACCCCTCCGCCGGGGCGGTCTCGTAGATCATCCCCCAATCGGCGGCCTGCACGGCGCTGATCCTGTCGGCGAAGAGTGCCACCCCCATGGCCTTCGCCGCACCGATCTGGCGGGGCAGCCAATAGGTGCCGCCGGCATCGGGAATCAGGCCGATCCGGGTGAAGGCCTGGATGAAATAGGCGTCCTCGGAGGCGATGACGACATCCGCCGCGAGCGCCAGATTGGCCCCCGCCCCCGCCGCGGCCCCGTTCACCGCCGCGATGGTCGGCACCGCGCAGTCGAAGATCGCCCGCAACATCGGCACATATTCGTCGCGCAGCGTCCGCTCCAGGTCGATATTGGCCGCGGTACCGCCGTCGCCGAGATCCTGCCCCGAGCAGAACGCCTGCCCGGCCCCGGTCATCACCAGGACCCGGGCTTCGGCACCGGCTTCCTGCACCGCATGGGTGATCTCGGCGCGCATCTGCGAATTGAGCGCGTTCATCACATCCGGGCGGTTCAGGGTGATCCGGGCGATGCCCCCCTCAAGCGAATAGGTGATGGCCTGATAATCCATGGCGGCGCTCCTTTGCTGTCGCGGCGGAGCCTAGCCCAATGCGCGCCGAGGGAAAGCCGGACGGCACGTCAGGATTTCAGGATTTCCTCGAGCCGGGCCTTTTCGGCGTCGCTCAGCGCTGCGGTTTCCGGCGCCGCCGCGCGCCGGCGGATCGCGGCGGCCCCGATCCCGAGCGCGATCAGCAGCATCGCGGGCGCGGCGAGCCAGAGCACCAGATTCGCCCCCTCGGCGGGCGGGCGCAGCAGCACGAACTCGCCGTAGCGGTCGACGATGAACTGCACCGCTTCTTCATCGCTGTCGCCTTCCACAAGCCGTTCACGCAACAGGATGCGCAGGTCGCGGCTCAGATCGGCATTCGACTCGTCGATGCTCTCGTTCTGGCAGACCGGGCAGCGCAGGCCCTTGGAGAGCTCCCGCGCCCGCTCCTCCAGCACCGGATCAGCGAGGATTTCGTCTGGCTCGACGGCCAGCGCGGGGCTCGCGAACGCGAGGCAGAACGCGACGAGAAGCCCTCTCATTCCGCCGGCACCGCCTCGGGCGGTGCCTCCTTCCGGGCCCCGGCGGCGACCCGCAGGCGGCGGTCGGTGAGCGAGATCAATCCGCCAAGCGCCATCAGGATCGAGCCGCCCCAGATCCAGTTGGCGAAGGGCTTGATATAGGTGCGCACGGCCCAGCCGCCGCCCTCCTGAGGATCGCCGATCACGATATAGAGGTCGCGGAGGAAGCCGTTATGGATCGCGGCCTCGGTCGTGGGCATCCCGGCGACGGGGTAGAACCGCTTCTCGGGCTGAAGCAGCGCCACCTGATCGCCGCCGCGATACATCGCAATGGTTGCCATGGTGGACTGGTAATTCGGGCCCTGAACGGCGGCGACATCGCGCAGTTCCACCTCGTAGGCACCGACCGTATAGCGTTCGCCCGGCAGCGCGACGCGGATATCCTCCTGCTGCCAGGCCAGATGCCCGGCGACGCCGATGATGGTGATGCCGAGCCCGGCATGGGCGACGAACTTGCCCCAATCGGCCCGCGGCAACCGGGTCAGGCGCCCGAGCCGCTCCGCCACGGCGCTGCGCCCGGTCCGGGACCAGAGATCGTAACCGGCGCCCAGCACCACCCAGGTCCCGAGCGCCACGCCCACCGGCCCGAGCGCCGACCGCCCGGTCTGGAGCGCGAAGGCCAGCCCGCAAAGCGCCACCGCCAGCACCGCGAAGGGCCAGAGCGGGCGCGAGACCCGGGCGAGATTGCCCCGCTTCCAGGCCAGCATCGAGCCCACGGGCAGGATCACGGCAAGGGCCATGAAGAAGGGAGAGAAGGCCGCGTCGAAGAAGGGCGGACCGACCGAGAGAACGCGGTCCAAAGCCATCTCGGCGATCAGCGGCCAGATCGTGCCGAAGAAGACGACGAAGCAGGCCACGGCGAGCAGGATGTTATTCAGGACCAGCGCGCTCTCCCGGCTGACCGGAGCGAAGACGCCCTTCGCCTCCAGGGCGCTGGCCCGGAACGCGAAGAGCGTCAGCGAGCCGCCGAGGAAGATGCCGAGGATGGCCAGGATGTAGACCCCGCGCTCCGGGTCGTTGGCGAAGGCATGGACCGAGGTCAGGACCCCGGAGCGGACGATGAAGGTGCCGAGCAGCGAAAAGCCGAACGCGAGGATCGCGAGCAGGATCGTCCAGGCCTTCAGCGCCTCCCGCTTCTCCACCACGATGGCCGAATGCAGCAGCGCCGCCGCGATCAGCCAGGGCATGAAGGAGGCGTTCTCCACCGGGTCCCAGAACCAGAACCCGCCCCAGCCCAGCTCGTAATAGGCCCACCAGGACCCGAGCCCGATGCCCACGGTCAGAAAGAGCCAGGCCGCCAGCGTCCAGGGCCGCACCCAGCGGCCCCAGGCGGCGTCAACCTTGCCCTCGATCAGCGCGGCCACCGCGAAGGAGAAGGTCATCGAGAGCCCGACATAGCCGAGATAGAGGAAGGGCGGATGGAAGGCGAGGCCGGGGTCCTGGAGGAGCGGGTTGAGGTCCTGCCCGTCGAAAGGCGGGACTTCGAGCCGCAGGAACGGGTTCGAGGTGAAGAGGATGAAGGCGTAGAAGGCCACGCTCACCGCCGCCTGCACCGCCAGCACCCGGGCCCGCAGGGTGGCCGGGAGGTTCGAGCCGAACCAGGCGGCCGAGGCCCCGAACAGCACCAGGATCAGCAGCCAGAGCAGCATCGAGCCCTCATGGTTCCCCCAGACCCCGGTGATCTTGTAGATCAGCGGTTTGGCGCTGTGGGAGTTGAGGAAGACCAGCCGGAGCGAGAAGTCGGAGACCACGAAGGCATAGGTGAGCGCCGCGAAGGAGAAGGCCACGAGGATGAACTGTGACGACGCCGCGGGTTCCGCCACCGCCATCCAGCCGCGCCAGCCTTTGTGGGCCCCAATGAGCGGCACGACCATCTGCACGATGGCAATGCCGAAGGCCAGAATCAGCGCGAAATGTCCAAGCTCGGTGATCATGGCCGGGACCTTAGCGCAGGCCCGGAGAAGAAGAAATCACATCGCGGTCAGATGGATGGGTGGTGGCCCGGTCAAATCGGCGCAGCCCCGGCCGCCTCACGGCATCCCGGTCAGAAACCCGCCCCGCACCCCATAGGTGATAACCGCCAGAAGCAACGCTCCGAAGACCAGCCGCACCAGCCATTTCAGCGTGTCCTCGATGGCCCCGAGCCGCTTTTCGACATTGGCCCGATGCACGTCATCCACCGCGCTGCGGGTCTCCAGCGTGCGCACCCTTGCCTCGAGCAGCTTCTCCTGCTCAGGCGCCATCCTTCGACCTCCACTCGGAGAGGGCCGCGTTCGGCGCGGGCGCCGGCTCGGGCCCATCGCCGATCAGCCCTGCCCCGGTTTCCAGGGCTTCCAGCGCCCGGATATTGTCCGTCACCTGCCCGGCCCTTGCCACGGTCTCGGCGATGGAACGCTGGAATTCCTGGCCCTTGGCCTGGTGCCTGGCGCCGAAATAGAAGCTGACGATGGCCCCCATGAGCCACCAGAGCGGCTCGGGGATCAGGGCGATCCCCTGCATCCGCGCGGCGAACCAGATCGGGTCGGCCATGGCCACGACGAAGAGGCCCAGCGTCCCGAAGGCGAGCATCGGGCGCGGCAGCCGGTTCAGCCCGTCAATAAATCGGTCGAAGAGCCCGCGCCGCGGCAGGCCGAACTCCGCCGCGAACTGGCCGAGCGCCGCCTGCCGGATCGCCGCCTCACGCCGCGCCGCCCATTCCGGGTTCTCGCGAAAGGCCGACATGGTCTCGGTCACCACATTGCGGCCATCCCCGAAGAGCATCCGCCAGAACTCGGCGATCAGCCCCATGCGGCCACCCGGGCGCGGTGCTCGGCCTCGCTCAGATGGTAGCGCGGCGAGATGAATTCTTCCGCGCGCCGGATCCAGCCGCCCTTCCCGCCATCCCGGCGCCTCGCATATTTGCGGCTGGCGGGCCGGCGGTCCGCCAGGGCGTAATAATAGTTCCGCCGGGCGATCCCGTAGGCATCGGCGAGGTGGTCGGGCGCGGCAGCGGCGGCCTTCTCGGCGGCTGCGAGGGTCTGGGGCCCGATCACCCCGTCCACCGCGCATTCGATCCGCATCTCGTTGAAGAGCCGTTGCAGGATGCGCACCGCGTGCGCCCCGGCATTCACATACATGTCGAAGACGCTGGCCCGCAGCATCTCCGGCAACTCGCCGATCCGGGGCTTGTGGAAGTAATGGGTGAGGAAGATCTCCACCGCCTGCCCGCGGGAGAGCTGCCGCACATCGGCGGCATCCACATCCCCGTCGCGGTCGAGATCGAGTCCGAGCCGGCGCATCGTATGCACCGTCACCCCGTATTTCGTCGGCCCGCCCGGATCGTCCGGGTCGTTCACATAGCCGCCTTCCCGGCGGATGATCTCCTCGGCGATCTCCCGGACGTCCTGCATGGCCTGCCCCGCTCCTTGGCTGCGGGGAAAGCTCTGCGGGAAAGGTTAATTCGTCGCTGGACCGGCGTCCGTTGCGTTCGGGTCGCGGTAGACGCCCTGTTCCTTCAGCGCGTCGACGACCTCCGCCGGCATGTAAGTCTCGTCGTGTTTGGCCAGGATTTCAATGGCCTCGAAGGTGCCGTTCACGTAACGCCCCTGGCCGACCATACCCTCGCCCTCGCCAAAGAGGTCGGGCAGGATCCCGGTATAGGTGACCGGGATCGTGGCGCCGCCATCGGTGACAGCGAAGCTGACGGTCTCGCCCTGCCCGCGCACGATGGAGCCTTCGGCCACCAGCCCGCCGATGCGGAACACTTCCGTCGGATCGGGCGGCTCGGCGGCGATCTGCGAGGGCGACCGGAAGAAGTTGATCCCGTCCTGCATCGCATAGCCGATCAGAGCGGTGGAGAGCCCCAAAGCCACGAAGGCCAGGACAATGATCTGGATGCGCCGTTGCTTCTTCAGAGACTTCATCGACGCCCGTCCGCCTGTGTCACCCCGACAGAGATACTCCTTCGCGGCCCGATTCCAAATAGGTCGGCCATAAAAATCACGGCACCAGTGGCGCCAGCATCAGCCCCTCGGTTTCTTCGATCCCGAGCATCAGGTTGGCGTTCTGGATCGCTTGGCCGGAGGAGCCCTTGGTGAGGTTATCGAGCACCGCGACCACGACGGCGCGGCCCGGTTTGCGGTCGGCCACGACGCCGATATGGCAGAAGTTCGATCCGCGCACGTCCTTCACCCCCGGCGCCTGCCCGATCGGCAGGACATGGAGGAAGGGCTCGTCGGCATAGGCGGCCGAGAGGGCCGCATGGCAGGCCGCGGCATCGCCGGACACATAGGCGGTGGCGAGGATGCCCCGGTTCGCGGGCATCAGGTGCGGGGTGAACTGGATTCGGACCTCACGCCCTGCCACGGCCGAAAACTCCTGATCGAACTCGCCCAGATGCCGGTGGGTGCTCCCGAGACCATAGGCGAAATAGCCCTCCGACAGTTCCGCGTGCAGAAGGTGCCCCTTCAGGCTCCGCCCGGCGCCGGAGACGGCGCATTTCAGGTCGAGCACGATGTCGTCGAGCCCGATCAGCCCACCGGCAATCAGCGGCCGCAGCGCAAAATGCCCGGTCGCCGCGTTGCACCCGGTGCCGGCCACAAGCCGGGCCGCGCGGATCTCGTCCCGGTAGAACTCGGTGAGCCCGTAGACCGCCTCCTTCTGCAATTCCGGTGCCGCGTGGGGCTTGCCGTACCATCTCTCGTACTCCGCCGGATCGCGCAGCCGGAAATCGGCGGAGAGGTCGACGACCTTCACCCCTTCCGGCAGGTTCGCGACGATCCGTTGCGAGGTCGCGTGCGGCAGCGCGCAGAACACCAGATCGACCCCGTTGAGAGGCGTTTCCTCGACCGTGGTCAGGCGCGGCAGGTCCAGATGGCGCAGATGCGGGAACACCTCTTCCATCTCCTGCCCGGCCTTGGAATGGGCGGAGAGCGCGGCGATGCGCATGCCCTTATGGGTGGCGATCAGCCGGACGAGTTCGGCCCCGGTATAGCCCGAGGCGCCGAGAATGGCGACGGAATGGGTCATGGTGCGGTCCTGAATCTGGATGCTGTGTAGGGCGCCGGGGTCTCTGGCGCAACGGGCGGCGCGGTTTGGGCCGGCAGGCCCGGCTCGCGCCGCGCCCGCTCAGGCGGCCTCGAAGGCGATCTTTCGTCGGAGGAACTGCGTCGCCTTGTTCGACACCGAAGCGGGATCGCCGGTGGTCAGGAAACCGGCCTCGTCGCCACCGCCCCGCATTTCGGGCCGCCGTTCGAGGTAATCGGCCAGGCTCTCGGCCACCAAAGCGGGCTGGGAATAGACCGACACGCCCTCCCCCAAAGCCTCGCGGAACACATCCTCCACCAGCGGATAGTGCGTACAGCCCAGCACCGCGGCGTCCGGCTTCGGCATCTTCCGTTTCAGCGCCTCGACATGGGACCGCACCAGGGCCTCGGCGAGGATCATATCGCCCTCCTCGATGGCGTCGACCACGCCGCCGCAGGCCTGGGCCTCCACATCGACCCCTATAGCGCGGAACGCCAACTCCCGCTGAAACGCCCGGCTGCGCACCGTGGCGGGGGTCGCGAAGAGCGCCACATGCTTCACGGCCACCTCGCGCGGCGGGGAATTGTCGCCCCAGTGCCGCTCGGTCAGCGCCTCGATCAACGGCACGAAGACCCCGAGCACCCGCTTGTCCGACGGCACCCAGCCCTCCTGCATCCGCCTGAGCGCCGCCGCCGACGCCGTGTTGCAGGCCAGGATCACCAGATCGCAGCCCGCCTCGAAAAGCCGCGCCACCCCGGCAGTGGTCAGGTCGTAGATGTCATCGGCATCGCGCACACCGTAGGGGGTGTGGGCATTGTCGCCGAGATAGACGATGGGCACCTCCGGCAGGCGCCTGGTCACCGCATCAAGAACCGTAAGCCCGCCGAGCCCGCTATCGAAAATCCCCACGGCCATCCGCGCGCGCCTTATACCGCTCTTCGTATTCGTGCCCCATCAGGTTCGCCGGAACCGGGCTCGGAGAGAGCTCATACGTGGCTTTGCGGAGGAACTCCATAGTGCCGCGCGGGTCGTTCTGGAGCGCATCGAGATCGGCCCGCGGGATCGGTTCGCCAATGGCGATGCGGACCGGGGCCTTGGCGCGTTTCTTGAATTCGCGGATCAGCATCCCCATCCGCAGCGTGTAATGCAGATGGCTCGCGATCTGGAACAGCCGCGAATTGGCCCCGTCGAAGAAGATCGGGATAACGGTCGCGTCGGATTTCGCCACCATCTTGGCGGTGAAGCTGCGCCAGACCGGGTCCGCCGCCGGGGCAAAGGGTTTGGCGGCGGTGGAGACCGTGCCACCCGGGAAGACACCGATCGCCCCGCCCTCGCGCAGGTAACGCAGGGCCTCGGCCCGGGTCTTCATGTTCTGCTTCGCGGCGTCCTTGGTCTCGTCGAAGGAGATCGGCAGGATGACCCGTTCGAGGTCCGGCGCCTTGCGGAACACGCGATGGGCGAGAACCTTGAAGTCGCCGCCCCGCCGCGCGCTCAGGATATGGCCCATGACGAGGCCGTCGAGGATGCCGTAAGGGTGGTTCGCCACCACGATCACCGGGCCCTCGGCGGGGATGTTCCCTAGGGCACCGCTGACGATGTCGAGCGTCACGCCGTAGCGCTCCACCATCACCTCCCAGAAATCCCGGCCCCGCGCGACCTCACCCTCATAGCCCCTGGCCTGACGGATCAGCCGCAGCCGGCCGGTGGTGTTTTCCAGCAGCCGGATCATGGCGCGCCCGCCGCGGGTGGCGGCGGAGGTCGCATAGGTGATGTCGCGCGCGATATGCCGCTGACCCATGGCCGTCCTTCCCTGACTGCGACGCAGCCTTACCCCTGACCGACCCAGATAAGAAGGATTTGTGACAGGTCCGCGACAATTCCACCCTGTGCGGGCGGCTATTCCGCCGCGGCCTGGACGGTGCCGCCGGACCGGAGCGCGGCGAGGAGCTCCCGGCGCCGGGCATCGGCGGCCTTGGCATTGGCCTCCTTCACCGGCCCGAACCCCCTGATCTGCAACGGCAGTTCCGCAAGAGCGACGGCGGCGTCGGCGGTTTCCGGGCTGAAACGGGCAAGGACCTCGTCGATATCGGCCTCGTAGCGCTTGATGAGCCCCCGCTCCATCCGCCGCTCGGCGGTGTGACCGAAGGGATCGAAGGGCGTGCCACGCAGCCCCTTGAGCCGCGCCAGTAGCGGAAAGGCCCGGGCCATCAGCCCCTCGCCGAAGGCCCGCTTCTTCGGGCGCCCGTCCTTGCCATTGCGGGAGAGGAGGGGCGGGGCGAGGTGGTAGGTCAGTTTCAGATCGCCCTCGAAGGCCGCCTCGGCCTTCGCCCGGGTCTCCAGATGCAGCCGCGCGACCTCGTATTCGTCCTTGTAGGTCAGGGCCTTGTGATAGCCCTTCGCGACCGCCTCCTTGAGCCGCGAATCCTCGATCCGGTCCACCAGCGCCCGATAGCGACGCGCCAGCCGCTCCGACTGATAAGCCGTCAGATGCGCGGCCCGAAAGTCGATCTTCTCGTCCAGGGTCTTCGGCTTCTCGACCACATTCGAGACCGCCGCCCGCGCCGCCGCCTCCGGCTCCGCGACGGCCCAGCGTCCGATCTCGAAGGCGCGCTTGTTGCGCTCTACCGCGGCGCCGTTGAGGTCTATGGCCCGCAGGATCGCGTCATGGCGCACCGGGACCCCGCCCGCCTGCCAGGCGGCGCCGAAGACGATCATGTTGGAGTAGATCGAGTCGCCCAGAACCGCCTCCGCCAGCGCCGTGGCGTCGAAGGTCGTCAGCCGATCCTGCATCCGGGCCTGAAGCGCCACGATCAGGTCTTCGGTGGGCAGGCGGAACTCGGTGTCCCGGGTGAAGGCGCCGGTGATGACCTCGTGGGAATTGACCACGGCGCAGGTCCGGCCCGGGGCGGTCAGACCGATGGTCTTCGCCCCCGCGCTCACCACCAGATCGCCGCCGATGAGCGCGTCGCATTCGCCCGTGGCCACCCGGATCGCACTGATATCGGCCGGGTCCTCGGCGATCCGGCAATGGATCAGCACCGCACCGCCCTTCTGCGCGAGCCCCGCCATCTCCATCATGCCCGCGCCCTTGCCGTCGAGATGGGCCGCCATGGCGAGCACCGCGCCGATCGTCACCACCCCGGTGCCGCCGATCCCGGTGATAACCACGTTATGGGTGCCGTCGATCCGGGGCAGCTCCGGCGCCGGCAGATCGCCCGCCTCGACCTCGACCCGGGCCTCCTTGCGGACCGTCGCCCCCTCGACGGTGACAAAGGACGGGCAGAACCCCTTGAGACAACTGAAATCCTTGTTGCAGGCGGATTGGTCGATGGCGCGTTTGCGGCCCAGCTCCGTCTCCACCGGCAGGATCGCCACGCAATTCGACTGCACGCCGCAATCGCCGCACCCTTCGCAGACCTCCGTATTGATGAAGACCCGCTTGTCCGGGTCCGGGAAGGCGCCGCGCTTGCGCCGCCGCCGCTTCTCCGCCGCGCAGGTCTGGATATAGACGATGGCCGAGACGCCCTCGATCTGCGTACAGCGCTCCTGCACCTCGGCCAGGTCCTCGCGGGGACGCGGCGTCACACCGCCGGGTAGGTCGGCGGCACCCAGATCCTCCTTCTCATCATAGACGACGAAGACCTCGCCCACCCCCATCGCCTTCAGCTCCCGCACGATCTGCCCGGGGCCAAGATCGCCGTCATTGCCCTGCCCGCCGGTCATCGCGACGGCGTCATTGTAGAGGATCTTGTAGGTGATGTTGGTCCCGGCCATGACCGCAAAGCGGATCGCCTGAACGCCGGAATGGTTGTAGGTGCCGTCGCCGAGGTTCTGGAAGATGTGGCTGCGGGTCGAGAACGGCGCCTCGCCCACCCAGTTCGCCCCCTCCGCGCCCATATGGGTCCAGCCGGTATTCTCGCGGTCCATCCACGTCGCCATGATGTGGCAACCGATGCCGCCATAGGCGCGGGACCCCTCGGGCACCTTGGTCGAGCTATTGTGCGGGCATCCGGCGCAGAAATAGGGCAGCCGGGCCGCGATCTCCTCGGCATTGTCGGCACGGCGGGCCTCGGCGAGGGTGGCGAGCGCGCCTTCGAGAGCATCCGTCCGCCGCCCCTCCTCGATCAGAATTTGGCCCAGCTTCTCGGCAATCATCACCGGATCGAGGGCGCCCTGGGTCGGGAACAGCTCCTCGCCATGCATCGAGCCCGCGCCGCCGCCCTTGTGCCAGCCCCAGACCCGGCGGCCGCGACGGTCGTCGAAGATCGCCTCCTTGATCTGCACCTCGATCAGCTTGCGCTTTTCCTCGACCACCACGATCAGGTCGAGCCCCTCGGCCCAGTCGTGGAACCCCTTCATGTCGAGCGGGAAGGTCTGGCCGATCTTGTAGGTCGTGATCCCGAGCCGCTCCGCCTCCGTCCCGTCGATGCCGAGAAGCTGGAGGGCGTGGGTGAGGTCGAGCCAGTTCTTGCCCGCCGCGACGAAGCCGATCTTCGCCCCCGGCTTGCCCCAGATGCGGCGGTCTATTTTATTCGCATGACCAAAGGCTTCTGCAGCGAACCTCTTGTGATTGATGACACGCTCTTCCTGCGGCACCCAATGGTCCCCAAGGCGGATGTTGAGCCCGCCCGGCGGCATCTCGAAATCCGGCTCGACAAAGGACATCCGGTCGGGCCGGCCATCGACGACGGAGGTCACCTCCACCGTATCCTTCATCAGCTTCAGCCCGGCCCAGAGCCCGGAAAACCGTGACAAAGCAAAGCCGTAGAGCCCGTAGTCGAGAATTTCCTGTACCCCCGCCGGGCTCAGCACCGGCATATAGGCGTCGATCATGGCCCAGTCGGACTGATGGCAGGTTGTGGAGGATTCGCCGGTGTGGTCGTCGCCCATGGCCATCAGCACGCCGCCATGGCGCGAGGTGCCGGCCATGTTCGCGTGCCGCATCGCGTCGCCGGACCGGTCCACCCCCGGCCCCTTGCCGTACCAGAGCCCGAAGACCCCGTCATAGCGCCCCTCGCCGCGCAACTCGGCGCCCTGCGTGCCCCAAAGCGCCGTGGCGGCAAGGTCCTCGTTCAGTCCGGGCTGAAACAGGATGTCCGCGGCTTTCAGATGGCTCTCGGCCCGGGCCATCTGCATATCGACGGCCCCGAGCGGCGATCCGCGATAACCGCTCACATAGCCCGCCGTATTGAGCCCCGCCGCCCGGTCCCGCGCCTTCTGCATCAGCATCAGGCGGACCAACGCCTGGGTGCCGTTCAGCAATATCGTATCCTTGTCGAGGTCATAGCGGTCGCTCAGCGACACGTCCTGGCGGGTCATGCATACCTCTCCCTGACGGCCCGATGCCTGCCTGGCATTATAGGTCATGAATTCTGACCTACCAACTAAATTCCCGCTCGGAGCACAGGATCGTCATCGACCCTTTGGCCCCGGTCGCTTTCGTAATATGTGAGCGATAACGAATTGATGGATTGAACCGAGATGGACTGGGACAAGCTCAGAATCTTTCACGCCGTGGCCGATGCCGGCTCTCTCACCGCCGCCGGAGAGACCCTGCATCTCAGCCAGTCGGCGGTCAGCCGGCAGATCCGGGCCCTTGAGGAGACCCTGAACACCACGCTCTTCCACCGTCACGCGCGCGGGCTGATTCTCACCGAACAGGGCGAGCTTCTGTTCGACGCGACGAAATCGATGAACCGCAGGTTGGAAACCGCCGCCGCGCGCATCCGCGACAGCGAGGAGGAGGTCTTTGGCGAACTGAAGGTCACCACGACCATCGGCTTCGGCACGCTCTGGCTCGCGCCCCGGCTGACCAAGCTTTATGAGCAATATCCGGATCTTAAGATCGACCTGATGCTGGAGGAACGGGTCCTCGACCTGCCGATGCGCGAGGCCGATGTGGCGATCCGGATGAAGGAGCCGTCCCAGGCCGACCTGATCCGCAAGCGGCTGATGTCGGTCAGGATGCGGCTCTTTGCCGGCCGCGGCTATCTGGAAGGCTGCCCGCCCATAGAGACATTGGACGATCTGCGCCGGCACCGGCTGATCTGTCAGAATCCCTCGGCGACCCAGGTCGCGGCGGGCGCGTCGCTGACCCAGCACCTCTTGAGTCTCGATCTGCCCAGCCTGTTGACGGTGAACAACTATTTCGGGGTCTTGCAGGCCGTGGCCAACAATCTCGGCGTCGGCATCCTGCCGGATTATGTGGTGCAGGATTTCCCGAATCTGGTTCGCGTTCTCCCGGAGGTTGAAAGTGCCGAGGTCCCCGTCTTCCTCGCCTATCCGGAAGAATTGCGTCAATCCAAGAGGATAGCGGCCTTTCGTGATTTCGTGCAGGACGAGATCATCGCCCACCGCCGGCGCAGCCGCTCAACCGCGGCCTAAGGGTCGGCAAAGTGTGGCCCATGTGTCGCACGCATAGCGGCTTTGCCCTGATTCGAACTGAAACAGACTTGATCGTCCAGTTTGAGCCGCCTACTTCGATAGGTGAAGCTGAGGGCTTTCGGGCTCTCCTTCATACCTCCCTGTTGGACTTCGCCGGGCCCTTGGCCCGGCTTTTTTTATCCGCCAAGCATTTCTCTGGCGCGCCCAAGGGCCGCAGCCGACCGTCATCCACCCGTCGCCTTTCCTGCTAGAGTCGGTCGGCACCGATAGGGGAGTGCCGCATGTCCGAGCCGGAAATCTGGGATGCCGTGGTGATCGGCTCCGGTCTCGGCGGGCTCTCGGCCGCCGCCGGCTATGCCGCCGCCGGGCATCGGGTCCTGGTCCTCGAGAAACTGTCGAATTTCGGCGGGGCGGCGACGCTCTATCGCCACGGATCGCTGACCATGGAGGCATCGCTGCACGAGGTCGATGGCGCCACGGTCCACGCGCCCACCGGCGCCTTCGCCCGGCTTGGCCTGACCGATGCGGTTCGTCCCATAGCACTGGAAGAGTTCTACGATGTCCGCGGCGGCCCGCTCCCCGCGCCGATCCTGATCCCGAAGGGTTTCGACGCCGCCGAGGCCGCCCTCCGCGCCGCCCTGCCCGAAGCCGATGCGGAGCTCAGGGCCTTCTTCCGCGACATGCGGGAGCTCTACCGGGCCCTTGTCGGTCTCGAACAAGTGTCGAGCCACGGCTGGGCCGGCCTCGGCAGCTTCCTGCTCTCCGGTGGGGTGCTCGAGCTTCTGGGCGACCTGCGGCAGACGGTGGCGACCCGTCTCGACAAGGCATTCGGTGACCATGAGGCCGCGAAGACCGCCATGGGCGCGATGCTGGGCTACTTCGACGACGATCCGGCGCGGCTCTCCTTCCTGATCTATGGCGGCATCTGGGGGCGCTACCTCGAAACCGGCGGCTACTATTTCGACGGTGGCTCCCGGGCGCTAACCCTGGCCCTGGTCAAGAAGGTGCGCGCGGCGGGCGGCGAGGCGCGGCGGTCCTGCACCGTGACCGAGGTGCTTGCCGACGGGGACGAGACCGTGACCGGAATCCGCTATGTCGATGCCGACGGCACCGAAAGGGTCGCGATGGCCCCGGTCCTCTTCGCCAATACCGCGCCGGACCTGCTCGCCGACATGCTGCCGGAGCCATATCGCGACGATTTCCTCGAGCCCTATGCCCGCCACGAACCCTCCGTGTCGCTCTTCACGATCAATCTCGGCCTCTCCCGCCCGGCCGAGGAGGTCGGTATCCGGGCCTATTCCACCTTCCTCTTCCCGCCCGACATGACCCGCTTCGATCAGATGCCGGAGATCGCCGCGCGGTTTGCCGGACCGCCGGGCGCAATCCCCTACTATTCCATTGCCGATTACGGTCGGCTCGACGCCCATCTCCGGCAGCCGGACGACCCCTATCTGGTCTCGATCACCGGGATCGACCGGCTGAGCTGGTGGGACGGGCTCGACGAAGCGGCGGAGAAGGCGCGGCGGCACGCCTGGACCGAGGCGCTCATCGCCGATGCCGACCGCCATTTCCCGGGTCTCGCCGCCGCCGTGACCGCCTCTGAAATGGCCACGAGCCGCACCATGCAAACCCGGATGGGCACGCCGGGCGGATCGGTCTACGGCTTCCGCCCCACACCCGAACGGCTGCTCTCGCGCCCGCCCTCGGCCGTCACTTCCCTCGACGGGCTCTATCTCAGCTCTGCCTATACCGTCTCGGGGGGCTATGCCGGCGCGATGCAGGGCGGGCTTCTGGCCTGCGACGCCGCCCTGCGCCAGCGCCGCTAGCCCCGTTGCCCCCTGCCCCGGCATCCCCTATGGACCCGGGGACCATCCGGGGGGATCGATGCGCGACGTGCAGGAACCAGATATCACGCCCGACCTGATCGAGGCGCACGGGCTGAAGCCCGAGGAATATGCCGAAATCCTGCGCCTCCTGAACCGCGCCCCCAGCTTCACCGAACTCGGCATCTTCTCGGCGATGTGGAACGAGCATTGTTCCTACAAGTCGTCGAAGAAGTGGCTCCGCACCCTGCCCACGGAAGGCCCCCAGGTGATCTGCGGCCCCGGCGAGAACGCTGGCGTCGTGGATATCGGCGATGGCCCCGATGGAACGAGACTGGCGGTGGTCTTCAAGATGGAGAGCCACAACCACCCCAGCTACATTGAGCCCTATCAAGGTGCGGCGACCGGGGTCGGCGGCATCCTGCGCGATGTCTTCACCATGGGCGCGCGGCCCATCGCGGCGATGAACGCGCTCTCCTTCGGAGCGCCCGACCATCCCCGGACGCGGCAACTGGTTCACGGCGTGGTCGAAGGGATCGGCGGCTACGGCAACGCCTTCGGCGTGCCGACGCTGGGCGGCGAGATCCGCTTTCACCCTGCGTACAATGGCAATTGCCTGGTCAATGCCTTCGCCGCCGGCCTCGCGGATGCCGGTGCCATCTTCTATTCCGCCGCGTCCGGCGTGGGCCGTCCGGTGGTCTATCTTGGCGCCAAGACGGGGCGCGACGGGGTCGGCGGCGCCACCATGGCCTCGGCCGAGTTCGACGAGGGGATCGAGGAGAAACGCCCGACGGTGCAGGTCGGCGACCCGTTCACCGAGAAACGGCTCATGGAGGCCTGTCTGGAACTGATGGCCACCGGGGCGGTCGTGTCGATCCAGGATATGGGCGCGGCGGGGCTCACCTGTTCGGCGGTAGAGATGGGGGACAAAGGCGGCTTGGGTATCCGGCTCGACCTCGACGCGGTGCCGGTGCGCGAGGAGGCGATGAGCGCCTATGAGATGATGCTGAGTGAGAGCCAAGAGCGGATGCTCATGGTCCTCGACCCCGAGAAAGAGGAGGCCGCCCGCGCGGTCTTCGACAAATGGGACCTCGATTTCGCCGTGGTGGGGGAGACCATCGCAGAGGACCGGTTCCTGATCCTCCATCAAGGCGAGGTGAAGGCCGACCTGCCGCTCCGGGCGCTCTCCGGCGCCGCGCCGGAATACGACCGGCCCTGGGAGGAAACACCTGTCGCCGCGCCGCTCGGCGACCTCCCCGAGATCGACCCGATTGACGGGCTGAAAGCGCTGATCGGGTCCCCGAACTATGCGGGCAAGCACTGGGTGACCCAGCAATATGACAGCCAGGTCATGGCCGACACGGTGGCGGGCCCGGGTCTCGGCGCCGGCCTCCTGCGGGTCCACGGCACCGACAAGGGCCTCGCCTTCACCTCCGACGTGACCCCCCGCTATGTGAAGGCGAACCCGGTCGAGGGCGGCAAGCAGGCCGTGGCGGAGGCGTTCCGCAATCTCTGCGCCGTCGGCGCGCGACCGCTCGCCACCACCGACAACCTCAACTTCGGCAACCCGGAGAAGCCCGAGATCATGGGCCAGCTCGTCGGCGCGATCAAAGGCATCGGCGTGGCCTGCGCGGCGCTCGACATGCCCATCGTCTCCGGCAATGTCTCGCTCTACAACGAGACCGATGGCCAGGCGATCCTGCCGACACCGACCATCGGGGCGGTGGGTTTGCTCGAAGACCTCGACGACCGGATCGCGGGCCAGGCGGCGCCCGGCGACCTCGCCCTCCTGGTGGGCGAATCCGCCGGGCATCTCGGCCAGTCCGCGCTGCTCTGGGAGGCGTTCGGCCGCGCCGAGGGCGATGCGCCGGTGGTGGACCTCGACGCCGAGCGCCGCAACGGCGCGTTCATCCGTGCCCATAGCGCCTGGATCACCGCCTGCACCGACCTCTCCGACGGCGGTCTCGCCCTCGCGGCCTTCGAACTCGCCGTTGCGGCAGGGATCGGGGTAAGCCTCGACGCCGGCGACCTGCCCAGGCTCTTCGGCGAGGATCAGGCCCGCTACCTGATCGCCTGTTCCTTCGATGCCGCCGAGGCGTTGATGGTCGCCGCCGGTCAGGCCGGGGTGCCCCTCGAAACCGTTGGCCGGTTCGGCGGTGACACCGTTTGCCTCGGCGCTTCAGAGGCGCCGCTGGCGGAGCTTGCCGCGCTCCACCAGCGGGCGTTTGCGGGCGTCTTCGCCTGAACGATATTGGCCTTGATCGACAGGGCCGGGGCGGCGGAAGATCGTGACCGAGCGACAAGCGTCCCGGCAAGGCAGGGCCCCTGTCGAACCGCGGAAGGCGCGTCGACGCGGCGCGGGGCGCGCTTGCGCAAGCGCGCAGACACGGCCAGTCGACGGGCCGTGTCTGCGCGTGACCCTAGGACCCGGCCGCGTAGCCCTTCATCGCCGCCGGCAGCCAGGCGCTGAACCCTTCGCCGAGCGCCTCGTAGCGCGCCAAAAAATCGGGATGGCCGAGGTAGAGATCAGCCAGGCCGGCATAGGCGTCCGGCGCGCACTCTGCGCCCCACATCCCCGCGACCCAGGCCCGGTGCCGGTCGAGCAGCGGGGCCAGCGCCGCCCCCTCGATCCCCTCCTCCATCGCGGCAACGAGCGCCGCCTCAATCTCCCGCAGCTCCGCCACCGCTTCGCCGGAAAACTCCACGGGATCGACCGCCTGAGCGGCCTTTGCCCGGGCCACGGCCTCGGCCATGCCGGGCCCGTAGCGCTCGATCAGCCACGCCTCGTACTCCGCCTGTTTCTCCGGCGGGAAGGGTGCATAAAGGTCTTCGGTCGCCATGATCTGATCTCCTTTCAGGGCGGCAATCGTGCGGTCGAGGGTGACGATCGTGCGGTCCAGCGCGGCGCGGGAGGCGGCGAGCCGCGCCCGGTGCCGCGTGAGCCGGTCAAGCCGCAGGCCCCCTTCGGCCAGAAGGGCCGCGATCTCCGCCAGATCCATCCCGGCCTCGCGGTAGAACAGGATGTCCTGCAACCGCTCCGCCTGTGGGCGGCGATAGAGCCGGTAGCCGTTCGCCGCCACCGCCGCCGGCGGCAGCAGGCCGATGGCATGGTAATGGTGCAGCGTGCGGATACTGACCCCCGCCAGCCGCGCCAGTTCGCCGACCGTATATTCCTCGATTCGCTCAGTCATGGCGCCCTCATCGGGCCTGACGCTGCGTGAGGGTCAAGGCCCCGCCTCACCTTGAACAAAAGCTCACCCGGGATTACACCTTTGCCAAAGGACAAGGACCGAACCCCGATGCCAATGCAGGCCCATGAGATCGAGAGCCTCCTGCGCGAGACCTTCCCCGACGCCCGGATCGAGGTCGGCGGGGACGATGGTGTGCATATGTCCGCGCTGGTGGTGGACGAAAGCTTTCGCGGCAAGAACCGGGTGCAGCAGCAGCGCGCCGTCTATGCCGCCCTCAAGGGTAAGATGGACGGCCCCGCGGGCGAGCTCCACGCGCTGGCATTGACGACCCGGGCGCCGGACTGATGCGTGCGGTAAGCCGCCCCTTCGTCAATGGCCTTGCCATCGCCCTTCTCGGCCCCTTCGCCCTTCTCTTCCGTTCCATTCGCGGCAATCTCGCCGCCCCGTTCCGCCGGAGACCCAAACATGACCGCTGAAGACCAGATCAAGGACACCGTCACCGCCAATGACGTCGTGCTCTTCATGAAGGGCACCAAATCGATGCCGCAATGCGGGTTCTCCTCCCGCGTGGCCGGGGTGCTGAACTATATGGGCGTCGACTATGCCGATGTGAACGTGCTCGCCGACGACGCGATCCGGCAGGGGATCAAGGATTACTCCGACTGGCCGACGATCCCACAGCTCTACGTCAAGGGCGAATTCGTTGGCGGCTGCGACATCATCACCGAAATGACGCTCTCGGCGGAGCTTGACCAGCTCTTCGACGACAACGGGGTGACCTACGACAGGGACGCCGCCAAGCGGATTCGCGAGCATAACGGCTGAACCCGGCCTCACCCGCTCCGGGTCGCACGGGCCACGACCTGAGACCTCTGCATGACGGCGCCGGGACGCCGAGTTTTCGACGAAAACTCGGGGCTGATCTTCGCGAGAATCAGGGTCCGTCAGAGTGCTGCGGCGACAACGGCAGGCCCTAGCTCCGGTCGACACTCATCTCAGGCAACTCGCCCCAGGGATCGTCCGTCGGCGGATTGGCGGCGGGCGCGGCACTGCCAGCCCTTTCTTCGACCTCCACCGCGATGGCCTCGGCCTGCGCCGCGATCTCGGCCAGCGCGTCGGTGACCTGCACCGGCACCACCGGGACCTCGACGCGCTGCGGCTCCGGTGCCGGTGCCTCGGCGGCCGCTTCGAGCTTGGCCTGAGCCTCGGCCAGAGCGTCCTCCGCGGCACGCAGCTTGTCCTCCACCGCCGCGGTCTTGTCGGCCAGCATCAAGCCCGCCATCAGCAGCATCCGCGCCTCCGGCATCCGGCCGATCTGGCCGGTCAGCGCCGCCGCCTCGCCATCAAGCATGCCGGCCGCAGCGTGCAGGAACTGCTCCTCGCCCTCCTGACAGGCGACCTCGAAGGTCCGGCCCCCGATGGTGATCTCGACCTGCGGCATCACTCGGCCTCCTCGGCTATCAACAGCTTCAGCTCGGCGATGATCGCGGCGGCATCCGCGGCGTCGGCTGCCCGGGTCGCACGCAGGGATTCGAGCTCCGCCTCCGCCGCGCGATTGATCAGCTCGGGCTCCGCGGTCTGTTGCGTCAGCGCCTCGCGCAGCCGCGCATTGGTTGCGCGCTGCTCCGCTTCGGCCTCGCGCAGACGATCGAGCGCGGCCTGCATGTCCGCCATGCTGGTCCGTTGGCCGTCGAGCGTCGCACGCTGGCGCTCGATCGTGTCGTCCTGGCGGTCCTTCAGCACCTTGACCCGTTCGGCGAGTTGGGCGTTGGCCGTCCTTTCGTCATCGAGCGCAGTCTCCAGTGCAGCGATTCGCGCCTCGCGCTCCGCAAGCGCAGCGCGGACATCGTCCGCGGCCGGCCCGGCCGTCGCCGACGCCACCCCGGCCCGGATCCGGTCAAGCGCCCCGGTGATCCTCGTTTCCAGTTCGGCGATATCGTCCATCTGCCCCTCCTGCCGGTCCTTCGCCCGTCACGCGCCTCACAGGCCGCGCCCTCTGCCCCAAGGGTTGCCTCGGCGCGTCAGACGTCCGAATCGCGGCTTATGGCTCAGGATGCTATGCCTTTCGCCAGAGGACGGCAATTCGGCCCTTTCCTTGCTCCAAAAGGGCTTAGGACCCACGCTTGATCTCGGACCTGCGGCTGATATGACGCCGGGACCCGTCGATCCGCCCGTTAAGGAGCCTTCCCTTGGACATTGCAGACCTGCGCGCCGCTCATCCCGATCACTGGCGCCTCTCATGCGCGATCCGCTGCCTCGCGCTCGACGCGGTGGCCGCGGCCAATTCCGGCCATTCCGGGATGCCCATGGGCATGGCCGACATCGCCACGGTGCTCTTCGGCAAGCATCTGAAATTCGACCCCAAAGCGCCGCACTGGCCGGACCGCGACCGGTTCATCCTGTCGAACGGGCACGGCTCGATGCTGCTCTATGCGCTCCTGCACCTGACGGGCTATGAGCAGATGCCGCTCCAGCAGCTCAAGGATTTCCGGCAATGGGGGTCGCGCACCGCCGGCCATCCGGAATACGGCCATGCCGAGGGGATCGAGACCACCACCGGCCCGCTCGGCCAGGGCATCGCCAATTCCGTCGGCTTCGCGATCGCCGAAGAGGTCCTGCGGGCCCGGTTCGGGGCGAAGATCATCGATCACCACACTTACGTCTTCGCCGGCGACGGCTGCCTGATGGAGGGGGTGAGCCAGGAGGCCATTGCGCTTGCCGGGATGCAGCAGCTCTCCCGGCTCATCGTCGTCTTCGACCATAACGGCATCACCATCGACGGCCCGGTGAGCCTCGCCGACCGCACCGATCAGGTCGAGCGCTTCGCCGCCTCCGGCTGGCATGTGCAGGAGATCGACGGCCATGATCCGGAGGCCATCGATGCCGCGCTGACGGCCGCGAAGGCCGATCCGCGCCCCTCGATGATCGCCGCCAGGACCCATATCGCCATCGGCCATGCCGCCCAGGACACGGCGAAGGGCCACGGCGCGCTCACCGACCCGCAGCAGCTCCTCGCCGCCAAGGAGGCTTATGACTGGCCCTACGGCCCCTTCGAGATCCCAGACGATGTGAAAGCCGGCTGGGAGGCGTTCGGGGCGCGCGGCGCGGAGGCCCATGCCGACTGGACGGCGCGGTTCGAGAAGCTCTCCGGCACGCGGCAGGCGGAGTTCAACCGCATCTTCACGGGTGCTGCCCCGAAGAAGCTCTCCGCCACGATCCGCGCGCTGAAGAAGCAGATGGCGGAGACCGCGCCGAAACTCGCCAGCCGGGCCAGTTCCGAGAAGGTGCTCGAAGTGGTCAATCCGGTGATGACCGAGACCGTCGGCGGCTCGGCGGATCTCACCGGCTCGAATAACACGAAGACCTCCGATCTCGGCATCCACTCCCCCGAGAACCGGGCCGGGCGCTACCTGCATTACGGCGTGCGCGAGCACGGCATGGCGGCGGCGATGAACGGCATGGCGCTCCATGGCGGCATCCGGCCCTATGGCGGCACCTTCATGTGTTTCACCGATTACGCCCGGGGCGCCATGCGGCTCTCGGCGCTGATGGGCGTGCCGGTGACCTATGTGATGACCCATGACAGTATCGGCCTCGGCGAGGACGGCCCGACGCACCAGCCCGTCGAGCATCTGGCGATGCTGCGGGCCACGCCCAACATGAATGTGATCCGCCCGGCGGACGCGGTGGAGGTGGCCGAAGCCTGGGAATGCGCGCTGACGTCCGAGACGACACCGACGGTGCTGGCGCTCTCCCGCCAGGGCCTGCCGGCGGTCCGCACCGAGCACAAGATGAAGAACCTCACCGCCCAGGGCGCCTATGTGCTGGCCGACGCCGAGGCGGGCAAGCGCCAGGCGATCCTGATGGCCACAGGCTCCGAGGTCTCCGTGGCGATGGGCGCCCGCGACATCCTGGAGGCCGACGGGATCGGCACACGGGTCGTCTCGATGCCGTGCTGGGAGTTCTTCGAGGCCCAGGACGAGCCCTATCGCAAGCGCGTCCTGCCCGGCGGCCCGGTGCGGGTCGCGGTCGAGGCCGGTATCCGGTTCGGCTGGGACCGCTGGCTCTATGGCGAGCGCGGCAGGCGGGAGAAGTCGGGCTTTGTCGGGATGCACGGCTTCGGCGCCTCGGCGCCCGCGGGCGTGCTTTTCGAGGAGTTCGGCATCACGGCCGAGGCGGTGGCGCAGACGGTGCGCGACCTGCTGGCGGGTAAGCGCGCGGGGTGATCCGGGGGGGGCAGACCCTTCGAAGGGTC
>JANQRL010000020.1 GCA_028284605.1 Paracoccaceae bacterium | reverse complement strand
CAGCCAGAAATGCCCGCTCATCATGCCCCCTCTGTGTTTGGGAGCTTGAATCACGCAGCAGGGATAGCCTCAAGCAGGTTTATGGGTCCTGACCCTAGCCATCGTAGCGTTTTGCGCCGGGAACTGCCTTTGCCACTTTTTCAAGCGGCAGCACTTCAGCCAAAATCGCTTGTCCAAAAAGCTGTGGATCGGGAATTACGAGGACGTCCCCCGCTTTCATATCCTTGAAATAGGTGCGAACGATGCCTTCGATCTGCGCGTGACCCGAACGTTTCTTTTCGTTGTCATAGTCGCCGAGGCTCTTTGGTGGCTTGTCGCCCCGGCTTGCGACCGGCGACTGTATCCAGCGGCTCAATCTGCGAGCGCGGTTGATCTTCGCGATAAGGTTCTTTTCCTCATCGAATCCCTTGGACAGGTCGAGATCAAGATCGGGAAGATCAGGACCGATTGCCTTTTCGGCCAGCACTTGCGCGAACAGGTGGCCTTGTTTCCCTGCTCGGGCCAGATAGACGTTTGTGTCCGACGAAATGATCTTTGTTTTCAGGTCAATCTTGAAAGTCGTCAATTTAATCTTCCCACTGCACAACTGTTCGTTGCATATTTACCTGACTAGCTCGAAAAGCACCAGAGTATTGGAGCGCCCAATGCGCGCGTTTCCCCTTCATTCTGCGATGGCTGCGACGAACCCAATCAAAGGCCCAAACTCATGTCCATCTGCCGCCCGCAGCGCCGCGATGTAACGCGCCCGATGGTCGCTGTCGGCAGTCAGTGTCCCGCCACCTGACCAGTCGAGGTAGATATCCGGATAAATCGTGGCCAAGTACGCATCCTCCATGATCCGCGCCCAGCGTCCGTTGCCGTTGGCAAAGGGGTGAACCCAGACCAGCTTGTGGTGGAAGCGTGCGGTGGCTTCCAGCGGCTCATAGGTGCCGTTCTCGCGCCAGAAGCGGGCATCGTCTAGGCAAGTGCGCATCTCGGTTGAGATATGCCAGACCTGAACACCGATATTCTTCTCGGTCAGGCGATAGACGCCTGCCCAATCCCAGACCTGGCCGAACAAGCGGTTGTGAACCTCACGCGCGGCGTCGTCGGTCAGGATGTCGAAAGACTTGGGCTGCCGGTCCAGCCAGGTCAGCCCCTCGATGATGTTCTCGCCCTCCAGCTCGTTCAGCTCGCCACGTGTGGTGATGTGCTTGGCCTTGAGGCCAAGCAGCTCGTCGGGCGTCAGTGGCGTCGCTCCGGTCGGTTCGTGCAGCTCCAGGGTCACTTCCAGAAATTCCTCGGCATTTCACGCACGATCTCGCGCGCCAGTTCCTCGATCATCTCTTCCTGGCTGCGCAGGCCTTCGATCTGCTCTTCCAAAGCCATGTGCGCGCGGGTGCGCTGGATAATACGTTTCGCCTTCTTGCGGGCCTGCGCCATGACGATCTCTTCGACCGGGCCCTCACGCGGGATAATCGCGTAAACGAGCTTGCCCCCCATGGCCTCGGCCATCTTGTCGAGTTGGTTCAGGGAGATTGTCCCGGCCCGTTCATTCTGGATCGAGCTGTAGACGCTGTTTCGGGAAACTCCCAGCCGTTCGGCTAGCGCGGGCGCACTCATGCCGATGGCTTCCTGGAAGGTCGCAATCCAGCCACCCAGTGGCTTCGCGAAGGCTTGGGCCATCTGGACCGCTTGATTGATCTTGCTTTCAGCCTGCCGCTGTTTTGCACGTGAGACGGACATTTGCCAACCTGCAGTTTTGCATCTATGCCTTATTTGTAATAGCTAAATATGGCATAACTACGACTTATGCAATACCATAGCATTGCAAAGTAGCACTTTTTGCCACACCATAATTTGGCACTCCCGCCAATCAAGCTTTGCCGATCACATTCTCAACGACGCTTCCCGGTATTAGCACGTTCTCCCCGACCTTAAGTTCCTTCGCATCCACGCCCAGCTCCCGGATCACATACCCATCGCGCCGCTTGCGAACATTCCGCATATAGCCGTTCCCTTCGGCGTCCACAAAAAGGCAACGGATGTTCTGGTAGTCTCCCCAGACGCCCGCGATGGCAACGAGCGGGACCCCTTCTGGCAGACAATCCACCCTTGCAAAACTGCGATAGTCGATGCCGTAGTCGCGGGCCTGGTGATAGCTCATGGTGAAGTGGTCGTGTGCAAAACTCATCGGATTTCCTTCCTCGTTAATGTCCCAGACCATGGGTATGGCCCCGCTCGATCTGCGATTCGTTCAGCTCTGTCTCAGCCTCTCTTCGGCGGCCTTCGCTAAGCTCAAGCTCTCGTTCAACTTCGCGTCCAGCGCGTTGTAGGTGTCCTCTTCGCACAGCAAGCCACGCAACGCCTGCATTGACGCGATCTGCGAGCGTATGAGCAACGTCGCGCAGGCCGCGATACCATCCAACTGGGTTTGCAGCCTCTTCGTCGATCGCGCTTCCAAGCCGTTCAATTCCGCGGCTGAGGTTTCGCAGGCCGTCACCAACCGCTCGACGCAGGCGAGCAAGTCGCGCTCCAAGGCTGTCAGGGGCGTCGTCATTCATCTCTCCTCGATCTTGATGCAGATGACCGGCGTCCCGGCCAGTGTGCAGGTCTTCAACTCGGTCCGGTCGGGGTCCAGCGTCAACCAGGTCTCTTCCCCCTGGTCGATCCGCGTCAGGCCCAGTTCCGCCATCTCCGAGCGCGTCAGCAGCGACGTCCAGAGCCAGCTCGCGGCCATCATCGAGGCGATCCCCGTCACGATCAGCCCCGAGATCAGCCAGGGCGAGATCGTCAGCCAGCGCCTGATCTGCTCGATCCGCGTCTCGAACAAGCTCCTGTTCTCGTTCAGGAAGCGGCGCGTATCGCTCTCGATGGTACGCCGCGCGTCGCTCGCAATGCCCATCAAATCGGTCCTGAAGCTCTCCAGCTGGGATGCCATCGAGGCGGCGTAGTCCTGGCGTATCTTGTCCAGCTCCGCGTTCAGTTTCTCGCTCAGCCGGGTCGGCTTGCCAGTCTTCATGGAAAATCTCTCCTTTCAGGCGCCAGCGTTCGCCGGTCTCGGGGTCCTGGGCGGTCAGGTAGGCCTTTCCGACGCGGGGCAGGTCGAAGCCCGCATCGGCAAGGGCATCGAGCATGCTGGCACGGTCGGTGATCAGGCCGATGCTGACCTGGTCAAGGAGCCACGCGTGCAGCTCGTCGCGCCCATGGGCGCGGGTCGGGGCCTCGATGGTGTTGCGGACTTCTTGAGCACGTTCCAATTCCATCGGATCGGCCCAGCCATGGCGCTGGTTCATCAGGTCACGCAATGAATCGTAGACGGTCTGATAACCAGGCGGCGCGATATTGAAACTATTGCCCGTCGCCAGTTCGAGGCGAGGGGTGCAGAAATGCAGTTCTATGCGGTCTTCGTGGCTGTGCCGGACCCAGAGCATGTCATATTGCTCAGGGTCCAAGCCCGCGAAGGCCAGACGCTCAAAGGCATCCATGACCTCGGCCTGCTGCGCCTCGCTCGGTGCGTCCTCACGAGCAAAACTGATCACGCCTGCGCGGTAGGTCCACTTGTTGCGGCTGGCGTCGATCAAAGCCTTGGTGCGCTCAGGGTCACCGCGCAGCACCTCGGGCAATGGTTCGCGCGTCACAGTCAAGGACACACCATCGGCATCACGGATCAGGTCGCGGTTGCTGTCATAGGCCAGCACTTCGCGTGCGACCAGGTAATCGACCGGCCCGGCACCCGTGCCCTTGCCGTTGGAAAAGAACTTGATCAGCATCGCCGCGCCTCATTGAGGAGCTGGGCGAGCTGGCGTTCGATCACTAACAAGCGGCGCGCAACGGTCAGGCTGTCGAGGTCGGTGCGGCCCGCCAGCATCGCGCGGTTCAACCAGCGCGCGATCTGGTTGAGGTTGCCGCCAATGCGCCCCACGGCCAGCACTAGCGCCGGATCGACGCGCGGCAAGGGCTTGCGGCGGCGCGCCTCGGTCAGGCCAAGCGCCTCACGCAGGAGCGTTGCGGCGGGCAGGCCTGCGGCCTCGGCCTTGGCGCGCAGCTCGGCTTTCTCCGCCGCCGTGCAACGAAAGACGAAGGTCTCAGTCATCGGCTCCTTTGCGCGGGTTTTGCCCGCGCCGGTGGGGTTCGAAGGGGAGGCTTGCCGCCCCTCGCAAGGTCCCGTGTCAGAAGCGCCAGCGTATGACATGGGTCGCCTTGCTGTTTGCGCTTCGGTCGAATCGGTGGCGCTCATGTTCTGAGACCCGCCGCTTGGATTTGGGCCTGTGTCACCAGCTTTGCGGCCAGCAACGCATCGACCTGGCCCGGGGTGATGTGACGACAAAGCGGATGCCGATCTGTCACCCAGCCTGCCAAGCCCGCCAGCGCCTCGGCCTGTTTTGTCTTGGTTTCTTCACGGCTCCTGGCGATGTCCTCGACATCAGCCCGCCACTTGCCGGACTTGAACCAGTTGTCCGAGAAACAAACCTTCGACCGGGTGAAACCTGCGCTCTCGGTCGCATAGGCCTTAACGGCCTGCAACAGGTCCTCGACCTCTGTCCCGGCGTCCAGAACCTCCCTGATCCGCCTGAGACAGTCCGCCTTCCCCCGCACTCGGTCCGGTGGATAGGCCGCCAGCACCTTCTCGGCTTCTTCATCCTCCGCCGCCACGCGCTCGCGCGTAGGGGGTTTTGGGATGGTTTTAGGATGGTTTGGGGGCCGCTGTGGCCCCGGTACCCCGGCCACTGTGGCCCCCGTTCCGGGTCCGGTCTGGACGGGGTCCACTGTGGCCCCCGTCTCGATATCGGGCTCGACGGTCAGCTCCAACGCCTCGACCTTCGCCAGGTCGATCCGGTAAACGACGGTGAATCCGTTCCTGCATCCGCGTGCGCCTGTTTCGACCAGGATGCCTTCCTTCAGGAATTCCCGGATCGTCCGCTTGACGGTGCTCTCCCCTAGCTCGGTGTGCCGCTGGATTGTTCCCTTTGAGCACCAGATGCCCGAACCATCGTCGCTCGCCTTGTCGGCCAGGAACATGATGATCTGCTTCCGCGTGGCACTGCCGAACTTCCGTTCGGCGCATGCATTCGCCACCCGCCAGCTCATCGTATCGCCCCAAAAGGCGCTCAGACGTGCGAATTTTGTACAGGTTTTGTACGAGATTTCACCCGTTTCAAGCGAATTCCGCACGAAAGCTCGCGGGACTTTCTGCACGCTTTTGCAGAACCCCTTGCAAATAAGCCATATTTTTCAGGTGGTTTTGGCGACCCCGACAGGATTCGAACCTGTAACCTGCCCCTTAGGAGGGGGCTGCTCTATCCAGTTGAGCCACGGGGCCGCGCGCGAGGATCAATAGGCCCATCATGGAGCCTTGTCACCGGCCTTCTCTGCGGGGCCTGTGGTCTGGAACTTCAGAGGATAGTGGACGGTGCCACCAGCGGCGTTCCGTGCTTGGCGTGCCGGGCCACGAGTTGTTTCACCATCTTGCCGGTATCGGCGCGCGGGCGAGGATGCCGGGCGGTCGCAGCATGATCCAGGTCGGGGCGCAGGGCGACGATCTCGGCCCGGGCCGACTGACCGAGGGATTTCAGCGTCTGCGGGCCAAGGAACAGGCTCTCGGTCATGGCGCCATTGGCCCAGATCACCTCGTGCCGGGCGAAGAGGATATGGACATAGGTTACCGATGACAGGTCGGTGACCTCTTCGACGCCTGGCAGGGGCAGGAGCTTGCAGGCCGGGACGAGGACCTCGGATTTCGAGAACAGCCGCTCGGCGATCTTCGAGGCGAAGAGGAACCGGTGCTGCCGCGACACTGTCAGGGTCCGGATCGGCATGCCCGGGCCGAGCGCATCGGGGCGGATCCGGATCGGGCGCAAGGACTTCGCGCGGACCGGATCGATATCCTCGAACTTGGTCGAGCCGATCCACAAAATGGGCTGCGACCCCCGATCCCGCGTCTCCACCAGATCGCCGGCGGACAGGTCCTCGACCGCAACCTCGCCACGCCGCGTCAGGATGCGGGTGCCGGGCAGGAAGCAGGGCGGGACCGGCGGATCGGTTTCGACCGACAGCGCATAGACCGAGCCATTGGTCAGTCCGCCGTTGTTGGTGCCCTCAATCTTCAAGGTCGTGAAGGGGATGTTGAGGGTGATGAACCCGCTATTCGTCAGAGGGCCGTCGACCACTCCGACAAAGCCGCCGGTGCTGGTGAGCGTATATTCGCCATCGCCATCGCTGAACGTGGCATCCCCCGCCGCCACCGCCGCGTTCAGATCGAGGAGCACGCCGTCGAGGACAATGAAGGTGGGTTCACCGGTATTGGTGGCGTTGAACTCGATCCGGGCGCCGCCCACGAGTTGGGAAAAGCTATGGGTATGCGTCTCGGTCCCGTCACGATCGCCGATCCAGTAGCCGTTGGGGATGTTGCCGTAGCTGATGAAGGTCAGCGCTTCGTTCGACGATGTGCTGTGGCTGAAGCTGCTGTTCCCGCCGGTCCCAGCGATTGTTCCTGACGTCCCGAATATCCGTGTAAATGGCATACGCGCCTCACTCATATAACTCGCTACGCAACAAGGGCCGACTGGCCGAAAAACGTCCTGTTTATGTGGCAGTCGCTCTATCGTTTCAAGGAATGGGCCGCGCGATCAGCGGTTTATCGCGGGCCGGCCCGGGCCGGCACGCCGCGGGTCTCCGCGCCGGCCGACTTGGATATGCCGGGTTTTGTCTTTAGAGATGGTGCCATGCGCCGTGCCCCGGATCATCGAGAGTGCCGCCTGTGACAGGTCCAGACCGACCCTTGCGCCCGTTGACTCTGCGCGATGTCTCCGAAGCCTCCGGTGTGAGCGAAATGACCGTGAGCCGGGTGCTGCGCAACAAGGGCGATGTCAGCGATGCGACCCGCCAGAAGGTTCAGGACGCCGCCAAGAAGCTAGGCTATGTGCCGAACAAGATCGCCGGTGCGCTCGCCTCGCAGCGGGTGAACCTCGTCGCGGTGATCATCCCGAGCCTTGCCAATATGGTGTTTCCCGAGGTGATGGCCGGCATTTCCGAAGTGCTTGAGGACACCGAACTGCAACCGGTCGTCGGCGTCACCGACTACCTGCCGGAAAAGGAGGAGAAGGTCCTCTTCGAGATGCTGTCCTGGCGGCCTTCGGGGGTTATCATTGCTGGGATCGAGCATTCCGAGGCGTCGCAGGCGATGCTCACCCAATCCGGCATCCCGGTGGTCGAGATCATGGATGTGGACGGCGAGCCGGTGGATGCCTGTGTCGGGATCTCGCACCGGCGCGCCGGGCGCAAGATGGCGGAGGCGATCCTCGAAGCCGGTTATCGCAGGATCGGGTTTCTCGGCACCAAGATGCCCCTCGATCATCGGGCGCGGAAGCGGTTCGAAGGATTCACGCGGACCCTCGCCAAAGCCGGGATCGAGATCGCGGACCAGGAATTCTATTCCGGGGGATCGGCCCTGGCCAAGGGTCGCGAGATGACCCAGGCCATTCTGGAGCGCACGCCGGACCTCGATTTCCTTTATTACTCCAACGACATGATCGGCGCGGGCGGGTTGCTCTACCTGCTGGAGAAAGGCGTCGATATCCCGGGCGAGGTCGGGCTCGCCGGGTTCAACGGGGTCGAATTGCTCGCCGGATTGCCGCGCCGGCTTGCCACGATGGATGCCTGCCGGCGCGAGATCGGGCGCAAGGCGGCGGAGATCGTGGCTGCCGGCCAGGAGGCGAGCGACGGGGAGGCGCCGATGATCGAGCTCTCCCCGACGATCGAATTCGGCGACACGCTCAGGCGGTCGGGCTGAGTTCGGACCAGGTGCGGCCCGGCTCGTAGCGCCAGCGCGCCCCGCCCTCCTCATCGAGCACGATCATCGAGAGCCAGCCATTGTCGAAGAGGTTCTGGACGCCGGGATGGCGTTCGAGGATCTCGGCGATGGCGTCGCGCGGGGCCTCGACGACGACCGTGAGCCGGAGCGGATCGTGAACCAGGCGCTCGCCGTCATGGACCGATTGCCAGGGCAGCCCGGCGCGGAGCTTGCCGCCATTGCCCTCGACCACGCCGAAACCGCCGACGACATTGTGCAGGAGCTTGTTGCCGCCGCCGAAGACCTGCGGCGCGACCGATGAGCCGTAATATTGCAGGCTGATCCAACTCGCCACGACGACCGGGGCGGTGAGGATCAGTTCCAGCACGCCGAAGCCCTCGTCGGCGCGCCAGTCGTAGCTGTGCAGGAAGGTGCGGCCGCCGAAGTCGCGGCCCGCGGTGCGGCTGCGCGGCGCGGCGATGAAAGCGGCGCACCCGGCAAGCGCCCATTCGGGCCGCACCTCGGCCCAGTTGCGGGCGCGCTGGTCGATATCCGCCGCACCCTTGGCCCGGGGCAGGCGCAGGGCGCGTTCGGTCTTGGTCAGGAGCGTGGCCTTCCGGAGCCAGGTCTTCGCCTCGGCCAGATCGGGGCGCAGGGCGGCGGTATCGCCTTCGTAGAGCCGGATCTCGTCGGTGGTCGTGTCGTGGAGCGCGGGGACGAAGACGGTGTCCTTCGGCACCTCGACCCCCTCTTCGGCGAGGCCCTTACGGACCTCGGGATCGTTCAGGAGGCCCGCCAGAAGCCGCGCGTTCACCTCGCCGGAATAGCCGCCGCAGGCGCCGCAATGCAGCGCGCTTTCGTGGGGGTTGTTGACGACGCTGGCGCCGTGGCCGGCGAGGATGACCACCTTGGCGAAGTTCTCCGTCATCGACATCGCGCCGAGAACCGCCTTGGCGGTCGCGATCCGGGCCTCGGCGTCGAGGTCCGGGGCGAAGCGGGGCGCGGGCTCCGGCTTGGCCTTCTTGCCGGGCACGGCGAGGGCGTCGCGGATCAACTTGCCACCATAGACCGGGCCCATAGCCTCCACAAAGGCAAAGGAGGACACGGCGGCGAGCTTGAACCGGCCCCAGGCGCGCGCGGCGCGCGCGGCGATGCGGGCAGCGAAATCGGCCGCCTCGCTGCCGGAGCTTTCCGAGGTGACGCCGGCGCTCAGAAGAACCGGAAGCCGCGCCTCGTCGATGTCCGAGGCGAAGCCCTTGTGCGACACGCCGAGGCCGAAGAAGCCGGCAAAGCCGATGGTCTCGATCCGCGGATCGACGGATTCGAGGGCGCGGCGATAGACCTCGGAGCGCACGTCGATGCAGAAGGCCGCCTGAAGCGCCGGGCGGTCGGTCTTCTCCTCGGGGCCGGTCGCGGCGAGCTTGAGGAGGAGTTGGCGCTGTGCCGCGCGTTCCGCCGCGATCTGGAGGATGGCGTCGAGCCGGTGGTCGTCGGTGGGCTCGGGCTCAGTGGCGTAGTCTTCGAGCGCCTGGGTCCAGGCCGCGCCGATCTCCTCGCGATACTGGACGAAGAGCGCCTCCTCCCAGACCAGCCGGATGCAGAGGAGTTCGGTCGCCGTCGTATCGGTCTCGTCGGCGCCGGCCAGATCGGTCTGCCAGAGCCGGTAGCGGCCGAGCTGGGCCCAGCCGCCGAGATCCATCAGCAGGCGATGGAAGAGCTGCGGGGCGGCGTCGTTGCTGACCCCTAGCGCCTCGCAGGCCCGGCCGAGCAGGCGCCAAGGCGAGAGCGGCATGTCGTTGACATGGGCGGCGAAGCCCCGGAGCCCCTCGATCTCGGGCGTCAGGTCCCGGCGGGCGAAGTCCTGCCAGGCGGTATAGGCGCCGTCCCGTTTCTGCACCGGCCAGAGCGCCTGGCCCTCGTCGAAATAGCTGCCGGCCCAGAACCCGATGCGGTCGGCGATGAGGCCCGGCCAGTCGAGGCCGGAGACCTCGGCGGCGAGATCGGCGATGGTCGGCAGGGGCTTCGGGGCCGGGGCGGGCGTCCCGGCCTTATCGAGGAGCGATTTGACGTTCGCCGGCCGGCCCTTCTGGGGCAGGGTGGCGAGCGCGGCCTTAAGATCATCTTCGGTGATCTCCTCGGCCTCGATCTTGGCCAGATAGACCGTGCGGGGCTGCGTCAAGGCGATCCCGGCGGCGCGGCCTAGGCGGGCGGCGGTTTCCGGCAGCCCCTCCCCGGCCTGACCGAGGAACGGGTTCACGGCAACGGTGGCCGAGAGCGGCCAGAGCGGCGGGATCATATCGACCGCGCTCCGCGCCGAAGAGACCAGTTCGAGGAGCGGGGCGGGCAGGATGTCGTGCTTCATATACATCTGTCGGTCCTCCGGGTCAGGTGGTCTCGGCGCGGTCGGCGGCGCGGTGGGTCCAGCCCCCGATCAGCCGGTCGAAGACGGCGTTGGCGTAGAGCCCATTGGCGATATGGACCCTGAGGCCCGCGGCAGCGGGGTGGCCGGCCCAGAGCGGGAACATCGCCTGGGCGACCGCCACGGCGCCGAAGCTGACCAGGGCGAGGACGATCAGCGCCCATTCGAGCGGCCCGGGCGCGGGGGTCGGCGGCAGGGTGCCGTAGGTCATCCAGGTGGCGAAGGTCTGAAGCGCGAAGTAGCTCACCGAGGCGAGGACCGAGGCCAGGGCGGTGCGCTGGGTCAGGTCCTTCGGCGCGGCATCGGCGAAACCCTGGGCGAGCAGGTAGGCGACGCCGAAGATCAGGATGGCGCCGAGCGCGATCGCCTGGACCGACTTACCGTCGAAGCCGAAGACGAGGCCGATCACGGCGTAGATCGCGAGCGCGACGAGGAACGCCTGCCCCACCGCGCGGCCGCTCGGGATCGCCACCGGGCCGGGCCTTCGGATCGCCGCGACGCCGCGCACCGCCTCGCCCGAGGCCATGAAGGCATGGGCCTTGTAGAGCGAATGGGCGACGATGTGCAGGAGTGCCAGCGGGAAGAGCGCCAGCCCGCATTGCAGGATCATGAAGCCCATCTGGGCGACGGTGGACCAGGCGAGCGAGGTCTTCACCATCGGCTGGGTCAGCATGACGAGGCCGCCGAAGATCGCGGTGAAGCCGCCGACCATGACGAGGAGGGCCATGATGCCGGGGGCGGTCAGCAGGATATCGGCGAAGCGGATCAGGAGGAAGCCGCCCGCGTTGATCACCCCGGCGTGGAGCAGGGCCGAGACCGGGGTGGGCGCCTCCATGACCTCGGTGAGCCAGCCATGGACCGGGAACTGCGCCGATTTCAGGATCGCGGCGAGGGCCAGCAACGCGGCGACCAGGGCGGTGGCGAAGCCGGGCGCGGCATTGGCGAGGATCGTGGCGATGTCGCCGGTGCCGAAACTGCCAAGGAGCAGGATCGCGGCGAGGATCATGGCACCGTCGCCGATCCGCGAGGTGATGTTCTTCTTGCGCGCGGCGCGCTGGGCGGTGACGCGTTCGGGGTAGAAGAGCAGGAGCTTGTGCAGGAAGATCGAGGTGGCGATCCAGGCGCCCACGAGCCCGCCGAGATTGCCCGAGGTGACGAGGAGCAGAACCGAGCCCAGGGTCGCGCAGAGCCAGCCGGTGAAGGCGCCCTGACGCTCTTCGCCGTCCATATAGGTGGCGCTGTAGCGCACAACGACCCAGCCGACGAAGGCCACGAGCACCAGCATCGTGGCGCTTACCGCGTCGAGCCGCACCGAGAGGCCGAGCCCGAAGAGGCCGATCAGCGGGCTCGTCATCGGGCCATGTCCGATCAGATACGCCGCCGAAAGGACCGCGACGGCCAGCGCCGCCAGAGCCGCCCATTCCGCCTGTTTCGGCAGTGCCCCGGGCCGTCGGCCGGGCGATTTGGTGGCGAGCCAGGCCATGGCGAAGAGCACCAACGGGGCGAGGAGCGGCAGGAACGACATGGGGCGGGCCTCCGGGAGGTTTGCGTCCGCAGAGGGTTAGGCCATTCTGACGCAGGATATAAATTCATTGTTTGCTTCCAATCGTTCGCTTAAATCGAATGAATGGCGCAACTCAACTACAACCACCTCCGCTATTTCTGGGCCGTCGCCCATGACGGCAACCTGACGCGAACGGCACAGCATCTGAACCTCTCGCAATCGGCGCTCTCGGTGCAGATCCGGAAGCTGGAGGAGCATCTGGGCCATGATCTGTTCGAGCGGCGGGGGCGGCAGTTGCATCTGACCGAGGCGGGGCGGATCGCGCTCGACCACGCCGATACGATCTTCGCCGCGGGCGATGAACTGCTCGGCACGCTGGAGGACCGGGGGCGGAGCCAGCAGGTGCTCCGGGTCGGGTCGCTGGCGACGCTGTCGCGCAACTTCCAGATCGATTTCCTGCGGCCGCTGCTGGCCCGGGCGGATGTGGAACTGGTGCTGCGGTCCGGCGCGGCGGCGGAGCTTCTGCAGGGGCTGCGGGCGGGCAATCTCGACGTCATTCTGATCAATCAGGCGCCGCCCCGGGACGCGGTGTCGCCTTTTGTGGCGCATAGAATGGCGGAGCAGCCGATCGGCCTCGTGGGCCGGCCCGAGCGGCTGGCCGGAGAGACCGACCTTGCCCGCATCCTCGCCGCCCATCCGGTGATCCTGCCGACGCTCGATTCAGGGATTCGCACCGGGTTCGATGCCCTTGTCAGCACCCTCGATCTGCGGCCCCGGATCGCGGCGGAGGTCGATGACATGGCGACGATCCGGCTACTGGCGCGGGAGGATGTGGGCCTCGCCGTGGTGCCGCCCATCGTGGTGAAGGACGAGTTGGCCGCCGGGACGCTGGTGGAATCGGAGGCCGATCTGGGCCTGTCGGAGATCTTCTATGCCGTCACCGTGGACCGGCGCTTTCCGAATCCGCTTTTGCGCGAGTTGCTCTAACGGTCGCGGAACTGGGCCTCGCGTTTCTCCCGGAAGGCGGCCATGCCCTCTTTCTGGTCGTCGGTCGCGAAGAGCCCGTAGAACACCGCGCGTTCGTAGCGGATGCCCTCGGTGAGGGTCATCTCGAAGCTGCGGTTGACACTATCCTTGACCGCCGCCGCGGCGAGGAGGGATTTCTCGACGATCTTGTGGGCGGCGCTCAGCGCTTCTTCCTTCAGCTTCTTGGCGGGCACCACGCGGCTGACGAGACCGGAGCGCTCCGCCTCCTCGGCATCCATGAAGCGGCCCGTCAGGTGCATGTCCATGCTCTTGGCCTTGCCGACCGCGTGGGTCAGGCGCTGGGTGCCGCCCATACCCGCGATGACGCCGAGATTGATCTCGGGCTGGCCAAACTTGGCGGTGTCGGCGGCGATCAGGAAATCGCACATCAGCGCCAGTTCGCAGCCGCCGCCCAGCGCGTAGCCCGCCACGGCGCCGATGATCGGCTTCCGCACCCCGGCGATGCGGTCGCCATCGGCGGCGAAGAACTGACTGGCATACATATCCACGAAGGACTTTTCGGCCATCTCGGTAATGTCGGCCCCGGCGGCAAACGCCTTGTCGGAGCCGGTGAGGACGATGCAGCGCACCTTGTCGCTCGCATCGGCCTCCTGCAATGCCGTCACCAGTTCCCCCAGAAGCTGGGAGTTCAGGGCGTTGAGGGCATCGGGGCGGTTCAGGGTGATCAGGCAGACATGATCGGTCGTATCGACGATGATCGTCTCATAGGCCATGCAAAGGTCCTCTTGCCGCTGGCGCAGGGACAACGCTTAGCAAAGCGGACGGGCGGTTCAAGCTATCTTTGGCAGAGCGGGCAGTAGAAGGTGGAGCGCCCGGATTGCACGATCCGGCGGATGGTGCCGGGGCAGTCGGGCGTGGTGCAGGGGGCGCCCTCGCGGTCGTAGACGCGGAAGGTGTGCTGGAAATAGCCAAGTTCGCCAGTGGCTTGGCGGTGATCGCGGAGAGAGGAGCCGCCGGCCTCGATAGCCTCTCGCAGCACATCACGGATGACGGGGACGAGGGCCGCGACCCGGGCCGGTGCGATCCGTCCGGCATGGCGGCGTGGGTGTATGCCGGCACGGAAGAGGGCCTCGGAGACATAGATATTTCCGAGCCCGGCGACGATTCTCTGGTCCAGAAGCGCCGACTTGACCGGGGTTCGGCGCCCCTTGAAGGCCGCCGTCAGATAGGCGGCATCGAAGTGGTTGCCGAGGGGCTCGGGGCCGAGGTCGCGGATCAGCCAATGGGTGTCGAGAGCCTCGGTCGGCGCGAGGTCCATATGGCCGAAGCGGCGCGCGTCGTTGAAGGTGATCCGGGCGCCGCCCGCCATATGGAGCACGACGTGATCGTGCTTCTCGGGCGCCGGGTGGTCGTGGTGAAACCGCCCGAGCGGATCGCCGGAGATCAGCATCCGGCCCGACATGCCCAGATGGACGATCAGAGTTTCCCCACTCTCCAGGTCCGCCAGGATATACTTCGAGCGCCGCCCGAGCCGCAGCACTCTCTGCCCGGTCAGCCGCTCGGCCATGCGCTCCGGCAGGGGCCAGCGCAGGTCCGGGCGGTTCACCTCGGCCCGCGCGATCACCTCTCCCGCCATCACCGGCTCCAGCCCGCGACGCACTGTCTCGACCTCTGGCAATTCGGGCATCGGGCGCTTCCTCTGGCGGGACGGCGCGTTGTAACCGCAGGGGGGCGCCGATAGAAGGGCCCGGCAGCGAGGGACGGCGATGACAGAGGACGGCGATAGAACCACCCATTTCGGCAATGAGACCGTTCCGGAGGCGGAGAAGGCCGACCGGGTGCGCGGCGTCTTCACCTCTGTGGCCAGCCGCTACGACATCATGAACGACCTGATGAGCGGGGGCATCCACCGGCTCTGGAAGGATGCGATGATGGACTGGCTGGCGCCCCGGGCCGGGCAGCGGCTGCTCGATGTGGCCGGCGGCACGGGCGACATCGCGTTTCGGTTCCTGAAGCGGGCGGGGGCGGCTCAGGCGACGGTGCTCGACCTGACCGAGGACATGCTGGTCGAAGGGCGCAAGCGGGCGGAGGCGGCACGGCTTGCGGGCAGTATCGAGTGGGTGGTGGGCGACGCGATGGACTTGCCGTTCGAGGCCGCGAGCTTCGACGTCTACACGATCAGCTTCGGCATAAGGAACGTGACCCGGCCGGAGGAGGCTCTGAAAGAAGCCTACCGCGTGCTGCGCCCCGGCGGGCGGCTCATGGTTCTGGAGTTCAGTCAGTTGCCGAATCCGGGGCTCCAGGCGCTTTATGACGCCTATTCCTTCAACGTCATCCCGCCCATGGGCAAGGCGATCACGGGAGACCGGGACAGCTACCGGTATCTCGTCGAGTCGATCCGCAAGTTTCCGGATCAGGAGACGTTTCTGGGCATGATCCGCGAGGCCGGGTTCGAGCAGGCGAAATACCGGAACCTCTCCATGGGCATCGCCTGCCTGCATTCGGGCTGGAAGCTCTAGCTTGCGGGGCCCGCACAACATCCTGCGGCTCATTCGGACCGGCGCGACCTTCGAGCGGACCGGGGCGATGCGGGTGGTGATGGACGCGCTCGAGGCGCCGCCGCTCTTGCGCGCAGTGGTGCGCGGGGTGGTCTGGCCGTTCCAGTGGCTCGGCTACAAGGGCGACGTGACGATGCCGCCGGCGACGCGGGCGCTCACGGCGCTGGGGCCGGCCTATATCAAGTTCGGGCAGATCCTCTCGACCCGGCCCGATGTCGTGGGGGACGAGCTGGCGGCTCAGCTTCGCGTGCTTCAGGACAAGCTGCCGCCGTTTCCGACCCATGAGGCCAAGCGGGAGATCGAGAAGGAATTGGGGGTGCGGATCGACGACGCCTTCGCCTCGATCACGGATTCCGTCGCCGCCGCCTCCATCGCCCAGGTCCACAAGGCCCATCTCGCCGGCACCGGAGAGGCGGTTGCGGTGAAGGTCCTGCGCCCGGGGATCGAGCGGGCGTTCCGCAGGGATATCGACGCCTTCTACCTCGCCGCGCGGATCGTGGAACTGCTCTCGCCCGCCTCGCGCCGGCTCCGCCCGATGGACGTCATCGCGCATTTCGAGGGGGTCGTGCTGGGGGAACTCGACCTGCGGCTGGAAAGCTCCGCCGCCTCGGAGTTTGCGGCGAATACCGCGAAGGATGAGGGGTTCCGCCTGCCCGAGATCAAATGGGCGCTCTCGGCCCGGCGGGTGATGACGCAAGGGTGGGCCGAGGGGATCGGGGCCGGGGAGGTCGCGGCGCTTGATGCGGCGGGGCATGACCGGCGGCGAATCGCGGCCCGGGTGCTGGAGCTTTTCCTGCTCCATGCGCTCCGCGACGGCTATTTCCATGCCGACATGCATCAAGGGAACCTGAAGGTCGCGGCCAATGGCGACATCATCGCCTACGATTTCGGGATCATGGGGCATATCGACGAATATACCCGCCGGGTCTATGCCCAGATCCTCTTCGGCTTCATCCGCAAGGATTATCGGCGCGTGGCGGAGGTGCATTTCGAGGCCGGATATGTGCCGGCAGATCAGGACGTCGAAGAGTTCGCAAGGGCGCTCCGGGCTGTCGGAGAGCCGATCTTCGGGATGGATGCGAGCCGGATTTCGATGGGCCGGCTGCTCGCCTATCTCTTTGAGGTGACCGAGCGGTTCGGGATGGAAACCCGGACCGAGCTGATCCTGCTGCAACGGACGATGGTTGTGGTCGAAGGGGTGGCGCGGACCCTCGATCCGCGGATGAATATCTGGGAGGTCGCGGGGCCGATCGTGGAGGATTACATCAAGCAGAGTATCGGGCCGAAGGCGCTCCTGCGCGATCTGGCGAAGACGGCGGAGGTCGTCGCGCGGTTCGGCCCGAAACTGCCGCAGATGGCCGAGGACCTGCTGATCCGGCAGTCGATGCCACCGCCCCCTCCGCCACCACGGAACGTCTGGCCAGCGCTCGGCTTCATGGCGCTGGGCGGCGGGCTCGTGGCGCTCGGCTTCTGGATCGCCGCTCTTATCTGAGCGGCCTCGGTCAGGTCGGGTTGCGCAAGGCCGTCACCGCCGTGGCCGGAACCAGCGTCCCGCCGGCCAGAGACAGCACGGTCTGGCCGTTGATGGACTGGATTTCCTCGACCGTCGCATAGATTTCCACCGGCTCCTGGGCGAGCAGATCGTCGCCGGAATAGTTCACAAGCTCGAAGGAGTAGAGGCCGGTGGGCAGCGGTGTCTCTCCCTCGGCCGCCCCGGTCCACTGGATCGCATCGGTGCCGACGGGGATGACCTGACGCTGCACCTCGGTCCCCCAGCGGTCCCGGACCACCAGTTCGACACGGTCCGCCACGGCAAGCGGGTTGGGCGAGAGGGTCACCGGCGTTGTCCCGTCCCAAGGCGCCGGAGCCACCGTGCGCGCCTCCTTGCCGACCCAGCCGGCCATGTCGGCCATGCCCTGGGAGGCGAGCTGCGCCGAAAGCGCGGTCAGAAGCTCGTTGGTCTGCACCTGCTGCTCGACATTCGAGAAGGTGGCGAGCTGCACCGCGTAGTCGGCGGAATCGATCGGGTTGAGCGGGTCCTGATTCTGGATCTGCGCGGTCATCATCCGCAGGAACGTGTCGAAATCCGAGCTGATGACGCTCGCATCGACCGGCGCGGGAGAGGCCGGCGGCGGGGTCGGGGCATTGGTCTGGGTGATGTCCATCTGGGTCTCCGGTCAAAGGCGAATGTCGAGGCCGGTGATTGCGGTAAGGGCCGGTCTGTGGTGCAGCGGGTCACCGGGCACGGCCGTCGACGGCTCCGGCTCGGTTGACCCCGCGCCGTCATCCCGTCCGTCTCGGCCCGTGTCGGACCGCTCCGAACCGGGCCGGCCGCCGCTCTCCCCAAAGGCGAGCGTGATCGTCTCGTAGCCCATGGCGCGGAACTCGCGCAGCAGCCCGTCGGCATGGCGGCGCATCAGTTCGGCGGTCTCGGGCCGCTCGGCGAGAACCGTCATCGTGAGGGCTGTCTCGCTGCCCGAAAGGCTTACGCGCACACGGCCGAGCTCCTCGGGATCGAGCCTGATCTCCACCGTACCGCCGGACTTCGAGGACAGCGCGAGGGCCAGTTGCGGTGCGAGGGCGGCGGCGCCGGGGGTCGGGGCGGCGGCGGGCATGGCCGGCGAGGCGGGTGCGCCGGGCGAGACCCGCGGGACGTCGCCGATACCGAGGATCGGCCCGCCCTCTGAAAGGCGCGGCACGGGGTCAACGTGGGTCAACGTCTCCGCAAGATGACCCCGGGCAAGAGGCGTCGAGCCCGGATTTGCCGCCTTCGGCGGAACAGGAGAGGGCGGGGGAACTGCCGGATCCTGCATGCCGCTGCCGGAGACCCGAGCGGTCATCCGCGCGTCGTCTCGTGCCGGCTCGAAGTCCGGGGCCGGGTGTCGGAAGGCCGGAGGCGGCGCATCGCTCGTCGTCCCGCGCGCGCCGGGCGGTGTGACCGGGCGGTCCGGATGGCCCCGCGACACCGGGGCGACGGCAGCCGAATCCGCTCGAGATGCCGGCGCGGCGCGCGGTGCCTCGAGGGCGGAGATCGACCGGTCATCCGCCATGCGCGGCTGCGATCTGCCGCGGTCCGCGGGCTCGGCCGGCTCGGCGGGCCGGCCGGCCGCAACGAGCTTCGGCACCGGTGTCGCGGCGAGGTCAGATGCGGACCCTGACCGGTCGACGGTTGTCGCCGGGCCGCTGGCCGGGGCCGGGATCGGGGAACTCGCTTGGACCCGGTTTCCTCGAGCATCGAGCCCGGGCTCCGATTGCGGAGTCGCGGCGGTCGGGGCGGTGGCACTCCGACTCTGGTCGCCAAACGCTGTACCGGCGGGGGGAACCGGCAGATCCGGCCGACCCTCCACGGTCGAAATGGTCAGCGGCGCGAGATGCCGCGCTGCCGGTACCGTGATCGAACCGCGTGCGGGCGGATCGCCTTGCCTCGACGGCTCCACGAAACGGCGCTCCATACGCGACCCCGGCTCGGACGTTCCGGCCAGCGGAGGCGCTGAGGCTGACGGTTCGGCCCTGACCGGCATGTCACGATCCGAGGCGCGGACCGTATCCCGGTTTGGTCGAACGTCGAAACCGGTGCGCGGGTCCTGCGGGACATCTGCCGCAATGGCGGTCGCTCTCTTTCCGCTGTCAAAGGCAGCGCCCGTCGACGGCACCGGGGCGCCGAGACGGCCCTCCGAGGTCGACGCGGGCAGCTTGGAGAACCGGTCCGGCTCCGCAGCCGAAGATGACGGCCCGGGCGGCGACGCTGCAGCGGGGCTTGGCTTCGGATCGGGCCACGGCGCAGCTGTAGACGCCTGATCGGACCGCGCTGACGGCACGGCCATAGCGACTGGGATTTGGCCCGCTGGCGCCTCGCGCAACGCGGCTGTTGGGATTGGCTTCGGATCGGGCCGCGGCGCTGCTGGAGACACCCGCTCGGTCCTCGCTGACGGCGCCGCCCTAACGGCTGGGACTTGGCCCGCCTCGGTCCTACCGGCGTCGGCGTGGGGCCGCCGGAACCCGTTGTCGGATGCCTGTTGAGCGGCAACGGGCGCCTCGGCACCAACAAGAGGCGTCGGAGACCTGCCAGCGTCGGCGACTGCGCTCACGGGCGATGGCGCCTGCACCACGGCCGGCCGGGCGGTCCATGCCGAAGCCGGCAGAGCGGCGGGTCCTCTCGGCCCGGCCTCGGGTCGCCACGCCGTTTCCTTGTCGATGCGTGTCGGATCGGGAGGAGGCGTGTCCGGTATCTCGGCCAGACCCGGTCGCATTGTGGGCGCCTCTCTGACCGATGTCGCGATGTCGTCGTCGACCTTCATCGCCTCTCGACCGGATGCCGGCATGTCATCGGAGGCTGCAAGGACGGTTTGATCGGCAATGCCCGTGGTGACTGCTTCATATGGCGGTCGGTCCCGCCTCGCCGAGATGTCGCCGCCCTCCGACAGAGCCGACCCGCCCCCCTCGAAAACGGCCGTGAAAGCAGGGGCATCGGCCGCGGTTTCGGGCTGTTCCCGCCGCGGCGTCCTCAACAACGGTCCGACCAAGGCGGCAACCTCCGCCGAGGGGCTAGTCGTTTCTGTCATCGGTTCTCCGATCCGCGCCTGATGCGTCCGCGCCGACACTCTCCGAAGAAGCTTACCCATTCTTTACCGGTTTCGGTCAGAACGGCGGCAAATCCCTCGAATTGGAGATTTCGATGATCCCCGACCCGATCGCCGCCTTTCCTGCCCTTGCGACGACGCAGGACCCGCCCGCCGCCGACCTGCGCGCCGCCGCCGAACGGATGGAGACAGGCTTTCTTGCCGAGATGCTGAAGAGTGCGACGCCCAATCAGGCAAGCTCGGCCTTTGGCGGCGGCGCCGGGGAAGAGCATTTCCAGTCGTTCCTTCATCATGCGCAGGCCGAGGAAATGGTGCGGGCCGGCGGGATCGGGCTGGCGGAGACCCTGTTCCGCGCGATGCGGGAGCGGATCGGTGAGTAGCGCCGGCGCCGCACGGTTGAGCGATCTTCTGGAGGTCGAACGCCAGGCGCTGCTCGGCGGGGATTATGCCGCGCTCGCTGACATCGCGGACCGAAAGGCACCCCTTATGGAGGCGTTCGCGGCTAACGGCCCGAGCCGCGAGGCCCTCGGCCGGATAGCGCGGAAGGTCCGACGCAATCAGGCGCTTCTGGAGGCGGCGATCGACGGTCTGCGGGCCGCGTCCGACCGGATAAGGGCCATCGAGGAGGTTCAGGGCGCCCTCTCGACCTATGACCGGGAGGGTCAGAAAGCGGACCTCGCCGGCCCGGCACCGGTGATCGAGCGCAAAGCGTAGGATTTGAACCAAAGGCCAGGGAGATGCGCCGTCGTCGTTAGGATCCCGGTAATGAATAGGATGCAGGTTTCTGGCGCATCCTTCCCGGATGGCGCATGGCCGCCGCGCTTCGCGAGGCACCGCAGCAGTCAGAATGACGTGATCAGCCGCTTCGAAAGAGCGGTTCCTTCAAATCGAACCCGGGCGTCGAAGCGCCCACGCGAAAGGAACAGGACCCATGTCCAGCATTCTGACCAACAATGGCGCCATGGTGGCGCTGCAGACCCTGAAATCGATCAATGCCGACCTGACCAAGACCCAGAACATGATCTCCACCGGCAAGTCGGTGGCCTCCGCGCGGGACAATTCCGCGGTCTGGGCGATCTCCAAGGTCATGGAGGCCGACGTTAAGGGCTTCAAAGGGATCTCCGACAGCCTCGCGCTCGGCCAGTCGACCGTCGCCGTCGCCCGCGAGGCGTCCGAGGCCGTCACCGACCTGCTTACGGAGATCAAGGGCAAGATCGTCGCGGCGCAGGAGGAAAATGTCGATCGCGAGAAGATCCAGACCGACATCGACGCCCTGCGCGACCAGATTTCCTCTGTCGTCGGCGCGGCCCAGTTCAACGGCCTGAACCTGCTGAAGGGCACCGACGACATGAACGTCCTGTCCTCGCTCGACCGCAGTTCGGACGGCACGGTGACGGCCTCGAACATCACCGTGAACCGCAACGACCTGACGAGCACCGCGGGGACCAACGGCGTCGGGTCCGGCGGAACCGACCTGTCCGGCCAGATCCTGGACGGGGCCGGTGTCGCCTATGCCGGCGGCACGCTCTCGGCCAACGGCAACACGGCGGTGATCGAATTCGCCGGCGCCACCGGCTGGGATACCGGCGACTCGACCTCGATCTCGATCGGCGGTCAGAGCGTCTCCTACACCGCCGCGGCAGACGACCAGACCCTGACAAGCGCGCGGGATTCGCTCCTGACAAGCCTGCAGGCGCTCGATCTCGACGGGGTCAGCTTCGCCGCCAACGCCGCGAACCAGATCGTGGTGACCTCGACGCGGCCCTTCGAGGGGCTCGGGGTGACGATCACCGACTCGATCGCCGGTGGCGGCAACAGCTACCTGCAGGCGATCAATGGCACGGCCACCGGCAACACGACGACCGAGACCGGGACCGTGGATCAGCGCGCCGAGGAGATCTTCTTCACCACCGGCGCGAGCGTGGCCGAGGGCAACAGCTATCAGGTGTCAATCGGCGGGACGGCGTATTTCTACACCGCGGGCAAGGGCGAGACCTTCGCCGATGTCGCGCGCGGTCTGAAAACCGCCGTGGACAGCGCCGCAATCAGCGGCATCACGACCCAGGTCGCCATCGACGCTTCGACCGGCCAGGCCAGCCTGAAGATCGACAACAGCGGTGCCGATGCCGCGCTCGCCACCGCGGCGATGGACGGCGGTACCGCGTCCGGCGGGCTCTTCGGTCTCGACGGCATCGACGTGCGGACCAATGCCGGCGCCGATGCGGCCCTCGACAACATCGAGACGCTGATCCAGAACTCGATCGATTCCGCGGCGCTCTTCGGCTCCGCTCAGGGACGGATCGACACCCAGTCGGACTTCATCTCGAAACTGACCGACTCGTTGAAGTCCGGCATCGGCGCGCTGGTCGATGCCGATATGGAGGCGGCTTCCGCCCGGCTCCAGGCGCTTCAGGTCCAGCAGCAGCTCGGCACCCAGGCATTGTCGATCGCCAACCAGGCGCCGCAGTCGATCCTGTCGCTGTTCCGGTAACCGACCTTGCGAGGGGCGCCATCGCGGCGCCCCTCGTTTCCATTGGCCGGTAAGTCCGCGCCGCCCGTCCCCTCCCGTCCGGAAAGGACCCAGACGTGAACGCCACCCTCCAAGCCCAACAGGCCTACGGACGCTCCCATTCCCCGGTCCGCACCGGCCGCACGACGGAGCTGCAACTCTTCGGTCAGATCACCGCCCGGCTCCGGGACGCCGCCGCCGCGAGACCGCTCGACTTCCCCAAACTCGCCGCGGCGCTCTACGAAAACCGCCGGCTTTGGACCCATCTCGCGGCCGAAGTTGCCGACGGAGAGAACGAACTTCCGAAGGACCTGCGCGCCCGCATCTTCTACCTCGCCGAGTTCACCGGGCTGCATACCGACCTGATCCTCCGAGGCACCGCCGAGGTCGAACCCCTGATCGACATCAATACTGCCGTGATGCGCGGCCTCGCAGCGGAGGCGACGGCCTGATGTCCGGTCTGGTTCTGAAACTGGGCCCGAAGGAGCGGGTGCTCGTCAACGGCGCGGTGATCGAGAACGGCGAACGCCGCTCGCGCCTCGCGATCCTGACGCCAAAGGCCAATATCCTGCGGCTACGCGACGCGATCCGCCCCGAGGAGGTCAACACGCCGGTGCGCCGGGTCTGCTATATCGCCCAGCTGGTGCTCTCCGGCGATGCCGAGGAGACCGAGGCGGGCCTGCAACTGATGCGCGGAATCGAGCAACTCAGCCATGCTTTGACCGATGCCGACAGCCGGACCTGCCTCGATGCCGCGACAGCGGCCGTGCAGACGGGCGATTTCTACCGTGCGCTCAAGCAGTTGCGCGCCCTGCTGCCGCGCGAAGAGCGGCTTCTAGCCGCCACCCGACGCGCGTCATGAGCTTTCAGCCGGTCATTCCGGTCTCCGGCTATGCCGGCTGGCGCTTCCTGTCGAACACGCTCGAGACCCAAAGGGCGGCCTTCGTCGAGAGCGCGCCGGTGACGCGGCCTGCGGACTACTTTCGCGAGAATATCGGCGGGGTCGGAAGCGCCGCGGATCTGGTGGCCGACCGCCAACTCCTCAGCGTCGCGCTCGGCGCGTTCGGGCTCGACGAGGATATCGGCAACACGTTTTTTGTCCGCACCATCCTCGAAGAGGGCTCGTTCGATCCCGAGGCGCTGGCCAACCGGCTCTCCGATAAGCGCTATCTGGCCTTTGCGGAGGCCTTCGGTTTCGGCGATCTCGGCGGCGCCGGGCGGACGCAACTGACCGGTTTTGCCGACGATATCCTGACCCGCTACGAGGACCGGCAATTCGAACGCGCGGTCGGCGCCCAGGACGACCTGATGCGGCAGGCGCTCAATCTCGGCCCGGCGCTTGACGACATTCTTGGACGAACCTCGTCCGAGGACGCACAATGGTTCTCAATCATGGGCAATCCGCCGCTCCGGTCTGTTTTCGAAGGCGCCCTCGGCTTTCCCGAAGGGTTCGGCACGCTTGATATCGACCGCCAGCTTGAGGAGTTCCGGGATCGGTCCCAATCGGTCTTCGGCACCAGCGCGCCCGCGGATTTTGCCGATCCGGACCTTCAGGAGGATATCGTGCGGCTCTTCCTGATCCGCCAGGAGGCTGCGGCTTTCGGTCCGACCAGCGGCGGCGCCGTGGCGCTGACACTGCTGCAATCGATGCCGCCCCTTTACGACCCGCTCTAGCTGTGAGCTTTCAACAGGTTGTCCATTCGATCCCGACCGAGTTGGTTGGAGTTACCAAGCTTCAACCCTGTTCGGAGGGATCGAATGAACCTGCACAGGAATGCCAGACTGACGCCATTGGGTCGAGAGCGGCTGGTGAGGATGGTCGAGGACGGGATGCGCTTTTCCCAAGCGGCCGTGACCTGCGGGGTCAGCGCGAGAACTGCGTCGAAGTGGTATCGGCGGTTCAAGGCAGAGGGTCTTGCGGGCCTGGCGGACCGCAGCTCGCGGCCCGGCAGACTGCGCAACCCGACACCGCAAGCTACCTGTGAGCACATCATCGCGCTGCGCCGTAAGCGTCTGACCGGGGCCTATATCGCGGCGAAGACCGGTGTTTCCCCCGCCACCGTCAGCCGGCTGTTGCGGCGGGCGGGCCTGAGCCGGATGCGCGATCTGGACCCTGCCGAACCCGCGCGGCGCTATGAGTACGACGCACCCGGCGGCCTGATCCACCTCGACACCAAGAAGCTCGGCCGGTTCGAAGCGGTTGGCCACCGCATCACCGGCGACCGAACGGGCCAGTCGAACCGGCGCGGCACGAAGGCGGGCGGCACCGGATGGGAATACGTGCATGTCTGCATCGACGACCATTCGCGGCTGTCCTTCACCCAGATCCACCCCGACGAGACGGCCGTGAGCGCCACCGCCCATCTGCCGGCGGCGGTCGCCTGGTACGGGTCGATGGGCGTGAGGGTCGCGCGCGTCATGACGGACAACGGCAGCTGCTATAAATCCCGGGCCTTCAGGGCCGCCTGCGCCGAGCTGGGCCTCAAGCACATCCGCACCAAACCCTACACTCCGCGCACCAACGGCAAGGCCGAGCGGTTCATCCAGACCGCCCTGCGCGAATGGGCCTACGCGCGCGCCTATCAGACCTCAGGCCAGCGCGCCGCCGATCTGCCCGTCTGGACCCACCTCTATAACTGGCACCGACCACACGCCGCGCTAAAGTCCCAACCTCCGATCAGCAGGCTGGGACTGAATCGCAACAACCTGTTGAGGCTCCACAGCTAGCCGGTTCGTGCCGGGTTGGTCGCGGCTCTCGTTTGCTCCGCATCCTCCGCCTCGAGGTCGTCGGCCGGAAACAGGTCGGTTTCGGCCCCGCCTGACGCCTCACTCTGGCCGGCTTCCTCCTGCCGCCGCAGCGCCGCCGCCTTCTGACGCGCCGTCGAAGGCAGGGCCTGACGGAGGAGGAGAAAGCTCTGCTCGACGCCGTCCGGCGCCCGCGCGCCAAGCACCGCATCAAGCCGCGGCTGCACCTCCACCGCCTCATCCACCGCCGGGTCCGCCCCGGGTACATAGAGCCCGGATTTCACCATCAGTTCCGCCTGATCGTAGGTCCCGAGCAGACCCCGCGCCGCGCCGATCAGGGCATTCTCCTCCGCGCTCGCGGCGCCGGGCAGGGAGCGCGAGACCGAGCGCAGGAGATCGACCGCCGGAAACCGTCCGCGCTCGGCAATGGCGCGGTCGAGCACGACATGGCCGTCAAGCACGCCGCGCAACATGTCGGCCACCGGTTCGTCCATGTCCGACCCGGCCACCAGCACGCTGAAGACCGCGGTGATATCCCCGCTCTCGCCCGCGCCCGGCCCGGCCCGTTCGCAAAGCGCCGCGATGGCCGGGCCGGTGGAGGCCGGAAAGCCGCGCAGGGCGGCGGGTTCGCCGGCGGCCACCGCCAGTTCGCGATGGGCCTCCGCGAACCGCGTCACCGAATCGACGAGAAGCAGGACCTGCCGGCCCTCGTCGCGGAAATGCTCGGCCACGGCGGTGGCCGCCCAGGCGCAGCGGCGCCGGACCTGGGGCGCCTGATCGGAGGTCGCGGCGATGACGACCGAGCGCGCGAGACCCTCGGGCCCCAGCACCGTCTCGACGAAATCCCGGACCTCGCGCCCGCGTTCGCCGACAAGGGCGATGACGATCACATCCGCCTCGACCCCGCGGGCGAAATCCGCAAGCAGGGTCGATTTGCCCACGCCGGAGCCCGCGAAGAGGCCGATCCGCTGCCCCTGCACCAGAGGCAGCATCGTGTCGAAGGCGGCCAATCCGGTGGCAAGCCGGTGCCCGAAGCCCCGCCGCTCCGCCGCGCGGGGCGGCTCGGCGCGGAGCGGCCGGGCGGCGAGGCCCGGCAGGAGCGGGCGGCCGTCGAGGGGACGGCCATCGGGGTCGATGACCCGGCCGATCCAGTTCGTGGCCGGCCGGAACGGGCGTGGCGGGTCGAGCCGGACGAGATCGCCCACCGACACACCGTCAATCGGTCGCTCGGCGAGGATATGGGCGCTGTCGCCCTGAAGCCGGATCACCTCGGCCCGGATCGGTTCCGCCAGCAGGATGCGGGCCCGGTCGCCGAGCCGGGCGCGGGCGCCAAGGCCATCGACCAGGACGGTACCGCCCGACACCTCCCGCACCCGTCCGACCGCGTGCCAGGCCCGCGCGGACTTCGCCGCGACCTGCGCCTGTTCAATGATATCCTCGGGCATTCTGCGCTCCTCTCGACCGACAACGCGATCTTAAGGAATCACCCTTAATCCCGGATTGACGCCAATCGAGGGAGAAGCCCCGATGTTCGGTTCGCTGGAAGTATTCCAGACCGCCAATTCGATGATGCGCCATGCCGGCGACCGGCAGGCCCTGATCGCGCGCAACATCGCCAATGCAGACACGCCCGGCTACAAGGCCGAGGCGATCGCCTCGTTCCGGGAGACCTATCGAGCAGGCTCCGATTTCGGGCTGAAGGCGACGCGGGCGGGGCATCTGGGGAGCGACAGTCTCGCCGGTCGCGCTCAGGTGCGCGAGCGGGCGACGGAGCCTTCGGTCAACGGCAACACGGTGTCGCTGGAGCAGGAGATGCTCGCCGCCGTGGAGGTCCAGCGCGAGCACAACCGCGCCATCACAATCTACAAGCATTCGCTCGACGTGCTGCGCATGTCGCTCGGCCGGAGGTAGGGATGGTCGAGTTCACCGATGCGATGAAGATCGCGGCGAGCGGGATGCAGGCCCAGGCGAGCCGGCTGCGCCATGTCTCCGAGAACATCGCCAATACCGACACACCGGGCTACCGCCGCAAGACGGTGAGTTTCGAGGCCATGGTCGAGGCCGGGCGCCGCACCGGCGAGGTCGCGGCCGGTCCGGTCCGGCTCGACCGGACCGAGCTGCCGCGGGTCTATGATCCGTCGCATCCGATGGCCGATGACACCGGGCATTTCGACGGCTCGAACGTCAATCTGCTGATCGAAATCACCGACGCGCGCGAGGCGCAGCGGACCTATGAGGCCAACCTCAAGATGTTCGAGCAGATCCGCCAGATGTCCTCGGCGATCAACGACCTCATGCGCAGATAGGAGAGGGGATCATGGACAGCCTGACCTCGATCGTCGCCCAGAACTACGCCGCGAACCGGCCCGCCACGTCGCCGGCCCAGAATGCCGAAGGCGGATCGACGCTCGGCAAGGCCGCCGAGAGCTTCATGCAGACCCTGCAGGAGAGCGAAGGCGCGGCGATGCAGGCGATGACGACCGGATCGGACCCCCATGCGCTGGTCCAGGCGCTGGCGCAGACCGAACTCGCCGTCGAGACCGCCGTGACCGTGCGCAACAAGGTCGTCGAGGCCTATCAGGAAATCCTGAGGATGCCGGTCTGATGCTCGATGAGGCGCAATTCTACGACACGCTCCGCCAGGGGCTCTGGGTCGCCGTGCTGACCTCGCTGCCGATCCTTGGCGTGGCGCTCTTTGCCGGGCTTCTCGTCGGCCTCTTTCAGGCCCTGACCTCCGTTCAAGAGATGACGCTGACCTTCGTGCCGAAGCTCGCGGCCATCGTCGGCGTGTTCTGGATCACCATGGGGTTCATGTCGGAAACGCTGGTCAGCTATTTCCGCGACAGCCTCGTGCCGATCATCGCCGGGGGCTGAACGATGGAGAACGCGACCTATACGGTGCTGACCCGGCAATCTGGGCTGATGCGCGAAATGGCGGCAGTGGCCAACAACATCGCCAACGCCTCGACCACAGGCTTTCGCAAGGAAAGCGTGATCTTCGCGGAGCATATCAGCCGGCTGGACAATGGGGCGCCGTCGATCTCCATGGCCTCGGCCTCGGCCCGCGACACGCTCGACCGGCAGGGCGCGCTGGCCGAGACGCGGGGGCCGTTCGATCTGGCCATCGAGGGCCCGGGCTTCTTCGTCGTTGAGACGCCCCAGGGCGAGCGGCTGACCCGGGCCGGGCATTTCATGCCCAATGGCGAGGGCGATCTGGTCACCGCCGAAGGCCACCGGGTGCTCGATGCCGGCGGGGCGCCGGTCTTCGTGCCGCAGGGCGTGGGGCCGATCGGGATCGGGGCGGACGGGACGATCAGCGCCGAGGGCCAGCCGATCGGACAGATCGGCATCGTGATGCCCGACGATCCCATCGGGCTGGTGCGGGAGAGCGGCACGCGGTTCCGCGCCGATGGCGGCTGGGCCGAGGCGCCGGAGGGGCGCGTGCTCCAGGGCTTTCTGGAGCAGTCGAATGTCAATCCGATCCACGAGATCACCCGCATGATCGAGGTGCAGCGCGCCTATGAGCTGGGCCAGAGCCTGCTCGACAAGGAAGACGAACGGATCCGCGGGGTGCTGCAGGCGCTCGGCGGACGCCGCTAGGAGGCAGACCATGAGAGCGCTTGAAATCGCCGCCGCGGGCATGACCGCGCAGCAGACCCGGGTCGAGGTGATCTCCAACAACCTCGCGAACATGAACACGACCGGCTACAATGCCCGCCGCGCCGAGTTCGCCGACCTGCATTACCAGCAGATGACCCGGCCCGGTACGATCAGCGCCGCCGATGGCACGGTCCTGCCGACCGGCGTGCAGCTCGGGCTTGGTGTCCGGATGTCCTCGGTCTCGATGATGCTGTCGCAAGGCGCGCTGGGCGCCACGGGCGGCGATCTCGATCTGGCTATCGAGGGCGAGGGATATCTGGAGGTGACGCTGCCGGATGGACGCGCGGCGTTTACCCGGGATGGCGGGCTGAAACGGACCGGCGACGGGCTCATCGTCACCTCGGATGGCTATCCGGTGACGCCCGACATCACCATCCCGCGCGACGCCCGCTCGATCTCGGTCAATGCAGATGGCGAGATCTATGCCTTTTTCAACGACCGGGTGGAACCGGAGCTTCTGGGCCAGTTCACCCTGACCGGCTTCACCAACCCCAAGGGGCTGGAGGCGATTGGCTCGAACCTTTTTCTGGAGACCCCGGCCTCCGGTCCGGGCGCGATCTCGACCCCCGGTCAGGACGGGCTCGGCGTGCTGCGGCAGGGCTATCTGGAGCAGAGCTCGGTCGATCCGGTGAAGGAGGTGACCGATCTGATCGAGGCCCAGCGCGGCTATGAGCTGAATTCCAAGGTGATCAGCGCCGCCGACCAGATGCTGAGCGCCATGGTGCAGATCCGATGATCCGTCTTGCTCTGCTCCTGATTCTTGCCGGCGCGCCGGCCCTGGCCGAGACCGTCGTCGCCGCCCGCACGATCCGCGCGCAGGAGATCGTCGGCCCCGACGATGTGCTGATCCGCGACGTCGTCATCACCGGGGGGATCTCCGATCCGGCACTGGTCGTGGGGCAGGAGGCCCGCATCGCGCTCTATGCCGGGCGGCCGGTGCGGCCGGGCGATGTCGGTCCGCCCGCCATTGTCGACCGCAATGCCATTGTGCCTCTGGTCTATGCCCAGGGCGGGCTGATGATCCGCACCGAGGGCCGCGCGCTGGATCGCGCCGGACCGGGCGATGTGATCCGGGTGATGAACCTCGCCTCGCGCACCACCGTTACCGCCACCATCGCGCCCGATGGCGCGGCCTTTGTCCGTCCCTAGGAGGTCCTGCCCATGCGCCTCGGCGTCCTCGTCCTTCTTCTCGCGCTCACTGCCTGCGGTCGCACGGGCCCGATCGGCCAGGTGCCGGATTTCACTGCGCCTCAGGCGAGCGCCGAGCATGCCGCGATAATGATGGCGGACGGGATGCCTGTCTCGGCAACACAGGCCCGCTTCGCGCCGGCTCCCGGCGCCTCGCTCTGGGCCGGGGATCGCGGCTCGCTCCTCGGCGACCGGCGCGCCTCGCTCCAAGGCGATATCCTCACCGTGGTGATCGAGATCGACGACCGGGCGGAGATCTCCAATTCCAGCTCGCGATCCCGCTCGGGGTCGGAGCAGATGGCGGTGCCCTCCCTCTTCGGCCTCCCGCAGCGGCTCAACGAGCGCCTGCCGGAAGGAGCCACGCTCGACCCCGCGGTTCAGCTTTCCGGGTCGAGCAGTTCCGAAGGCGACGGGTCGGTCCGGCGCAACGAGAAGCTGACCTTGCGGGTGGCCGCGACCGTGGTGCAGGTGTTGCCGAACGGCGTGCTGTCGATTGCCGGGAGCCAGGAGGTGCGGGTGAATTTCGAGCTGCGCGAGCTTCTGGTCACCGGGTTTGTGCGGCCCGAGGATATCAGCCGCCAGAACGAGATCACCTATGACAAGATCGCCTCGGCCCGCATCTCCTATGGCGGCCGCGGGCAGATCACCGACATGCAGCAACCGCGCTATGGTCAGCAGATCGCCGACGCGGTTCTCCCCTTCTGAGGCCGCGATGAAGAAACTCCTCCTGCCCCTGATCCTTGGCCTGGTCGGTCTCGGCGGCGGTGTCGGCGCCGGGCTCTTTCTGATGCCCGAGCCCGAGCCGGAGATGGCGGCGGACGAGGGGACTTGCGCCTGCGCCGAGGGGGTTTCGGCCGCCCTGCCGGACGCCGAGAGCGACGCGGCGGATCCCGCCCTTCCCGATGGCCGGGAATTCGCACGGCTGAACAACCAGTTCGTGATCCCGGTGGTCGAGGATGGGGCGGTGGGGTCGCTGGTCGTTCTGTCGCTCAGCCTCGAGGTTCTCAGCGGCAGCCAGCAGGACGTCTATTCCCAGGAGCCGCGGATTCGCGACGCCTTTCTCGAAGTGCTCTTCGACCATGCCAATGGCGGCGGGTTCAGCGGGGCGTTCACGTCGAGTGCCAATCTGCGCGGTCTGCGCGATGCCCTGCGGGAGCGGGCGCAACAGACACTCGGCACGCTCGTCACCGACGTCTTGATCGTCGATATCGTCCGTCAGGACGTCTGATCGCGGCGCGCGCGCGCCTGTCGGCGGGCCGCTAGGTCCCGCTGGACAAGCTCTTCTGCAACCTCCCGCCGCCCGATGGCGCGGGACAGGCTCTCCCGCAGTTCCGCCTGCGTCACGCGAAGCTGAGCGATCTCCCCGTTGATCGCCGTCTTGCGGCCGTCGATCCAGCGATGCCAGGCCGGATCGGCGCCGGCGAGGAGCGCGGGGTCGCCGTCTTCCGGTCGGGTTCGGGCGCGGGCGGATCGGGCGGTGTCGAGTGCGGCGAACCTTTCGCGCAGCCCCCGTTCCTCCAGCGCCAGCGCCGTCATCCGTGCCTCTTCGGCCCGGGCGACGGTGGCGGTGAGCCGGGCGAGCGCCGCGAGCCGGGCCGGGTGCCGGCTCACGCGCCGCGGGCCTTCTGCCGGATGCGCTCGGCGAAGCGGATCGCGGCGGCGACGGCGCGGTAGCTCTCGGGCCGAATCTCGCCGCCGATCTCCACCCCGGCATGGAGCGCCCGGGCGGTCGGCGGGTCGGAATGGATCGGCACGGCGTGCTCGATCGCGACCTCGCGGATGCGGCGGGCGACCTCGTCGACACCCTTTGCGACGCAGATCGGTGCCCGGCCGGAGAGCCGGTTCCATTTCAGTGCGACCGCATAATGCGTCGGGTTGACGATCACCACATCCGCCGTGGGGACATCGGTCAGCATCCGGTTCGTCGCAATGTCCACGGCCTTCTGCCGGCGCTGCTGCTTCATTGCCGGATCGCCCTCGGACTGCTTGAGTTCGTCCATCAGTTCCTTGCGTGACATTCGGTTCTTTCGGACATGCTCGGCGCTCTGCCAGATCCAGTCCACCGCGCCGAGTATTGCCGCCACCACCAGCACCAGAAGGAGGAGGCCGACGGTGAGCCGCGCCATCTCTGCCGCCACCGGCCCCGGGTCGAGATGCAGCGTGCCGAGGATGCGTGGCAATTGTGCCAGAAGATAAAAGCCGAGGATCACGGAATAGATCGAGAGCTTCGCGAAACTCTTGAAGAACTCGAAGAACCCGTTGCGACCGAATTTCTGCTTCGCCGTCTCAATGGGCGAGATGCGGGAGAGTTTCGGGACCAGTTTCGACGGCGCAAAGACCAGGCCGCGCTGGGCGATCACCGCAAGGAGCGCCAGCACGGCCGGCACCGCAAACCAGGCCGCCGAGGCCCGGGCCTGTTCGGCCGCAAATGGCCGCAGCGCCGCGGCACCGCCGCCGGAGAAGATATCGCGCGCGAGCGGGTCGGCCTGGGCGATCATCGCCGCCAGCCCGGCGCCGGAGAGTTCGACCGCCGCGGCGCCGAAGACCAGCGCGGCGATCAGGAAGCCGCCATAGCCCGCCGCGGTCGTCAGGTCGGCCGAGCGCGGGATGTCGCCCTTCTTGCGAGACTCTTCGAGCTTCTTCGGGGTCGGCTCGTGTTGCTTGTCGGTATCGTCGTCGTGCTCGCTCATCGGGTGCCCCCGAGCGGATCGGCCATGAAGGCGGCAAGCGCATCGGCCCAGACCGAAAGCAGGATCGGCGCCGAGAGCATCAGGAGCGCAAGGCCACCGGCGGTGATCGCCGGCGCGCCGACGAAGGCGACCATGAGCTGCGGCATCGCCCGGTTGATGACGCCGAGCACGACATTGTAGATCAGCGAGGCCACGACGAAGGGCGCGGCCAGCGTGAAGGCCATGGCGAAGGTTCGCGCGACCTCGGCGACGCCGATCTCGGCCAGAACGCCGGGCAGCGGCAGGGTGCCGGCCGGCAGCAGCGCGTAGGACTGGATCATGTATTCCGCGGCCCGGACATGCAGGCCAAGGAGTGCCGCGAGCGCGAGCGCCGCCACCGTGAGCACATGGCCGATGGCCGGCTGCGGATCGTGGCCGGCGGTGCCGCCGAAAATCTGCGTCAGCGACACCGATTGCGCCGCGATGGTGCCGGCGATCTGGAGCGCGAGGACGAAGAACCGCAGCAGCAGGCCGAAGAAGAGCCCGGTCAGGACCTCGGGACCCAGCAGCGCGGCCTGGCCGAGTGCGGTGGCGGGCGGCGCGCCGACCCCGGGCGCGACTGCCGGCCAGACGATCAGCGTGAAGGCGAGCGTCAGACCGAGCCGGACCCGGACCGGCACCGATCGTTCGCCGAAAGCCGGCAGCAGCGCCATCATCGCCCCGATCCGCAGGAAGACGATAAAACCCGACCAAAGCGCGTCCCCGGCCAGGCCCAGAAGGTCCGCAAGCTCGGCGCTCATCCCGCCGGCACCAGGCCGATCAGCGCGGGCCGCGCGTCGAGGCCGATCTCCTCGAAGGAGAGGACCGGATTGGTGATCCCCTTCGCCGCCATCACTGTGCGCAGGAACCGGCGCCGCCGCATCGTGGTGACGACCGCCGGAAAGGTGCCTTGTTCGGCGGCCTTGCCGACCTTCTCGGCAATCGATCCGGCGAGGCGGTTGAACTCATCCGGCGGCAGCGCGACATCACCGGGTCCCTTGTCGCCGGCCATCTGGTAGGCGGAAAACGTCTCCTCCCATTCCGGGGCGAGCTGCACCAGGGGGATGGTTCCGTCCTCGCGCCGGAGCGCGGCGACGAGCTGAAAGCCAAGCCTTTGGCGGACATGTTCGGCGATCCCTTCGGTCGTCGAATGGACCTGCCGCCCTTCGGCGACGGCTTCGAGGATCAGGGGCAGGTTTCGGATCGACACCCGCTCCTCCAGGAGCAGGCGGAGCACGGAAAGGAGCAGGTCGACCGGCACCTTGTCGGGGATCAGCTCGTCGATCATCTTGCGGTTCGCCTCGGCGCGTGTCGTATCTGTGAGGTTGGCCATTTCGTCGAGCAGGCGGCGCAGGGCCTTGAGCGTCAGGAGCCGCGGGAAGTTGCGTTTGACCACTTCCAGGAGGTGTGTGGCGAGCACCTCCGCCGGCATCACCGTCGTCAGTCCGCCGCCTGCCGCACGCTCCTGCTCACCGGGCTCGATCCAGCGGGCGGGCGCACCATAGACCGGCTCCGCCACGTCCTCACCCGACACCGGTGGGTCCGCCTGTCCGGAGAGCAGCGCGAGCACCTTCCCGCTCTGGAGCCGGTCGCGGACCTGCTCCACCCCCTGCACCTTGATCGCGTATTGCCCCGCCGGCAAGGCGGCGTTGTCGGTGAGCCGGATCTCAGGAAGCAGGATGCCGAACTCGGTCGCGACATGATTGCGCATGTTTGCGATTCGGGCGTCGAGACCGGTGCCGGGATCGAGCACCATGTCGACGAGATCGGGCGCAAACTCCACATGGATGTCGTCAAGATCGAGCAGGTCGCCAAGCGAGGCTTTCGGCGCGGGCTGGACATTCTCCGTGGCGCCCCGCTGTGCTTCGGCCTCGGCGGCGCGGTGGCTGCGGGCCACGAGCGCCGCCCATGCACCGAGCGCGCAGGCCCCGATGATGAAGGGCAAGAAGGGCAGGCCCGGGACGAGCGCGAAGAGCCCCATGAGCATCGCGACCGCGCCGAGCGCCGCTGGGTGGCGTCCGAGCTGGCCGGCAATCGCTGCGTCGGTCGCTCCGGTTGCACCCCCCCGGGCGAGCAGCAGGGCCGAGGCAATCGAGATGATCACTGCCGGGATCTGGCTGACCAGTCCGTCCCCCACGGTCAGGATCGCATAGGTCTCGAACGCGCGGGCGAGCGGCATGTCATGCATCGCGATGCCGATGATCAGGCCCATCACCAGGTTGAGTGCGGTGATCAGCAGGCCAGCGATCGCATCGCCCTTGACGAATTTCGAGGCACCGTCGAGCGAACCGAAGAACGTCGTTTCCGCCTGTTCGGTCTCGCGCCGCGCCCTGGCCTCGGCATGGTCGATCGCGCCGGCGCTCATGTCGCTGTCGATGGCCAGCTGCTTGCCGGGCATCCCGTCGAGCGCGAAGCGCGCGCCGACCTCGGCCATGCGGGTCGCGCCCTTGTTGATGACGACGAAATTCACGATCAGCAGGACGCAGAACACGACGAGACCGAGCACCACGCTGCCACCCATGACGAAACTGGCGAAACCCTCGATCACGTCGCCGGCGGCATCGGTGCCGGTGTGGCCCTCGCCGATGATCAGCTTGGTCGAGGAGACGTTGAGCGACAGGCGCAGGACCAGCGAGGCGAGCAGGACGGTGGGAAAGGCGGAAAAATCCAGCGGGCGTTCGATGAAGAGCGTTACGGTGAAGATCAGGATCGCCAGCGCGAAGGAGGCCGCGAGGCCGATATCGAGGACCCAGGCCGGCATCGGCAGGATCATCATCACGATCACCGCCATCAGCGCGAGGGCGAGCAGGATCGTCGGCTGGAAGAGCGAGGCGAAGGTAAAGCGCGGCACGGATCAACCTCCCGCCAGTGGCACGAGAGAGCCCATCGCGGCCCCGGCGCCCGAGCGCGTGTCGAAGAGCGGCCTCGCGGTCCGCAGGAGAGGGGGCCGTAGGGGACCGGCGGGCAGGGATTGTCCGACATCAACGGTCCGCGCCGGGCGCACCGCATCCATGTTCCGCGCGATCGTGCGCATCTCGCCAAATCGGGTCCGGTATCGGGCGGCGTGGTGCGGCGTACGCGAATGATAGGCGCCCGCCGCTGCCGACCAATCGCCGGTCTCGGCATGGAGGCGGCGCAAGAAAGAGGCGGCGTAGAAGGCGTTTGCACGCGGCTCGAACATCTCTTCGAGAGACGCGAAGTTCTCCCGGTGCCATCGATAGTTGAGCTGGAAACAGCCGATATCGAAGTTGCGCGCTCCGGCACGATGGTGCCGGTGAGCAAAGGCGATCGCCTCCGCCCGATCCGGGAACCAGCGCCCGGTCCCCTGCATATTGACGGCCCAGGGCCAGGGGCGCAGGCGGCCGCCTTCAGCGCGGCCGGTCTCGGTCAAGGCTATCGCGACCAGGACATCGTAGGGCACCCCGCTCCGCTCGGCGGCGGCCGCTGCGGCGCGCAGGCAGATATCGGCCGGCGAGGCAAAGGCTACGCCCGAGACGGTCAGCCAGAACAACGTGATCGCCGCGCGTGCCAGCTTTCCGCCGGCCGGCAGGCCGCGTCGAAAGGTCCTCATCAAATGCGCCTTCTGCTGCGTTCGGCGGAGCCTAGGGGGGGTGTCTTGAGATTCCCTTTCCGGTCGACCCCGAAGAGGCGGTTCGGAGAGGCCGTGATCAATTCGGTGCCGCAGCCTCGGTCAGCGTGGTGGTGGTACTCTCGACCGCAAACCGTGTCAGAAGTTCCTTGACGAGAGCGCGGGTGCGGTCCGCCTCGTCGAGGAGCGCCTGGCTTTCGGCGAGCGTCTCGGGCGCGGGTCCGGGTCGGGCCGGCGCGTCGCGTCTCTCCGCGACAGTACGCAGCAGCGGATCACTGCTGTTGTGGAGCCGCAGCCAGGCACCGGCGCGCCAGGCGGTCTCCGGTGCAATGGGGCGATCCGGCCGCGCGCCGGCGGCCCCGAGCGCTGCGAGATGATCCCCTTCAAGAGCATGGGCGCGGGCAACCAGGGCCAGCGCGCGATCGTCGGTCATACCGCGCAGGGCGCGAAGGCCGGCTCCGGGCTCGGCGAGGGCGATCGCAATCTCGGCGCGCAGATAGCGCCGCTCCCGCGCCGCCTCGTGGCGGGCAGGACCAGCTAGCCTGGCCCGCGCGACCTCGGCAAAACCGAGGGCCAGCAGGCGCCGGGCGAGGGCGTTCTCCGCCCGGTCGCTCAGCTCGACCGGCAGGGACCCGGAAAACACAACCGACAGGAACCGGCCCTCCTCGGCATTGTCGGAAAGCGCGATGATCGCCTGTGTGGCATGGTCGGACCGTAGCTCCGCTGGCAGGTCCCGGCCTTCGGCGTCGATCAGCGCCAAGCCGTCTTCGTAGCGTCCGGCGGCAACCAATGCGCGGATCTCGGCGGAGAGCAGAGCTTCGGCGACGGGGCTGTCTTTGGACTCGAAGCGGTGCGCTGCGGCAAGCGTCAGAAGGTCGGGCGGCACCGGGCGCCCCTCTTCGATCATCAAGTCGATCAGCCCGACGAGGCGCTCCGGCGGCATCCGCGGGTCGGCGCCGGCGAGGTCACCGAGGGTCTCCAGGGCGGCGTCGATCTCCCCGCGCCGCGCCTCGACATCGGCGGCGACGAGACCGGTTCCGGTCTGGTCCACCGTGTAGCCCTGTCGGGCGATGGCCAGCGCGGTCTCTGCGGTTCCATCCTCACCGATTCCGGCAAAGCGCGCCGCAACCTCGGTTCCGAGATGACCGCGCAGCGCAGGCGGCAGGCGGCGCAGAGATTGCAGGATGCGCGGTGCGCTGACACCGGCGCCGCTCTCGAGTTCCGGCTCCGCCAGCAGAGCCCAGAGCGCGACGTCGGTCGGGCAATCGATCTGCCCGGCGAAGATCCGGGTCGGCGCCGGTTGCCCGTCGACGATGTGGGACAGGGCGTGCAGAACGTCGTGCGCGTGCGATCGCCCCTGGCTCAGACGCAGCGCCTCAAGCGCCTCCCGGCCAAAGCCGAAATGGACGTAGAGACGTGCCAGGCGGAGCGCCTCTTCGGGGAGGATTCTGTCGCGTTCCGAAGACAGCGACGCGCGAATCGGCGCGATCTGATCGTGGAAGGGGCGGCCGTCGCCCCAGGTGGCGACATCGACGTCCGCGGCGTCGATGCAGGTCAGCCCCGCCGCGGTTACCGGCTCGGGCACTTGCGGTCGGCTGAGGTCCTTCGTGGTCCGCGCGGTCAGGCCGGGGGTGTGCGGGATATCGGGCTCCGGCGGCGCCTCCCCGGCGTGGCGCCCCTCGGTCTCCGGTTCCGGCGGCGGCCGGGCGTCGGTGCCGGGCGCCGCAGACGGATCGGGGCGATCGAGTGCCGGGCTCAGGAGGCCCTGGGATGCCGCACGGCCAAGGCTTTCGACGATCGAACGCTCGAACTCCGCCAGGTCGGGGCCCTGAGGCTGTGTCTGGGATCGGTCTTCGATCGGGTCGGGAAGCGCGCCAAGCCCGGGGTCGCGCGCCGGTGGCGGGAACACCGTGGGCAGTTGCGATGATCCCGTCTCGGCAGAGACCCGGACCGGAACCTCGGAGGTCAGTTCGGCCTCGAACTCCGAGTCCTCGGGCGGCGGGCCGTCGATCAAGTCGATGACGAGCCGGTCGGACTGCCACAGAAACGCTCGGGAATGACACCGACAGCCCGGCTCCAACCGGAGCCGCCCATTCAAAACGCTGAGATCGGCAATCCGGTTTTCGGGAAGCCGCTCGAAGATACCGCCGAGATCGAACTCCAGGTCGGCGCGACCGAGATCGAGCACATAACCGGTCCCGTCCCGGCCGAGACGCCAATCCGCACCTTCCGGGATCGACAGCACGAGCCGGGAGAACCTGTCGTGCTCGCCGCTGCGGATCGTCACCGGCTCCGCCAGCACGGCGAGCGGCAGCAGGGTCGCGGCAAGGGCCAGGGCCCGCCTCATGCCGCTTCCTGCTTGACCGCGCGCAGGGCGTCCTCGAGATCGGCGAAGCTCGGCCGGTTTTGGCTCGGCGTGTTCTGCCGCCCGACCTCGATGCAGATATTGGTCGGATGCTGATAGAGGTTGGCGACCAGGACTTCGCGGATCAGCTGATAGAAGTGACCATCCTCCTCGATCACGTTCTTCACCTTGTTGGCGAAAGGCCCGACGAAACCATAGGCCAGGAACACCCCCAGAAAGGTGCCGACGAGCGCACCGCCGATCATCTTGCCGAGAATCTCCGGCGGCTGGTCGATCGAGGACATGGTCTTGATGACGCCGAGCACCGCCGCGACGATCCCAAGGGCCGGCAGACCGTCGGCCATGGTCTGGAGCGCATGGGCGGAGTGGAGCTTGTGGTGCAGGCTCGCCTCGATCCGCTTCTCGAGCACCTCCTCGACCTGGTGCGGATCGTCGTAGTTCATCGAGGCCGAGCGCAGCGTGTCGCAGATCAGGCTCACCGCCTCCTTGTCGGCGAGGATGCGGGGGTATCGCGCAAAAATCGCGGATTCCTCCGGACCCTCGACATGCTCCTCCAACTCGACCGGGTTGGCCCGCGCGATCCGGATCAGCTCGAAGAGCAGGCAGAGCAGGTCACGATAGTCCTCAGGGGTCCATCGCTTGCCCTTGAAGACCTTCCCGAGATCCTTCAGCGTATGCTTGATCCCGGACATGTCGTTGCTGAGTACGAAGGCGCCGATCGCTGCGCCGCCGATCATCGTCAGCTCGAAGGGGAGCGCCTTGACGATGATGTCGAACTTGCCGCCGGCCATGGCATAGCCGCCGAACACCATCACGATGACGATGACGATACCAACGATGCCAATCACTGACGCGGCTCCTTGCTGACCCGACCGGGACGTGGCGCAACCATTGCAGAGACCCCTTAACGCTTGGTGTCCGAGGCCCTACTCGGTCGGCGCATTGGCATTGCGTCCGGCAAGCACGACGCTGACCGCATAGGCGGTTTCGGGTGCAAGACCGGCCATCAGTGCCGCCGCGGCATCGGCACGCATCCGGCCGATGAAACCGGCAGCGAAGTCGGGGCTCATCTCCTCGAAGAGCGCTGCGGCCTGAGCCGGTTTCATGTTCTCGTAAACGGCGGTGAGGCGTTGGATGTCGTCGCTCGCGGCGGTTTCGGCGATGGCGATGGTGTCGCGCAGGCTCGCCTCCGCGGCGGCAAGCTCGGCGAGGCGCAGGTCGATCTCGGCATCGGCCACGGCAAGCGCCTGGAGCCGGTTGTCGAGCTGCTCCTCGCGCCGGACGACGCGCGCCTCGCGCTCCGCCAGTGCGGCGATCAGGGCCTCGGGTGCCGCACGGGCGGGCTGCGGATCGGGAACCTCGGCGGCCGGCGCGGTGGCCTCCGCCAGAGCGGCGCCGGCACCTTCGCCCATCCGCAGAACACCGGAGAGGGCCAGCAAAGCGCCGAGCAGGAAGAGGACACCGCGCGCCCGTCGGGAGCGTCGGCTCATTGGTCCGCCCCGGCGGCCGACACGTGACGCACGAAGCGCGGCTCGGCCGGGCGCGGCGTCGGGTCGGCACTGTCCTGAGGCAGGTCGTGCATCGCCGCAACCAGAAGCTCGATCCGTCGCGCGGCCGCTTCGGCCTCGGCGGTCGTGCGGGCCAGCCGCGCCTCGGACGCCGTCGCCTGCTCCTGCGCGCCGCGCAGGGCCCGGGTCAGATCGTCGACCTGGGCGGAGAGCAGCGCCACCGCGCCGCCGACGCCCTTCTCCAGATCGGTGAAGCCGCGCAGCCGCCGCGACAGCACATAACAATAAAAGCCAGCGCCAAGCGCCCCGGCCGCGAGCAGAATGTCCGCAAGATATCCCATCTGTCCGCCCTCTCAGTTCAGCACGAATTCCATGATCAGCACGTCGCGGACCCGGCCCGGCCCGGCCACGACCTGCACCCGGCGCAGCATCTGCGCGCGCAGCCGCATCAAAGCGGTGGGATCCTCCAGATCCGCCAGATCGACGACCCGCAGGTAACTGTTGAGCACATCGATGATGCGCGGCGTGATCGCCTCCACCTCGTCGGCATGTTCCGGCGCAACCTCGAGTTGCGCGCTGAACCGCAGATGAGTCCGAGCCGCGGCCCGGGGCAGAGAGATCACCAACGGCTCCAGCGCGACGAAGCTGACTTCGGGACGTTCCGGCCTCGCCGCGTCCGCGATCGCCTCCTCCGGCTCCCCGGCCCCCGCATCGCCGGCACCACCAATCAGCCCGGCCTGAACAGCGAAGAAGCCGCCCGCGCCACCGAAAATCGCCAGCACGAGCCCCAGGATCAACGGCAGCTTCGAGGCCTTTCTCGACGTCTCCTCCTCGGCTGTGTCCAGGTCTGCTGCATCGGTCATCAAGGCGACTCCGTCCTGTCGGTCCGAGAGCGTCATAGCCCGGGAGGCACTAACCGATTCTTAAGTCTGATGGCCGATTGAGAGGGCCGGCGGGCAGAAGGTCCGCGCAGCCGCGAGGGACGAGGTGGACAGTGTAAGTGCGCTCTGGGCGAGCCGGTCTGGACGGCAGAAGATCGTCGCCATCCTGGCGGCGCTGGCCGTCTTTGCGGCGGTTCTGGCCATCGGCCGGGTCAGCTCGGACCGCGACATGGCGCTGCTCTATGGCGGGCTCGATACCAGCGCCGCCGGCGAGGTGATCCAGGCGCTTGAGGCCCAGGGCGTGGCTTACGAGGTGCGCGCCGGGTCGATCTTCGTCGATGCGGCGCGGCGGGACGTTCTGCGTATGACACTTGCCGGTCAGGGCCTGCCGGCGAACGGCGCCCAGGGCTATGAGCTCCTTGATTCGCTCTCCGGCTTCTCGACCACGTCGCAGATGTTCGACGCCGCCTATTGGCGCGCGAAGGAGGGCGAACTGGCGCGCACGATTCTGGCGAGCCGTCATATCCGTTCGGCCCGGGTGCATATCTCGGCGCCCTCGACCCGCAGCTTTCAGCGCGACCGCAAGCCGACCGCCGCGGTGACGGTGACGAGCGCCGGCGCCGGGCTCACGGCACCGCAGGCCGAGGCACTACAATACCTGGTCGCCTCGTCGGTGCCGGGACTGGCGCCCGAGGATGTGGCGGTGATCGACGGCGATAGCGGTCTGGTTTCGACCGCGGACGAGACGATCGGGCCGGCCGCGACCGACCGGGCCGAGGCCCTGCGCGGCCGAATCGAGCGGCTGCTCGAAGCCCGGGTCGGGCCCGGCAACGTGGTCGTGGAGGTCTCGATGGAGACGGTGACCGAAAGCGAGACCCTTGTAGAACGCCGGATCGATCCCGAAAGCCGCGTGGCGATCAGCACCGAGGTTGAGGAGCGCAGCGACAGCGCCCGCGATACCGGCGGTGGCGACGTGACGGTGGCCTCGAACCTGCCGGAGGGCGATGGCGCGGGGGACGGCAACAGTTCCTCGAGCCAGAACACCGAAGCACGGCAGCTAACCAATTTCGAGGTTTCCGAGACCCAGCGTGAGGTCCTGCGGACGCCGGGCGGCGTGCGACGGCTCACCGTCGCGGTTCTGGTCAACGAAGCGGCGGTGAACGCGCCCGACGGGACAACAGTCAGTGAGCCGCGGAGTGCCGAGGAGCTCGATGCGTTGCGCGATCTCGTCGCCTCGGCGGCTGGCGTGGACGAGGCGCGCGGCGATGTCGTCACGCTGCAATCGATGGCGTTCGAGCCGGTGCCGGAACTCGGCACAGAGGCGCTGCCGGCGGCGGCCGATCCGCTGCTCGACCTGCCGGCAATGATCCGGATGGGGCTCCTCGCCGCGGTGGCGCTGATCCTGGGGCTGTTCGTGGTGCGCCCGGTCCTGCTGGCCGAGCGCCGGGCGCTGCCGGCCCCGGCGAACCCGGACGAGCCGATCGCACTCGCGTCCGACCGGGTTGAGACGCCGGCCCTGCCATCGCCCGACGACATCGCCGATCCGGCCGGCGACGGACAGGCGGACCGAGCGCCCGAGGATCCCGTGGAGCGTTTGCGCCGAATGATCGACGAGCGTCAGGACGAGACCATGCAGATCCTCGAAAGCTGGATGGACGAGAGTTCGGCCAATGCGGAGCGGGGCTGAGATGCGGGCGCGTCTGAACCTCGAATCCTTCGATGCGGCGGAGGACGACCTGCCCGCAGGTCCGCCGCCCAGCTACGAGGACGGCTATGCCACCGGGCTCGAAGCCGGCCGGGCCGAGAGTCGCTCGGCGCAGGCCGCGCTCACCGCGGAGATCTCCGAGACCCTCTCTGACATGGCCTTTACCCATGCCGAGGCCCGACGCAGCGTACTCGCAGAACTCCGGCCCCTCTTCGTCGCCCTGATTGAAGAGGTCCTCCCGGCCGCCGGCGCGGCGAGCCTCGGCCCAAAGCTGATCGAGGCGCTGATGGCGCGGGCCGAAGCCGACAGCACCGCCCCCCTGATCCTCCTTGTCTCCGGAGCGGACATCGCGGGCCTGACGCCGCTGCTCGCGGGGCGTGCCGATCTGCCCGTGACATTCGAGGCCGACCCGACGCTCGGGCCGGGCCAGGCTCTACTCGGCGCGGCGGGATGTCAGAGCCTCATCGACCTCTCCGAAGTGGTCACGGACCTGCAACAGGCGCTTGCCGCTCTCTGCGCCGACGAAGAAGGACTCCTCGCCCATGGCTGATAATCCCGAAACCGCCGACACGCCGGAGGGCCATCCTTTGCGGACCGTTCCGATCGAGATCACCATCGCTGTCGGCCGCGCTCGGCCGAGCGTGCAGGAACTGCTGCGCCTGGACGAGAACGCCGTTCTCCCCCTTGACCGCCGGATCGAAGACCCGGTGGAGCTCTTCGTCGGCGACCGCCTGATCGCCCGGGGCGAGTTGCAGGAACTTGACGGCGGCGAGCCGGGCCAGCTCGCCGTGCGTCTGACCGAGGTTGCCAACCTGCCGAAAGAGCCCGGCTGAGATGCCCCGCGGGGCGGCCCTTGTCGCGCTGGCCCTGGTGCTCCTCGCCGGGCCCGCCGCGGCGCAGGACATCACGCTGTCGCTCGGCGACGATGCCTCGCTCGCGACCCGGGCGATCCAGCTTCTGGTCCTGATCACGGTGCTGAGCCTGGTCCCCGGCCTCGCCATCATGATCACCTGTTTCCCGTTCATCGTGACAGTGCTGGCGATCCTGCGGCAGGCGATCGGGCTCCAACAATCGCCGCCGAATATGCTGATCGTGAGCCTCGCGCTGTTCCTGACCTATTTCGTGATGGAGCCGGTCTTCGCCGCCGCCTGGGCCGCGGGGATCGAACCGCTTCTGAACGAGGGACTCGGCCTCGAACAGGCCTTCACCCAGACCATCGGCCCGTTCCGGGACTTCATGGCCGGCCGAATCGATCCGGGCACGTTCGAAGCGCTCGTGAGCCTGCGGCCCGATGTCAGCTTCGATCAGCCGGTGCCCGAGGCGCCGCTCTCGGTCCTGGTCCCGTCGTTCCTGTTGAGCGAGATCGAGCGGGCGTTCCAGATCGGCTTTCTGATCTTCCTGCCGTTCCTGATCATCGACCTCGTCGTGGCCGCGGTACTGATGTCCATGGGCATGATGATGGTGCCGCCGGCCATCGTGTCGCTGCCGTTCAAGCTCGCCTTCTTCGTCATCGCGGATGGCTGGGCGCTGATCGCCGGCAGCCTCGTCCAGAGCTACTTCTGACCGCTCAGTCGGCCCCGCGTACCTCGATCTGGGCGTCCGGATCGGGGTGGAAGACGCGCTGCACGAGGACCAGGGCGACCGCCGCTCCGACCCCGATCAAGTCGGTGATCCAGCCGCCTTCGATCATGAAGAGGGCCGCCAGGATCAGCCCGAGCCGCATGAACCACGCCGCCCGGCCGTTCATGAACCAGCCCTGCACGCCGGAGGACAGGAGGAACACGCCGAAGACCGCCGTAACCCCGGCCCGGATGACTTCAAACCAGGTGCCCTCCATCAGGATCGCCGAGTTGTAGAAGAACATGAACGGCACGATGAAGGCGGCGATGCCGATCTTGAACGAGGCGACGGAGGTCTCCATCGGGTTCGCGCCTGATATCCCCGCCGCCGCGTAACTCGCCAAGGCCACGGGTGGCGTGATCGCCGAGACCACCGCGAAGTAGAAGACGAAGAAATGGGCGGTGAGCATCGGGATGCCCATCTGCACGAGGCCCGGGGCCACGACGCTCGCCGCCACCGCATAGGCCGCTGTCGTGGGCATCCCCATGCCCAGCAGGATCGCGATGCACATGGCGAAGATCAGCGCCACGAGCTGGTTGGCCTCGGCCAGCCCCAGCAGCAGCGCCGAGAACCGCGCGCCGACCCCGGTCAGCGAGATCACCCCGACGATGATCCCGGCACAGGCGCAAACGGCGATGATCTGGATCGACATCACGCCGGCGAGTTCGAACGCCTTGATGATCGATCGGATGCCCATCCGGTAGGGGGTGAGCCAGCTCACCACCGCCGCGGCGGCGGTCGCCAGAGTGCCTGCGCGGATCACCGAATAGCCCATGAAAAGCGCCGCGATCAGGATGATGATCGGGATGAAGAGGAAGACCCGCCGCACCATGTCGCGGAACTTCGGCAGCTCATCCTCGCGCATCCCGCGCATGCCGAGCTTGGCGGCCTCGAAATCGACCATGAAGTAGATCGACACGAAATAGAGCACCGCCGGGATGATCGCGGCGATGGCGATCTCCTGATAGGGAATGCCGGTGATCTCGGCCATGATGAAGGCGCCGGCGCCCATGATCGGCGGCATGATCTGGCCGCCGGTCGATGCCGCGGCCTCGACCGCGCCGGCGGTCTTCCTGTGATAGCCCACCTTCTTCATCAGCGGGATCGTGAGAGAGCCGGTGGCCACGACGTTGCCGGCGCTCGTGCCGTTGATCATCCCCATCAGGCCGGAGGCGAAGATCGCCACCTTGGCCGGGCCGCCCCGGGCGCGGCCGGCGGCGGCGAAGGCGAAGTTGACGAAGTAGTCGCCAACTTTCGACGCCTGAAGGAACGCGGCGAAGATGATGAAGAGGATGATATAGGTCGAGGAGACCGCGGTGGTCGGCCCGAGGATGCCGGCATCGGTGTAGACTTGGCTGAAGAACCGGGTCCAGGCGATGTCGGGCGCGTTCAGGAAGCCCGGCAGAAGGTCGCCCACGAAGACATAGACCAGAAAGACGCCGGCGATGATGATCAGCGCGAGACCGGCGACCCGGCGCGTTAGCTCCATGATCAGCGCGGTGCCCGCGACGGCGGCGAGGCTGATCCCGATCGGCGCGAAGGGGGTGCCGGTCGAGTTGCGCATCAAGGTGCCGTAGATCGTGATCAGGTAGACCGCGACGCTGACCCCGCAAAGCGCCAGCACCACGTCCGGTGCCGAGAACCCGGCCCGGTCGCGCCGATGGACCCAACCGACGACGATGCCGCCGAAGGTCGCGACGAGGAGCGGGATGCCGAAATGGTAGATCTCGGGATTGACGAATTCCGGCGCGATGCCGTTCCACATCTCTCCGTCCGCGATCCGGCGGGCGAAGCTCAACGCGGTCCAGATCGAGTAGAGCGCGGGCAGGAGCAGGGCATAGGCGACATAGCCGGTGATCGGCGTGTCGCGGCGCGCCCGGTCGCCGGTGAAGTCATAGGCCGCGAAGAGCAGGAAGCCGAGCGCCAGGGCACCCGCGACATGGACGATGCGGAAGTTCCAGGTCTCCATCGGAAACTGCGGCAGGAACCCGATCTCGACCCCGGTCCAGTCGGAGATCGATAAGCCATTCAGGGCGGCCATGTGGAAGGCGGCGTAGATCGTCGCGAAACCGGCGATGAAGGCGTAGTGCCAGCCGGTGAAGAGACGCCGATTGCGCTCGACCGGCTCGACATCGACATCCTCGGCGATCACCGGTCCGTCGGTCCGGTCCCCCTGTTGCGCTGTCTCCGACATCGCCCCCTCCCCTTCAAATGCGGCGGGGGCCGTCCCATTTCCCCGAACGGCCCCCGCCTATCTTAGCACAGTCCGATCACATCCCGTGGATCATGTCGTCGGGGATGTCGGCACCGGCGTTTTCCTTGAACCAGGCGGCGGCACCGGGGTGCCACATCAGCACGCCGTTCTTGTCCCAGTTCTCCGGCAGGGTGGAGCGGGCGGCGCGGTGGATGTTCACCATCCGCTCGTTGTCGGACATCACCACGTCCACCACGGCCTTCACGAAGCTTTCGGGCAGGTCGCAATTGGCGATGGCGAAGTTCCACATCGACACCGAGCGCGCGTCACCTTCGAGCGTCGTGTAGGTGTCGGCCGCGATGGCGAATTCGGAGACCGGGAAGGCCGCCATGATCTGCGCCTGCTCGTCCTCGGTGAACTCGATGATGTTCACATCCGTCTGCACTTCGAGCTGGCTGACCGCCGGGACCGGAACGCCGGCGGCGAAGGCGATGACGTCGAGCAGACCGTCCTGAAGCTGACCGCCCAGGTCGGTCCAGCCGCCGTTGCGGCGCTCGAACTCGACGCCGAGCTCTTCCATCATGCGCGGAAAGTAGGTGTCGGAGGTCGAGCCCGCCGGGCCGAAGCCGATCCGCGCGCCGACCGGGATGTCGGCAATCGACGTGATACCCGAAGCGGAGAGCGCGGTGACGCTGAACGGGGTCTGGTACATCGGGAACATCGCGCAGGCCATGTCCATCTGGAGCCCCGGCGCGATCGGATTGGTACCCGCGAGCGACTCGGCCGCCGGGCCCATCGTGGTCATCCCGAACTGCGCCTCGCCGGTATGAACCAGCGCCATGTTCTGCATCGGGCCGCCGGTGACCTCGCCGCCGCCCGAGAGCTCCAGCTCCTCGGCGACCAGATTGGCCCAGCCGGAGCCGTAGGCGAAGTAGGTGCCGCCTTGCGAGGCGGTGCCCACGGTGAAGCTCTCCGGCCAGCCGGTGCGATCTCCGTGATCATGGGCCAGCACCGTGCCGGCACCAAACGCCGTGACGACCGCAAGGCCCGAAAGTGTCGTGAATTTCATTCGTTTTCCTCCCGTTATCCCGGTTCTGGCCCGGTAAGCGTGCCGTATAAGACCGGCTGTGACGGCGGATGGCAAGCAGGCTTTGCCAAGCGGCGAGGCTGGTCGCGCCAGGATCGGGCAAGCCGTCGCTGAATTGAGAGGGAGAAAGGCCGGATTCGGGCCTTGTCCGCTGAGTCTTGGGCGGGATCGGCGTCGGCAATGCGGGCCCCGACGCCGGGGGGCGAGCTCCGCCTCCCGCTTGCCGGCGGGCAGTCGACCTCCGCGACCATCATCTTGGCCCTTTTATGGCGGGCGGACCATCCATCGCTCCGAAACCAACCGAAATCGAACTCCGAGCGACCTGGAACGTCAGTTGCTCAAGAATTGATATGGATAATCTCGATGGATTGTCTCCAGCGGGTCGGGATCCGTTTGGCAAAGCTCGGTCGGATGGTCGCCTATCTGCGCCGGCTTCTCTGGACGCCGATTTCCGTATGCCGGGAGTATCCGGGTCAACCGGAGGTCGTCACCAGAAGCTCGTGTTCCAGAGACATCGCAAAGCGGCGTTCCCGGATCGGGATGCCGTTCATGCCAGGGTCTTTGGCAGCGAGCAGAAGCCTCGTTGCCGCCTCGCGATCCAGCCCCCGAAGAACCTTGCGGCAGCGGCGTGCGGACATGCTCGCCATCGCTCGCGGGTCGGATCGGCAGGAATGGTGCCGCTTTCGATCCTGCCGGGCAGCTCTAACTCGTCCTATGCTCGGGGCGCGGCGACCTGTCCTCTCTGTTGGTATCGTCGATGGCGGCTCTGACGACGTTCCGGAGACCGGTCCGCCCCCCAAGATGTCCCCGGGGTGATATCGCCAATCTGCACCTCCACATGCCCGGGCGCGTCAGGGTCAGCGAACGACGAACTCGGCATGCAGCGCGCCGCTGGCCTTGATCGTCTTCAGGATGTCGATCATGTCTCGCGGCGAGACGCCGAGCGCATTGAGACCGGCAACGACCTCGGAGAGCGAACTGCCGGATCTGATTTCCGCCAGTCCGATCCCGGGTTCCTCCTCGATCCCGGCCCGGCTGCGCGGAACCACGATCGTCTCGCCCTCGGAGAACGGGTTCGGCTGTACCGCAACCGGCACCTCCTCGATGCGCAGCGTAAGGTTCCCCTGACTCACCGCGACACGGCTGATCCGGACATCCTCGCCCATCACGATCGTTCCCGACCTCTGGTCGACGACGACGCGCGCGCGACGCTCCGGCTCGACGAGCACGTTCTCGATCACGCCGAGCGCATGGGCCGGCGAGCGCTGGCCGGTGGCGGAGATATCGACCCGCACCGTACCCGCGTCGAGCATCACGGCAACCGGCCGCCCGAAGCTCGCATTCACGGCGCTCTCGATCCGTGCCGCGGTGGTGAAGTCCGGGGTCCGCAGGGCCAGCCGCAAGGACGTCAGCCCCGCAAAGTCGAACGCCACCTCGCGCTCCACTGTTGCGCCGGACGGGATCGCGCCGCTCGTCGGAACGCCCTGGGTCACCTCGGCCGCCGCGCCCTGCGCCGTCGCGCCGCCGGCGATGATCGTGCCCTGCGCGACGGCGTAGATACTGCCATCGGCGGCGTTGAGCGGTGTCATGACGAGGGTTCCGCCGAGGAGCGAACTGGCATCGCCGATGGCCGAAACCGTCACGTCGATCGGCGTTCCGGCACGGGCGAAGGGCGGCAGTTTCGCGGTCACCAGGACGGCGGCGACATTGCGCGGCCGGAACTGCTCGCCGGTCACGTTGACACCGAGCCGTTCGAGAACGTTGGTCATGATCTCTTCGGTGAAAGGGGAGTTGCGCAACCCGTCTCCGGTCCCATTCAGCCCGACCACCAGGCCATATCCGACCAGGTCGTTGCTGCGCACGCCGTCGAACTCCACCAGGTCTTTGAGCCGGACCGGAGCCGCCGAAGCCGGCGCGATCATGGCGAGGCCGAGCGCGAAAGCCAGCAGCAGGCAAAGTGCCCTCATCTGAGATACTCCGTGAAGGACAGCCGGGCGAGCCGGGCGGTGACGGTATAGTGCGTCTCCAGTTGCAACCGGGTCTGTTCCAGGGCGCTGGCGGTTTCGAACGGGTCCTTCCGCACAAGATCGTTGCGGATCTGGCCCAGCGCAGCCGCCTCCGCGCCCAACCGAGCGATCGCCGTATCGATCTCGGCTTCGGTGGCGCCGAGCCGGCCGCGCAGGCCGGCGAAGCTCTCGGCCGACGCGGTCAGTCTGAGGCCGGCCTCGCGCTGCGCGGCGTTGCTCTCCCCGGGCGAGAGAGACGCCGCCGGATCAATGGCCAGCGCGGCCAGGGCAGCCGCCTTCAGGATATCTCGGATCTCTACCGCATCGGCCCGGGTATCGAGACTGATCCGGGTCGCGCTGTCGATCGGGCGCTCGGGCGCGGCCCCGGTATCGCCGGTATATCCCATCGTCGCGAAGCCGCCGGCCGGATCGTCGAACCAGGCATCCACGACGGCGGCGAGATCGGCGGCCGTCGCCGGGGCCGCGCCTGTCACGGCGACCCGCAGGTCCTCGAACATCGCCTCGGCATCGGCAAGGGCTGTGCCGGCCGCATCGGCCCCGGCGAAGAGCGCCGCACCGCCGATCCGCATGTTGAGCGCGCCGACGATCTCGTCAAAACCGGCGCGGCCCGCCTCAGCCGCCGCCTGGCGCTGTGAGGGCGGGCTGGCCTCGGTGATCCGCAGCAATTCGTCGGTCAGAACGCCGCGGCGGCTCTCGATCCGATCGAGCGCGGTCTGCATCGTGCCGGCGATCTGGGCCAGTCGGCTAGCCGAGGCGTTGAAACTTTCGATCAGCCCGAGCCGTCGGTCAACCTGGCCGAGCCGGCCGGCGTCGCCGCCGAGATGGCGTGTGAGATCGCTGGCCCGTCCGGTGGAAAGCTCTTCCGTGAGCGTGTTGAGCCGGTCGCGGATACCCACGTTCTGGCGTTGCGTGATGAAGTGCTGGGACATGGTTCCGATGGTGGTCAGCGTCATGTGTCAGATCTCCAGCAGCGTTTGCATCATGCTCTCGATTGTCTGGATCACTCGGGCATTGGCCGCATAGCTTTCCTCGACGCGGAGCAACATCTGCATCTCGTAGTCGGTGTCGACCCCGCCGGCGAGTTCCGACTGGCGCAGGGTTTCCCACCGCGCGGCGGCAAAGCTGTGCTCCTCTTCGGCGGCGAGCCGGTCGACACCGAGGCGGGAGAGAAAGGCGGTGGCATGAGCCGCGGACGAAGCGGCGGCGCCACCACCCGCCATGGCGCGCGGATCGGCCAGAGCGGTTCTCCAGGAATCGAGTTGGCTCGTGCTGCCGGCTGGGCCGGCCGCGGTGGCGCCGACACCATCACGGAGCTGCCAGAGCGCGCCGCCCTGGGCCGGGTCGACGATGGGGTTGAGCGCGAGGCGGGACGACAAACCAACCTCGTCTGCGGGATCGAAAGCGGCGCCGGCATCGGTCAGAAGCCCGGGAGCGCCGGCCGCAAGGGTCGGATCCGTCATCGGGTCCTGGAACCGTTCCACGAGGTCGCGCGCGACAGCGTCAAGGCCGGCCTGCGCGCCGACAAGGCTACTGTCGCGCAACGCGAAAGCGGCCCCGATCGCGCCCCCGTCAAGGGCGCCCGCCGGACCCTGCCCGGCCACCGGATCGCCGTTGACGGTCAGTCCCGACAGGCCACCGGAGGCGACGGTCATCTCCGGGACGATGACCGGCGTCGGCTCAAATCCGATTTCCACGCGGCCGCCGTCGAGCAGGGTCTGACCGGCGGTCGTGATCAGCGCGATCTGGCCGCCGGCGCGATCCAGTTCGCGGATCGGCACGAGTTCTGCGATCCGGTCGATGGCAACCTGACGCGCATCCATCAGGCTCGATGGGTCGCCGCCGGTATTGATCGCGCGGGAGATATCGGCGTTCAACCGCTCGACATGACCTAGCGAACGGTTCAGCGTCTCCACCATGCCGGCAATGTCGGCATCGGCCTCCTGACGGAGCGACTGCACAACGTCCGACGCGGCGTCGAGCGTCCTGATCAGGCCGTTGAACCCGTCGACCACACTCTGCAGGCGCAGATCGTTCGACGGGTCGCCCGTCGCCGCGATCAGAGATTGCTCGAGTGCCACGATGCGATCGTCGATCGCTGTGCCGGAACCGATTCCGCCGATGCTCTGCTCCAGCCGCTGCAGCATGTCGCTGGTTCGCGTCCGGCCCAGCAACTCCGCCTCGGCCAGCCGGCGATCGCCGAGAATGCCCCGATCGACATGGCGGAGGATCCCGTCGATGCGGACGCCGCCACCGCGCGCACCGACCATGCCTGTGGACAGGTCGAGGCTGCGGCGCCCATATCCTTCCGTCATCGCGTTGGCGATGTTGGACGAGATGATCTCGGCTCCTCGTGAGCTGGCATTCAACCCGCTCAGGGCATTGGACAGGGAATGGGATATGCTCATGGCTCAATCCGGCCGGGCGCCAGCGCCCGCGCACTACCTCTTGATGTTGGTGGTCTCCTGGAGCATTTCGTCCACGGTCTGGATCACCTTCGCGTTCGACGAGTAGGCCCGCTGCGTCTGAATCAGTTGGGTCAGTTCGCCGGCCACGTCGGTCGCGGATTCCTCGCGGGCGAAGCTCACGATGTCACCGGTCGGTCCATCGCCGGCGTCCCAGAGAAAGAAGGTCCCGCTATCCGGTGTCGCCCGGTAGGTCTGCTGGTCGAGGGTCTCAAGCCCGTTCATGTTGGAGACATTCGCCAGGGGGACCTGATAGATGACCCGGTTGATGCCGGTATCGAAGAACGCGCTGACATAGCCGTTGGCATCGACCTCGATCGAGGTGAGCGAACCGACGGGTGTGCCGTTCTTCTGGATCGAGACCGGGGTGAAGGCATCCGAGAGCTGGGTCAGACCGCTCGACGTGCCGAGCATTCCGATATCGATGGTCAGCGGCCCGCCATTGACGTTGACCGTGATCTCGCCGGTCGCCGGGTCGTAGGCGCCGCCGCCGAACGTGTCGGTCACCGCCTGCAGCGTGCCGCCAGCGGCGCGGCTGGCGTCGAAGGTGAGCGTGTACTCGCCGACGACAGCGCCGGCGGACGCGCTGTCGCGCAGGATCATCGTCCATTCGTTGGATTCCCCGGTGGCCGGAACAGTGGGGACGAATTCGACCGAGAGACTCTCCGACTTGCCGAGATTGTCGAAATACTCGATCGACAACTCCTCCGATTGGCCGGTCGAGTCCGATGTCGTCGCGGTCGCCGGCAGGTTGGCGGCGAGTTCGATCTGCGTCGTCGGTTCCCCGGCGAACTGGTTCGAGTTGATCCGCACGGGCTCGAGTCCATCGGTCGTATCGCGCGGGAAGGTGGGAATTGTCCCATCGGGATTGGCCGGCCAACCCATCAGGACGAGCCCCGCCGGCGAGGTCAGATATCCCTGATCGTCGGGCCGGAACGATCCGGTCGTTGCCAGCAGGATCGGCGAATTGCCGTTCTCCACCCCGACAGAGGTGCTGGTCGTCACCGGCAGCATACCGCGACCGCGGACCGCGAGATCGGTGGGGTTCGAGGTGGAAACCAGCGAGCCGCGTTCATCGATCAGCCGGCCGGTCGTGGACCGCACACCGGCGGCGGAATAGGTGCCCTGGCCGCTTTCGATCACCATCGAGTGGAACTCGGTCACCGCGCGCTTGTAGCCGAAGGTCGAGGCATTCGCGATATTGTCGGAGATCGTCGCCAGCCGGTTGGCATTCGCGGCCAGGCCGGCCACGCTGGCATTGAGGGAGGAGGAAATGGTCATGAACCGAGCCTTTCTGCGTCACGTCTGATCCGGAATCCTGATCCAGCCCTAAGGCCCGCCGATTAACGGTCGGCTAACAGCTAAAATCGGAACGACTATTCGGTATCAGAGGTCGGAACGCAGCAGGATCACCTCGATCCGGTCATTGCGCACGGCAAGCGGGTCGCGTGCCGCCGGCATCCGGTCGGCATGGCCGGTAACGCGGCGAATGCGCGCCGGATCGAGTGCGCCCGCCTCAAGGAGGGTCCGCACCTGCTGGGCCCGGTTTGTCGAGAGCGACCAGACCGGATTGACCGCTTGAACCAAGGGACGCGCCCGGGTGTGGCCGGCGACCGCGACCTCGTTCTCGACAAGTCCCGACACCCGGGCAAGCACAGCGATGATGTCCTTCGTGACCGGTTGGGGCGTGGCGGTATCGGGCTCGAAGAGCGGCGCGCCCGGCCGGGCGAACACCTCGATCACCAGCCCTTCATCGGTCAGCCGTGTCACGACGTGGCGCAGCGCCTGATCGGAGAGCAAACTCTCACCGCCACGGCCGATCAACTGCTCCTCGATATCCTCGAGCGCAGCGGTCTCGGCGGCCTCCTGGCTCATCCCGTCGCTCCCCTCTATGAGGTTCAGCGTATCGGCCGCGGCGGGCGCGCGGTCGCTGGTGCCGGAGCCGTTATGCGCCAGGGTATCATCGGTGAAGATGGAGTCGCCGCCGAACGCCCCCTCACCGCCGGCGGACATCCGGTTGATCGGCAGGGTCGGGGAGAAGTAGTCCGCCAGCCCCTTGCGCTGTTGCTCGGTCGTGGCGTTCAAGAGCCACATCAGCAGAAAGAAGGCCATCATGGCCGTCACGAAGTCGGCATAGGCGACCTTCCAGGCGCCGCCATGGTGGCCGTCGCCGCCGACGACCTTCTTGCGCTTGATGATGACCGGCGCCCGGTTCGATTGCGCCTCGCCGCCCGCCATGATCCTGGCCCCCAACTCCGACTGCACGAGCCGGAACCGAAGCGGGTAAACCGGGCCTCACGCGGACGCAAAGGTGGCGAAACGGCCCTATTCGGCGCGATCAGGGTTAATGGCGCGCCTATCGTGGTAAATGTCGTCTTGACCGCAGAACTCGATCAGGTCGTAGCCGCGCTCTCGCATCAGATTGGGCAGGTCCGATGACCCGGTGTTGTTCTCGATGGCCCAGAGACGGGGGCGGTAGCGGTCGAAATCCAAGGTCTCCAGCACCGCGATCTCCCCGCCCTCGATATCGAGCGAGACGAAGTCCGGGCGGGGGGTTCCAGCCTCCTCGAAGAGGTTGGCGAGGGTCCGGGTCGGGACCCTGATGATCTCTTCGGCATGGCGCGGATCGGCGCGGACGGTCTCCAGAAGCCCGGGATCGTAGGTCGCGGCAAGGCCGCTCATCTGGGTGAAGCCCGCCTGAACCTCGATGAACGCCGCCTCTCCGGCCTCCGCCGCGACGGCACAGCCGAGGCAGGGGCAGCGCCGGACCTCCCGCGCATTTTTCAGATTGGCCGGCACCGGCTCTACCAGCAGGCCGGTCCAGCCGCGAAAGACCTCCAGGAAGAAGGTGTTGGAGCCGGTCACGCCGTCATAACCGCCGATATCGAGGAAGGTCCCGCCGCGCTTGTGCTTGAGAACCTGGTCGACGACCGCATCTTGCCCGGCTTGAGAGAAGTACCGGACGTCCGGAGAGAGCATCTGCCGGATCTCGAAAAGCGCGCGGTTCAGGGCGCCCCGGCGCCGGCTGCGCTCCGACTGCAGGGCCTCGACCAGGTCTTTCTGCGCGGTCAGGAGATCCGCCCGCGCCGCCTTGATCCGCTCCGTGGGCGTCACCCGCCGGACCCGTAATCGGCGTAGCTCTTCTCCTCGACGATGGCCGAGCCGAGATGGGTGTTGATCCGCCGCTTCACATCCGCCCGCCTGTCGTTGGTGACATAGACCGCCCGGGCAAGCTCGATGAAGCGCGCCCCGAAATCGCCCGCCGCCTCGCAGGCGCGGATATCGTCCTCGATCTGCCAGAGCCGGGCGTTGATCTCATAGAGTTCTTCCCTGAGTGCCCCGATCTCGGGCGTGGCCGGCAGCGCCTTGCGGGCGGTTTCCTCCAGCAGCGCCTTCTCGTGTCGGATGTTTGCGAGCTTCGCCGGATCGGCGATCCGCTCCGTCTTCAGCCGCAGGATCGTGAGTTTGTCGATCAGCTCGCCCGGGGCAACTGGGATCAGAACATCATCCATCAGGCCGCCTTCCTGCGCCAGTCTTCGACGGTCTCTTGCAGCGCCTTGCCGACTTTGACGAAGGCGCTGTCCCAGTCCAGCGGCGCGTCCTGCCGGAAGAGCCGCATGGACGGATACCACGGTGTCGTCTCGCCTGTATGGGTGTAGACCCAGAACGGGTCCCAATGGAGCACAGTCCAGGTCGGCAGGCCGAGCGAGCCCGCGATATGGGCGGCGGCGGTGTCGGAGGTGATGATCAGGTCCATCTCCTGCATCAGCGCGGCGCAATCGGCGAAGTCCCGGTCGCTTCCGGAGGCGTCGACGATGAACGCCGCGCTGCCGTCCTGCCGGAAGGCGTCGAGATGGGGGCCCTTGTAGAGCGAGAAGAGCTGGACATCCGCGATCTCGGTCAGGGGCAGGAAATCGCGGTGGCTGAACGACCGGAAGGCGTTGCCCTTGTAGGTCGTGGAGCCGGACCAGACGACACCGATGCGGAACGCCTCGGGGAAGGGCGCGACGATGGCCTGCGCGCGCGCCACGGACTCCTCCGGGACGTTCAGCTTGGTCGGGGGCGGGATATCGCCTCGGTCCGTGAGGCCGAGCCGCGGCAGGTCCATCAGCGTCAGATAGACGTCGATGGGCGCATCCTTGGCGAGCGACGGGCCGGTCCAGTCGGCCCCCTCCAGCCCGTCGAAGAGCCGCGTCATCGGTTTTTCGGTCAGGCAGAAGATTGTGGCGGCGCGCGCCCTGAGGAGCGGGAGGAACCGCAGGACAAGGACCGCGTCGCCAAAGCCCTGTTCCGGCATCACCAGCACAGTCTTCCCCGCAAGATCCGCGCCATCCCAGCGCGGAAACGGCAAGTCGATCTGCTTTATCTCGTCAGTGTCCCAACGGGCCCGGTAACTCTCGAATCCCGCCATGTAATCGCCCGCACCGAGCCGGGCGAAGGCCAGTTGCAGCCTGAACTCCGCCTCCTGCGGATGCTGGGCCGCGGCGTGTTCCAGATAGGCGATGGCGTCACCATAGCGCCCCTGCCCGCGCAGCGCCCGCCCGATCAGCGCCCTCTGGTTCAGATCGGACGGATCGGCCTCCAGGATCGCGTGCCGCAGGGCGATGGCCTCGTCATAGCGCCCGATATCGGAGAGGACGTTGGCATAATTGTTGCGCACGCCCGAGAGATCGGGATCGAGCGCGTGGGCCCGGGCATGGGCACGCGCGGCGTCGCGGTGCTGCGCCATGGCGCGCAGAAGGGCGCCGAGATTGGACCAGATGCCGGCATCCTCCGGCCGGCGGTTCAGATAGCGCTGATAGGCGTCGAGCGCCTCCGGCTGCTTGCCGTCGCCATGCAGCCGGCAGGCGGTTTGGCGCAGTGTCGCCAGATCGGGTGCGGCGCCTTGCGCCTGGGTCATTTCCGCTGGACCGGTTTCACGAGCGTCCCGGGCCGGCGCGCCTCCGCCGCCTCGAAGAGCGAGAAGGTCTGGTTGACGTAATTCACCGCGCCGGAGATCAGATCCATGTAGTCCAGAAGCTCCGGCGTACGCTCCACCTCGGTCAATGCCACCGGCCGGTCCTGCGGCATCGTCTCCATCCCGACATAGAACCACGGATCGCCGCGCTTGATCCGGATCGGCTTCTCCGTGTCGTGCCACTCGAAGGCCCACATCAGCGGCCGGGGCCAGACATTGATCGGATAGCGCCCGCCGAAGATCGTCCCGGGCAGCGGATCGGCGCTGTAATGCATGAAGCAGGAGAGCTGGGTGACATAGACCGGCTCGTCGGAGATGAAGACATAAGGCGTCGTCACCTGGATCGTCGGGATGCCGGGATAGCGCCACTCGATCTCCGGCGTCACATGGATCTTCTGGTTCAGCTTGCCGGCGCGGATGCTGCTTTTGGTGCCGCTCAGATTTCGCACGCCGGGTCGCCCCTCCTTGTCCCGGGCGAAGCCGAGATTGAGGTCGAAGGGGCAGGGGATGACGAAGTACCGGCTTTCCATATTGATGACGGCGGGGCAGCGCGAGGCGCTCTTGGCATGGGTCCTGTTCTTCTCCGCACCGCGGAAGCGTTCCGGCGGGTCGTAGATGATGCCGCCCTTGGGCTCGCTCAGGAACCAGCCGACCTGGACCGGACCGGAGCTGCGTCCGGCGGTGCCGGTGGTGTTCTCGAAACTGACCGAAAGCTGCATTGCCCGTCCTTCCCGCACGGCCCCGGCGGGGTCTGCTCGTCACTGGTGCCCAACAAGGATGAATGAATCGCAAAGCCGGGACCAAGTCAAAGGGCCGCCGTTCAGTCTGCCGCCGGTGGCCCGGTATAGGTCCAGCGGTATTCGGGCGGCGTCGGCCCCTTGTTGCGCCCGCCCTGCTGCATCTGCTCCCAGCCATGGGCCAGGATGCCGACCGACCGGGAGAGGCAGAAGAGTCCGCGCGCGAGCGGAGCGTCAAAGCCCAGCTCGGCGTAGATCACCGCTGTGGCGCCGTCGATGTTCATCGGCACCGGCTTGTCCCGGCGCTCGTTCAGGACCGCCTGCACCGCGCGGGCCGCCGTCGCGAAACGGCCCGAGACGACACCACACGCGGCGGCTTCGTCGGTCAGGGCGAGGAGGCGCGGGGCGCGCGGGTCCTCGGGTTTGTGGAAGCGATGGCCGAAACCGGGGATGTAGCGGGAGCGCTCCTTTTGCCAGGTATCGATGCCGGCGGCGGCGGCCTGTTCAGGCGTCTGGCCGCTCGTCATGCCGGCGCTGACCTCCGTGAAGAACTCCATCGCCTGTTCGCCGGCCCCACCATGCACATCGTCCAGCATGTTGACGGCCGAGGCGAGCGCCCCGTTGAGCCCCAGCCCACAGGTCACCGCCATCCGGGCCGTGGCGATGGAGGGCGCCTGGGGCCCGTGATCGACCGCGGCGACGAGGGCGGCCTCCATCAGGGCAAGCTGTCCGGGCGCTGGCGGATCGGGGCGCAGCATCCGCCAGATCATGCCGGCAAAGCTCTCGCGGCCGATCAGCTCCTCGATCGGTACCCCCCGGATCGCGATCCGCCCCGGTTCCATGTCGATGATCGCGGTGGACCACCAATCGGCAATGTCGGACATGGGCTTCCCCCCTCTTGCAGCGCGAGCCTATCGCCGCGCGTGGTATCCGAGAAGTCGCGCCGAACGGGAGAGAGAGCCGAACCGGCCCAGAAACAGCGCAGAGCGCGATGGCCAAGTCGAACTGGTGCCGCTGAAGGGACTCGAACCCCCGACCCCATCATTACGAATGACGTGCTCTACCAGCTGAGCTACAGCGGCCCCGGCGCGGCTCTTAGCACCGCGCCCCGGTGGCGGGAAGGACTATTTTTGCTTGGCCTCCGCCGGCTCGGAGGTGTCCGACGCCTCGGCATCGAGAACCTCCGCGTCGGGGGCCTCGACCGTCGAGCCGTCCTCGTCGGGCTGTTCGTGGGAGCGGTCCTCGACCTGCCCGACGATCAGCGGCAGCATCTCCGTCCCGCCGGGCATCGCGATCTCGCCGTCCGGCGGCGTCTTCCATCTCAGCGTGTCGAACCCGCCATCGGTGACCGGCTGCCACTGCGGATAAGGCTTGCCATCCGCCTCGCAGATCCATTGCGGGCCGGGCGATGCGGTCAGGGCCTTGGCGAGCCAGGCCGTCACGATCGCATCGTCCGAGCCTTCGCCCCGTTCGATCGCCGCCATCAGTGTCAGGCTGCGCTTGGTCGGGTCGGTCTCGGCGAGATCGCCCATTGCGCGACGCGCCGCCGGAAAGTTCTCCGCAGCGATCTCCAGTTCGGCCAGGAGCATCTTCGTCTCCGGATGGTCCGGCTTCAGCCGGGTCAGCGCGCGGAACCGCTTGATCCGGGCCTGCGGATCCTCGTTCGGTTCGATCTCGGCAAAGGCCGCGGCGAGATCGGGATGCGGTTGGGCGCGCCAGGCAGCGGTCAGGATCCTCGTTGCGTAGCGCGGACGCTTCTCGTCGATATAGGCCCGCGCCGCCATGACCGCCGCAGGGATCAGATCGGGGGACATCTTGTTGGCCTCGATCGCCGCCGCCCGCGCCTCGATATCCTTGCCCTCGGCCAGCATGTCGCGGGCCTCCGACAATGCCAGCACCGCATCGCGCCGCTTATGCACATCCCGCGGCATGGTCCCGCCGCGGAGCTTCGCGGCAAGCGTCTTGCGCGCACCGGACCAATCCTCGCGCTCGGCCTGCAATTGGAGGAGCGTGGAGGAGGTCTCGTCGTGCTTCGGCCGGAGCGCGAAGGCTTTCTCCGCCAGCTTCATCGCAGTGTCGGTATCGCCCGCCTCGAGCTTTTGCTTCAGCAGTCCACGAACCCCGACAAACCGGGTCTTGTCGTCGGTCAGGAGCGCCTTGTAGGTCGCCTCCGCCGTGGGCCGGTCGCCGGCCATCTCCGCGGCCTGGGCGGTGAGGAGACCGGTCAGCTCCGGGCGGTTCAGATAGCGCCCGGCGCGTTGCGCCTTGGTCAGCGCCAGCCGCCCCTCGCCCGACGCGAGCGCCACCATTCCTTCGGAGAGCGCGTCGAGCCCGCACCGCTCCCGATTGCGGGTGAAATAGCGCGAGATCGCCGTCTCGTCGCCGTTCAGGAAATGCACCAGCGCAACGAGGAATTGAAAGATCTTGATCCCGAGCCAGACCACCAGGACCAGGAGCACGAATCCGATCACGATCTGGAGCGGGGAGAGGCTCACCTCCATCCCGGCGAAGGAGACGACCGCACCGCCATCGAGCTCCATCAATTCGATGGCGCCGTAGGTCAGCGCGGTGACCGCCGCCACGAAGATCAGGATTTTGATCAGGGACCAGAGCATCGGGCGGACCTCAATTCTCGTTCAGTTCAGCAAGGAGCGCGGCGATGGCCGCGGTCGCTCCGACCCGCTGGCTGGCGGTCTCGGCCCAGGCGGAGAGTGCGTCGGCGGCGGAAGCGGGCAGAGCCTCCATCTCCGACAGCGCATCGGCAAGGCGTCCTTCGGTGACCGCGGCCTGGACGCGGGACAGAACGGCGTCGGGGTCGTTCCCTTCGCGCGGCGCGACAGAGCGGACACCGAGCTGGCTGCGCAGGAAGCCCCCAACGCCGCCGGCCTCTCCGGCCTCGCCCGCTTCGCGGACGGCGGAGAGCGCGGCCCGGGCCGCATCGGGGAAGCCCTCCTGAAGCGATGCGAGGGTCGGCACGCCTTCTGCGGCTCCGGCAGCGAGCGCCGGGTCGGGCGTCACGCCCGCCGCTTCAAGCTCGGCCAGGGCCTCGCCATAGGGCACGCCGTCGCCCAGCGCCGTCTCGATCCGAGCCAGAGCGGCGCGGATCGCGGCCTCACGGGAGGCGGCCTCGGCCTCCGCCTGGGCCGCTGCGGTCTCGGCCTGCACCGCTTCGAGCTGCCCGGCCGCCTCATCGGCAAGGGCCTGCATCCGGGCCTGCTGGGCGGCGATTTCCTCGCGCAGGGCGGCCACTTCGCGCTCATAGGCGGCGATGGCGCCTTCGCTGAACTCGCCGTCGGCATTGGGGCGCCGTTCGACCTCAGACAAGCGTCCGTCGATGTCGGTCAGCCTTGTCTCGATCTCGCCAATGCGTGCGCCGACCTCGGCGATCTGCTGCGAGAGGTCGGCGCCGAGCGACGCCATGACATCCGAGAGCGCCGCGTCTCCCTCGGCGATGCGGGTCTCCAGCGGGGCCAGATCGGCCGGTGGCGGCAGGGCGGCGATCTGTTCTTCTATGCCGGCGATCCGGCCGTCCTGGGCGGCGAGAAGTTCCGCCGGGTCGGGCTCCTGATTCGTCTGAAACCAGGCCGCGCCGTAGCCGATGAAACCCGCGGCCAGGCCACCGAGGGCGAGAGGCAGAAAGGTACTGTTGGGTGGCGGCGGGCGCTCCCGGGCCGGCTCGGGGCGCGGGGCCGGTTCCGGTTCGGTTGGGGCCTCCTGAGGCTGAGCGTCCTCGGCCACGGCATCTTCGGCCTGGTCGCTCGGGGCCATATCAACAGAACCGTCCGCGCTCTCGCTAGAGGCGTCCGCCTCCACAGCATTCTCGGGCTCTTCGCCAGGGTCCGCGTCGCTTTCGACGGCGCCGGCGGCCTCCTCTTGGGTATCGCTCTCGGTGGCGCTCGCCTCCGCGTCGGGTTCGCCGGTCTCTTCGACCGCCTCGGGCTCTGCCGCCTCGACCGGTTCCGTCGTGGGCGCGTCCGCCGCCGTCGCCTCCTCGGCAGTGCCGGGGCTCTCTTCGGCCTGATCGGCGTCGGTCGGCTTGCCCTTTCCGGATTTGGCCACGCTCGTCTTCCTTCACCTTATCCCAGGGCACACCCGCACCCGGATCACCCTATCCCGCCTCGGGAGGCGCCTCAAGCGATCCCGATGCGGCAAGGGTGGCAAGCGCGGTGCGGGTTTCCGCCACCATCGCCGCGCCGTCCGGACGCGGTGCCGGTCGGAGCGTCGCCGGGGCCAGATCGGCGGTGGCACGCGCCACGGCCTCGCTGATCGCAACGACATGGAGCGGGGCCCGGAACGGCCCGCTTTCGGCAAGAATCCGGGCAGAACGGGGCGAAAAGAGCGGCAGGACGACGGGATCGGAGGCGTCGAGGACCTGCGCCGCACGGGGCGAGAGCGGCACGGCAACCTGCCGGTAGACCACCCGCTCGGCGCAGGCCGTGCCACCAGCGACGAGGCGTCCGCAGACGTCGCCCACACCGTGCTCGCCGCGCAGATGGATGAGCGGCCCCAAGGGCGCGCGGTCGAGAATCAGGGCGACGAGATCGTCCGCGTCGCCGGAGGCCGAGACCGCGTCGAACCCGGCCTCGCTGGCGGCCTGCGCGGTGCGGTCGCCGACGCACCAGGCGGTCAGTCCCGGCGGCAGGTCGAACCGGCCCGCCTGAGCCACGCCATTGGCGGAGGTGAAGACGACGCCCGTCACCTCCTCGGGCAGCGGGTCGGCCGCGACCGGCGCGATCTTTTGCAGCGGAGCGAGGATCACGGTCACCTCCGGCCCGGCCCGCACCGCCTCGGCAAAGCGTTCTCCGGCGGGGGCGGGGCGGGTGATGAGCAGGATCGGCATGGGCGGCCATTGTTCGGTCGGGTCCCGAATGTTACCTCCGGCAGACCCAAGCGCAACCGGCCCGCCCATGACCTCCGCCCCCCTGATCCTCGGCCTTGAGAGCAGTTGCGATGATACCGCGGCGGCAGTGCTGCGCGGGCGCGAGATCCTGTCCTCGGTGGTCTTCGGCCAGTCGGACCTGCACGCGCCCTTCGGCGGGGTGGTGCCGGAGATTGCGGCGAGGGCTCATGCCGAGAAGATCGACCTCTGTGTCGAAGAGGCTTTGACCGAGGCGCAGGTGACGCTGCGGCAGATCGATGCCATCGCCGTCACCGCCGGGCCGGGGCTGATCGGCGGGGTGCTGGCCGGGGTGATGTGCGCGAAGGGGCTCGCCGCGGCGACGGGCAAACCGCTCATTGGGGTGAACCATCTGGCGGGCCATGCGCTGACGCCCCGGCTGACCGACGATCTGGCCTTTCCCTATCTGATGCTGCTGGTCTCCGGCGGGCATTGCCAGTTCCTGCTCGTCGACGGGCCGGACGCCTTCACCCGCCTCGGCGGGACCATCGACGACGCGCCGGGGGAGGCGTTCGACAAGACGGCGCGGCTTTTGGGCCTGCCGCAGCCCGGCGGGCCGTCGGTCGAGCGGGAGGCTTTGGCCGGCGATCCGGCCCGGTTCGACCTGCCGCGGCCACTGCTGGACCGGCCTGGCTGCGACATGTCGTTTTCCGGGCTCAAGACCGCCCTCCTGCGGGCCCGCGACAGGGCGGTGGCCGGGGTTGGGGGGCTGCGGGCCCAGGACCGGGCCGATCTCTGCGCCGCCTTCCAGTCCGCCGTGACCGACATCCTTCTGGCGAAATCGGCGGACGCCCTGCGCGTCTCCGGCGCGCGACGCTTCGCGGTGGCCGGCGGGGTGGCGGCGAATGGCGCGATCCGGGCGGCGTTGGAGCGGCTTTGCGCAGAAACGGAGACGGAGTTC